>NZ_JBHJYK010000008.1:97445-390062 GCF_042269865.1 Streptomyces sp. NPDC055966
GTGCCTCCCCCCCTCGCCGTGGGGGGCGGGGGAGCACGCTCCCCGGACCCCTTCGTCGTGCGGGGGTCAGCTCAGCGGCAGACCCTGCACCGGCAGGTTGGACGCCGGCAGGGTGCCGCCCTTCGTCGCGCCGGACGCGGCGTCCCCGAGGACGTTCCCGGCCGCCCCGGCCGCGCTGCCCGCGGCCTGCTGGGCCACCGGGGCCGCCTTCTTCAGACCGCCGCCGGCGGCCTGGCCCGCGGCCGGAACCGCCGTGCCGACCACTCGGCCGCCCGCGTTGCCGGCGAGCGTGGTTGCGTTCTGTGCGGCACCGTCGGCGGTGTTGGCGAGCTGCGACGCGTCCACGGCGGACATGCCGCTCAGGTTGGGGGCCACCGTGGGCTGGCTGGGGGCCGCGCTGGCGGAGCCGGCCGCACCGACCCCGGCTGCCGCTCCCGCTGCGACGAGCAGCGCGGTACGGGCGATCCGGCGGGTCAGAGGGAGGGACATGATGCTCCATTCGACGGGAGAGAACGGTGTTGGTCCGGGCTCGGGTCCGGGCTCGGACGCCGTGACTACCGCTCGAAGCCCGCGAAGGTTGCGGACGCCTCGGGTAACGAATGGATAACGCATCGCATAATCAGGTGTGGATAAAAACGGGCAAAGAAGGTCGCCCTGAAAACGGCGCAGAATCCTTACACCCTTTGATTTCCAAGGGTTCTCGCGTCCGGTGGGGAATCGGGCCGCCCGGCGCGGTGAACCGCGGCACGAGCAACCCTCAGGAGTGACCCCCCGTACTACTGTCCGGTCACGATCCGGACGACCCCCGCGGACTGCTCCGCCCCGCCGGCCCCGTCCGACGCGACCGGCTTCCACTGGCTGTCGCTGCTCCCGGCGACCCACTCGCGCCCGGCGTACGACACCCGCTGGACGTGCAGCGCCGAGGAGTTCGCCACCGCCCACTGGGCGAGCTGCCAGCCCCGCTGCCGCTCCCCGTACCCGCCCGCGTCGGTCCGTTGGCTCTCGGCCACCGGAACGGTCACCGTCCGCCCCTGCGCGGTCGCGGTCACACTCGGCGAGGGAGACGGCGAGGGCACCGGGACGCCGCCCACCTCCGCACCGGTCTCCTGGAGCGCGTCGCGCCCGAAGTCCCGTACCAGCGCGCTGCGTACGGCGTCCGGACCGGTCGCCGAGACCCCGGACTGCGGGCGGCCGTCGCAGGTCAGCGTGGCCGACGCGGTCCCGGTCAGGGACGCCGCCAGCAGCGTGGCGTCCGGCTCGTGCTTGGCGTACGCCTCCGGGTAGCCGCTGCGCTGCACCCGCTGCGCCGCCACCGTCAGGGGCAGGTCGGTGTAGTCCGGCACCTTCGCCAGGTGTGCGTAGAAGATGCCCGCCGCGTACGCCGGGTCCATGATCTGCTCCTCGGTGCCCCAGCCCTGCGAGGGCCGCTGCTGGAACAGGCCCAGCGAATCCCGGTCGCCGTGCTGGATGTTGCGCAGCCCCGACTCCTGGATGGCCGTGGCCAGCGCGATCGCCACGGCCCGCTCGGGCATGTGGCGGCCGGTGCCGACGGCCGCGATCGTCGCCGCGTTCTGCGCCTGCTCCGGCGAGAACTCGTACGACGTCCCGTCGGCGTCGGCCGACACCACCTTGCAGCCGTGCGCGCCACCGCCTCCGGTGACGTACTGCACCACGAGATAGGCGGCGACGCCGCAGAGGACCAACAGGGCCGCGGAGAAACGGAAAAGACGGCCGCGGCGCTTGATACGAGTGGGGGACGGCTCTGACACGCGTACAAGGTACTGGAGCCCCGTCCGGTCCCCACGGGGGGTCCGGGCAGTGCCGCCGACCAGGCCGGAGCAGCGCGGGGAACCCGGCGGCCGCGGGTGACGCGTTAGGGTCGCGGACATGGCCGACACCTCGCTTGACCTCACGCTCGACGCCGCCGCGCTCACCGCGCAACTCGTGGACCTCCGCTCCGAGAGCGGCACCGAGAAGCCGCTCGCGGACGCGATCGAGACCGCCCTGCGCGCCCTGCCGCACCTCACGGTCGACCGCTACGGCAACAACGTGATCGCCCGGACGAACCTGGGCCGCGCCGAGCGCGTCATCCTGGCCGGCCACATCGACACCGTCCCGATCGCGGACAACGTCCCCTCGCGCCTGGACGAGGACGGCGTGCTGTGGGGCTGCGGCACCTGCGACATGAAGTCCGGCGTCGCGGTGCAGCTGCGCATCGCGGCCACGGTCCCCGCCCCCAACCGCGACCTGACCTTCGTCTTCTACGACAACGAGGAGGTCGCCGCCGACCTCAACGGCCTCAGGCACGTCGCCGAGGCCCACCCGGAGTGGCTGGAGGGCGACTTCGCCGTTCTGCTGGAGCCCTCCGACGGCCAGGTCGAGGGCGGCTGCCAGGGCACGCTGCGGGTGCTGCTGAAGACCGAGGGCGAGCGGGCCCACTCGGCGCGCTCCTGGATGGGCTCCAACGCCATCCACGCGGCCGCCCCCATCCTCGCCCGCCTCGCCTCCTACGAGCCCCGGTGGCCGGTCATCGACGGCCTGGAGTACCGCGAGGGCCTCAACGCGGTCGGCATCAGCGGCGGGGTCGCGGGCAACGTCATCCCGGACGCGTGCGTGGTGACGGTCAACTTCCGCTACGCCCCCGACCGCACCGAGGAGGAGGCCGTCGCGCACGTCCGCGAGGTCTTCGCCGACTGCGGGGTCACGGAGTTCGTGATCGACGACCACAGCGGCGGCGCCCTGCCCGGCCTGTCCCACCCGGCCGCGGCGGCCTTCATCGAGGCGGTGGGCGGCACCCCGCAGCCGAAGTACGGCTGGACCGACGTGTCCCGCTTCTCCGCGCTCGGCGTCCCCGCCGTGAACTACGGCCCGGGCAACCCGCACTTGGCGCACAGGCGTGACGAGCGGGTGGAGACGGCCAAGATCCTCGCGGGCGAGGAGCGCCTGCGGAACTGGCTGACGGCGTAGGAACCGCCGGTGCCGGACCGGACATGCGGACGTCCCCCCTCCGTAACCCGAGGCGATCTAGTCTGAGATCGAACTACCCGCAAGTGGAGGGAGCGCACATGCCTACCGGCAACCCTGAGGGAAAGAAGATCCCGCCGGACGAGCAGCGCCTGGGCCCGGTCCTCCGACGTCGCGGGCAGGTGATCCCGAGCACCACCGACCAGCGGCTGCTGGACGAGCGCGCCCCCACGGACTGGGTCCACACCGACCCCTGGCGGGTCCTGCGGATCCAGTCGGAGTTCATCGAGGGCTTCGGCACACTCGCCGAACTCCCGCCCGCGATCAGCGTGTTCGGCTCGGCGCGCACCCCGGTGGACTCGCCGGAGTACGACGCGGGCGTCCGGCTCGGCCGGGGCCTGGTGGAGGCGGGCTGGGCGGTGATCACGGGCGGCGGCCCGGGCTCCATGGAGGCGGCCAACAAGGGCGCCTGCGAGGCCGGCGGCACCTCCGTCGGCCTCGGCATCGAGCTGCCCTTCGAGCAGGGCCTGAACCCCTACGTCGACATCGGTCTGAACTTCCGCTACTTCTTCGTCCGCAAGATGATGTTCGTGAAGTACGCGCAGGGCTTCGTGGTCCTGCCCGGCGGTCTCGGCACCCTGGACGAATTCTTCGAGGCCCTGACCCTCGTCCAGACCCAGAAGGTCACCCGCTTCCCGATCGTCCTCTTCGGCAGCGAGTACTGGGGCGGCCTCGTCTCCTGGCTCCGGAACACCCTGGTCGCCCAGGGCAAGGCCGCGGAGAAGGACCTCCTTCTCTTCCACGTCACGGACGAGGTGTCGGAGGCGGTGGCCCTGGTCTCCAAGGAGGCGGCCCGCTAGGACCTCTCGTCGGGCGGGCCGGTCAGGCCAGGCCGCGGCGGGCCACCGCGGGAGGGCGGTGGCCCGCGATGGAGGCGACCATGTCCAGCACCTGACGGGTCTCGGCGACCTCGTGGACCCGGTACACCTGCGCCCCGAGCCACGCCGACACCGCCGTCGTCGCCAGCGTGCCGATCAGCCGTTCCTTCACCGGGCGGTCCAGGGACTCGCCCACGAAGTCCTTGTTGGACAGCGAGACCAGGACCGGCCAGCCCGTCGCGACCATCTCGGGCAGCCGCCGCGTCGCCTCCAGGCTGTGCCGGGTGTTCTTGCCGAAGTCGTGCCCCGGGTCGATCAGCACCGACTCCCGCGGCACGCCCAGCGACACCGCCCGCTCCGCCAGCGCGACCGTCACGTCCAGGATGTCGGCCATGACGTCGTCGTACGTCACCCGGTGCGGGCGCGTACGGGGCTCGACGCCACCCGCGTGCGTGCACACCAGGCCCGCCCCGTACCGCGCCGCGACCTCCGCCAGGGCGGGGTCGACCCCGCCCCACGCGTCGTTCAGCAGATCCGCACCCGCCTCGCACACCGCCTCGCCGACCGAGGCCCGCCAGGTGTCCACGCTGATGATCACGTCGGGGAAGCGCCGCCGGACCTCCGCCACGAAACCGACCGTGCGCCGTGCCTCCTCCTCGGCCGTGACCTCCTCGCCCGGCCCGGCCTTCACCCCGCCGACGTCGACGATCGCGGCACCCTCGGCCACCGCCTGCGCCACGCGCGCGAGGGCGGGCTCGTCACGGAACGTGGCCCCCTGGTCGTAGAAGGAGTCGGGGGTCCGGTTCACGATCGCCATGATCACCGGCTCGTGCGCCCCGAATTCCCGCTTGCCCAGCCTGAGCATTCGCTGTGACCTCTCCCAGAACGTCCCGCAGTACGGCCGCCTGCGACCCTAACTGTCAGACTCGCATGGCACGATCGGACCCTGACAGTTTCTGTGTCCGGCAGAGAGCGTGGGGCCCTGGCGATGGTGATGTTCTTTTTCCTGGTCGTCGCGCTGGCCGTCGTGGTCGCCGCGGTGACACTCGCCGTGGTGGGCGGCGGCGAGAGCGCCCCGCTGCCCGAGGTGGCGCCGGAGCGGGTCCAGGACCCGCTGCCCCCGGACCGCCCCGTGGACCGTGCCGACGTGGAGAGCCTGCGCTTCCCGCTCGCCCCGCGCGGCTACCGCATGGCGGACGTCGACGACGCCCTCGGCCGCCTCGGCGCCGAGCTGGCCGAGCGCGACGCCCGCATCGCCGACCTGGAGTCGGCGCTCGCCGGCGCCAGAGCCGCCGCGGCACACGTCCACCTGGAGAAGCCCGACCACCCGCAGGAGGGGCGATGAGCGACGGAACCGCCCTCGCCGGACCCGACGGCGCCCTGCGCTGCCCCTGGGCCCTGTCCACCGAGGACTACGTGTCGTACCACGACGAGGAGTGGGGCCGCCCGGTCCACGGCGACGACGCCCTCTTCGAGCGGCTCAGCCTGGAGGCCTTCCAGTCGGGCCTGTCCTGGATCACGATCCTGCGCCGCCGCCCGGGCTTCCGGACGGCCTTCGCGGGCTTCCGTATCGAGAAGGTCGCCGCCTTCACGGACGACGACCGCGAGCGGCTGCTGGCGGACGAGGGCATCATCCGCAACCGCGCCAAGATCGACGCCACACTCGCCAACGCGCGCGTGCTCGCCGACTGGGCGCAGGGGGAGCTGGACGAGCTGATCTGGTCCCACGCCCCGGACCCGGCCGGCCGCCCCGCCCCGAAGACCCTCGCCGACGTTCCGGCCGTCACCCCGCAGTCCACGGCCCTGTCCAAGGCCCTGAAGAAGCGCGGACTGAAGTTCGTCGGCCCGACGACGGCGTACGCGCTCATGCAGGCGTGCGGGCTGGTCGACGACCACTTGGAGGCCTGCGTGAGCCGCACCGGTCCGCACCCCCGCTGACCGCTCACCGGCCCAGGTACGTGGGCTTCTCCTTCTTCACGAAGGCCTGCACGGCGATCGCGTGGTCCTCGGACTGCCCGGCCCTGGCCTGGAGCTCGTCCTCCTTCTCCAGCGTCTGCGCCAGCGAGTGCGACAGCCCGTAGGCCACCGCCTCCTTGAGCGCCGCGTACGCCACCGTCGGCCCCTCGGCCAGCGCCCGCGCCACCTTCTCGGCCTCCGCGCGCAGTTCGGCCGCCGGTACGACCCGGTTGGCGATGCCCAGCTCCAGGGCGTCCTGCGCGCTGATGCTGCGCGGGAAGAGCAGCAGGTCGGTGGCGCGGCCCGGGCCGATCACCCGGGGCAGGGTCCAGGAGACGCCGGAGTCGGCGGTCAGCGCGACGCCCGCGAAGGACGTGTTGAAGGCGGCCGTGTCGGCGACCACCCGGTAGTCCGCGGCGAGCGCGAAGCCGAGGCCGGCCCCGGCCGCGACGCCGTTCACCCCGGCGACCACCGGCTTCGGCGCCCCGGCGAGCGCCGCCACGATCGGGTTGTAGTGCTCCTTGACCGTGCTCATCGTCTGCCCGGCCCCCGTCTCGCGGTCGGACGCGAGCAGCCCGATGTGCTCCTTGAGGTCCTGGCCCACGCAGAACGCCCGCTCCCCGGCCGCGGTCAGCAGGATCGCTCGTACGGCCGTGTCCCCGGCCGCGGCTTCCGCCGCCTCCCGCAGGGCGACCTTGGTCGCGATGTTCAGCGCGTTCATCGCCTCGGGGCGGTTCAGCGTGATCGTCGCGAGTCCGTCGCTCACCTCGTAGAGCACGGTGTCTGCCATGGGACATCTTCCTCCGGGTCGCGGGTGACGTACCGCTCAGTACGTCGTGTACGAAGCACAGCATGGCGGAGATCACGGGCCAAGGGCCGGACCGGACGTGTGACCTGCGTCAAAGAAAAACGGAGCGGAGTCCGCCGGTCGGCGTCGGTGCGGTGGCGCAGTATCGCAGCCACATCCCCGAATTGAGTGGTTTTGCTCGCGCGCGTTGCCCAAGCGATGCCGACTGATGTTGGTCATCGGGTCCTGCCATGCGGGATAATGGCCGGGAAGCAATGTGTTCGATGCCGGTGTCGCGTGTCCGCTTCGGAACCGCGGGTGCCCTCCGAGGGCTCTCGGCAGACGATGAGCTGGTTTCAGGAAGGGGAACGAGCATGGCGGCCATGAAGCCGCGGACGGGCGATGGCCCGCTCGAGGTGACCAAGGAGGGGCGGGGCATCGTCATGCGCGTTCCGCTCGAAGGCGGCGGTCGGCTCGTCGTCGAGCTGACCCCTGACGAGGCCAAGGCGCTCGGTGAGGCCCTGGAGAAGGTCACCGTCTGACGCGCCCGCGATCTTGTCCTTGCGTCTGCCCCGGCATCGTAAGCGGTGCCGGGGCAGACGCATGCGCGGCCCCGTCGCCCGGCCCCGGCGGCCGGGTGCTCGCCGTGCTCACCTCTTGACGGCGCACAGCAGTCCGTCGCCGACCGGCAGCAGCGACGACATCAGCTCCTGGCTCTCGCGCACCGAGCGCAGCAGCTCGCGCAGGCGCAGCACCTCCGTCGGCTGCGGCCCGGAGTCGACCGTACGGCCGCCCGCGAATACCCCCTCGAAGACCACGAGACCGCCGGGCCGCAACAGGCGCAACGATTCAGCGAGATAGTCCGCGTACTCCTGGCGGTCGCCGTCGCAGAACACGAGGTCGTAGCCCGCGTCCGCGAGCCGGGGCAGGACGTCGAGCGCGCTGCCCGGGATGAACCGCGCCCGGTTGCTGGCGAATCCGCAGGCGCGGAAGGCCTGCCGGGCGAACTGCTGGTGCTCCGGCTCCGGATCGACCGTCGTGAGCACCCCGTCCGGACGCATGCCGTGCAGCAGATGGATTCCGGACACCCCACAGCCCGTGCCGATCTCCGCGACGGCCTTGGCGTCCACGGAGGCGGCGAGCAGTCGCAGCGCGGCGCCCGTGGCCGGCGACACCGAGCGCAGCCCTGCCTCGCGGGCCCGGTCACGGGCCCAGAGCAGCGCTTCGTCCTCGGCGACGTAGGCGTCGGCGAACGCCCAGCTCGTCTGCCGGTTGCCGGTAATGACCCTCTCCTGTCCCCGTGGTTGCCTGGGCGTGACTGTATCCGTTGGCGGCGGGAACCCGCAGATGGGACCGGACGTTTAAGGGGAAGAGACGGTGGCCGGATGCGCGACGGGGGGTATGAGGTGGATCAGGACACCGAGCAACTGCTGACGCAGCCGCACGAGCCGTGCCGGCAAGTATCAAATTCTCGTAAAACCGCTTATCCGGAGCTAACGGGCGAGGTGGCTATGGTAGGGGCTCCACTGGACACCACCAGAGCCGACAGGGGAGGTGCGGCTGCGCCCGGGGACCGGGGCGGAGTGCTGCGGCGCTTCCTCGGATCGGCGGGCAGGCCGAAATCCGTGACCGACACCGCTGCTGACCACCACGCCGGTTTCGCCGCAGGCGAGACCCAGACCGCGACCTTCTCCACCGACGCGGACGGGCAGGCGTGGACTCCGCCCACGTGGGAGGAGATCGTCAGCACGCACAGCGCCCGGGTCTACCGCCTGGCCTACCGCCTGACGGGCAACCAGCACGACGCCGAGGACCTCACCCAGGAGGTCTTCGTCCGTGTCTTCCGCTCCCTGTCGACGTACTCGCCGGGCACCTTCGAGGGCTGGCTGCACCGCATCACCACCAACCTCTTCCTGGACATGGTCCGGCGCAAGCAGCGCATCCGCTTCGACGCCCTCGGCGAGGACGCGGCCGAGCGCCTGGCCAGCCGCGAGCCCACCCCGCAACAGCTCTTCAACGACGCGCACTTCGACGCCGACGTCCAGCAGGCCCTCGACACCCTGGCGCCGGAGTTCCGCGCCGCCGTCGTCCTGTGCGACATCGAGGGACTGTCGTACGAGGAGATCGCCGCGACCCTCGGCGTGAAGCTCGGCACGGTCCGCTCCCGTATCCACCGCGGCCGCTCCCAGCTCCGCAAGGCCCTTGCGCACCGCTCCCCGGAGGCCCGTGCGGCCGAGCGGCGCTCCTTCGTGGCCCGTGTCCCCGCTCTGGGGGGAGGGGGCGCGACCGCGTGAGTGGATCCCGGCCGAAACCTGTGGAGAAGGCGCACCGGAAGGCGCATCTCGCCGAACAGCATCTGGGAGACCGACTCTCCGCCCTGGTGGACGGAGAGCTCGGTCACGAGTCGCGTGAGCGGGTCCTCGCGCACCTGGCCACGTGTGCCCGGTGCAAGGCGGAGGCGGACGCCCAGCGCCGGCTGAAGAACGTGTTCGCGGAGGCGGCCCCGCCCCCGCCCTCGGCGAGCTTCCTGGCCCGCCTCCAGGGCCTGCCCGGCGGCGACAGCACATCCCCGCCCGGCGGCGGTCTCTTCGGAGGCGACCCCCGGGAGGAGAGCGCCACAAGAGCCGACGGATCCGGCCCGTCCGGTGGTCTGACCGCCGTACCGGGCGATGTCCTCGGCGGCTCCGGCATCTTCGGATCGCGGCGCGGTGAGCGCTTCGCCCTCGGCTACGTCCCCCTCCGGCCCGGCACCTCCGTGCCCGCCCCCTCGCGGCCCGCCGTCCCCGCGGACCACGAGCGCGGCTTCCGTATCCATCCCGTCGGACGCCCGGACGACGGACGCGGTGCCTCGCGCGGTCTGCGGTTCGCGGTCGCCGCCGCCGGTGCGGTGTCCCTGGCCGCGGTCGCCCTCGGCAGCGTCACCACGGCTCTGCCCTCCGACGCGACGGCGGACGCGCGCGGCGGCAGCGGCAGCGTCGTCCCGGCCCGCTCGGCCGGCTCGGGCGCGGCCACGCCCGACGGCCAGCGCCGCCGCGCGACCGGCCCGCCTGCCGTCCAGGGCAGCACGCTGCTCGGACAGACCTCGGTGGCGCCGACCTCGATGTCCGCACCGCTGGTGCCCGGAGTGCCGACCCCCGGCACCGGACAGGCCCAGACCAGCGCGCTTCGCGGTCTGACGGCGCCGGTGATGGCCGGCGTGGCCGCCCTCTCCCCGCTGATACGTCCGCTCGACGACACCGTGGCCTATCCGCTCGCCGCGTGGTCCGCGGTCCCCGGAGCGACCGGCTCCGGCCTGCTGTCCGCCCCCGTCCCCGCCCCCGCGTCCCCCACGGCATCCGCCTCCCCCTCCTCACAGCCGCAGACCCCCTGACCGGCCACTGCGCCCCGGCCCCGCGAACCTGGTTGAATCCTGTGAGGGCCGTTCCCGCGGCGATGACCCGGGGGCGCAGTCGACGTTCCGTGTCCGCCGCCGAAGCGTGCGGCCGCGGCCAGCTGTGGGGAGAGCATGAACGAGGGGAACCGTGTCCCGCCGGGGGAGGAGCCGCAGGGGCCGACGGAGCCGACGTCGGCCGACCGGCCGGCCGAGCACCGCCGGGAGACCGCACCGGGCGACTCGGGGCGGACCTCCAGGGCGACGGACTCCGTTCCGACGGATTCCGGGTCGGCCGACGACGACTTCGAACTGGCCCAGCCGGGCGGGGTCGAGGAGGGCGGGGCCGGGGAAGGCACCGCCCCGGCGGCCGGCGCACCGGCCGAGACCGTCCCCGGAGGAACCGCCTGGGCGGCCCCCACCGAGCGTCCCAGGCCCCTGCACGACCCGGACCCCTACGGCACCCCGCCGTACGGCGAGCCGGGCCCCTGGGCCCCCGCACCGCCCGTCCAGCACCCGGCGGCCCAGCAGACGCCCGCACCGACGGCGCCGGGGACACACGCGCCGAGCGCAGCCACGCCCCTGCCGGGTGCCCCCGCGCCCGGCGTTCCGGCCTCACCCCCCGAAGCCCCGGCCCAGGCACCCGCCCCTGTCACCCCCGTCGCCCCCGCTCTCGGTGCTCCCGCGCCCGCGCCCGGTGGGCTGGTCGGGGTCGATGACGATCCCTGGGGGCGGTATGACCCCTGGGCGCCCGGGTCTCCGCAGGAGCAGGCGGTTCGGCGCGGCGTGCTTCAGTACGCCGGGGCCGGGCGGGGGAGGCGGCTGATGGTGGGGTGGACGGTGGTCGTCGCCCTGGTCGCCGCCGGTGTCGGAGGGATCGTCGGCGCGTACGCGGAGCGGCAGGGGCTCGACGGCGAGGTGAGCCTGCCGCAGGCCGGGCGGGTGCCCGCCGGGCGTGCGCCGGACAGTGTGGCCGGGATAGCCGCCCGCGCCCTGCCCAGCGTCGTCACCCTGCATGTCAGCGGGACCGACCAGACCGACACCGGCACCGGCTTCGTGCTCGACACCCAGGGGCACATCCTCACCAACAACCACGTCGTCGCCCCCGCCGGATCGAGCGGCGCGATATCCGTGACGTTCAGCAGCGGTGAAAGCGTCCAGGCCAAGGTGGTCGGCCGGGACAGCGGCTACGACCTCGCCGTCGTCCAGGTGCACGGCGTGCACGGACTCACCCCGCTGCCCCTCGGCGACTCCGACGGCGTCCGGGTCGGCGACCCCGTCGTCGCCATCGGCGCCCCCTTCGACCTGGCCAACACCGTCACCTCCGGCATCATCAGCGCCAAGGAGCGGCCCATCACGGCCGGCGGCGACAAGGGTGACGGGAGCGACGTGTCGTACGTCGACGCGCTGCAGACCGACGCGCCCATCAACCCGGGCAACTCCGGCGGCCCGCTCCTCGACTCCCAGGCCCGGGTGATCGGCATCAACTCCGCCATCCGGTCCGCCGACAGCGGCTCGGACTCGGACGGCGCCCAGGCCGGCTCCATAGGCCTCGGCTTCGCCATCCCGGTGAACCAGGCCAAGCGCGTCGCCGAGGAACTGATCAACGACGGCCGGGCGACCCACCCGGTGCTGGGGGTCACGCTCGACATGGCGTACACCGGCGACGGCGCCCGCATCGACAGCAAGAGCGCGAGCGGCGGTCCCGCCGTCATCCCGGGAGGCCCCGGCGACCGGGCAGGTCTGAAGGCGGGCGACGTCGTCGGCGAGGTCGACGGTCAGCCCGTGCACTCGGCCCGGGAGCTCATCGTCAGGATCCGCGCCCACCGGCCCGGTGACCGGCTACGGCTGACGGTCCGGCGCGGCGGCACCGACCGGGAGGTCCCGCTGGTCCTGGGCGCGGCGGAGCAGAACTGACACAAGTCTCACCTCGGGACGGTACCGGTCGGACGGGAACGCCGGGTACCGTTGAGCGACCGAGGACATCAATAGGAGCGTCAGGTGTTCAATGACATAGGACCACTCGAGCTGCTCACGATCGTCGTGATCGCCGTGCTCGTCTTCGGTCCGGACAAGCTCCCGAAGGTCATCCAGGACGTGATGCGCACGATCCGGAAGATCCGCGAGTTCTCGGAGAGCGCGAAGCAGGACATCCGTAACGAACTGGGCCCCGAGTTCAAGGACTTCGAGTTCGAGGACCTCAACCCCAAGACGTTCATCCGCAAGCAGCTGGACAACGACGAACTGGGGCTGAAGGAGATCCGCAACGGCTTCGACCTGAAGAAGGAGATGGCCGAGGTCACGGACGCCGTCAACAGCCGGGACACCGAGACCTCGTCGTCCGCCTCGTCGTCTTCGACATCGTCCTCGCCGTCCCCGGACTCCGGGTCCGGCGGGCGAGTCGACATGACCAAGAAGCCCGAGGAGCCCGGCAACGACGACCGGCCGCCCTTCGACGCGGACGCCACCTGACCGTCGCCGACACGCGCGCGGGCGTGCGCCGCGCACGTGACGCGTTTCATAACACACCCCCGGCGCACGCGTCCTGAACAGGCCGTTCGTGCGACCCACGCACCGACTGCCTGCCCTGCCGCACTCGTTCGTGTGGATATGCTGCCGAGTTGTTGTGCGGACCGGAGGAGTACGCCCGAAGGGGGGCGGGCCGCCCCGGTCCGACGAGAGCGAGGAGGCGTCCGGGCAGATGGAGACGACGAGTCGGGTGGGCGTACAGGCGCCGGCCGCGGAGGGCGGACAGCAGTCCCCCTCCGCCCGGCGTACGGTCGACGGTTATCTTCAGGCGTCTTTCCCGTGGTACGGCCTTGACGAGGCGTTCACCGGGCCGCGCTGGCTGATGCAGGTCGCCACGGCGGCGGACGGCTCCGTCGAGCACGGATCGACAGGGCACGGCGACGAGCCCTCCGTGCGCGGCGAGACAGGCTCCGCCGGTGAGCCGCGGGAGAAGTTCGCGGTGGTGGTCACGGTCGCCGCGCAGCCGTCGCGGCGCAGCGCGGACGGTACGGGGCTGCTGGAGGCCACCTCGGTGTCCTCGGCGGCGTGGCTGGCCGGGGTGGGGCTGCTGTCGTTCACCTGGCCCGGACAGATGGACCACAGCCTGCGGGACGACTGGCTGGAGCAGCAGACCGAGACCGCTTGGGCGCTGGCCGACGATCTCGACGGACCGGAGTGGTCCACGCTGTCCCTCCCGGTGGACGGGGTCGCGGCCTCTTTCTACTACCGGGAGTCCGAGTTCGGCTGGGTGCTCGCCGGTACGACCGAGGCGGGGGTGCACCTGGGCGCGTACGGCCGGGGCATGAGCGCGTACGGACTCGGGTTCGCCGTGGTGAAGGACGTCGCCGCCTACGCGTGACCACGGGCGGGGACCGCATGACAAAAGGGCGCCGATCGTCTTCGGCGCCCTTTTCCCGTACTGCTGGGCGTCGTGCCCGTACGGCTAGAACTTGTTCTTCGGGGTGAGCCCCAGCGACAGGCCCGACAGGCCACGCTGCCGGCCGCCCAGCTTTCCGGCGATCGCCCGCAGGGCGGTGCCCGCCGGGGAGTCCGGGTCGGTGAGGACCACCGGCTTGCCCTCGTCGCCGCCCTCGCGCAGGCGGACGTCGATCGGGATAGAGCCGAGGACCGGGACCGTCGCACCCGTGGTGCGGGTCAGGCCGTCGGCGACGAGCTGGCCGCCGCCCGTGCCGAAGACGTCGACCATCTCGCCGCAGTGCGGGCAGGGCAGGCCGGACATGTTCTCGACCACGCCGACGATCTTCTGGTGGGTCTGTACGGCGATGGAACCGGCGCGCTCGGCGACCTCGGCCGCCGCCTGCTGCGGGGTCGTGACGACCAGGATCTCGGCGTTCGGGACCAGCTGGGCGACCGAGATCGCGATGTCGCCGGTGCCCGGCGGGAGGTCCAGGAGCAGGACGTCGAGGTCGCCCCAGTACACGTCCGCCAGGAACTGCTGGAGGGCGCGGTGCAGCATCGGGCCGCGCCAGACGACCGGGGCGTTGCCCGGCGTGAACATGCCGATGGAGATGACCTTCACGCCGTTCGCCGACGGCGGCATGATCATGTTCTCGACCTGGGTGGGACGGCCGTCCGCGCCCAGCATGCGCGGCACGCTGTGGCCGTAGATGTCGGCGTCGACCACGCCCACCTTGAGGCCGTCGGCCGCCATGGCCGCCGCCAGGTTGACCGTCACGGAGGACTTGCCGACGCCGCCCTTGCCGGAGGCGACCGCGTAGACGCGGGTGAGGTTGCCCGGCTTGGCGAAGGGGACCTCGCGCTCGGCCTGGCCGCCGCGCAGGGCGCTCGCCAGCTCCTTGCGCTGCTCGTCGCTCATCACGTCCAGCGTGACGTCCACGCGGGTGACGCCCTCGACCCGGGAGACCGCCTCGGTGACGCGCTGGGTGATGGTGTCCCGCATGGGGCAGCCGGAGACCGTCAGGTACACGGTGACCGCGACCGCTCCGTCCGCACCGATCTCCACCGATTTGACCATCCCCAGTTCGGTGATGGGGCGGTTGATCTCGGGGTCGTTCACCGTCGCCAGTGCCTCGCGCACCGCGTCTTCCGTAGCCATAAGGACGATGGTACGGCGCGGCGCGGGGCCTTCGGGATGCCCCTCAGCGGTCGTCTGTGTCACGTCCCGGCGACCGTTCTGACCGTTCCGCCGGGAATACGACACGGTCGCTGCGGCCCTGGCGGTCCTCCAGCTCCTTCAGCAGGTCCTGGAGTTCCGAGCGCATCCAGTCGCGGGTCGCCACCTCGCCGAGGCCCAGGCGCAGGGTGGCGATCTCCCGGGTCAGGTACTCGGTGTCGGCGATCGACCGCTCGTTCTGCTTGCGGTCCTGCTCCAGGTTGACCCGGTCGCGGTCGTCCTGCCGGTTCTGCGCGAGCAGGATCAGCGGGGCCGCGTAGGAGGCCTGGAGGGACAGGGCCAGGGTCAGGAAGATGAACGGGTACTGGTCGAAGCGCAGGGCCATGGGCACGGTGACGTTCCACAGCACCCACAGGATGATGACGACCGTCATCCAGACGATGAAGCGGCCCGTGCCCAGGAACCGGGCGATCTTCTCCGACATCACGCCGAAGGCCTCGGCGTCCCACTCGGGCAGGTACCGGCGCCGCGGCGGGCGCGGCTGGTCCAGGCGGGGCGTGCGGTGCCGGGTGGCCGCCGTCGCGCCCACCGGGGTGCGCTCGCGGGTGCCGCTCTCGCGCTCAGGAGTCATGCGTGGCCGCCCCCTCTCCCTCGTATCCGTCGTCCAGGTGGAACTCGTGCTCCCGCCAGTCCTCGGGCAGCATGTGGTCCAGCACGTCGTCCACGGTCACCGCGCCGAGCAGCCGCCCGGCCTCGTCCACCACGGGCGCGGCGACCATGTCGTAGGTGGCGAAGAACCCGGCGACGGCGGGCAGCGCCGCGTCCGGGTCGAGCGGTTGCAGATCGGTGTCGACGATCGAGCTGACCAGCGTGTACGGCGGGTCGCGCAGCAGCCGCTGGAAGTGGACCGTGCCCAGGTACTTGCCGGTCGGGGTCTCGTCGGGCGGGCGGCAGACGTAGACCTGGGCGGCCAGGGCGGGGGAGAGGTCGGGGTTGCGGACCCGGGCGAGGGCGTCGGCGACGGTGGCGTCCGGGCGCAGCACGATCGGTTCGGTGGTCATCAGACCGCCGGCCGTGTGCTCCTCGTACGACATCAGGCGCCGCATCTCGGCCGCGTCGGCGGGCTGCATCAGGTTCAGCAGCCGTTCCTTGTCCGCCTCGGGCAGTTCGGAGAGCAGGTCGGCCGCGTCGTCGGGGTCCATGGCCTCCAGCACGTCCGCCGCCCGCTCCTCCTTCAGCTTGCCGAGGATCTCGATCTGGTCGTCCTCCGGGAGCTCTTCGAGGACGTCGGCCAGCCGGTCGTCGTCGAGCGCGGCGGCGACCTCGGCGCGGCGCTTGGCGGACAGGTGGTGCAGGACGTTGGCGAGGTCGGCGGGGCGCAACTGCTCGAAGGTGGCGAGCAGGCTCTCGGCGCCCTGCCCGTGCTCCTCCAGCGAGAAGCCGGTGACGGCCGACCACTCGACGGTCAGCGTCTCGCCCTTGGCCCGCCGGAAGGCGCCGCCCTTCCTGCCCTTGCGGACGAAGACCCGGTCGACCTCCCAGTCGCGGCGGGCGGGCAGCTGCTGCACGGACACGTCGAGGACCGTGGCCTCCTCGCCGGTCTCGGTGAGCGTCACGCGCCGGTCGAGCAGCTCACCGAAGACCAGCCGTTCGGTGGGCCGCTGCTCGAAGCGCCGGACGTTCATCACGCCGGTGGTGATGACCTGGCCGGACTCGATGCCGGTCACCCGGGTCATGGGCAGGAAGATCCGGCGCCGGGTGGACAGCTCGACCACCAGCCCCAGCACGCGCGGGGGGCGTCTGCCGACGCGCATCATGACGACGAGGTCGCGGACGCGGCCCACCACATCGCCGTTGGGGTCGAAGGCGGGGACCCCGGCGAGGTGCGAGACGAAGATCCGGGGGGCGCCGGCTGCCATGGCTGTGCTTCCTCTGCTGACGTGGCCTGGGAATCTCCCTTAAGGGGGTGTTCCGCTTTCTTTACGAAGTGATCGGTGAATTGCTCGGATTTGCCCGCTCGGGTGCGCTTCAGGCTAGCCCGTGGCGGTCGGACACGCCCTGGTGGGGGGTCCGGACGGACTGACTCCGCCGGGCGGCCGGGGCACCGGTACGCTGCGGTACGCCGCTCAGGACCCGACAGAAAGGCAGCTCCACCGGTGACTGCGATTCCCCAGGGCCGAACCCGCCGGACCGCGCGGGCGACCGCGATCTGCGCACTGGCGGTGACAGGGGTGGCGGTGCTGGGCGGCTGCGGCGGCGACGATCCGGACGCGGGCACCAACGGCGTGGGCAAGCTGCCCGCCGGGCAGATCCAGACGAGGACCCGCGCGGCGGCGGACGGGGCGGCTGCGGTACGGCTGACCGGCACGGTGGTCACCAGCGGCCGTACGTACCAGCTGGACATGCGCCTGAAAGAGGACGGCGGCACCGGGTCGGTGACCGCGCAGGGGGCCACCTTCCAGCTGCTGCGGGTCGGTCAGCAGCTCTATCTGAAGGCCGACTCGGACTTCTGGAGCCACGCGGGCGGGAGCGGCAACGGCGGCAGCGGTGGCGACGGCGGCGGTGACAGCACGGCCGGCAAGCTGAACGGCAAGTACGTGAAGGTGCCGCAGGGGGACCCCGCGTACAAGAAGTTCAGCGGGTTCACGGACAAGTCCGTCCTGCTCGACGGGCTGCTGACGCTGCACGGCAGCCTGGCGACCGACGGCCACCACGACCAGTCGGGCACCCCCACCATCCGCATCACCGGCGACCAGGGCTCCGGCGGCACCCTCGACGTCTCCCTCCAGGGCACCCCCTACCCCCTCCGCCTGGTCCGCGCCGGCGGTGCGGGCACGCTCAGCTTCTCGGACTGGGGCAAGGACTTCACGGTCACGGAACCGGACCAGGGGGACACGGTGGACTACGGCAGACAGCTGCCGACGTCGTAGCGGCTGCCCGGCGCCGGATCCGGCCCCGGCCTACTTCCGCCGTCGCCTGCCGAGCAGCTTCGGCAGTCCTGCCGGAATCGGCTCCCTGGTGGTCGCCGGAGTGGGCACCGGACGCTCCGCCTGGCTGTCGTCGGGCAACGGCACCACGGACCCGGCCGGAGTCAGGCGCAGCACCCGGCACTCGCGGGCCCAGCGCCCCGGCATCGCCTCGCCGTCCGGCGCGTTCAGGCGCTTGCCCTTCAGCTCGGCGACGGCCGCCTCCCACTCCTCGGAGCCGGCCGCCGCTTCGGTCACGGTCACCGGGAACGTGACGAGCCGGCCGCCCTTGTCCTTGCCGCGCACGGTCACCTCGGCGAAGCCGCCGTCGACCAGCGCCGGCAGCGGCTGCTCCCCCGGCCCGTCGCCGACCAGGTACACCGCCCCCTGGTGCCACACGTGCCACAGCGCACGCGCGGCCGGGGCGCCGGCGCCCCTGACCCAGATCAGGCCGGACTTCTTCGCGGCCTCCTCGATGAGGGCCTGGTCGAGAAGGGCCTGGTCGAGGGGGGCCGGGCCGGGCAGATCGCTCGTCATGCGCCCAGCCTATCGAGCGGCGCTCACAGCCAGCCGTTGCGCTTCAGCACCCGGTGGATGCCCACGCACATGCCGATGGTGAGGCTCAGGACCAGCGGGTAGCCGTACTTCCAGTGCAGCTCCGGCATGTTGTCGAAGTTCATGCCGTACACGCCCGTCACCATCGTCGGTACGGCGATGATCGCGGCCCAGGCGGTGATCTTGCGCATGTCCTCGTTCTGCGCGACTGAGGCCTGCGCCAGGTTGGCCTGGAGGATGGAGTTGAGCAGCTCGTCGAAGCCGATGACCTGCTCCTGGACCCGGGCGAGGTGGTCCGCGACGTCCCGGAAGTACTTCTGGATGTCCGGGTCGACCAGCCGCATCGGCCGCTCGCTCAGCAGCTGCATGGGCCGCAGCAGCGGCGCGACCGCCCGCTTGAACTCCAGTACCTCGCGCTTGAGTTGGTAGATCCGCGCCGAGTCCACACCGCGCGAGACCTTGCCGCCCGGACCCGGCGAGAAGACCTCGGTCTCCACCTCGTCGATGTCGTCCTGCACGGCGTCGGCGACCGCGATGTAGCCGTCGACGACGTGGTCGGCGATGGCGTGCAGCACCGCCGAGGGGCCCTTGGCCAGCAGCTCCGGGTCGTCCTGGAGGCGGTGGCGCAGCGCCCGCAGCGAGCCCTTGCCGCCGTGCCGGACGGTGATGAAGAAGCTCCGGCCGGTGAAGCACATCACCTCGCCGGTCTCCACGACCTCGCTGCTGTCGGTGAGCCGGTCGTGCTCGACGTAGTGGATGGTCTTGAAGACGGTGAAGAGCGAGTCGTCGTAGCGCTCCAGCTTCGGGCGCTGATGGGCCTGCACCGCGTCCTCGACGGCCAGCGGGTGCAGCCCGAACTCGCCCGCGATGCCGGCGAATTCGGCCTCGGTCGGCTCGTGCAGCCCGATCCAGACGAAGCCGCCGTCGCGGCGCACCTGGCGCATCGCCTCGTGCGGGCTCAGCGGCTTGCCGCTCTCGACCCGGCGGCCGTCGCGGTAGACGGCGCAGTCCACGACGGCCGAGGAGGTGCCGGGGTCGCGGGTGGTGTCGTACGGGGCGGTGTCCCCCCGCAGCGAGGAACGGGACGACGAGCGGACCACGGCGCGCAGGTCGCGGATCATCGACATGGGCGGGCTCCTTCGCGGGCAGGCAGCGAGAGCGCGTGACGACGGGTGGAACTACCCGGAATGAGGACGGTCCTGGCCACGGGATGTTTGGCACGTCCACAAAGCGGGGAGCACCGCACCGTCGCGGTGGCGACTTCGCTGCTGATGCGGAACTGACGTTGATCAGACGGATCAGGCGAGGCGAAACGAAGTGCTCTTCCGAAGGGCAACGCGCGCGGGAAGGCGGCAGCGGCCAGCCAGAGACCAGATCAGCGGGCGGAAGAGCGAGTGGTACTACCAGGTCGACTTCGATCCATGACAGCCCCACCTCCTCCGGCCGGTCCCTCGTGAGGGAGTCTCTTCGTGGGCTCAGATTAGCAGCCGCCCGAACTGTCAAGGCGCCGCTTTGCCCGTCACTGACGAGTTCTATGCTCGCCGCATGGTCGATGTTCTTCCTCTGGTCGAGGCACGGTTGAGCACCGCGCTGGGCGAACCGGACGCGCGCGCCGCCGTCACCTTCCTCGGCACGGACCGCGTCGAGGTGCTCCGGTTCCGGGAGGGGGACCTCCTGCGGTACGCCACCCTCGGCATGTCCCAGCACCCCATGACCGACCCCACGGCGGCGGTCGCGGACCCGGTCAAGGGGCCCCGCGCCGAGCTGGTCCTCTCGGTCCGCGCGGGCCGGGCGGACACCGACAAGGTGCTGCGCCCGCTCGCCGTGCTGGCCGCGTCCCCGCAGGTGGAGGGTCTGATCGTGACGCCCGGCGCCTCCCTGGACACCGGCGAGCCGCTGTGGCCCGGCGCCCCCTTCACCTCGGTGCTGGTGGGCGAGCCCGGCGGGCTGGTCGAGGATCTGGAGCTGGACGACCCGATGGATCCCGTACGGTTCCTGCCGCTGCTGCCGATGACCCCGAACGAGGCCGCCTGGAAGCGGGTGCACGGCGCCCAGGCCCTCCAGGAACGCTGGCTCGCCCAGGGGACGGACCTGAGGGACCCGGCCCGCGCGTCCGTCCCGCTGGACTGAACCCGGCGTGACCGAACTCACCAACGCGCGGCTGATTCCGGTCAGTTGGCGAACGCGCTGACACCGTCCTCCGTGGCGTGCGCCACGTTCCGCTCCGCCACCTCGTGGGTGAGGGCGCGGCGCCGTACGACGACCACGGCCGCGCCCAGCAGCGCGGTGATCCCCGCGACCACGAACGGGACGTGGATGTCCGTCCACTCCTCGATCTTCGGCGCGAAGTAGGGGGCCGCGGCGGCCGCGAACCAGCGGACGAAGTTGTAGCCCGCGCTCGCCACCGGGCGTGGGGCGTCCGAGACGCCGAGGGCCAGCTCGGTGTACACGGTGTTGTTCACGCCGATGAGGGCGCCGGACAGGACCGTGCAGACGACGGCCGTGGTGTGGTCGCCGTAGCCGAGGACGAGGACGTCCGCGGCGAGCAGCACCAGCGAGCCGCCGAGCACCTTCAGCGAGCCGAGGCGGGCCTGCATGCGCGGGGCCACGATCACCGAGAAGACGGCGAGCAGCACGCCCCAGGCGAAGAACACCGCGCCCGAGCGGTACGGCGTCATGTTCAGCACGAACGGCGTGAAGGCCAGCACCGTGAAGAACGTGTAGTTGTAGAAGAAGGCGGAGACCGCCGCCGAGGCGAGGCCGCCGTGGCCGAGCGCCCTGATCGGGTCGAGCACCGAGGTCTTCCGGGCCGGCTTCGGCTGTTCCTTCAGGAACATCGTGATGCACAGGAAGCCGATCGCCATCAGCGTGGCCGTCCCGAAGAACGGGTAGCGCCAGCTGACGTTGCCGAGGATCGCGCCGAGCAGCGGGCCGCAGGCCATGCCGAGGCCGAGCGCGGACTCGTACAGCAGGATCGCCGCCGCGCTCCCGCCGGCCGCGGCACCGACGATGACCGCGAGGGCGGTCGACACGAACAGGGCGTTGCCGAGGCCCCAGCCCGCCCGGAAGCCGACCAGCCGGCCGACGGTGTCCGACGTGCCGGCCAGGCCCGCGAAGACGACGACGAGGGCGAGGCCGAGCAGCAGGGTCCCGCGGCCGCCGATCCGGCTGGAGACGAAGCCGGTCAGCAGCATCGCCACCGCGGTGATCAGGAAGTACGAGGTGAAGAGCAGGGACACCTGGCCGGCCGTGGCGTGCAGGCCCCGTGCGATGGACGGCAGGATCGGGTCGACGAGTCCGATGCCCATGAAGGCGACGACGGAGGCGCCGGCCGTGGCCCATACGGCCTTCGGTTGTCGCAGCAGGTCCATCTGTGTCTCCCTTTGCCTCTCTCCACTAAGTTAGTTCGCCTAATAAATGTAATATGCATACAGTTGCTCGCGTCAAGGGTTCCGTCCGGACGGGTGATCGTCCTTGACGTGGGCGGGCAGGGGTAGGACCGTGGGGCCCTATGAGGGGCGAACCCAGTTGCCCGAGGTGTGGTGGCCGGGTCAGGGCGCCCGGTCTCTTCGCCGATTCGTGGCAGTGCGACGTGCACGGCACGGTGTATCCGCTGCAGCCCGTGATCCCGCCCAGCGTCGAAGCCCTCGCCGCCGTTGTGCCGCGCACCCACGTCCCGGTGTGGATGCCCTGGCCGCTGCCGGTCGGCTGGCTCTTCACGGGGGTGGCCTACGCGGGCGACGACCGCAGCGGGGGCCGCGCCACCGCCGTGGCCTGCACCGGCCCCGGCCCGCTCGGCGGCCCGGCCGAACTCGTCCTGGTCGCCGAGGAGCTCGGCGTCGGCCTCGGCGCGCGCTACGCGGGCATCGACGGCCCGGACCCGGGGCCGTACATGAACATCGAGAAGCCGCCCGACGCCAAGGTGCTGGCCGTCGGCCGCCCGACCCCGCTCTGGCACGTCTTCCGCACCCCCGAGGACCGCGCGGTCTTCGCGGGCGAGGCGCTCGGCATGTGGCTGTGGGCGGTGATGTGGCCCGAGCAGACCGGGCTGCTCATGTACGACGAACTGGTGCTGACGGATCTGCGGGACGCGGGGGCGGAGCTGGATCTGGTGCCCTGCGGAGCGTTGTCGCCGCGCTTGCTTCGGCCGTAGGCCTCTTAGGGGCTCGAAGTACCGGTACCATCGACTGTCCCCCCTTTGAATCGTCGGTGTCTGGAGTTCTTGTGCGTATAGACCTGCACTGTCACTCCACGGCTTCCGACGGTACGGACACCCCGGCCGAGCTGGTGCGGAACGCTGCCGCCGCCGGGCTGGACGTCGTCGCGCTGACCGATCACGACACCACGCGCGGGTACGGCGAGGCGATCGCCGCGCTGCCCGCGGGGCTGACCCTGGTCACCGGGGCCGAGCTGTCCTGCCGTGTCGACGGCGTGTCCATGCACCTGCTGGCCTACCTCTTCGACCCCGAGGAGCCCGCGCTCCTCGCCGAGCGGGAGCTGGTGCGCGACGACCGGGTGCCGCGCGCCCGGGGGATGGTCGCGAGGCTCAACGACCTCGGGGTGCCGGTCACCTGGGAGCAGGTCGAGCGGATCGCCGCCGGCGGTTCCGTGGGGCGGCCGCACGTCGCCACCGCGCTCGTCGAGCTGGGCGTCGTCCCGACCGTGAGCGACGCGTTCACCGAGGAGTGGCTGGCCGACGGCGGGCGGGCCTTCGTCCAGAAGCACGAGACCGACCCGTTCGAGGCGATCCGGCTGGTCAAGAACGCGGGCGGGGTCTGTGTCTTCGCGCATCCGGCCGCCGCCAAGCGGGGCCGGACCGTTCCCGAGGCGCGCATCGCCGAGATGGCGGCGGCCGGTCTGGACGGCGTCGAGGTCGATCACATGGACCACGACGCCGACGCGCGCGACCGGCTGCGGGGGCTCGCGAAGGACCTGGACCTGCTGGTCACGGGCTCCTCGGACTACCACGGCAGCCGCAAGACCGTCGCGCTCGGCGCGTACATGACCGACCCCGAGGTGTACGGGGAGATCACGCGACGCGCCACCGGCGCGTTCCCGGTGCCGGGCACCGGCGGAGCCTGACGCCGAGGCCGGCACCGGCCCCACCGACTCACGCCCGTATCACTTCTTTCCGCAAGGCCTGCTTCCGCATGTTCGACATCGCCGTCTTCGGCTCCCTGTTCCTGACCCTTTTCGTCATCATGGATCCCCCGGGGATCACCCCGATCTTCCTCGCCCTGACCGCCGGACGGCCGGGCAAGGTGCAGAAGCGGATGGCCTTCCAGGCCGTCTGCGTGGCGTTCGGCGTCATCGCCGTCTTCGGCGTGCTCGGGCACCAGATCCTGAACTACCTGCACGTGTCCGTGCCCGCGCTGATGATCGCGGGCGGTCTGCTGCTCCTGCTGATCGCGCTGGACCTGCTCACCGGCAAGACCGACGAGCCGAAGCAGACGAAGGACGTGAACGTCGCCCTCGTACCGCTCGGCATGCCGCTGCTCGCCGGGCCCGGGGCGATCGTGTCCGTGATCCTGGCCGTGCAGAAGGCCGGCAGTGTGGCCACGCAGATCTCCGTGTGGTCCGCGATCCTCGCGATCCACGTCGTCCTGTGGCTGGTGATGCGTTACTCGCTGCTGATCATCCGGGTCATCAAGGACGGCGGTGTCGTCCTCGTGACGCGACTCGCGGGCATGATGCTCTCCGCGATCGCCGTGCAGCAGATCATCAACGGGATCACTCAGGTGATCCGGGGGAGCTGAGCCATCCTCGGCCCGGCTCCCCCGGAAAGTGTGAGTGCGGTCGTCCCGTTACGAGGCCGGGGTCTCGGCCGGGCGGATCCACAGGCGCTGTCCGATGGCGGCGGCCTGCTGAACGATCCGGTTGACGGAGGCGGCGTCCACGACGGTGCAGTCCACGGTGGTGCCGTCGACCTCGTCGAGTCGCCTGATCTCGAAGCGCACGGGCTTCTCCCTTCGTCTGGTCATCCTCCTGCGGAGAACTACTGGTGACGTTGCTGTCGTACGTCCTAGTCAACGCGCTTCATGTTACAAACATTCCCTACGCTAATGAAATTTTTCGAACGGCTAATTACTGGCAGGTAAGGGACTGATCGGGACCGGTTGTGTTCGCAGTGTGACCACCGGGACAATGGGGGCGATGAGTGACGACCCGGCGGCCCTGGCCGCCCGCATCGACCGCACGAACGAGCTGCTGGAGCGCATGCTCGCCGAGGTGGCGAAGACGCCCTCCACACACGCGATCTTCGTCGACGCGGGCTATCTGTACGCGGCCGCGGGCCGGCTGGTCGCCGGCACCGAGGACCGCCGGGCCTTCGACCTCGACGCCGAGGGGCTGATCGACGCGCTGATCGACAAGGCCCGCACGATCTTCGCGGACAGCCGGCTGCTGCGCGTCTACTGGTACGACGGCGCCCGCCGCCGCATCCACACCGCCGAGCAGCAGACCATCGCCGAACTGCCCGACGTCAAGGTCCGTCTCGGCAACCTCAACGCCAACAACCAGCAGAAGGGCGTCGACTCGCTGATCCGCACGGACCTGGAGTCGCTCGCCCGCCACCGCGCCATCAGCGACGCCGCCCTCCTCGGCGGGGACGAGGACCTGGTCTCGGCGGTCGAGGCCGCCCAGGGCTACGGCGCCCGGGTCCACCTGTGGGGCATCGAGGCGCCCGACGGCCGCAACCAGGCCGAGCCCCTGCTCTGGGAGGTCGACAGCCAGCGCACCTTCGAGCTGGAGTTCTTCAAGCCGTACGTCTCGCGCCGTACCGCCGCCGCGTACGACGCCTCCGCCGGGGCCCGGCCCAGCCGCGAGGACGTCCGCTTCGTCGGCGCCCAGATCGCGGCGAAGTGGCTGGCCTCCCGGGGTCGCGACGCGCTGGTCGAGCTGCTGCCCGGCCACCCCTATCTGCCCGGCTCCGTCGACCAGGACCTGCTGGTCGAGGCCGAGGGCCTGCTCCAGTACTCCCTGCGCGGCCAGGCCGATCTGCGCCGCGCCCTGCGCGACGGATTCTGGGAGCACGTGCAGACGCAGTACTGAGGCGGCGCTGGCGGGTGGACGCGTCGGCGGACGGTGATGCGTGGCGGGCGGTGGCACGTCGGCGGCCGGTGCCGAGTCCCCTGGTGTGGGGCGGGAGGGCACCGGCCGCAGTCTGGCCGCCGGGGCTGCGCCAGTGGTGCACCGGCGGTGACGCGGAGCCCGCCCTGTGGCCCCTTTCGGGAAGCGGAGGCGTGAACCGCTAGCTCACCCGGCTTTGTTCCTGTGGCCCATCCGCGAAAACCGGCCGGTAATTCGAATATTTCCAGCCAGTGCCCGCGAGGGGGTGTATCCACGTGGTCACTGGTGAGCACACTGGCAGGCCAGCGCCGCGCACCACCGAGCATGCAGGACTTACCTACACGCTTTCTACGGGAGATCTTTCGGAGTAAAGCCAACACCATTAATTACACTGACTGACTGTCAACAACGCCGGGGGATCCGCACCAGTGAACAAACGAGCACTGAAACGCCTGCTCAAGGACCGACGCGCACTCATCGCCCCCGAAGCCCACGGCCTCACACGCCCCACCGGACCCGGCCGGCGTGCCCCCGGCCTGTCCCAGCACCAGGTCGACCAGCTCGTCAACCGGGCCTTCGGCACGTACCACCGCCTGGAATCCGGCACGTATCCCCACGCGCCGGTCGACCTGCTGCGCGACATAGCCCGCCTGTTCGTGCTCAACGAGCAGGAGTGGATCTCGCTGTGCCGGTACGCGCGCGGCGAGGACCCGCCCAGCCCGCTCTACGACACCAGCGGCAACGCCGTCCCCTCCGTCTGGGAGGACGCCGTCGCCGCCGTGACGCACCCGGCCTACGTCACCGACGCCTCCTGGAACCTGCTCACCTGCAACGAGCAGTTCCACCGCCTCTTCGCGTCCGGGCGGGCCCCCGAGAACACCATGCGCTGGATGCTGATCGACGGTCGCGAGCAGCTCACCGACTGGCCGAACGCGTGGGCGCCGCTCGTCATGCCCCAGCTCCAGGCCGCGCTCGCACAGCGCCCCGAGGACAAGGTGCTGCGTGAGATCGAGCGGGAACTCCTCAGCGATCCCCTCGCCCGCCCGCTGTACGAAGTGGGTGGCGCTTCGGTCCACCCCGACGGCGACGAACGGCCGATCTGTCACGCGGCCGACGGTCCGGGCTGGGTGACGATGTGCGTGGCGCAGCCGATGTCGGCCCCCGGGGCGAGGTTCATGATTCTCATTTTTCGGCCAGGTCCGCGGCGATCAAGTCAGCGTCCTCCGATGCTTCAAGCTCGCTGAGCGCACTGAAATCCCCTTCCTTTGCCCGCGTTTGACGGGTGGCGCGAGAGCATGACCTGGACGGCAGGGAAACGAACCAGCCAACTTTGCCGTACTTTGACCTCCACCAGGTTACGCGTCCTAGGGGGGACCCATGCCCGTCAATATCGCCCGCCCGAGCACGGCCCTCGCCGCGCACAAGGTCACCACGGGCGAGATAGCCGACGACATCCGCACCCACCACCCCGACCATCCGCGCCTCGGCGCGATCCTCCGTGTCCTCGGCAACTGCGGTGTCGAGACCCGGTACTTCACCCAACCGCTGAACTCGCCCACCGTCAGCGGTACCGCCTCCATAGCGGAGCGCGCGCCCCGGGCCTTCGCCGACTCTCTCGACATGGCGGAACGCGCGGCCCGTTCCGCATTGCGGAGCCACGGCCTCGAACCGGGCGACATCACCGGCCTGATCACCACTCACGCCACGAGCTGGGCCGTACCCAACCTCGACATCCACCTCGTGGACCGCCTCGGCCTGCGCCCCACCGTCCGTCGCACCGCCCTGACGACCGGGGCCTGCGCGGGCGGCGCCACCGCCCTCGTTCGCGCGGTGGAGCAGGCGCTGCTGCACCCCGGCTCCCGCGTCCTCGTCGTCGCCGCCGAGGTGCTGTCCGCGGCCTACAACCACACGGACGCCAAGATCGAACACATGATCTACAAGGCGCTGTTCGGTGACAGCGCGGCCGCCACCGTCGTCAGCGACGAACCCCTCGGGCCCGGACTCACCCTCGACGGCCCGGAGGGGCTGTTCGAGTACGTCCTGCCGGGTTCGCTCGACTTCTACGCGGGTCGTATCGACAGCAGCGGTCTGCACTTCGACTCCACCAAGGCCGCGCTGGGCGGGGCCAGGCACGTCATCCCTGCCTTGGTCGACTGGCTGGGCGACCGCCCGGTAGCGGTCCCGGTCATCCACCCCGGCTCCCGGCCGATCATCATGGACACCGCCACGGCCCTCGGCCTCACCGAGGACGACGCCCGCCACTCGCTCGACACCCTGTCGGAAGAGGGAAACCTCGGAGGAGTATCGGTTCTCCGCGTCCTCGAACGCACCCACGGCCGCCCTCCGGCCGACGGCGAGCAGGCCCTGATCGTCGCCTACGGCCCCGGTTTCAGCGTCTGCGCCCTGCACGCCACGTGGACCGACTAGGACAGGGCGGTCAGAAGTGGCACACTGAAGACGGCTGTCCTGCTCTGCATCCCCCGTCGGGGCAGGGCAGTCGTCATGCGCCAGCGGCTCACACGGTGGCCACGGGCGGCACGTCCGCCGCACCCGTCGCGTCCGCCCCGTCCGCCGCGTCCCAGAAGTCGGCGACTGCCTCGGCCGTGGCGAGCGGCCGGTCGGTGTTGGGCGAGTGCTCCGCGTCCGCGACGACCGTGCGCCGGGCCCGCAGCCGTACCGCCATCGCGTCGAGCAGCGGCAGCGGCCAGGTGTCGTCCTTGTCGCCCGACAGCACATGGAACGGCAGCGGTACGGCGGTCAGCTCGGCGACCCGGTCCGGCTCCGTGCACAACTGGCGTCCGGTGGCGAGGAGTTGGGCGGGCCTGGTGCCCAGCCAGCGGCGCCGCAGATCGTCCCGGTCGTCGAGTCCGCCGTCGAGCGCGGCCGTCTCGGTCTCCTCGGGCGTCTCCATCGCCTGGATCGCGTCCCAGACGTCGGCCATGTCCATCACCGCGAGCGCGTCCCGCAACAGCTTCACGCGCTGCTGCTGGGACGGCGAGATCTGCGCCGGGCCCGACGCCATCAGGGTCAGCGACCGGAAGGGCGCGTGGTCCAGGAGCACGGCCGCGCGCGAGATCTGCCCGCCGAGCGAGTGCCCCAGCAGATGCACCGGGCTCCCGGCTCCGACGGCCTCCGCCTGCGCGAGCACGTCCTGCGCCAACTCGGCCTGGGCGTAGGCGCGTTCATCGGTCTCGGGTCCGGCGGACTCGAACTGCCCGCGCCCGTCGACGGCCACCGTCCGGTACCCGCGCCGCGCGAGCGGCACGTGCAGCGGATTGAAGTCCTCCTTGCTTCCGGTGAACCCCGGCAGCAACAGCGCGACCCCTCGGGGCTCCACCCCGTCGGCCACGGGCGCGTCGACGACGGCGAACTCCCCACGCGCGGTACGCAGCGCGTACGCACGCGCACCGGGGGGCGGGACGAAGGTGGCGGGCCTGCTCATGGGGAGAGGCTATCGGTCGGGCGACACACGGAACGGAGCGGGAGTGGCTACGCCGGACATGCGACGGCCCGGCCCACGGGGAGTGGGCCGGGCCGTCGGTGACGGGCGTTCCGGATCAGCCTTCGGCTGCCTCGACGACCGCCGTGGCCTTACGGGTCCGACGCCGCGGCTTGGCCTCCGGCTCCTCGGTGGCCTGCGCCGGGATCTCGGCGGTGGCCACCTCGGCGACGGCCTTGCGGGTCCGGCGTGCCTTGGGAGCGGCTGCCTCGACGGCACCGTCCGCGTCGGCGACCGTGGCGGCGGCCTTGCGGGTGCGACGCGGCTTGGCCTCCGCCTCCGCGGCCTCGGGCGCGGCGGCCGCCGTCTTCCGTGTGCGGCGGGGCTTGGCCTCGGCCTCCGGGGCCTCGGCTGTGGCGGCGGCCTTGCGGGTGCGGCGGGGCTTGGCCTCGGCCTCGGGGGTGTCGGTCGTCTCCGGGGCGGCGGCTGCCGTCTTGCGGGTGCGACGCGGCTTGGTCTCCGTGGCCTCGGCGGCTTCGACGGCGGTTGTGGCGGCCGTCTTCCGCGTGCGGCGGGGCTTGACCTCGGCCTCGGGGGTGTCGGTCGCGTCCGGCGCGGCGACTGCCGTCTTCCGTGTGCGGCGGGGCTTGGCCTCGGCCTCCGGGGCCTCGGCTGTGGCGGCGGCCTTGCGGGTGCGGCGGGGCTTGACCTCGGCCTCGGGGGTGTCGGTCGTCTCCGTGGCCGCGGCTGCCGTCTTGCGGGTCCGGCGCGGCTTGGTCTCCGTGGCCTCGGCGGTGTCCACCGCGGCCTCGGCGGCTGCGGCCGTCTTGCGCGTGCGGCGCGGCTTGGTCTCCGTGGCCTCGGCGGTGTCCACCGCGGCCTCGGCGGCTGCGGCCGTCTTGCGCGTGCGGCGCGGCTTGGCCGCCGGGGCGGGCTCGGCTGCCGTCTCGGCGGGCTCGGCCGTGGTGACGGCCTGCTCCGCGGCGGCCTCGGCGGCTGCCGTCTTGCGGGTCCGGCGGCGCGGCTTGGCCTCGGCCTCCGGGGTCTCCACGGTCACCGGCTCGGACGCGGACACGGTCTCGGTCACCGCCACGAGCGTCTCGGCCACGGGCTCGGCGGCAGGCGCCGGCACCGTCGGCTCCGCCGACTTGCGGGTCCGGCGGCGGCGCTGCTTCTCATCCGCTTCCGGGGCCTGCGGCGCGGCCGGAGCCGTCACCGCGTCGGCCACGACGGCGGACTCGGCCACGCTCTCGGCGGCCGCCACCGGCTGGCCCGCCGCTCCGCCGCGCGTACGGCGGCGGCGACGCAGGGCGCGGGGCGCCGTCTGGGCCTCCTCCGCCGGGCCGGACTCGGCGGCCGGCGCCGGAGCCGTCGTGGCGGCGGGGGTGCTGCCCGTGGCGTCCAGCGGGGCGCCACCGCGCGTCCGGCGGCGACGACGCGGCGTACGGGACGGACGCTCGCGCTCGGCCGCCGGGGCGGCAGCGGCGTCCGAACCGCCGCGGCCGCCACGGCCGTTGCGCTCACCCCGGTCACCCCGGTCACCCCGGCCGCCGCGACCGCGCGCACCGCGGCCACCGGTCTCGCCCAGGTCCTCCAGCTCCTCCGCGTCCAGACCGGCACGCGTACGCTCCGAGCGCGGAAGGATGCCCTTCGTGCCCGCCGGGATGTCGAGGTCGGAGAACAGGTGCGGGGACGTCGAGTACGTCTCCACCGGGTCGTTGAAGTCCAGCTCCAGCGCCTTGTTGATCAGCTGCCAGCGCGGGATGTCGTCCCAGTCGACGAACGTGATCGCCGTACCCTTCGCGCCCGCGCGGCCCGTACGGCCGATGCGGTGCAGGTACGTCTTCTCGTCCTCGGGGGACTGGTAGTTGATGACGTGGGTCACGCCCTCGACGTCGATACCGCGCGCGGCGACGTCGGTGCAGACGAGGACGTCGACCTTGCCGTTGCGGAAGGCGCGCAGCGCCTGCTCACGGGCGCCCTGGCCGAGGTCGCCGTGGACCGCGCCGGAGGCGAACCCGCGGCGCTGCAACTGCTCGGCGATGTCGGCGGCCGTGCGCTTCGTACGGCAGAAGATCATCGCCAGTCCGCGGCCCTCGGCCTGAAGGATGCGGGCGACCATCTCCGGCTTGTCCATGGAGTGACCGCGGTACACGAACTGCTTGATGTTCGCGACCGTCGCGCCCTCGTCGTCCGGCGCGGTGGCGCGGATGTGCGTGGGCCGGGACATGTAGCGGCGGGCGAGGCCGATGACCGCACCCGGCATGGTGGCCGAGAACAGCATGGTCTGGCGCTTGGCCGGCAGCATGTCGATGATCTTCTCGACGTCGGGCAGGAAGCCCAGGTCGAGCATCTCGTCGGCCTCGTCGAGGACCAGGGACTTGATGTGCTTCAGGTCGAGCTTCTTCTGGCCCGCGAGGTCGAGCAGCCGGCCCGGGGTGCCGACGACCACGTCGACGCCCTTCTTCAGTGCCTCGACCTGCGGCTCGTAGGCCCGGCCGCCGTAGATCGCCGTCACGCGCACGTTACGGACCTTGCCGGCCGTCAGCAGGTCGTTGGTGACCTGGGTGCACAGCTCGCGCGTGGGGACGACGACGAGGGCCTGCGGGGCCTCGGTGAGGGCCTCGGGGGCGGCGCGCCCGGCCTCGACGTCGGCGGGGACGGTGACGCGCTCCAGGAGCGGGAGACCGAAGCCCAGCGTCTTGCCGGTGCCGGTCTTGGCCTGGCCGATGACGTCCGTGCCGGAAAGGGCGACGGGGAGCGTCATCTCCTGGATGGGGAAGGGGTTGATGATGCCGACGGCTTCCAGGGCCTCGGCGGTCTCGGGAAGGATTCCGAGTTCACGAAACGTCGTAGTCAGGGTGCTGCCTCTTCTGTGTGGTGCGGTGCGAGGCGAGCGCGGGGGTCATGTCTGACCGTGCCGGGACGTCGGCTAGCCGTACGGGCGAACCACTCGGGCAAGCCGTAAGACACGGGACCTCTGCCGACGCTCTAGCGCTCGTACCGCTGAGGGTGTCCCTCCGGTCGTCGTACGTACTGAGCCGTACGGCCAGGGAGGGCTGTCGGGTCGGAGCCGATCGGGCCACCGACCGGGCATCCTCATGCGTGCGACCTGTCGGAGCACGTCGAATACTGTCAACGCACTCAGCAGGCGCATTACCACCATACCCCGGATTGGCGCACACGCGATGGCCGATTTGGTCACGTAGTCGTGGTCACACTGATCGGCCGGGCACTTCCGGGGTGGCGCGAGCGGGCTATTGTGCGGCTCATGACTAGCTCTGACAAGCCTGAGAAGGACTCCGTCGCACCCACGGGCATCGCCGCCCAGGACTGGGCGCAGGCCTCCGCCGACCCGCAGTACCGCGCGGCCGTCGTGGATCTGCTCGGCGCGCTCGCGTACGGGGAGCTGGCGGCGTTCGAGCGGCTCGCGGAGGACGCCAAGCTGGCGCCGACCCTCTCGGACAAGGCGGAGCTGGCGAAGATGGCCTCGGCCGAGTTCCACCACTTCGAGCGGCTGCGGGACCGGCTGACCGAGATCGGCGAGGAGCCGACGGCCGCCATGGACCCGTTCGTCGCGGCCCTGGACGGCTTCCACCGGCAGACCGCGCCGTCGGACTGGCTGGAGGGCCTGGTCAAGGCGTACGTCGGTGACTCGATCGCGAGCGACTTCTACCGGGAGGTCGCAGCAAGGCTCGACTCCGACACCCGCGAGCTGGTCCTCGCCGTCCTCGACGACACCGGGCACGCCGGGTTCGCGGTGGAGAAGGTGCGGGCCGCCATCGACGCCGACCCGCGCGTGGGCGGCCGGCTGGCGCTGTGGGCGCGGCGGCTGATGGGCGAGGCGCTGTCGCAGTCCCAGCGGGTGGTCGCCGACCGGGACGCGCTGTCGACGATGCTCGTGGGCGGGGTCGCCGACGGGTTCGATCTCGCGGAGGTCGGCAGGATGTTCTCGCGGATCACGGAGGCGCACACGAAGCGGATGGCTGCGCTGGGCCTGGCGGCGTAACGCCCTGTGGGGGTGGGTGCGGCGGGTTGCGCGGCTGCGGGTCCGTCGGGGCCGGTCGCGCAGTTCCCCGCGCCCCTACGCCGTCGCTGATCGGCGGATTCTGCCCGCCGGGCGCAGGAGCAGGGACAGGGAGGCGGCCGAGATGACGGCGGCGCCCACCAGGCTCAGCCACGCGGTGCCGGGGCCGAGGGCGGTCTGGGTGACGAAGTCGCCGAAGAGGGCTCCGGCGACGCCCGTCGAGAACACCAGCGGACGGGCCGGGAGCCGGTGGGAGAGGCGGTGTGCCGCCGCCCAGGCCAGGGCGAGACCGAGCACTGCGGACGCGAGTGCTTCCAAGATCATGTCGGGGTCCCTCCCGTGGCCGGTCTCCGCCTTGACGTTCGTAGCCCGTCATACCCGTGACCTGCGGACTGCAACCCTCCGCTGTGCGGGAGTTGTGGCCGACCTGTGTGCGAATCCCCCAAAGCAAGGGCCCGGCGGCCGAATTGCCGCCGGGCCCTTCTCACTGCATCGGCCTACTAGGCGCCGAAGCCCACCTTGCGCACGGTGGGCTGGCCGATCTCCACGTACGCCAGGCGGTCCGCCGGCACCAGGATCTTGCGGCCCTTCTCGTCCTGAAGGCTCAGCAGGGGCGTCTTTCCGGCCAGCGCGTCGTTCACCAGGCGCTCGACCTCCTCGACGCTCTGACCGCTCTCCAGAACGATCTCGCGGGGCGCGTACTGCACGCCGATCTTGACCTCCACGGCTATGTCCCTCCGACGGTCAGTGATGTGCGCGATCTTCCGCGCCGTACGCAGCACACATTAGCCCGGTGAGGGGACGTACACGCTGCGGGGCGGCACGCCATCAGCGAACAGCCGGCGGGAACAATCGGCGGTCAGTGGTGTTCGGTGCCGTGCAGCGGGAAGCCGGCGATGCCCCGCCAGGCCAGCGAGGCCAGCAGCTGTACGGCCTGGTCGCGCGGGACGCTGCGGTCGCTGTGCAGCCAGGAGCGGGCCACGACCTGGGCCAGACCGCCGAGGCCGGAGGCGAGCAGCATCGACTCCGCGCGCGACAGGCCCGTGTCCTCGGCGATGACCTCGCAGATCGCCTCGGCGCAGTCGTTGGTGACCTTGTCGACGCGCTCGCGCACGGCGGGCTCGTTCGTCAGGTCCGACTCGAAGACCAGCCGGAAGGCGCCGCCGTCGTCCTCGACGTACGCGAAATAGGCGTCCATGGTGGCGCGCACGCGCTGCTTGTTGTCCGTCGTGGACGCGAGCGCGGTGCGCACGGACTGGATCAGTGCTTCGCAGTGCTGGTCCAGCAGGGCGAGGTACAGGTCGAGCTTGCCCGGGAAGTGCTGGTAGAGCACCGGCTTGCTCACTCCGGCCCGCTCGGCGATGTCGTCCATCGCGGCCGCGTGGTAGCCCTGTGCGACGAAAACCTCCTGGGCGGCGCCCAGGAGCTGGTTCCGTCGGGCTCGGCGCGGCAGACGGGTGCCACGCGGGCGTGCCGCCTCAGTTTGCTCGATGGCTGTCACGCCGCCTCCCAAAGTCGTCCACATGCGGTGTCGGCCGCGCGGCCATCGTACTTTTCGGTAACCGTGGTGTGCGCGGTGCGAGCGCAGAATTTCATGTACCGGACGGTGGCGAAAGCCGTGATCATCCTCTGGAACGGGCCAGAAGCCCGCCAGAGGTCAGCGGTAGTCGTCCTCGTCGGTTCGGACCACGTGCGCCTGTTCGAGTTGATCGGCCACGTTCGCGGCCCGGTCCGGGTCCACTTCCGTCAGGGGGTCGTCGCGGTCCGGCGTGAGGTCGGCGTGCTGTTCGGCGGCGTCCACCTCGGGGGCCTCGACGTCGAGCTCCGCCGTCTCGCTCTCCGGGTCGTCGGTCGTGTCGGGCTCGGTGGGGTCATAGGCCATGGTGGGCTCCCTTCCTACGAACGTCCCTGGAAGCAGCACACACGGGTGCCCTGGGTACGAGCCTAGGAGAGAGCGGAACCGGACGCCATACGCCGCATCGCGCGCGTACGGCGCACGCTGTGACGGCGAACACACGAGCCTCGGCGTGATCACCTCGTAACATTGCCGCATGTCTTCGACCGAGTCGCCGTCCGTGACGGCCGCAAGCGTGCTTCCGAAGGTGGCTCCCGTACGGGTCGGTGAGGGCGAGCGGCTGCGGTCCGTGGGGCTGCCCGGTGTCACCCTGTCGATCCGTTCCCGTCCTCCCGCGCGCGCGGACCTGCCGCCCGCGCTGTACGTCCACGGGCTCGGCGGTTCCTCGCAGAACTGGTCGCAGCTGATGGCCGAGCTGGACGGTGCCGTCGACAGCGAGGCGCTCGACCTCCCCGGCTTCGGCGACTCCCCGCCCCCGGACGACGGCGACTACTCCGTCACGGGGCACGCGCGCGCGGTGATCCGCTATCTCGACGCGGCCGGCCGCGGCCCGGTCCACCTCGTCGGCAACTCGCTGGGCGGTGCCGTCACCACGCGCGTGGCCGCCGTACGCCCCGACCTCGTCCGTACGCTCACGCTCGTCTCGCCCGCCCTGCCCGAGCTGCGCGTCCAGCGCACGGCGGTGCCGACCGCGCTGCTCGGCGTGCCCGGCATCGCCGCGATGTTCACCCGGATGACCAAGGAGTGGTCGGCCGAACAGCGGGTGCGCGGGGTCATGGCGCTCTGTTACGGCGATCCCTCGCAGGTGTCGCCCGAGGCGTTCCGGGACGCCGTCGAGGAGCTGGAGCGGCGGCTGCAACTGCCGTACTTCTGGGACGCGATGGCCCGTTCCGCGCGCGGGATCGTCGACGCCTACACCCTCGGCGGGCAGCACGGGCTGTGGCGCCAGGCCGAGCGTGTGCTCGCGCCGACCCTGCTGGTCTACGGCGGCCGTGACCAGCTGGTCGGCTTCCGCATGGCCGCCAAGGCCGCCCGCTCCTTCCGCGACTCCCGCCTGCTGTCCCTGCCGGACGCCGGGCACGTGGCGATGATGGAGTACCCGGGGGTGGTGGCCACGGCGTTCCGGGAACTCCTGGCCGACACCGACGGCGACGGCGGGGATGCCGGCGGCGCCTCGGGGACGGCCGCCACGCGCGCGTCCGCCGGGGACGACGTCACCGTCCACGGCGCGGGGAGCTGAGGCCGGCGTGGGACGCCACAGCCGCCGCGGACCGGCCCCCAAGGCCGGTGCCGCGGACGTGACCGCGAGGCGCACGGAGAACTCGGAGAACGCCGGGACGGCGGAGCGGGCCGAGCAGCGGCTCACGCCCGGGCGCGGGGCGCCGCGACTGCCGGACGGCACGCCGGCGCAGGGAGTGCCGCGGTTTCCCGGCGGCACGCCGGCTCAAGGGGTGCCCCGGCTGCCCGACGGTACGCCCGCCCGCGGCGTGCCGGGATTCGGCGGGGGTGCGCCGGCGCGCGGTGGGCCGCGTCTTCCCGACGGGACGCCCGCGCGGGGCGTTCCCCGGCTGCCCGAGGGCACCCCTGCCCACGGCGTGCCCGGTTTCCGGGAGGGGGCTCCCGCGCGCGGGGGACATCCCGAACAGCGGGAACGGGGCGGCGGTTGGGGCGAGTTCGCGGGGCGGGCCGGTGCCGGCGTCGGTCCCGGTCCCGGCAGCGTACTTCCGCGGCAGCGGCGGGCGGGGCAGGAGGGCGGGCCCCGGCAGGAGTACCTGGACGCCTTCCGTGACGCCGGAGCCGGCGGTGCGGACCTGGAGGAGGTCGACGTCTTCGCGCCCCGCGCGCGTGGGCCGCGCGCCACCGACGAGCCGCCGGCGGACGCGGCGACCGCCGTGGAGGCCGAGGCCCATGACGGCGGCGCACACCCCGTCGCGCTGCCCGCGCAGCGCTCCGGGGGCAAGGGGCGGGCCTTCACCGGGGTCGCGGCGGCCGCCGTCACCACGGTGCTCGCGGTGATCGTCGCCGGGCAGGTGGCCGAGGGGCGGCCGGACGACGGCGCCACGCAGTCGCGGTCGGCCGCCGACCAGGATCAGGACGCCCACGCCCCGGGCGGGGCGGCGCCCTCCCCCTCGGCGAGCGCGGTGGCGCTGACGTACGAGGAGGCGATGGGCCGGACGTACCCGCTCAGTGCCACGCTGAAGGCCTCGGGGACGTTCGACGCCGTACCCGGGTTCGACAAGGCGCCGGGCACCGGGCACAAGTACACCTACCGCGTCGACGTCGAGCAGGGGCTCGGGCTGGACGGCAACCTGTTCGCCGAAGCCGTGCAGAAGACCCTGAACGACAGCCGCAGTTGGGCCCACGGCGGCGCCCGCACCTTCGAGCGGATCTCCTCCGGCAAGCCCGACTTCGTGATCACGCTGGCCAGCCCCGGCACGACCGCCGCCTGGTGCGCCAAGTCCGGGCTGGACACCACGGAGGACAACGTCTCCTGCGACTCGGCATCCACCGAACGAGTGATGATCAATGCATACAGGTGGGCGCAGGGCAGCACGACATACGGGGATAAAATTCACCCCTATCGACAGATGTTGATCAATCACGAAGTCGGTCACCGGCTCGGCTATGGCCATGTGACGTGCCAGAAGAACGGCGAACTCGCTCCCGTCATGCAGCAGCAGACCAAGTTCCTGGATCATGACGGAATCCACTGTCTGCCCAATCCCTGGCCCTATCCCGGGAGTTGACGGGCGCTTCTCATGTCACATTGACATGAGTCGCAAGTTCGTTCATATTTCTGCGCATGTGGTCCCGTCACACCGTTCATGAGAGCGCCGCCATCGAGCTGGCGCTCTTCGGTGTGACCGCACTCTGCGTGGCCGACATCCACTGTCGCTGACGCCGCCTCCCCGGCGTACGCGTCGCGACTGCTTCTCCCTCTTCCGTCCGTGACCCTGTCGCGGGCTTTTCGACGACCCGACGCCGGGGCCGACGTCTGCGCGCAGCCGTCTCACTCCTCGTCCACATGTCTCACTCTTCGAGAAACCCTCGATCAGAGCCCGATCAGTTCCCCGAGAGGTCGTCATTCCGATGCGTCAACCGTCCGTCATAGCGCGCCGCGTGGCAGCGGCATCCGTCAGCCTGGTCGTGGCAGCGGGCGCCGCCGCCTGCGGCCCGAAGGACAGCGATGCCAAGGGCTCCGGTGGCGACTCCACGCCCCACAAGGGCGGCACGCTCACGGTCCTGAACTCCCAGCCGCAGACCGACTTCGACCCCGCCCGCCTCTACACCTCCGGCGGCGGCAACGTCCCCTCCCTGGTCTTCCGCACGCTCACCACCCGCAACCGCGCGAACGGCCAGGCCGGTGCCAAGGTCGTCCCCGACCTCGCCACCGACACCGGGCGCCCCAGCAAGGACGCGACGGTGTGGACGTACACGCTGAAGACGGGCCTGAAGTACGAGGACGGCACGCCGATCACCTCGGCCGACATCAAGTACGGCATCGAGCGCTCCTTCGCCCCCGAGCTGTCCGGCGGCGCCCCCTACCTGCGGGACTGGCTGGTCGGCGCGGCCGACTACCAGGGGCCGTACAAGGACAAGAAGGGGCTCTCCGCGATCGAGACGCCCGACGCGCGGACCATCGTCTTCCATCTGGCCAAGCCCGAGGGCGAGTTCCCGTTCCTCGCCACGCAGACGCAGTTCGCGCCGGTGCCGAAGGGCAAGGACACCGGCACCAAGTACGAGGAGCACCCGGTCTCGTCCGGCCCGTACAAGGTCGTCAAGAACGAGAACGACGGCGAGCACGTCCTCCTCGAACGCAACACGTACTGGTCGACGGCCGTCGACGACCAGCGCAAGGCCTACCCGGACACCATCGACGTCCGCTCCGGCCTCGACTCCTCGGTGATCAACCAGCGGCTGTCCGCGTCCCAAGGGGCGGACACGGCCGCGGTCACCACGGACACCAACCTCGGCCCGGCCGAACTGGCCCGGGTCAGCGGCGACAAGGACCTCGCCGCGCGCGTGGGCACCGGCCACTTCGGCTACACGAACTACATCGCGTTCAACCCGACCGTGAAGCCGTTCGACAACCCCAAGGTGCGCCAGGCGATCGCGTACGCCGTCGACCGCTCCTCGGTCGTCAACGCGGCCGGCGGCAGCGCCCTGGCCGAGTCCGCGACCACCTTCCTGCCCGACCAGAAGTCCTTCGGCTACACGCCGTACGACCCGTTCCCGGCGGGCGCGTCCGGCAACCCGGCCAAGGCCAGGGAACTGCTCGCGCAGGCCGGTTACAAGAGCGGCCTCACCATCACGCTGACCCACTCCAACGCGAAGGACTTCGAGACCAGCCCGGAGATCGCGACCGCGATCCAGGACGCGCTCAAGAAGGCCGGCATCACGGTCAAGCTGCAGGGCCGGGAGGACAACGACTACCGGGACACGATCCACAGCGTGAAGACCGAGCCCGGCTTCTTCCTCGCCCACTGGGGTGCCGACTGGCCCTCCGGAGGTCCCTTCCTCGCCCCGATCTTCGACGGCCGGCAGATCGTCAAGGACGGCGCGAACTTCAACACGGGCCTGCTCAATGACACGTCGGTCAATGACGAGATTGACGCGATCAACAAGTTGACCGACCTTGACGCGGCCGCCAAGCGATGGGGTGCACTGGACCAGAAGATCGGCGAGCAGGCCCTCGTCGTGCCGCTGTTCCACCCGGTCTACAAGCGCCTGTACGGCAAGGACGTCAAGAACATCGTCATCAGCGACTGGACCGGCGTCCTCGACATCTCCCAGGTCGCGGTGAAGTAGCGCCGTGAGCGAGGCACTTGTCGCCGCCGAGGCCGTCGGGACGGACATGTCCGTCCCGACGGCCTCGGGGGCCCGTCAGTTCTGGCGGCGGCTGCGAGCGCAGCGCGCCGCCCTGGTCGCGGCGGCCGTCGTCGCGCTGCTCGTCCTGGTCGCGCTCGCCGCGCCGCTGCTCACCGCCCTGGAGGGCCAGGACCCCACCACGTACCACCCGTCCCTGATCGACTCCGCGCGCGGAGGCGTGCCCATCGGCTCCTTCGGCGGCATCAGCGCCGACCACTGGCTGGGCGTCGAACCGCAGACCGGACGCGACATGTTCGCCCGGCTCGTCTACGGGGCGCAGGTGTCCCTCGGCGTCGCGCTGGCCGCCACGGTGCTCCAGGTCGTCCTCGGCGTCGCCATGGGGGTGGCCTCCGGCCTCGGCAACCGCTGGGTCGACCTGGTCCTGAGCCGGATCACCGACATCTTCGTATCGATGCCGCTGATGATCATGGCGCTCGCGCTGCTCGCCATCGTCCCGAACGGCTTCCCGCGGCCCGTCCTCGTCGCGCTGGTCATCTCCCTGGTCTCCGGCTGGAGCACCACGGCGAAGATGGTGCGTGCCCAGACCCTCACCCTGAAGAACCTCGACTACGTCGCCGCGTCCCGGCTCAGCGGCTGGAGCACCCGGCGCACGGCCGTGCGCGAACTCCTCCCGGGGCTCGCCGCGCCCGTCATCACGTACGCCGCGCTGCTGATCCCGCTGAACATCGGCGCCGAGGCGGCCCTGTCCTTCCTCGGTGTCGGCGTGAAGCCGCCGACGCCGTCCTGGGGACAGATGCTCACCTCCGCCGACGTCTGGTACCAGGCCGCGCCGCAGTACCTGCTGCTGCCCGCCGCCGCCCTGTTCGTGACCGTGGTCGCGCTGACCGCCCTCGGCGACGGCGTGCGCGTCGCCCTCGACCCGCGTGCGGCCTCGCGCCTGAGCATCGGCACCGGCCGCAAGCGGGAGGCCCGCGCGGACAAGGCCGTACCGGCGCCGGACACGGCGAACGCGGCCGCCGCGCAGAAGGAGGACCGGGCATGAACGGCCTCACCGGATTCGTCCTGCGCCGCGTCATCGGCGCCGTGGTCACCCTGTTCGCGCTCTCGGTGATCATCTACGTCGTCTTCTACGTCACCCCCGGCAACGTCGCCCAGATCACCTGCGGCCCGCGCTGCTCCCCGGAGCAGGTCCACCAGGTGGCCCAGCAACTGCGCCTCGACGACCCGCTGTACGTGCGCTACTGGCACTTCCTCCAGGGCATCCTCGCGGGCCAGGACTTCTCGACCGGCACGGGCGTGGAGCACTGCGCGGCGCCCTGCCTCGGGGAGTCGTACCAGAACGACCAGCAGGTCACCGACATCATCCTGACCAGGCTGCCGGTCAGCTTCTCGCTGGTGCTCGGCGCGATGGTGATCTGGCTGCTGCTCGGCGTCGGCACCGGCGTGCTCTCCGCCTGGCGGCGCGGCCGGCTCAGCGAGCGCGTCCTGACCGCGCTCACGCTGGCGGGCACGGCCACGCCCGTGTTCGTCATCGGCCTGGTGCTGATGGTCGTCGTCTGCGGCCAGCTCCAGCTGCTGCCCTTCCCGGAGTACGTGAACTTCACCGACGACCCGGAGCAGTGGGCGTGGAACCTGGTGCTGCCCTGGCTCTCCCTCGCCCTCATCGAGGCGGCGGGATTCGCCCGGCTGACCCGGGCGGCGATGCTGGAGACGCTGGCCGAGGACCACATCCGCACGTTTCGTGCGTACGGCGTCGGCGAGCGGTCGGTGATCGCCCGGCACGCGCTGCGCGGCGCGACCGCGTCCGTCATCGCGCTCAACGCGGTGACGTTCGGCTCGGCCGTCGGCGGCGCCGTCCTCACCGAGACCCTGTTCGGCCTGCCCGGCATCGGCCAGGAACTGGTGCACGCGGTGAAGGTCGTGGACCTGCCGGTGGTCGTCGGCATGGTCCTGGTCGTCGGTTTCTTCGTGGTGCTCGCCAATGCCGTCGCGGACGTCCTGTACGCGGTGGCCGACCGACGGGTGGTGCTCGCATGAGCCTGGTGGAAGTGACGGACCTGACCGTCGAGTTCGGCTCGCTGCGGGCCGTGGACGGGCTCTCCTTCAGCCTGGCGAAGGGCGCCGCGCTGGCCCTCGTCGGCGAGTCCGGCTCCGGCAAGTCCACGGTCGCGGGCGCCCTGCTGGGCCTGCACCGGGGCACCGGGGCGCGGGTCGCGGGGTCGGTCCGCGTGGCCGGCACGGACGTACAGGAGGCCACGGACGAGGAGTTGCGGCGGCTGCGCGGGGCGAAGGCCGCCATGGTCTTCCAGGACCCGCTGTCCTCGCTCGACCCGTACTACGCCATCGGCGACCAGATCGCCGAGGTTTACCGCGTGCACACGCGCGTGTCGCGACGCGCCGCACGCGCGCGTGCCGTCGAGGTGCTGGAGCGGGTGGGAATTCCGGACGCGGCACGCCGGTCCCGGTCCCGTCCGCACGAGTTCAGCGGCGGCATGCGCCAGCGCGCCCTGATCGCCATGGCCCTCGCCTGCGAGCCGGACCTGCTGATCGCCGACGAGCCGACCACGGCCCTCGACGTCACCGTCCAGGCCCAGATCCTCGACCTGCTGCACACGCTGCGCGAGGAGACCGGCATGGGCCTGCTGCTCGTCACGCACGACGTGGGCGTCGCCGCCGAGAGCGTGGACGACATCCTCGTCATGCGCCGCGGCCGGGCCGTCGAGCACGGTCCCGTCGGCACCGTCCTCGCGGCGCCCGCCCAGGCGTACACGCGCGAACTGCTCGACGCCGTCCCGCGCGTGGGCGCGCGCCGCACCGGCTCCGAGGCCACCGACGAGGTCGTGCTGGAGGCCACCGGGCTGCGGCGCGAGTTCGGGCGTGGCAAGCGGGCACAGGCGGCCGTGGACGACGTCTCGGTCACGGTGCGCCGCGGCGAGACCCTCGGCGTGGTCGGCGAGAGCGGCAGCGGCAAGACGACGCTCGGCCGGATGCTGGTCGGGCTGCTGGAGCCGACCGCCGGCGCGATCCGCTACGAGGGCCGCCCGCACACCACGGTGAACCCGGCCGTCCAGATGGTCTTCCAGGATCCGGTCTCCTCGCTCAACCCCCGCCGCAGCGTGGGCGAGTCCATCGCCGACCCGCTCCGCGCGCGTGGCGTGGGGGTCCCCCCGTTCGAGCGAAGCCGAGAGCGGGGGAGGGATGAGGAGCGCATCCGGGGGCGCGTGGCGGAACTGCTGGAGCGCGTGGGGCTCGAAAGGGCGCACTACGACCGCTACCCGCACGAGTTCAGCGGCGGCCAGCGTCAGCGCATCGGCATCGCCCGGGCGCTCGCCGCCGACCCGCGCGTCATCGTCTGCGACGAGCCCGTCTCCGCGCTCGACGTGACCACGCAGGCCCAGGTGGTCGAGCTGCTCGGCGCGTTGCAGCGGGAACTCGGCCTCGCGCTGGTCTTCATCGCGCACGACCTCGCCGTCGTACGGCAGGTCAGCGACCGGGTCGCGGTCATGCGCCGCGGCAGGGTCGTCGAGTACGGGCCCGCCGACGAGGTGTACGACAACCCGCGCGAGCCGTACACCCGGCAGCTCCTGGCGGCCGTACCCGCGCTCGACCCGGAACTGGCGGCCCAGCGGCGCGCGGCCCGCCGCGAACCGGCCGTGGCGTAACGTTTTGTGCACGGGTGATGACGCACTGAGTCCTTAGCGCGACAGAACGCTACCCGCACGCGAAAGTTACGACCGTTCACCCCTTTTGGTGGCGCGATGGACAACCGTCCGTCGCGCCACCGCCTTGTCCGCTTACGTTCGTCCCGCTGCGAGCCGCCGGGACAACGGCGGCTCCCGAGACGGGAGATCGGGGGTGCACACGTGCGCATCGGACTGGTTACGGAGGGTGGCTATCCGTATGTGAGCGGTGACGCCGGACTCTGGTGCGACCGGCTCGTACGCGGGCTCGAACAGCACGAGTTCGACCTCTACGCGCTCAGCCGCAGCCGGCAGCAGGAGGACGAGGGCTGGGTCCCGCTCCCGCCGCAGGTGAGCCGGGTGCGTACGGCGCCGCTGTGGACGGCCGACGACGGGGCCACCCACGGGCGGCGCGCGCGTCGGCGCTTCGCCGAGTGCTACGGGGAACTGGTCGGCGCCGTGTGCGCCGGAGCCGCCCCGGGACCCGACGGCCCGTCCGGGGCCGGGTCCGGTGAATCCGCGGACACGTCCGCCGATCTGGCGGACCGTTTCGGCAGCGCGCTGTACGGGCTCGCCGAACTCGCCCGCGAGGAGGGCGGCCTGGTCGGGGCCCTGCGCTCCGACACCGCCGTACGCGCCCTGGAACGCGCCTGCCGCGCCCCCGGCGCCCTGCGCACGGCGCGCGAGGCGCGCGTTCCCGATCTGCTCACCGTCACCGCGCACCTCGAACGCGCCCTGCGCCCCCTCACCCTCGACTGGTACGGCGACGACGGTCTCGGCGCGGCCGACCTCTGCCACGCCACCGCCGGCGGCCCCGCCGCCCTGCCCGGCCTGCTCGCCCGGCACTTCTGCGGCGTACCGCTGCTCGTCACGGAGTACGGCGTGCAGCTCCGCTCGCACTACCTCGGCCTCGGCCCCGACGCCGCCGCCCCCGCCGTACGCGCGCTCCTCGGCGCCTTCCACGGCCGGCTCGCCGCCGAGGTCTACCGGCGCGCCGAGATCCTCACCCCCGGCAACGCCCACGCCCGCCGCTGGCAGGAACGGTGCGGCGCCGACCGGGCCAGGATCCGCACGGTCCACCCCGGCATGGACGCCACCCGCTTCGCGGAGGTCGGCGAGGCCGCCGACCGCGCCGATCCGGACACCCTGGTCTGGGTCGGGCGCGTCGAACCGGCCAAGGACCTGATCTCGCTGCTGCACGCCTTCGCCGAGGTCCGCAAGGAGGAGCCCAAGGCGCGGCTCAGGATCGTCGGGGCGCCCTGCGGGCCCGAGGGCGCGGCCTACCTCGGGCACTGCCGGGCGCTCGCCGCCCAGCTCTTCCCGGACGAGGCCGAGGGCGCGCACGCCGTCGGCGACAACCCGGTCTCCTTCGAGGAGATCGGCGGTCCCGAGGCCCCGACCCTGCCCGACGCGTACGCCGCCGGCGCGGTCGTCGTGCTGTCCAGCGTGGTCGAGGGCTTCCCCATCAGCCTCGTGGAGGCCATGCTCTGCGCCCGGGCCACGGTGTCCACGGACGTCGGCGCGGTGGTCGAGGTCATCGGCGGCACGGGGCTCGTCGTGCCCCCGCGCAATCCGCGGGCGCTCGCCGAAGCGTGCGTGGCACTGCTGCACGACCCCGAACGCCGTGTGCGCCTCGGCGCCGCCGCGCGCGCCCGCGCGCTCGAACTGTTCACCGTCGAGCAGAACATCGCGGCATTTCGCGGCATTTACCTGCAGATCGTTTCGCACTGCCCGGTGCGCCGGGTCGTCCTCGACGCGTCCGGCGAGCCACTGCCGTTCGCCGCCCCCGCCGAGTCCCACGTCCCCGGCCGCTGGACCGGCCCCACCGCCCGCGTCCTGCCCCGGACCACCCCCGGCTGGGCCACGACCGCGCCGGTACGCGCGACACCACTGGCGGCTGCGGAGGGGGCGGGATGGGCGTGATCGACCTACAGGACGACGGCTACGGCTACGGCGGCGGGGGCGGGCCGAGTGGCGAGGGGCCGAGCGGCACGGACCTGCCCGGCATGCCGAGCGGCGCGGAACCATGGGACTCGGGGGCGGGGGAGTGGCCCGGGAGCGCGAGGACGTCACCGGAGGAGCCGCCGGCCTCCACGCGCGTGCCCACGACGTCGGAGCCCACGCGTGCGCCCGTGCCCCCCGTGCCCGTGCCCGCGTCCTCCGCGAGCGCATCCGCCGCCTCGACGGTGCGCCCGGCGCCCCGGCGCGGCGCCGCCGACCCGGTGAAGGCCCTGCTGCACCGGCACCGTGAGCTGTGCGAGCGGGCCGTGGACCCGCTGGAGATCGCCGCCGGGCTGGAGGCACACGGCATCACCGACCGGACCGCCGCCCGCTTCCGGCACCGAGACGTCTTCTCGCTGGCCGAGGAACTGTACGCACGCGTGCCGCGCAGCAGCGGCGAGGCGGCACCCGGAGCCGCACCCCTGCCCGTACCCCGCGTCCGCGCCGACTGGGTGCTGCTCACCCTGCTTCCGGGCGCCCTGGGCGCGGCCACCACGGCCGGACTGCGCCTCACCCACGGGCACCCGCGTCTCCTCGTCGCCGTCGCCGGGCTCCTCGCCCTCTGCCTCGCCGCGCGCGCCGTACTGCGCCGCGGCCCGCTCGCGGGGCCGCCCGGCACACGCGCGTGGCACACGACGAGCGCCACGCGCGCGTGGACCGTCTGGCTGCTCGGGTACGTCCTCTTCGGCGACGGGCTGCTGGGCGCCGTCCTGACCGGCGGCCCCGACACCCTCCCGGCCGGCGCCCCGGACGCCCCCTGGCCCACGGCCGTGGCACCCGCCCTGGCCCTCACGCTGGCGTGCGCCCCGGCGGCCTGGTGCGCCCACCTGCTCGGCGCGGGCGCCCGCCGCAGGCTGGCCGGCAGCCGGGGCCTGGAGGACTTCACGGCCACCGCCCGGCCCCTGCTGTTCGGCACGTTCACGCTCTTCCTCGGCGTGCTCACCGCGCTGCTCCTGCTGTGCGGCACGGTCCTGCGCCAGCCCGCGGCCTACGCGCAGGCCCTCACCCTGGGCGCCCTGCTGCTGCTCGCCCGCCTGCTCGCCGTACACCGTCACCGACGCGCCCCGGCCCTCGCGCTGGGCGTCGCCGCCGCGGCCGAGGCAGCGGCCCTCGCCCTGCCGCTGGCCGGCCGGCTGCCCGGCTGCGCCGTCCTGGCGGCCCCGGTCCGGGCCCTCGTGAACGCCTGCGGCCCGGCCGCCGTCCCGGCCCTCGCCTGCGGCGCCGCGGCCCTGGCCCTGCTGTTCCACGCCGGCCGCACCCTCACACGGGCCTCGGCCCACGCGCCCACGGGGGCTCCCGAGTGAGCCCCCGACTGCACCTTCCGCCACGGCCCACCGCCGCGGGCACCCGCGCCACCCCTTCGAAGGAGAAGACCAGATGACCACCTCCCGACCCGGAGCGTCCGGAGCGTCCGGGGCCCCCGGAACCGCCGGAGCGCCCGCGGCGACCGGTGCCATCGCCACGGCCGGTACCACCGGCGCGCACACCCCGGGAGGCGCCCGATGAGGGTCCTGCTGATCGGAGCCAACGGCTACATCGGCCGCTTCGTCGCCGACCGCCTGCTCGCCGACCCGGCCGTCCAGCTCACCGCGCTCGGCCGCGGCGACGACGCCGACGTCCGCTTCGACCTCGCCACCGGCAGCCCGGGCGCGCTCACCCGCTTCCTCGACGCGGTCCACCCCGGTGTCGTCGTCAACTGCGCCGGCGCCACCCGCGGCGGCGCCCGCGAACTCACCCGGCACAACACCGTCGCCGTCGCCACCGTCTGCGAGGCCCTGCGGCGCAGCGGGTGCGGCGCCCGGCTGGTGCAGATCGGCTGCGGCTCGGAGTACGGCCCCAGCCAGCCCGGCTCCTCCACGGCCGAGGACGCCGTACCCCGCCCCGGCGGCCCGTACGGCGTCAGCAAGCTCGCCGCGACCGAACTGGTCCTCGGCTCGGGCCTGGACGCCGTCGTACTGCGCGTCTTCTCCCCGGCCGGCCCCGGCACCCCGGCCGGCTCCCCGCTGGGCCGGCTCGCCGAGGCCATGCGCCGCGCCATGCAGTCCGGAGACGGCGAGCTCAAACTCGGCGGGCTCGGCGTCCAGCGCGACTTCGTCGACGTCCGCGACGTCGCGCGCGCCGTGCACGCCGCCTCGCTCTCCGCCGCGCAGGGCGTCATCAACATCGGCTCCGGGCGCGCCATCCGCCTCCGCGACGCCGCCGGGGTCCTCGCCCGGGTCGCGGGGTACGGCGGTGCGCTGCACGAACTCGACGCCCCGCCCGGCCCGTTGCGCGGTCCCATCGGCCATCCCCGTGCCGACTCCGACCACGCGGCTCCGGTCGCCTACCCGTACCCGGACGGCTGCGGCAGCTGGCAGCAGGCCGACGTGCGCACCGCGCGGGACCGGCTCGGCTGGCGCCCCCGCATCAATCTCGAAGAATCCCTGGCCGACATCTGGATGGAGGCGGCATGCCGCATCTGACCACGACCGCGGCGGGCGCCGCGAGCACCGGCGTGCGCACCGCCCTCGGCGTGCCGGGGTACGCCCATCCGCTGGTCGCTCCCGCCCAGTGGGCCGAGCTCGCCCGGCCGGGCATCCCGCTGGACTGGGTGGTCCTCAACGTCTCCGCGGGGCCGGGTACCCGCCCCGACCCGCACTGCCTGGAAGCCGCGGGCCGGCTCCGGGGCGCCGGGGTCCGCGTCCTCGGCCATCTGGACCTCACCTACGGCACCCGTTCGTTCGCCGACCTGCTCGGCGACGCGCACCGCCACCTCGACTGGTACCGCGTCGACGGCTTCCTGCTCGACCGCTGCCCCAGCGAGCGCGCGGCGCTCCCCGAGGTCCGACGGGCGGTCACCACGCTGCGGGCGATCAGTGACACCGCCCACATCGTCCTCGGTCACCGCCGCCACCCGTACCCCGGCTACGCGGAGAACGCCGACCAGTTGGTGACCTTCTCCGGCCCCTGGTCCGACTACCGCTGGTCGCAGGCCGCCGAGTGGACCGCCGACTATCCGCCGGACCGCTTCTGCCACTTCGTGCACAGCGTCCCCCTGGGCCACCTGGACGAGGCGCTGCGCATCGCCCGCTGGCAGGGGGCCGCGACGATCTACTTCACCGACCGCACGGACCGCGGCGGCCGCACCGATCCGTGGGAGGCGATGCCCGGCTACTGGGACGACATCGTCTCGCGTATCGGAACAGGTGTCTCGGAATGAAAAAGGCCGTGGCAGTGTTACGGGGAGAACAACCGTACTGTTTGACCGACCAACGGAGTCCCCGTGTCGTTGCCACCCCTGGTTGAGCCAGCCGCTGAGCTCACCGTAGACGAGGTCCGCCGGTACTCCCGCCACCTGATCATCCCCGACGTGGGCATGGACGGGCAGAAGCGGCTGAAGAACGCCAAGGTGCTGTGTGTCGGCGCCGGCGGCCTGGGCTCGCCCGCGCTGATGTACCTGGCCGCCGCGGGTGTGGGCACCTTGGGCATCGTGGAGTTCGACGAGGTCGACGAGTCGAACCTGCAGCGCCAGATCATCCACAGCCAGTCCGACATCGGCCGCTCCAAGGCCGAGTCCGCCCGTGACAGCGTCAAGGGCATCAACCCGTACGTGAACGTGATCCTTCACGAAGAGCGGCTCGAAGCCGAGAACGTGATGGACATCTTCAGCCAGTACGACCTGATCGTCGACGGCACGGACAACTTCGCGACCCGCTACCTCGTCAACGACGCGTGCGTACTGCTGAACAAGCCGTACGTGTGGGGCTCGATCTACCGCTTCGACGGTCAGGCCTCCGTCTTCTGGTCCGAGCACGGCCCCTGCTACCGCTGCCTCTACCCGGAGCCCCCGCCCCCCGGCATGGTCCCCTCCTGCGCCGAGGGCGGCGTCCTGGGCGTGCTGTGCGCGTCCATCGGCTCCATCCAGGTCAACGAGGCCATCAAGCTCCTCGCGGGCATCGGCGAGCCCCTGGTCGGCCGCCTGATGATCTACGACGCCCTGGAGATGACGTACCGTCAGGTCAAGGTCCGCAAGGACCCGAACTGCGCGGTCTGCGGCGAGAACCCGACCGTCACCGAGCTCATCGACTACGAGGCCTTCTGCGGTGTCGTGTCCGAGGAGGCCCAGGAGGCGGCCGCCGGCTCGACGATCACTCCGAAGCAGCTCAAGGAGTGGATCGACGACGGCGAGAACATCGAGATCATCGACGTCCGCGAGCCGAACGAGTACGAGATCGTCTCCATCCCGGGCGCCAAGCTGATCCCCAAGAACGAGTTCCTCATGGGCGCCGCCCTGCAGGATCTCCCGCAGGACAAGAAGATCGTCCTGCACTGCAAGACGGGTGTCCGCAGTGCGGAAGTCCTCGCCGTGCTGAAGTCCGCGGGCTTCGCCGACGCCGTCCACGTGGGCGGCGGCGTCATCGGCTGGGTCAACCAGATCGAACCGAACAAGCCGGTCTACTGACCGACAGCCCCGCTGACCGGTGGGACGGACGAAGCCCACGGCTCTGACCAGCTCGGATGCCGTGGGCTTCCGTCGTTGCCGGTCGGCGTCGGCCATCGTCCCGGCCGGCTCGGGCCCGTCGGTTCCCGGCCCTGTCGCGTGACGTCGGCCGGGGAACCACACTGGTCGGTGGGGCGCTCGCCTGGAGGCGCTTGCCCGCGACGGAAGGACGGACCCATGCCCACGGACACGCTTCCCGGCCCGCTGCGCATCCTGGTCTTCGGCGCGGCTCTGCGGGGCGATTCGACCAACGCCCGCCTCGCCTCCCTCGTGGCCCGGCTCCTCTCCGACACCGGTGCCGCCGTCGACCTCGCCGCCATGCACGACTTCGACATGCCCCTGTACGACGGCGACACGGAGGCCGGTGAGGGGCTGCCGCACGGCGCCCTCGCCCTGCGCGACCGGCTCGAACAGAGCGACGCCTTCGTCATCTCCTCGCCGGAGTACAACGCGTCCGTGCCGGGAGTGCTGAAGAACGCGATCGACTGGGTCTCGCGTGTCCGGCCGCAGCCGTTCAAGACCAAGCACGCGCTGCTCGTCTCCGCCTCGCCGTCGCTGGTCGGCGGCAACCGCGGGCTGTGGGCCCTGAGGGTTCCGCTGGAGCACCTGGGCACCCGCGTCTACCCGGACATGTTCAGCCTGGCCAACAGCTACCAGGCCTTCGCCGAAGACGGAACGCTGGCCGACCCGGGGCTGCAACAACGCCTCACCGAGACGGTGTCGGGTTTCCTCAGCCTCGTCGAAGCGGACGTGCGCTACGTCTGCCTCGAACGCCGTTGGTACGAGTTCCTGGGAGACCGCACCGAGGCGGCCATCACCCAGCGGGCCGAGAAGTGACGGAGCAGCCGGAAACGTCAGGAGCAGACCGCCCCGGCCTTCGGCACCGTCCCGTTCAGCAGGTAGTCGTTCACCTTGCTCTGCACACACTTGTCCTTGCTGTCGTACGCACCGTGCCCCTGGCCCTTGTACGTCAGCTCGACGGCGACGCCACTGCCGAGCGCCTCGGCCATCTTCCTGGCGCCCTCGTACGGGGTGGCCGGGTCGCCGGTGTTGCCGACGACGAGGATGGGCGCCGACCCGTGCGCGCTGACGTCGGGATGGTCGGCGGCGCCGGGCACGGCCCAGTCGGTGCAGCTGATCATGCCCCAGGCCAGGAAGTCCCCGAACAGCGGGGAGGCGGCGCGGAATTCGGGCAGCCTCTGCTGGACGAAGTCCGCGCTGTACCGCGGCTTCTCGTCGGCGCAGTTGATCGCGGTGTTGGCCGCGGTGATGTTGCTGTACTCGCCGTTCTCACTGCGGCCGTTCATCGAGTCGGACAGCAGCATGAGGATCCTGCCGTCCCCCTCGTAGGCCGCCTCCAGGCCCTCGGTCAGGTACTCCCAGAAGTCCTTGGAGTACAGGGACTGTGCGATGCCGTTCGTCGCGGCGGTCTGGGTGAGCCGGCGCGGCGGGTCGCCGGAGATCGGGTTCTTCTCCAGGTCGTTGAGGAGCTTCGCGATGCGGTTCTTCACGTCCTCCGGGGTGTCGCCGATCGGGCACTGCGTGGACTTCGACGTGCAGTCCTCGGCGAAGTTGTCGAGCGCGAGCTGGAAGCCCTCGGCCTGTCCTAGCGCGCTCTGTTCGGGGTTCTGCGTGGGGTCGACGACGCCGTCGAAGACGGCCCGGCCGACGTTCCTGGGGAACAAGTGGGCGTACACGCCGCCGAGTTCGGTGCCGTAGGAGATGCCGAAGTAGTGCAGCTTGTCGTCGCCGAGGACCTGGCGCATCAGGTCCATGTCGCGGGCCGCGTCGGTGGTCGCCACGTGCGGCAGGACCTTCCTGGAGTTCTTCTCGCATTCCGCGTTGAACTGCTTGGTGCGGTTCACCAACTGGGCGCGCTCGGCGCTGTTGTCGGGCGTCGAGTCCTGCTGGAAGAACACGTCCAGCTGGGCGTTGCTCTCGCACTTCACCGGCGCGCTGCGGCCGACCCCGCGCGGGTCGAAGCTCACCAGGTCGTAGCGGGTGCGCAGGACGTCGTAGTCCGAGCCGAACGCGGGCAGCGTGCTGACCCCGCTGCCGCCGGGGCCGCCGAAGTTGAACACGAGCGAGCCGATCCGCTTGCTCTCCGGGCCGCTCGCCCTGGCGCGGATCAGGGCGATGCTGATCGTGTCGCCCTTCGGCTTGCCCCAGTCCAGGGGCGCCCGCATGGTGGCGCACTGCCATGTGGCGCCGCTCGGCAGTGGGGACGGGGCGCTGCCGCCGCCCTCGGCCTCGGACGGAGCCGGGCAGTCCTTCCAGTGCAGCTTCTGCGCCGTGAGATCCCCGTCCTCGGCGCCGTCGCCGCATCCTGCCAGCGATGCGGCCAGCAACACGGCGGTGGTGGTCAGGGCGGCGCAGCGCAGCCGGGAGGGGTTCGCCATGTACCCATCCTGGGGGCGGGTACGCCCATGCGCGCGGGACGCGGGCCGTACGAGGTACCCGCACCCCGCTCTCTTACAAGGATCCCTTGCGGCTCAGGTGGTTGAACGCCAGCCAGCCCGGCAGCACCGGCAGCCACAGCGTCAGCAGGCGGTACAGCAGGACCGCCGGGGCGGCGACCTCCTTGGGCAGTCCGACGGCGATCAGACCGACCGTGAGGGTCGCCTCCACGGCGCCCACGCCGCCCGGGGTGGGCGCGGCGGAACCGAGCGCGTTGCCGGCGAGGAAGACCACGGCGACGCTGGCGATGCTGAGCGAGGCCGTACTGCCGCCGAACGCCCGGATGGAGGCGTCCAGGCACATCACGAAGCAGAACGTCAGCAGCAGGATGCCGCCGATGCCGGTGATCAGCTTCTGCGGCCGCTGGAGCACGTCGAGCATGCGGGGCACGACGCCCGCGAACAGCGACCTCACGCGCGTGACGACGAATTTCCGCAGGAACGGCACCGACGTCACCACCAGTACCAGCACCGCCACCGTCAGCAGCCCCGCGATGACCGTGCGGGACGGCGACAGGGACGGCGTCTTCTCGGTGCCGGTGAGATAGCCGAAGGACAGCAGCATCAGGATGTGGGCGCCGAGCCCGGCCAGCTGCGACGCGCCCACGCTCGCCACCGCGAGCCCCGGCCGGATCCCCGCGCGCTGGAGATAGCGCGTGTTGAGGGCCACACCGCCGACCGCCGCCGGTGCCACGATCTTCACGAAGGAGCCGGCCACCTGGGCCGCCACGGCTCGCAGGAAGGGCACACGCTCCGGCACGAACCCGAGCAACTGCATCGCCGCCGCGACGTAACTGAGCGCCGCGAACAGCACGGCCGCCGCGACCCAGCCCCACTGGGCGCCCGCGACGAGCGGCCCGAACTCGATGTGTGTGAGCTGCGTCAGCAGGAAGTACGCGCCGATGGCGCCCGCGATGAAACTGATCAGGGTGCGCGGCCGCACCCGCTCCAGCCGGGCCGGCTCCACCGGTGCCTGCGGCCTGATCCGCAGCACCTCGTGACGGATCTGCGTGAGCAGATCCTCTTCACGCGCTTCTTCGAGCGCCTCGTCGATGGCCCGCTTCTCGGCCCGCGCCTGCGCGCGTGCGGCCTTCTTGTCGGCCTTTTCGAGGGCCTTGGTGCCGTCTTCCCCGGCTTCCTCCGGCCGGGCCTGCCTGGTCTGCCGGGATGCCTCCAGCACGGCGTCGCGCTCGCGCTGGGCGCGCTCCCGGGCCAGTTTGCGCAGCGTCGCGCGCGTGGAGCGCGTCAGGGCGATCGGCTGGAGCAGGGGCAGGCAGTCGGCGACCGCGTCCGGGCCGAGCACCCCGACCGCCGAGGCCACCGCCCGCTCGGCGCCGGCCCGCAGAGCGAGGGTGGTGACCAGCTGGGCCACGTCCATGCGCAGGAGCAGTTCGCCGGCCGCGATCTCGCCGCCGCGCAGTTCGGTGAGGATCACCGTGCCGGAACGATCCACCAGAACCGCGTCACCTGCGAGCCTGCGGTGCGCGATGCGCCGGGACTGCAGCGCCTGCACCTGGTGCCAGGTGTGGCGCAGCAGGTCGTCGGTGATCTCCGCGTCGGTCAGCGAGTCGAGTGTGCGCCCGCCGGTGTGCTCGTAGACGAGCATGACGGCGTCGGGGCCGAGTTCGGAGGTGGCGATCAGCTTGGGCGCGTTGGCGCCGGCCGCGATCGCCGCGTACGCCAGCAGGGCCTCCTGCTCCAGCGCCTGCCGCAGTGACTGGAGGCTGGAACGGGTGGCGAAACCGCGCAGGGTCAGATTGCGCCACACCCGGTAGAAGAAGCCCTGGGCCTGCTGTTCCCGGTCGACGACCGTGACGTCCAGCGGCGGGCCGTCCTCCAGGGTGACGAAGTAGCGCCGGCCGCGGTCGCCGTTCTCGCTCTCCACGGCCTCCTCGCGGGCCGCGGCGACGGGGTGGAAGCCGACGTGCCTCAGGCCCGCCATCAGGGTCTGGCCGGTGGGGCGGACGTTGGGGGAGCCGACCGCGTAGAGCGTGCCGTAGGCGACGGTCCAGCCGATCAGCACCGTCAGGATGATCGAGAACGGTGTCGTGTAGCCGGTGACCAGCATCGAGAACGCGTCGAGCAGCAGGACGATCCACAGCACCGAGCGCCATCGGGGTCTGCGGGACATGCCGACGGCCGTCATGTAGGCGATGACGGGTGCCAGATAGCCGTGCACGGGGTCGGTCAGGACGTGCAGATCGCCCGGCGAGGGCTGGGTGAGCGCCTCCTGGATCGAGTTCGGGGCGCCTCTCGCGACCCACAGGTCGGTCGCGAGGGTCACTCCGTGGGCGAGGACGGCGGCGAGGACGCCGTCGGCGATGCGCAGTCCGTCGCGTTTGATCAGCCGCTCGATCGCGAAGGCGACCGGGACCAGCAGGATCGCGATGCTGGACGCCAGCCCCGCGAACCTGATCAGCAGGTCGGGAGCCTGCCCGGTGCCCTTGTTGATGTCCTGTTCGAGGCCCGAGGTGGTGCCGTGCGCGAACGCGGCGATCGCGAGCAGCACCGCGATGGCCAGCACGCCGACCAGCAGCCGCATGAGGTCGGACGGGCGGTGCACGCGCGCGGGGAGCAGCGGTTCGTCACCCTCCACCTCGTCGGCGTGCTGTTCGCCGTCGGCGCCCGGACCGTGGTCGGGGGGCGTGTTCTCCAGGACGTGCGCCCCCTCGCTGTCGTGATGGTCGTCTCCGCGCGCCTGCGTGCCGTCGCCCTTTCGGGCCGCGGCGTCCTTCCCACGCGCACGCGTGGCGTCGTCCGTGCGTGGACCGGTGTCTTCCTGGTGTGTGCCGTCGCTCTTGCCCGCGCCGGCGGCGCCTGGGCGCGCGGCGGCGTCAGGGGTGCCCGCCCCGCCTTCGGGGTGCACGCCCTGCTGTTTCATGGTCTCTTCTTGGTCTCGTATCACCGGTCACCGCCCGCACGATGGTGGCATGCCCCACCGACCCGCGGGGGCATCAGGGTGCGGATGCGCGGGCGCACAGTCTGCCCGAAGCGCCGTCCAGGGGCGAGAGGGCCGTTCCCGCCGTCCGCGCCGCGCTGTCGGTGCAGTGCGGCAGGATGGGGCGAATGAGCGAGCAGAGCCCTGCCGAGGACACCCGCGAGGGGTACGCGGACGCACTGCCGGAGTACGCCGAGCGGGTCCTTGAGGTCGCCGAGCGGATCCCGCCGGGCCGCGTGATGACGTACGGCGATGTCGCCGAGTGGCTCGAGGAGGGAGGACCGCGCCAGGTCGGCCGGGTGATGTCCCTCTACGGAGGCGCGGTGCCGTGGTGGCGCGTCGTCCGTGCCGACGGCGTGCTGCTGCCGGGACACGAGCTGCGTGCCCTCGGCCACTACCGCGCGGAGGGCACGCCGCTGAGAGAGGCGGGCAGAAGCACCGAGGGGCATCTGCCGCGGCTCGACATGCGGCGGGCCCGGTGGGACGGCGGGGCGGACGCTGAGGGTCACACCTGACAGCTTCCGCCATCGGACGCCCCAGGGGAGAGCCTGTGGCCCGTACGGGGGACAGGGGGGACGTCCGTGGCATGACGTACGTTCGTGAGGTGTGGGACGCGCGTGGCGCGAGCGCCGCGAGGGATGAAGCGGAAGCCCTGCTTCCGTCCGGCGTGGCGGCGTAGCGTCGGCTGTACCCGTCCCCCGCACACCGTGGTCGCCGCCTCGCGCGCGTGACCGCCCGCCCATCAGCACGACCACCAGGACCGGCCAGCCACGTGAGCTCCTCTTCCTCCACCGGACGCCTGCCGCACCCCCAGGTGCGGCAGGGGAGCCGTGGCGCTTACCGGCTGGTCCGTACCCCTCCCGCCGCTGCGGATCCCCCTCGTCTGGACGCGGCCCAGCGTGCCGTGGTTGACCACCGCTGCGGACCGCTGCTCGTCCTCGCCGGCCCGGGCACCGGCAAGACCACCACCCTGGTCGAGTCCGTCGCCGCGCGGATCGCCCGCGGCGCGGACCCGGAACGCATCCTGGTGCTGACGTCCAGCCGCAAGGCCGCCGTCGAGCTGCGCGACCGCATGGCCCTGCGCATGGGCGCCGCCCGCGCGCCCCGGGCCACCACGTTCCACTCGTACTGCTACGCCCTGGTGCGCGGCCACCAGGACAGCGAGCTGTTCGCCGAGCCGCTGCGCCTGCTCTCCGGCCCCGAGCAGGACGTCGCCGTGCGGGAGCTGCTCGCCGGACAGCCCGATCTGGAGCGGCTCGGGCTCACGCACGTGCGCTGGCCCGACGACCTGCGCGCCTGCCTGACCACGCGCGGCTTCGCCGACGAGGTCCGCGCCGTCCTCGCCCGCAGCCGTGAGCTGGGCCTCGGCCCCGACGCCCTGGACGCCTTCGCCCGCCGTATCGGCCGCCCCGACTGGCGCGCGGCGGCCGCGTTCCTCGCCGAGTACCTGGACGTGCTCGACATGCAGGGCGTGATCGACTACGCGGAACTGGTCCACCGCGCGGTCCTGCTCGCCGGGCGCCCCGAGAACGCCACGCGGCTCGCCGCCCGGTACGACGCCGTGTACGTGGACGAGTACCAGGACACCGACCCCGCCCAGGTACGGCTCCTGCACGCCCTGGCCGGCGGCGGACGCACCCTGGTCGCCTTCGGCGACCCCGACCAGTCGATCTACGCCTTCCGGGGTGCCGACGTGAACGGCATCCTCGACTTCCCGGCGGCCTTCGCGCGCGTGGACGGCCGCCCCGCCCCCGTCGAGGTGCTGCGCACCTCCCGCCGCTTCGGCGCCGCCCTGCTGGCCGCCACCCGTCTGATCACCCAGCGCATGCCGCTGACCCGGCTGGCCGCCGACAAGGTGCGCGCCCACCGCGAACCGGCCGCCGTACGGGACGGGGGCCGCGTCGAGGTCTACACGTACCCCACGGCCGGTACGGAAATGGACAACATCGCGGACGTCCTGCGCCGCGCGCACCTGGAGGACGGCGTCCGCTGGAGCGACATGGCCGTCCTCGTCCGGGCCGGATCCCGCCTCCCGACGCTCCGCCGCGCCCTGACCGCGGCCGGCGTACCGCTGGACATCGACGGCGACGATCTGCCCCTGCGGCACGAGCCGGCGGTGGCACCCCTGCTGACGGCCCTGCGCGCTGTGGCCGTGGCGGAGGCCGGCCGCCGCGAGGCCACCGAGGAAGTCACCGAAGAAGCCGCCCCAGACGCCGCCACCGAAGGCGTCGAAGGCGGCGAGGACATGGGTGCGCCGACCGCGGACACCTCCTGGCTCGACACCGAAACCGCTCTCACCCTGCTCACCTCCCCCCTCGCCGGCATGGACGCGGCCGATCTGCGCCGGCTCGGGCGCGCGCTGCGCGAGGAGGAGCGCGCGGCCGGCAACGCGCTCCCGCCGCCTTCCGACGAGCTTCTCGCGCGGGCGCTCGCCGAGCCCGAGCGCCTGGCCGTGCACGACCCGGCGTACGCGCGCGGGGCGCAGCGCCTCGGCGCGCTGCTGCGCAAGGCCCGCGAGCGCCTCGCGGGCGGCGGTACGGCCGAGGAGGCGCTGTGGGACCTGTGGGCGGGCACGCCCTGGCCCGCCCGCCTGGAACGGGCCGCCCGGCGCGGCGGAGCGGCCGGCCGCAACGCCGACCGCGACCTGGACGCCGTGTGCGCGCTGTTCGCCACCGCCGCGCGCGCGGAGGAGCGCACCGGGGGGCGTGGCACGCTGAACTTCCTGGAGGAGATCGAGGCCGAGGACATCGCCGCCGACACGCTCGCGCGCCGCGCCGTGCGCCCCGACGCCGTCCGCCTGATGACCGCTCACCGCGCCAAGGGCCTGGAGTGGCGCCTGGTTGTCGTCGCCGGTGTCCAGGAGGGCCTGTGGCCCGACCTGCGCCGCCGCGGCTCCCTCCTGGAGGCCGACCGCATCGGCCGCGACGGACTCGCCGAACCGCTGACGCCGGGCGCCCTGCTCGCCGAGGAGCGCCGGCTGTTCTACGTCGCCGCCACGCGTGCGCGTGAGCGTCTGGTCGTGACCGCCGTGAAGACACCGGCCGACGACGGCGATCAGCCGTCCCGGTTCCTGGCCGAACTCGGCGTCGAGCCCCGGGACGTCACCGGCCGGCCGCGTCGCCCGCTGTCCGTCGCCGCGCTCGTCGCCGAACTGCGCGCCACCACCGTCGACCCGCGCGCGTCCGCCCCGCTGCGGGAGGCCGCCGCCCACCGCCTGGCCCGCCTCGCCGCCCTCGCCGACGAGGACGGCCGCCCCCTGGTGCCCTCCGCGCACCCCTACCGCTGGTGGGGCATGTACGACCCGACGGAGAGCAAGGTGCCGCTGCGCCACCGCGACCAGCCGGTCGTGCTCTCCGGCAGCGCTCTCGACCAGCTCGCCAACACCTGCGCGCTCCAGTGGTTCCTGGGGCGCGAGGTGAAGGCCGACACGCCCGCCACCACCGCCCAGGGCTTCGGGAACGTCGTCCACGTCCTCGCCGACGAAGTCGCCTCCGGCCGTACCCCGGCCGACCTCGACGTCCTCATGGAGCGCCTGGACTCGGTGTGGAACGCGCTCGCCTTCGACGCGCCGTGGAAGTCGAGGCAGGAGAAGGACAACGCGCGCGTGGCGCTCGAACGCTTCCTGAACTGGCACGTCCTGGACCGCACCGGCCGCACCCCCGTGGCGAGCGAGCAGGACTTCGACGTCACCCTCCGAGCGGGCGACTACGAGGTCCGCATCCGCGGCCAGATGGACCGCGTGGAGGCGGACGGCGAGGGACGCGCGTACGTGGTGGACTTCAAGACCGGCAAACAGGCGCCCAGCGCCGCCGAGGTGGCCCGCCACCCCCAGCTCGCCGTCTACCAGCTCGCCGTGCGCGAAGGCGCCGCCGACGAGGCCTTCGACGGCGTACGTCCCGAACCGGGCGGCGCCGAACTGGTGCACCTGAGGCAGGGCGCCGCCAAGCGCGACGGCGGCGACAGCCTGCCGAGGACGCAGAGCCAGGAGCCGCTGTCGGGGGAGTGGGTCGGCGAGCTGCTGGCCACCGCCGCCGGAAAGGTCCTCGACGAGCGGTTCGCGCCGAGCACCGGCCAGCACTGCACGCACTGCGCGTTCCGCGCCTCGTGCAGCGCCCGGCCCGAGGGGCGGCACGTGGTCGAGTGAGCCTGGCCGGGGCGGGAGTGACGGACGGCACCACCTGCGCTGACCTGCGTCTCTTTCGCCCCGCAGGGCTGATCCGCGCTCGACTGTCAGTGCGCGCCGCTAGCCTTTTCCGACATGCCCGCCCCTATCACCGATCCCGAACAGCTCAAGGAGCTCCTCGGCATCCCGTTCACCCCGGAGCAGACGGCCTGCATCACCGCGCCGCCCGCCCCGCAGGTGATCGTGGCCGGAGCCGGGTCGGGCAAGACCACCGTGATGGCCGCGCGCGTGGTCTGGCTGGTCGGCACCGGACAGGTCGCCCCCGAACAGGTCCTCGGCCTGACCTTCACCAACAAGGCCGCCGGCGAGCTGGCCGAACGCGTCCGCAAGGCACTGGTCAGGGCCGGCGTCACCGACCCCGACGTCATCGATCCGGACAACCCGCCGGGCGAGCCGGTGATCTCGACGTACCACGCCTTCGCCGGCCGGCTGCTGACCGACCACGGCCTGCGCATCGGCCTGGAGCCCGCCTCCCGGCTGCTCGCCGACGCCACCCGCTACCAGCTCGCCGCGCGCGTGCTGCGCGAGGCCCCCGGCCCCTACCCCGCCCTGACCCGCTCCTTCGCCGACCTCGTCAGCGACCTGCTCGCCCTCGACTCCGAACTCGCCGAACACCTCGTCGACCCCGAGGAACTGCGCGCCTGGGACGCCGGCCTGCTCCACACCCTGCGCAGCGCCAAGCTCACCAACGCCGACCTGCGCAAGGTCCCCGAGACCGCCGCCGCCCGCCGGGAACTCGCCGACCTCGTGCAGCGCTACCGGGCCGCCAAACGCGCACGCGACCTGCTCGACTTCGGCGACCAGATCGCCCTGTCGGCCCGCCTCGCGCGCGTGCCCGAGGTGGGCCGCCTCCTGCGCGAGGAGTTCCGCGTGGTGCTCCTGGACGAGTACCAGGACACCTCCGTGGCCCAGCGCGTCCTGCTGGCGGGCCTGTTCGGCGGCGGCACCGGTCACCCGGTCACCGCGGTCGGCGACCCCTGCCAGGCCATCTACGGCTGGCGCGGCGCCTCCGTCGCCAACCTCGACGACTTCCCCGCGCACTTCGCCCGGGCCGACGGCCGCCCCGCGACCCGGCAGGCGCTCAGCGAGAACCGCCGCAGCGGCGGCCGCCTCCTCGACCTCGCCAACGGCCTCGCCGAGCCCCTGCGCGCCATGCACGCGGGTGTGGAGGCCCTGCGCCCCGCCCCCGGCGCGGAGCGCGACGGCACGGTCCGCTGCGCCCTGCTGCGCACCCATGCCGAGGAGATCGACTGGCTCGCCGACTCGATCGCCCACCTCGTGCGCACGGACACCGCTCCCGGCGAGATCGCCGTCCTGTGCCGTACGGCGACCGACTTCGCCGAGATCCAGGGCGCGCTCGTGGCCCGCGACATCCCCGTCGAGGTCGTCGGCCTGTCCGGACTGCTGCACCTGCCCGAGGTCGCCGACCTCGTCGCCGTCTGCGAGGTGCTCCAGGACCCCGGCGCCAACGCCTCCCTGGTGCGCCTGCTGACCGGCCCGCGCTGGCGCATCGGCCCCCGCGACCTCGCCCTGCTGGGCCGACGCGCCCGGCTGCTGGTCGCCCACGCGCGCGTCGGCGACACCGACGACCCGGACCGCCGGCTCGCCGCGGCCGTCGAGGGGGTCGACCCGTCCGAGGTGATATCGCTCGCCGACGCCCTCGACACCTTCCTGGAGACGCCGGCGGAGGGCGCCTTCGACGACGGCCCCGACGACGCGCTGCCGTTCTCCGCGGACGCGCGCGTGCGCTTCGCCCGCCTCGCGGCCGAGCTGCGCGACCTGCGCCGCTCCCTGTCCGACCCGCTGATGGACGTCCTGCACCGCGTCCTTGCCGTCACCGGCCTGGAGGTGGAGCTGTCGGCGTCACCGCACGCCCTGGCCGCCCGCCGCCGCGAGACCCTGTCCAACTTCCTCGACATCGCCGCCTCCTTCGCGGCCAGCGACGGCGAGGCGACCCTGCTCGCCTTCCTCGGCTTCCTGCGCACCGCCGCGCAGTACGAGAAAGGCCTCGACAACGCCCTGCCCGGCGGCGAGAACACCGTCAAGGTGCTCACCGCCCACAAATCCAAGGGCCTGGAGTGGGACGTCGTGGCCGTCCCGGGACTGGTCGAGGGCACGTTCCCGAGCGCCCAGGGCCGCGAGAAGTGGACGGCGCAGGCCAAGGTGGTGCCGCACGCCCTGCGCGGCGACGCCGACACCCTGCCCGACGCGGACAGCTGGGACTCGCGCGGCATGAAGGCCTTCCACGAGGCCATGAAGGACCACCAGCACACCGAGGAGCTCCGCCTCGGCTACGTCACCTTCACCCGCCCCCGCTCCCTCCTGCTCGGCTCCGGCCACTGGTGGGGCCCCAGCCAGAAGAAGCCGCGCGGCCCGTCCGGCTTCCTCCAGGCCCTGTACGACCACTGCGCGGCCGGACACGGCGAGATCGAGCAGTGGGCGGACGAGCCCGCCGAGGACGAGCAGAACCCGGCCCTACACGCGGCGAGTGCCGACCAGGCATGGCCGCTCCCGCTGGACGACGCCGCCCTGACCCGCCGCCGCGCGGCCGCCGAGACCGTCCTCGCCCACCTGGACGCCCTCACCGTCCGGGACACCGGCCGCCCGTCGGCCGCCCACGACCCCGCCGCCTTCGACGACCCGCAGTGGCCCACGCCCCCGGACGGGGACCCCTACGCGGACGAGCCGTACGACGAGCACGAGGCGGACCTCCCCCACGACTACGACGAGACCCCCTTCGGCGACTACGAGGCGGACCCCTTCGGCGACGAGGAGCCGCCGTACGACACGGACGTCCCACCGGATTCCGCACCCCTGGAGGGCGCGGACGACCCTGCCGGCCCGGGCACCCGGGACACCGCCCGGCCCGCCGTCCCCCACCAGGCACCCGCCCCGCCGCACCACCCCCGCCCCGCCGAGCCGCACCCGCGCCTCACCCCGGAGGAGGCCCGCGCCGTCGCCTCCTGGGACCGTGACCTGGACGCGCTCACCGGCGAGCTGCTGCGCGCCCGCAGGACCGTCACGGACGTCCCCCTGCCCGTCACACTGACCGCGTCCCAGCTGATGCTCCTGGCCGAGGACCCCGACGGGCTCGCGCAGGAGCTCGCGCGCCCCATGCCGCGCCCCCCGCAACCGGCCGCGCGCCGGGGCACCCGGTTCCACGCCTGGGTGGAGGCCCGCTTCGAAGAGCTGACACTGCCCCTGCTCGAACCGGACGAGCTGCCCGGCAGCGACGCCGAGATCGCCGACGAACAGGACCTCCAGGCCCTGAAGGAGGCTTTCGAACGCAGCGCCTACGCCCGGCGCACCCCGTACCGCGTCGAGGCCCCCTTCCAGTTCACCCTGGCCGGCCGCGTCGTACGCGGCCGGATCGACGCCGTCTACAAGAACGGCGACGGCGACGAGGCGACGTACGAGATCGTCGACTGGAAGACCAGCCGCACCCGCGCGGCGGACCCGCTCCAGCTCGCCGTGTACCGGCTGGCCTGGGCCGAGCAGCAGGGCGTGCCGCCCGAGTCGGTCACGGCCGCCTTCCTGTACGTGCGCAGCGGCGAGGTCGTACGCCCCGCGGGCCTGCCGGACCGGGCCGCGCTGGAGCGGCTGCTCACGGGCGACCAGGAAGCAGGCCGCACGGCCGCGGGGGAGGCGGACCGGGAGCCGGATCGAGTGTGACGAACCGCCCGCCGAGGATGTCGGTGCGGGCCGATAGGCTCGTGAGCATGAGCCAGACCCCGGACAGCGCCGTCCGCACGTACATCGAGCAACACCGCGCCGCCTTCCTCGACGACCTCGCCGCATGGCTGCGCATCCCCTCCGTGTCGGCCCAGCCCCACCACGCGCCCGATGTACGGCGCAGCGCCGACTGGCTCGCCGCGAAACTCGGGGAGACCGGCTTCCCGACCGTCGAGGTCTGGCCGACCCCCGGCGCCCCGGCCGTCTTCGCCGAGTGGCCCTCGGGCGACCCCGAGGCCCCCACCGTGCTCGTCTACGGCCACCACGACGTGCAGCCCGCCGCCCGCGAGGACGGCTGGGACAGCGACCCCTTCGAACCGGTCGTCCGCGGAAACCGGCTCTACGCGCGCGGTGCCGCCGACGACAAGGGCCAGGTGTTCTTCCACACACTCGGCGTCCGCGCCCACCTCGCCGCCACCGGCCGCACCGCCCCCGCGGTCAACCTGAAGCTGCTCATCGAGGGCGAGGAGGAGTCCGGCTCCCCGCACTTCCGAGCCCTGGTGGAACAGCGCGCCGGGCGGCTCACCGCCGACGCCGTGATCGTCTCCGACACCGGCATGTGGTCCGAGGACACCCCGACCGTGTGCACGGGCATGCGCGGCCTCGCCGAGTGCGAGATCCGCCTGTACGGCCCCGACCAGGACATCCACTCCGGCTCCTTCGGCGGCGCCGTACCCAACCCGGCGACCGCGCTCGCGCGCCTGGTCGCCGCGCTGCACGACGAGCACGCACGCGTGGCGATCCCCGGCTTCTACGACGGCGTCGTCGAGCTGACCGACCGCGAGCGCGAGCTGTTCGCCCTGCTGCCCTTCGACGAGGAGCGCTGGCTGCACACCGCCAGGTCCCGCGCCACCCACGGCGAGGCCGGGCACACCACCCTGGAGCGGATCTGGGCCCGCCCGACGGCCGAGGTCAACGGCATCGGCGGTGGCTACCAGGGCCCGGGCAGCAAGACGATCATCCCGTCCGCGGCCATGGTGAAGCTGTCGTTCCGGATGGTCGCGGGCCAGGAGCCCGAGCACATCGAGAAGGCCGTGCACTCCTGGGCAGCCGAGCAGGTGCCCGCCGGAATCCGCTGGGAGATCGACTTCGGCTCGGCCACGCGCCCGTGCCTGACCCCGCTCGACCACCCCGCCCTGCAATCCGTGGTGCGCGCCATGAGCCGCGCCTTCGAGACACCGGTCCGCTTCACGCGCGAGGGCGGCTCCGGGCCCGCCGCCGACCTCCAGGAAGTCCTCGGCGCCCCCGTGCTCTTCCTGGGCATCTCCGTCCCCTCCGACGGCTGGCACGCCCCCGACGAGAAGGTCGAGCTCGACCTCCTCCTCAAGGGCGTCGAGACCAGCGCCTACCTGTGGGGTGACCTGGCCGAGAACTGGCGACCCACGCCCTGACCGCACCGTACGTCCCGCCGAACCGCCCGCCGAACGAACCGCTGTACTGGGGGAGTTGGAAGCACCCGTGACCACCTGGACCGACGACACAGCCGACCGACCCATCTCGCTGACCGCCCCGAGCGGCATCGACCGCGCCGCCCACCACCGGCTCGACGAAGCCTGGCTCGCGGCGGCGTGGAGCCACCCCACGACCCGTTGCTTCGTGGTCTCCGGCGGCCAGGTGCTCATCGACGAGACCCCGGACGGCCGGACCGAACTCGTCATGACACCGTCCTTCGAGGCCCCGCTCACCGAGGCCCACCGCTACTTCCTCGGCATCGACGAGGACGGCGTCAGCTACTTCGCACTCCAGAAGGACGCCCTGCCCGGCCGCATCGACCAGTCGGCACGCCCCGCCGGCCTGCGCGAGGCCGGCCTGCTCCTGTCGCCGCGCGACGCCGGACTCATGGTGCACGCCGTCGGCCTGGAGAACTGGCAGCGCACCCACCGCTTCTGCTCCCGCTGCGGCGAGCGCACGGTGATCGCCGCCGCCGGCCACATCCGCCGCTGCCAGGCCTGCGGCGCCGAGCACTACCCGCGCACCGACCCGGCCGTGATCATGGCCGTGACCGACGCGGACGACCGCATCCTGCTCGGCCGCCAGGTCCACTGGCCCGAGGGCCGATTCTCCACACTCGCCGGCTTCGTCGAGCCCGGCGAGTCCATCGAGCAGGCGGTGCGCCGCGAGGTGTCCGAGGAAGTCGGCGTCACCATCGGCTCCGTGGAGTACGTGGCCAGCCAGCCCTGGCCCTTCCCCTCCAGCCTGATGCTCGGCTTCATGGCCCACGCCACGTCCATCGACATCGACGTCGACGGGGACGAGATCCACGAGGCCCGCTGGTTCTCCCGCGAGGAGCTGCACGACGCCTTCGAGTCCGGCGAGGTCATGCCGCCCTACGGCATCTCCATCGCGGCCCGCCTCATCGAGATGTGGTACGGCAAGCCACTGCCGACCCGCAGCTTCGTCTGAGGCCGCCTCCCGGTGGCCGGCGATCCGTACTGGAACCACAACGTCCACTACCACCGGGCCGTGCTGGCAGCCGTCCCCGACGGCTGCCGCACGGCCCTGGACGTGGGCTGCGGAGACGGCCTCCTGGCGCGCAAGCTCGCCACCCGCGCCCGGACGGTGACAGGCGTGGACCGCTCGCCGGAGATGATCCGGCAGGCCCGCGCCCGACAGCCCGGGAACGTCACCTTCGTACAGGCCGACTACCTGGACAGCGCCGCGCTGCCCCAGGGCGCCTACGCGTTCGTCAGCGCGGTCGCGGTCGTGCACCACACCCGGTTCGACGACGCCATCGGTGCCCTGACCCGGCTGGTCGCGCCCGGCGGCCGACTCGTCGTCGTCGGGCTGGCCCGCAACGAGACCCCGCTCGACCGGGCGATCAGCGCCTGCGGACTGCCTGCCAGCCTCGCCCACGCGCGCGTGCACGGCGGCAAGCGCAGCCCGGCGGCGATGCCCATGGAAGACCCGCCCATGCACTGGAGCGAGGTCCGCGCGGCCGCCCGCCGCCTGCTGCCCGGCTGCCGCTACCGGCGCCGGCTGCTGTGGCGCTACATCGCGGTCTGGGACAAGACGCGGCAGGGCGGCCCCTGACTCTCAGAGGCCGCCCTGCCGTGGTCACCGCGGAGAACCCGCGGAACCTCACGCGCCGATCTTCTGCTTCACCTGGGCCAGCGACGGGTTCGTCAGCGTGCTGCCGTCGCCGAAGAGCACGGTCGGGACCGTCTGGTTGCCGCCGTTCGCCTTCTCCACGAACGCCGCGGACTCCGGGTCCTGCTCGATGTTGATCTCGGTGTAGGCGATGCCCTCCCGCTCCAGCTGCTTCTTCAGCCGCTGGCAGTAGCCGCACCAAGTCGTGCTGTACATCGTCACAGTGCCCTGCATGTCTCTCGCGCTCCTCAGGCAGCTCGGAAAACGTCGTCCGCTGGAGAACGTACGGGAAAGGCCCGCCATTCCCGCCCGGGGTATGCCCCATCTCACCCGGTTGTCCACAGGCCGCTGTGACGCCTGCCGCATTAGTACAACAAAGGGTGCCCGCCTGTGGACAACCGCCACGGCAGCCCCGGGCGACCTGGCAGCATTGCGGTGTGACAGCAGCAACGCACTCCCCCCTCTTCCCGCAGGTACCGGACTCTGCCGACGCGGTGCTCGAAGGGCTCGACCCCGAGCAGCGCGCGGTGGCCACCGCCCTGCGCGGCCCGGTGTGCGTCCTGGCCGGAGCGGGCACGGGCAAAACCCGGGCGATCACCCACCGCATCGCCTACGGGGTGCGCGCCGGCATCCTGCAACCCTCCACCGTGCTCGCCGTCACCTTCACCAACCGCGCCGCCGGTGAGATGCGCGGCCGGCTGCGCCAGCTCGGCGCCCACGGCGTCCAGGCCCGCACCTTCCACTCCGCAGCGCTGCGCCAGCTCCAGTACTTCTGGCCGAAAGCGATCGGTGGCGGCATGCCCCGGCTGGTCGACCGCAAGATCCAACTCGTCGCCGACGCGGCCGCCGCCTGCGGCACCCGGCTCGACCGCGGCGAACTGCGCGACGTGACCGCCGAGATCGAATGGTCCAAGGTCACCCAGACCGTCCCCGCCGACTACCCGTACGCGGCCGCGAAGGCCGGCCGCGAGGCCCCCCGCGCGCCCGCCGAGATCGCACACCTCTACGCGGCCTACGAGAACCTCAAACGCGACCGCGCGGTGATCGACTTCGAAGACGTCCTGCTGCTGACCGTCGCCATCCTCCAGGACCGGCACGACATCGCCGAACAGGTCCGCGCGCAGTACCAGCACTTCGTCGTCGACGAATACCAGGACGTCAGCCCGCTCCAGCAGCGGCTGCTGGAGCTGTGGCTCGGCGACCGGGACAACCTGTGCGTGGTCGGCGACGCCAGCCAGACCATCTACTCGTTCACGGGAGCAACCCCGGACCACCTCCTGGACTTCCGGACCAAGCACCCGGGCGCCACCGTCGTGAAGCTGGTCCGTGACTACCGCTCCTCGCCCCAGGTCGTCCGCCTCGCCAACGGCCTGCTCGCCCAGGCCCACGGCCGCGCCGCCGACCACCGGCTGGAACTGGTCTCCCAGCGCGCCCCCGGCCCCGAACCCGTCCACACCGAATACACCGACGAGCCCGCCGAGGCCGAGGGCGCCGCCCACCGCATCCGCGAGCTGATCGACGTCGGCGTCCCGGCCGCCGAGATCGCCGTCCTGTTCCGTACGAACGCCCAGTCCGAGACCTACGAGCAGGCCCTCGCCGACGCCGGCGTGCCCTACCAACTGCGCGGCGCCGAGCGCTTCTTCGACCGCCCCGAGATCCGCAAGGCCGGCATCGCCCTGCGCGGCGCGGCCCGCTTCGGCGGCAACGACTCCCTCCTGGACGACGCCGTCGACCTGCCCTCCCAGGTGCGTGCCGTGCTCTCCGGCGAAGGCTGGACCAGCGAGCCCCCGGCCGGCTCCGGCGCCGTCAGAGAGCGCTGGGAGTCCCTGGCCGCCCTCGTCAACCTCGCCCACGACCTCGCGGCGGGCAACCCGAAAGCCACCCTCGCCGACTTCGTGGCCGAACTGGACGAGCGGGCGAACGCCCAGCACGCCCCCACCGTCCAGGGCGTCACCCTCGCGTCCCTGCACGCCGCCAAGGGGCTGGAATGGGACGTCGTCTTCCTGGTCGGCGTCGCCGAAGGCATGCTGCCCATCACCTACGCCAAGACCGACGAACAGATCGAGGAGGAACGTCGGCTCCTCTACGTCGGCGTCACCCGCGCGCGGGAACGGCTCCACGTCTCCTGGGCCCTGTCCCGCTCGCCGGGCGGGCGCCCCAACCGCAGAGCCAGCCGCTTCCTCGACGGCCTGCGCCCCGGCACCACCCCCACGGCCGGCCGCGCCGGCACCGCAACCGGCGCCGGCGTCGAACGCGGCACCGGCCGCGACATCCCCGCCGTACCCCGGCGCGCCCAGCGCAGCCCCGCGCGCTGCCGGGTCTGCGGGCGGACGCTCACCGACGCGGGCGAGATGAAGCTGATGCGCTGCGAGGAGTGCCCCTCGGACATGGACGAGGGCCTCTACGAACGCCTCCGCGAGTGGCGGACGGTCCAGGCCGAGCGCAGCGGACAGCCGGACTTCTGCGTCTTCACCGACCGCACCCTCGTGGCCATCGCCGAGGCACGGCCGGAGAACTCCGCCGAACTCTCCCGCATCCCCGGCGTCCTCAGCCGCAAGCTACGCAGCTACGGGGACGAAGTTCTGGCCATCTGCGCAGGTCAGGACATCAACGAAGGCGACAGGGACGACTGATACGAACTCGTCGAAAAAATAGTTTGCGCATGCCCCGGCAATCCCCATAGGTTCTAGGCACGGAAGCCGCGGCCTTCTCGAAGGCCCGCCTCCGTGATGTACTTGCATATCCGAACGGACTGGCTCACCCCAGTCCCCAAGACGCCGAGAGGAGGCGAGTCCAGTGATCAGCATCAACACCAGCACCACCAGCACGGCCAAACTGACCGATCGCTCGACCGTCTCCACGTGCATGCTCGGCGCCTCGAACCAGGGCACCGGTCTGTCCGGCATCCGTGCCGCCCGTCCGGCGTCCTCCCTTGCTCTCAAGGGTCTTTCCACCCGCGAGCGCAATGAGCGACCGACCAAGGCACTGGAAGCGGTAGCGGCAAAGGCACATGCCTATGCCTTTGCGGCAGCCGGTGCCGGATTCCGGAAGCAGACGACGCAGCACCACCAGATGTGGGCCTCCCGCGGGCCTAAACCCTGGAGTGATCCAGCCTGATCGCCGATCAGGCCGGCGCCTTCAGGGCCGCGGAACCCCATCCGGGATCCGCGGCCCTTCTGTTTTCCCTCAAGCGGGAGAACGGAGCCGAAGGGGCCTCGGGCAGAAAAGAACCCGGTACCAGCCGACACCCGGTCAACCGGCCGGAACGACCAGACGAGGAAGACCAACCGTGCAACTCGAAGCGCACGCCCCGTCCGTACCGCCTTCGCAAACGATCCCCCCGCCCGGCCTCACGGAGGACTCCACCTTGATCCCCCTCACCGCGCTCACCGCGCTCGACGACGCCATCGAGAACCTCGGCGTACCCGTTCCCTGCCGCTCCTACGACCCGGAGGTCTTCTTCGCCGAGTCGCCGGCAGACGTCGAGTACGCCAAGTCCCTGTGCCGCACCTGCCCGCTGATCGAGGCCTGCCTCGCCGGCGCCAAGGAGCGGCGTGAGCCCTGGGGCGTCTGGGGCGGCGAGCTGTTCGTCCAGGGTGTCGTCGTCGCCCGGAAGCGGCCGCGTGGTCGCCCGCGGAAGAACCCGGTCACGGCATGAACACCGCAGGAACGATCGATCGCCCCCTCACGCACGACCCCAAGAAGCAGGCCCCGATGAAGCCGTCCACCAGCGAGCCCGCAGGCTCCGCGACCACAGACTTCACCACCACCGGCGCGACCGAAGCGCGCCAGAACAGGAACCGTGAGATGCAACTCATGCAAGAAGCCCTGGCTCGTGCGCATATGCACGAGCGCCTCGACGACGCCGGGAGAGAGCGCCGGGCTCTGCGCCTGGTGGTCGCCCAGCGGATGCAGCGCCGGGCCGAGCGTGCCTCGCTCCGCGCCCGCCGTGCGCTCGCCATGGCCGTCATGCAGTAACGATCACACCTGAGAAGCGGTGGCCTCCCCGGCCCGGGGAGGCGAAGACTTCCACGCGGGGGCCGGTCCGGCCGAACGGACCGGCCCCCGCGGTGCGTTGTGCACGACGATCGGCCGGTGCGGAGTTATCGTCACCAGGTGAAGAGTCCTCCCGGAGACGGTGATCAGGGCGGCTCCACTCCGGAGTACCGCGTGCTCGTGTGCGCCCGCTGCGGCGCCCCGGCCGACGGCCCCCCGCCGGCCACCTGGACCTGCTCCGTGGAGAGCGGTACCCGCCGGTACTTCTGCGACGCCTGCTCCCGGGAGAACCTCAGAGCGATCGAGGGGCGGCTGGATTCCTCCTGGTGGTGAGCCTCTCCCTTGGGGCCCTCCCCTCCCCTCCCCTCCCCTCCCCCCACCCTCCCCTCTCCCCCGTCCCCCGTCTTCAGCGCATGCCGGATCAGGCCTCCGCCGCCGGTTCCTCCTCGGGCAGGTCCTCGTCCGGCACGTCCTCCTCGACGAACCCCGGCAGCCATTCCTCCAGTTCCTCGCGCAGCCGTACTGTCGCGCCCAGCTGGCACAGGACGCCGATGGTGCTCAGGGTCACCCGGTGGATCAGCAGGTAGGACGGCGGCAGGTTGAGGCGCTTGCCCAGTTGGTAGGCCGGGGAGCGGGGGTCGGCGATGCGGGCGGCCTGGCTGCGCATCCAGGTGCGGGTGAACGTGAAGGAATCGACGCGGGCGGGTTCGATGATCGGCAGCAGGTAGTCGAGCACGGCGTCGGGGTCCAGCTCTATGGACTCCTTCACGAAGCCTTCCTCGCAGAGGAGTTCGTAGACCGTCTCGGCGTCGCCGTCCAGGGTCAGCCGGAGCGAGACGCCGATCGGTGTGGGCAGGCCGCCGGGCAGCCGGTCGACCGTGCCGAAGTCGAGGACGCCGAGGCGCCAGTCGTCCTCGCCGCTGGGGCCGCCGGGCAGCAGACGGAAGTTGCCCGGATGCGGGTCCGCGTGCAGCAGGCCGGTGCGGGCCGGGCCCGAGAACAGGAAGCGGGCCAGGAGCTGCCCGGCCCGGTCGCGCTGCTGCTCGGTGCCGTCCGTGATGATCTCCGACAGGGGGATCCCGTCGATCCACTCCGTGACCAGGACCTGTTCGCACTGGTGCACCACCGCCGGGACCACCACGTCCGGGTCGTCGGCGAACTCCTCCGCGTGCACGGCCTGGGCCTGGGCCTCCAACGCGTAGTCCAGTTCCTCGGAGACACGGTCCTTCAGCTCCGCGATGAGCGGTTTGATGTCCATGCCGGGGATGAGAGGGCCCAACAGGCGGGCGAAGCGGCTCAGTTGGCCCAGGTCGGAGACCAGGGCCTCGCCGGCGCCGGGGTACTGGACCTTGACGGCCACCTCGCGGCCGTCGTGCCACACCGCCCGGTGCACCTGACCGATGGAGGCCGCGGCGGCCGGCTTGTCCTCGAACTCCTCGAACAGTTCCCGCCAGTCCGGGCCCAGCCGCTCCTCCAGCACGGCGTGCACCGTGCGGGTCGGCATCGGCGGGGCCGCCTCCTGGAGCTTGGTCAGGGCCGCGCGGTAGGGGCCGGCGACCTCCTCCGGCAGCGCGGACTCGAAGACGGACAGGGCCTGACCGAACTTCATCGCGCCGCCCTTCAGCTCGCCGAGCACCTTGAACAGCTGCTCCGCCGTGCGCTGTTGCAGCTCCCTGCCGACGATCTCCGCGGACTCGCCCACGATCCGTTTGCCCAGCCCCCAGGTCGCCCGGCCGGCGAAGCCGAGCGGGAGCGCGGCGAGCTTGGCGGTTCTGGTGACCGCCTTCCGGGGAAGATCAGACATGCGCCCTCCAAGTCCCAGTCGGCCGCGCCGCGCCCGCTTCGCGTCGTCGCTCCGTCGACAGCCGTTGCACCGCCATTGTCGCGCGCGGCTTCCCTTCGGTTGAGGAGTGCTCCCCCCTGGTTTTCTCCGTACCCTTCTCCGCGGCGGCGCAGCCGCATGCCGGATGCGGGCGGACGGGCCGCGCGGACCAGTGCAGGCCGGGCAGCGACACCTCCCAGCGGGCGCCGGCGGAGGCGGGCGGGTGTCCGTCGAGGAAGGCCAGCGCGTGTGCCGCGGCCAGTCCGGCGACCGCCGTGGCCAGTGTCAGATCGCAGGCCCCGATCCGGCGGGCCGGTGCGGAGCGCCACTGGGCGATCAGCCGGGGCCAGGCCGGATCCCGGTCGGAGCGCTCGAAGTGCAGGCAGCGGGCGCAGCCGGTCTCCCCGGGCAGGACGAGCGGGCCGACGACTCCCGTGCCCTCCACGACACCGGCGTACAGATGCGGGGTTCCGCAGGCCATGAGCGGCTCGGCGGCGACCGGGTCGGGTGCGTGCACGCCCACGTCGTCCCGGGGGGTGAGGATCACGAGGGAGAGTCCGGGGTCCTGGGCGGCCGTTCCGGGGGAGTGGGCGTGGCGGCGCGGGCGGTCCGGTGCCGCGCGGCGGACGGCGGCTTGCGCGGCCGCTTGCCGGCGATCGCCGATCGAGTCGGCGGGCAGCCCGCCCGGGGCCACGTCCCAGGGCTCCACGCGGCCGGTGTCGCGCACGTCGACCTCGCCGACGCCGGCGCCGGAGAGCACCGACGCCAGCAGGGCGCCGACCCGGCCTGCGCCCTCCACCCGTACGCCGAGGGCGCGGCGGGCGGCGAGCCGGGCGAGCGCGCCGCCCGGTTCGGCCGTGGTCAAAGAGAGTGAGGTGAGGTCGGGGCGCAGCCGTTGCAGGACGTCGTCACGCTCGCGCAGGGCGTCCGCGGCCGGTCCGCCGCCGCGCGCGTCGTCGACGAGGCCCGCGTGCGTGAGCCGTTCCAGCAGGGTGTCGACCCGGCCGGCCGACAGCTGTATGCGGCGGCCCTCCTCGCGCAGCAGGGGCAGCCCGCGGGCGCCGTTGAGCAGATCGAGGAAGCCGCGTGTCGCCGGGTCCATGGGCCCCAGCGTCTGCGCGTGCGCCGCGGTCATCCCGAACTGCACGGTGTCGCGATCGCGCCAGCCGCGCCGCAGCGCGGGCTTCATCACCGGATGCATGACTGACCCCCGTCCGTGGAAGCATCCCCGGCCTTCCGGGGAACCCGGGAAGGCCCATGACGCCGGTGGAGCCGGTCATGCCCCGCCGACGTCTGCCAGCATGCCGCGCCTGCCGGCCCGGCGTCGGGAGTTATCCACAGGGCAGGGGTATTTGTCGTATAAGTCGACGGGATGAAGCGGGTAAGCGGGGCGCATATAGCGGGTGAAACGGGGCGACCGAGGCTGTGTGTACCGGTCGAGTGGAGCCGTGCAAACCGGATGTGCGGATCAGTCGTAGGAATCATAGGAATCCCACGCTTGGTGGGGGATCGGCATCGAACCGTCCCGGAGCCGGGACTTTGCCCGGGCCCACCGGGTAACGTCGGGGCGTGCCCGCCGACCCACTGCACCGCGCCGGAACGCCACAGCGCAGCATGACGAGCCAGCCGCCCAGCGGCTCGGGGGCGAGCGCGATCGAGGTCCGCAGAAGTAGCCGGCGCCGCCGGACCGTCTCCGCGTACCGCGAGGGCGATCGCACCGTCGTGCTGATCCCCGCCCGGATGTCGAAGGCGGAGGAGCAGCGCTGGGTCACCGTCATGCTCGACAAACTCGCCGCCCAGGAGAGCAAACGCGTCCTCGGCGACGCCGAGCTGGCCGAGCGCGCCGAGCGGCTGTCGGCGCAGTACTTCGACGGCCGCGCGCGTCCCGCCTCCGTGCGCTGGGTCACCAACCAGAACACGCGCTGGGGTTCGTGCACTCCGGCCGAGGGCAGCATCCGGCTCTCGCACCGCCTCCAGGGGATGCCCGACTACGTCATCGACTACGTCCTCTGCCACGAGCTGGCGCATCTGCTGGTGCCCGGTCACGGGCCGGACTTCTGGCGGCTCTTGGAAGCCTATCCGCGCACCGAGCGGGCCCGCGGCTATCTCGAAGGTGTCGTGGCCGCCGAACGGCTGCCGCACGTCCCCGGCGCGCGCGGGGAGTGAGCCCGACGCCGTTCGTGCGCCCCCGGGTGCGGTTGTGTACCGGCTCTGTACCGGCTGCGTGCGTTGTCGGACTTTGCCGTTAGCCTGGCGCGACGCACTCACATTCGGGATGGGGGACGGTCGTAGCGCATGGCCAGGGAATTCCAACGCGGCCACAAGGCCAGGATCAGTGATCTCACGGCGGGCACGGACCTGTACGTAGGCGTGCAGATCTCCGCGCCCGGACTGAACTTCGACATCAGCTGCTTCGGCCTGGACGGCGACGAGCGACTCTCGGACGACCGGTACTTCATCTTCTTCAACCAGCCGAAGTCCCCGGAGGAATCCCTCCAGTTGCTGGGGGCCCAGGCGGGCGACACGGAGTCGTTCCGGGTCACCCTGGACCGGATCCCGTCGCACATCCGCAAGCTGTCCTTCACGGCGACCATCGACGGTGCCGGGCAGATGTCCCAGGTCGCCCCCGGCTACCTGCGCATCGTGGCGGGCGGCGAGGAGGTCGCGCGGTACTCGTTCAACGGCGCGGAGTTCTCCACCGAGCGGGCCGTGATGCTCGGTGACGTCTACCTCAAGGACGTGTGGCGGTTCGCCGCCGTCGGGCAGGGTTTCGACGGCGGACTGGAGGCGCTGCTGAAGAACTTCGGCGGCGAGGTGCTGGAGGACGAGGCGCCCGCCGCCCCCCAGCAGCAGCCGCAGACCGGCGCCGCCCCCGGCTTCGCCCCGCCCGCCTTCGCCGCCCCCGCGCCCGCCCCTGCCCAGGCGCCGGCTCCGGCGCCCGCTCCGGCCCCCGCGCCGCAGCCCGCCGCCCAGGGCTTCGCCCCGCCGGCCGGAAGCACCCCGCCGCAGGGGTACGCCCCGCCCGCCGGAAGCACGCCCCCGCAGGGCTTCGCCCCGCAGCCCGGCCACACCCCGGCCCCGGGCCCCGCACCCGTGCCGAACGTGCACGGTGCGCCGACGGTCATCGCCCCCCTGAGCCCACCCGCCGCCGGCACGGTCCCGCCGCCCGCCCCGGCCCCCGCGCCCTACGGCCAGCCGCCGCAGCAGCCGTCGTACGGCGGTCAGCCCGGCGCGCCGATGCCCCCGGGATACGGCCAGCAGCCGCCCCCCTACGGTGCCCCGCCGGCCGCCCAAGTGCCCCCCGGTTACGGCCGGCAGCCCTACGGACAGGTTCCCGGCCTGCAGCCCGCCGGTTTCGGGGTGCCGCAGGGCGCCCCGCAGGGCGGTGTCGGTGTCTCGGCAGCGCTCCAGACGTTCAAGGAGACGCCCACCGGGCAGCGCTGGACGCTCCAGAACAAGAAGCTCGTCCGCGTCGACCTCGGCATGGGCGGACAGCCCGTGCTGGCCCGGCAGGGCAGCATGGTGCTCTACCAGGGCAAGGTCGACTTCAGCTACAAGGGCGCCGGATTCGCCGGGCGGATCGTCGGCCATGCCACCGGCCAGGAGATGCAGCTGATGCGCTGCACCGGCCAGGGCCAGGTGTTCCTCGCCGAGAACGCCACCCAGCTGCACCCCGTCGAGCTCCAGGGCGACGCGATCTGCGTGTCCGCCGAGAACGTCCTCGCCTTCGACGAGACCCTGAGTTACGAGGTCCGCCGCATCGAGGGCCACGGCATCCCCGGCGGCGCGCTGTTCACCATGCAGTTCCAGGGCACCGGGACGCTCGTCGTCAAGACGCACGGCACGCCCGTCGTGCTGCCCGTCACGCCGACGACCTTCGCCGACTGCAACGCCGTCGTCGCCTGGTCGGCCGCCTCGCAGGTGATCGTCTCCAGCCAGGTCCGCCTGCGCCGCAACGCCTACCCGGGCGACACGGGAGAGAGCGTCAACCTCCAGTTCCGGGGCGCGCCCGGCAACTTCATCGTCGTCCAGCCGTACGAGGTCTGAGGGAGCCCGTCATGAACCAGCCGCTCGCGGGCTACGCCCCCGCACCCGTCACCGCCCGCATGGAGAACCACGGCCATCACATGCTTAAGGTCGCCATGCAGACCGGAAACGACCTCCTCGCGCGCGTGGGGTCGATGGTCGCCTACGAAGGCTTCGTCCAGTACGAGCCGAACCCGCCGGCCGTCCGCCAGATCGCCCGCGACTGGATCACCGGCGAGGGCGCGCCCTTGATGAAGTGCACCGGCGACGGACTGCTCTACCTCGCCGACTACGGCGCGAACGTCGTCGTCATCAACCTCAATGGCGACGGCATCTCCGTCAACGCCACCAATCTCCTCGCCTTCGACGCCCACCTGAGCTGGGGTGTGGAACGGGTCAAGGGGCTGGCCAAGTTCGCCGGCCAGGGGCTGTGGAACACGAAGATCTCCGGGCAGGGCTGGGTCGCGCTGACCTCCCGGGGCACGCCCATCGTCGTCGACTGCGGCGGCGGCGAGGACGAGACGTACGTCGACCCCGACGCGCTCGTGGCCTGGTCGCCGAACCTGAAGGTGAAGGGCAAGCGCAGCTTCAAGGCGCAGTCGCTGATCGGCCGGGGCAGCGGCGAGGCCTACCAGATGGCCTTCTCCGGCCAGGGCATCGTCGTCGTCCAGCCCAGCGAGGACAGTACCGACCGCCTCCGGATCCGGGGCTGAGGGGGAGCCAGAACGTCATGCAGAGCCCGCTTTTCGCGCACAACGACGTCCAGACCCAGGAGCGCTGGAGCCGCCAGAACGCGCAACTGCTCCGCGTCACCCTGGAGGGCCACGACGACATCCTCGCCCGCAAGGGCACGATGGTCGCCTATCAGGGGCTGATGGAGTTCGACGCCGAGTACCAGAGCAACAACCAGGCACGCGCGCGTGCGTACACCGGCGAGGGCCTGGACCTGATGCGCTGTCACGGACAGGGCACGGTCTACCTCGCCAACCTCGCGCAGCACGTGCACATCATGGACATCGAGCAGGACGGGCTGACCGTCGACAGCTCCTACGTCCTCGCCATGGACTCCTCGCTGCACTACGAGGTCGTCGCCGTCGACAGCCTCTACGGCATCTCAGGCTCCGGGAAGTACCAGCTGAACATCACCGGGCACGGCAAGGTCGCCCTGATGACCTCGGGCTCGCCGCTGCTGATGCAGGTCACGCCCGACCGGTACGTCAACTGCGACGCGGACGCGATCGTCGCCTGGTCCGCCGGGCTGCGCGTGCAGATGCAGGCCCAGACGCACTCGTCCGGGGTCTGGCGCCGGCGCGGCAGCACGGGCGAGGGCTGGGAGCTGAGCTTCATGGGCTCCGGTTTCGCACTCGTCCAGCCCAGCGAGCTGCTGCCGCCGCAGAACGCGGTGATCGGCGCCGGTATCGCCGCCCAGTTCGGCATGGGCCAGCAGGGCGCGCGCGGGCAGAACCAGGGCAACGTCTGGAGCTAGCTGCCGGTAAGGGGTGGCTGCGAGGGCAGTCACCCCTTACACGGTCAGAGCCTGGCGCGGGTCGCCTCCACCAGTCGCCCGACCGACTCGTCCGCTACGTCGGCCACTTCGTCGTACGCGAACCAGCGCAGGTCCAGCGACTCGTCGCTGATCGCCTCCACGGCCCCGTCCGGCGCTACGGCGGCGTACTGGACGTCCAGGTGCCAGGCACAGGGCGTGTGGTGGCGGTCCAGTCGGACCGGGCCGCCAGGCAGCAGTGTCAGCCCGGCGATACCGGACTCCTCGGTCGCCTCACGCAGCGCCGCCGCCCGCAGCGAGGTGTCCTCCGGCTCGCAGTGGCCGCCCATCTGGAGCCACATCCGCAGCTTCTTGTGGAGTGTGAGCAGCACCCGGCCGCGCTCGGGGTCGATCACCAGCGCGCTCGCCGTGATGTGCCCGGCCGCGCAGGACTTCCACATGCCGTCAGGGTGGGCCGCCAGATGGTCCAGATAGGTCTGGCGCAGGCCTTCCTGGCCCTCGTACGCCTTCAGTACGAGGACCGCGTCGTCGTACAGGGTCACTCGGTGTCGTCGTCCTTCTTGTGCAGGTCCGGCTTGTCGGCCGCCTCGCCGAGCATCTTGTCCAGCTCGGAGAAGTCCAGCTGCTCGCGGTGCACGAAGCCGTCCGGGTCGTCCAGGTCGCTCGCCGTCGGCAGCATGTCCGGGTGGGCCCACAGGCCGTCGCGGCCGTCGACCCCGCGCGCGTCCGTGAGCGAGGCCCACAGGCGGGAGGCGTCGCGCAGCCGGCGCGGGCGCAGCTCCAGGCCGATCAGCGTGGCGAACGTCTGCTCCGCCGGCCCACCGGTCGCGCGGCGCCGGCGCAGGGTCTCGCGCAGGGCGTCGGCGGACGACAGACGCGGCTTCGCGGCCGCGTGGACCACCGCGTCCACCCAGCCCTCGACGAGCGCCAGAGCCGTCTCCAGACGGGCCAGGGCGGCCTTCTGCTCGGGCGTGTCCTCCGGCTGGAACATGCCCTGCTGGAGGGCGTCCTGCAGCTGCTCGGGGTTCTGCGGGTCGAACTGGCCGACCACGTCCTCCAGCTTGGCCGTGTCGACCTTGATCCCGCGCGCGTAGCCGTCGACCGCGCCGAACAGGTGCGAGCGCAGCCACGGCACGTGCGCGAACAGGCGCTGGTGGGCCGCCTCGCGCAGGGCCAGGTAGAGCCGCACCTCCTCCTGCGGCACGCCGAGGTCCTTGCCGAAGGCCTCCACGTTGGCCGGGAGCAGCGCGGCCTTACCGGCCGGGCCGAGCGGCAGGCCGATGTCGGTGGAGCCGACGACCTCGCCCGCGAGCACGCCGACGGCCTGCCCGATCTGCGTGCCGAACATGGCGCCGCCCATCGAGCGCATCATGCCGATCAGCGGGCCCGCCATGGCCTGCATCTCCTCCGGCAGGACGTCGCCCATCGCCGCGCCGACCCGCTCGGCGACCGGGTCGACCAGCTCCTGCCACGCGGGCAGCGTCGCCTCGACCCACTCCGCGCGGGACCAGGCCACCGCCGCGGCGGAGCCCGACGGCAGGGACGTCGCGTCGTCCAGCCACAGGTCGGCCAGGCGGACGGCCTCCTCGACGGCCTTGCGCTCGGCCGCGCCGACGCTGGCGTCCTTGGTGCCGTCCGGGGTGCCCTGGGCGACCGTCTGGCGGGCGATCTGCTTGGCCATGTCCCAGTTCACCGGGCCGCCCTCGTAGGAGAGCATCTGGCCCAGCTGCTGGAACGCGGCGCCCAGGTCGGTGGGGTTCAGGGAACCGAACATCGCTGCGAGCGGATTGTCGGCGCCCGGGCCGCCCAAGCCTCCGGCTCCGGGCAGGCCGCCGAAGCCGAACGGGTTGGCCGGTCCCTGCCCACCACCGCTCTGCTGGTCCTTCTTCTTGCCCTCGTCGCCGTCTTCCGGCTCCTCCGGCGGAAGGCCGAAACCGAATGGGGTGTCACTCACGGGATTCCTCGGCTGGTAAGGCCACCGGTCTGTCTCCGGTGGCGCGGCTGCCCGACAACACCACCCAGCGTAGACACCCGGACCCGATCGGGCCTCGGTGCTTCGCCCACGGAAGGCCTGCGGCAGGATGGATACACCTGGTACGTACGCGTCACTCGCGCTCGTACTGAAGACAACCGCTGGAGACGCCCGGTGAGTTCCCCAGATCCGCAGGTTCGCGCAGCGCGAAACCCGTCAACCCGGTCCGCGGCCGCCGCCGTGCGCGGGCCCGTCGTCGCGGTCACCGGTGCCGCCGGCGGGGTCGGCGCCCTGCTCACCGAGCGGCTGGCCGCCTCCCGGGAGATCAAACAGGTCGTCGCCATCGACGAGCGGCGCGGGGAGTGCGCCGGCGCCGAGTGGCACATCCTCGACGTCCGCGATCCCGCCATCGCCGACAAGCTGCGCGGCGCCGACGTCGTCGTCCACCTCGCGCTCGACCTCGACCTGGAGACCGATCCGGCGGCGCGCACGGCTTACAACGTCCGGGGGACACAGACCGTCCTCACGGCCGCGGCGGCCGCCGGCGTGCACCGGGTGGTGCTGTGCACCTCGGCCATGGTCTACGGCGCCCTGCCGGACAACGAGCTGCCCCTGTCGGAAGACGCGGAGCTGCGCGCGACCGCCGAGGCCACCGGGGTCGGCGACCTGCTGGAGATCGAGCGGCTGGCCCGGCGCGCGCCCCGCGCGCACCCGGGGCTCAACGTCACCGTCGTACGGCCCGCCGTGCTGGTCGGGGGCACGGACACGGCACTGACCCGGTACTTCGAGTCGCCGCGGCTGCTCGTCGTCGCCGGATCGCGGCCCGCGTGGCAGTTCTGCCACGTCGAGGACCTGTGCAGCGCGCTGGAGTACGCCGTCCTGGAGAAGGTCGACGGGGAGCTGGCCGTCGGCTGCGACGGATGGCTGGAGCAGGAGGAGGTCGAGGAACTGAGCGGGATCCGGCGGATGGAGCTGCCGTCGGCGGTCGCGCTCGGCGCCGCGGCCCGGCTGCACCGGATCGGGCTCACGCCGTCCCCGGCCGGGGATCTCGCGTACACGATGTACCCGTGGGTGGTCAGCGGCAGCCGGCTGCACGACGCCGGGTGGCGGCCGCAGTGGACCAACGAGGACGTCCTCGCGGAGCTGCTGGAGGAGGCCGCCGGGCGGCACACCGTGGCCGGGCGCCGGCTCGGCCGCAAGGACGCCACGGCCGCGGGTGCCGCGGGGGCCACGGTCGCGCTGCTGGGCGCCGCCGCCGTCGTACGGCGGGCCCGCAAGGCCAGGCGGCGGGTCTAGGGCGGGCCTGCAGAAGAATCCAGGCCTGTAGAAGAATCCAAAGGCATGCACGCGTGTGCCTGGTGAATCTCGTATTCCTCGTTGTCACAGGCGTGCGGCACCATGGGGTGCATGGCACACACGAACGAGCATCCCGGTGAGCGGACGGCGCAGGATCCCATCAAGCTGATCGGCGTCCGGGAGACCGCGCTCTCCGTGGACGAGGTGTTCCGGGCCGTCGGGGACGACGCGGCCGGGGGTCTCGTGCTGTTCGTGGGCACCGTGCGCAACCACGACGGGGGCGCCGACGTGGACGCGCTCGGGTACTCGTGCCACCCCAGTGCCGAGGCCGAGATGCGGCGGATCGCCGAGAAGGTCGTCGCCGGGTATCCGGTGCGGGCGCTGGCCGCCGTGCACAGGGTCGGGGACCTGTGCGTCGGGGATCTCGCCGTGGTCGTCGGCGTCTCCTGTCCGCACCGCGCGGAGGCCTTCGAGGCCTGCCGCAAGCTGATCGACGACCTCAAGCACGAGGTGCCGATCTGGAAGCACCAGACGTTCTCGGACGGCACGGACGAATGGGTCGGCGCGTAGCGCCGTCGCTCCCCGCCGTTGTCCGTCACCTGGAGCACTTCTGTCCCTCCGGTTGCGTAACCGCCCCCCTGGCGTGAGCGTTGTCCGTGCGGATGGTTAATCTGCTGATCAGTCAGTTGCGGACGCACATCGCGTTGGGAGGTCGGCATGGGGGCGCTTGTCTGGCTGCTGATTCCGCTTCTGGCCGCGATCGGTGGCGGCCTCTGGGGCAGCTGGGCCAATCGGACCCGCAAGGTGCGCGGTGACGGGCCCGAGCTGGACGGATACGCACGGTTCCGCGCGGCCATGGAGAAGTCCCACCCGGGCGCGGGCGGGGCCTGACGGGGGTGGCCCTGACGGGCCGCTGACAGAGGCGTCACGTACTGTCGTGCCATGCCACGCCGCACCGCGACGATGCTCGCCTCCACCCTGATGCTGATCGCGCTCCTGTGCGCGGGAGTGCTCATCCCCGTGCCGTACGCGGAGATGTCTCCCGGCCCGACCGTGAACACGCTGGGGAACCACGACGGCGAGCCGGTGCTGCAGATCACCGGGCACAAGACGTACCAGGCCGGCGGCCACCTGAACATGACCACGGTCCGGGTCACCAGCGCGGACTTCCGGATGAACCTGGTGGAGGCCGTCTACGGCTGGCTCGACCCCGACACCAAGATCGTCCCGCACGACACGCTCTACCCGGCCGGCACCACGGAGGAGCAGTCCTCGCAGCAGAACGCCGAGGAGTTCAGCCAGTCCCAGGAGAGCGCCAAGGTCGCCGCCCTGAAGGAGCTGGGCATCCCGGTGAAGTCCTGGGTGATCGTCGCCACCGTCCTCAAGGACTCCCCGGCCGAGGGCAGGCTGCACGCCGGAGACGTGATCAAGGCCGTCGACGGCACGGCCGTCAAGCAGCCGTCCGACGTCGCCAAGCTCGTCACCAGGCACAAGGCCGGGCAGAACGTCGTCTTCACCGTCGTCCCCGCCAAGGAGCAGGCCGCCGCGGAGAAGGCGCACAGGACGGCGACCGCGACCCAGGACGTCACCCTCACCACGAAGGCGTCCGACGACAGCGGGCCGAAGCGGGCCGTCGTCGGCATCTCCGCCGGGACCGACCACACCTTCCCGTTCACCATCGACATCAAGCTCGCCGACGTCGGCGGCCCCAGCGCCGGTCTGATGTTCGCCCTCGGGATCTACGACAAGCTCACCCCGGGCGACCTCACGGGCGGCAAGTTCGTCGCCGGCACCGGGACGATCGACGACAACGGCACGGTCGGCCCGATCGGCGGCATCGAGATGAAGACCATCGGCGCCCGCGACAAGGGCGCCCAGTACTTCCTGACGCCCGCCGACAACTGCGCGGCCGCCGCCAAGGACACCCCGGGCGGGCTCACCCTGGTCAAGGTGAAGACCATCGGCGACGCGCTCGGCGCGCTCAAGGACATCCGCAGCGGCAACACCGGCGCACTGCCCACGTGCACCGCCAAGGGCTGACCGGGACGTGACACGGCTGGGGGCGCCCCGTGCGGCGGGAGCGCCCCCATCGCCCCGTCGCCGTACCGGGAAGAGATCAGTCCTCGAACGTGGCCCTCAGCGCCTCCGCCAGGCCGGGCACCAGGTCCGGGCCGGTGAGCACCTCCGTCGGGGAGTCCTTCTCGCGCAGCCGGACGGCCGAGTCGCGGGTGCCGTCGCGCAGCACCGCGACCGTCATCCGGACCTCCTGGCGCTCGGGGTGCTGCGCCACCCACTTGGCCAGCTTGGCCTCGCTCAGGTTCTGCGGGACCTGCGCCTCGGCGGACGGCGGCAGCATCAGGCGCTCCACCGTCAGCGCGCAGCCGGCGACCGCGTCGGGCCAGGCGATGGTGCCGAGGAAGTCGTCGAGTGGCTTGCCGGACGGAAGCTCGTCCTGCTCGATCGGGGTGAGACCGGTGGTCTCGGACTCGTCCGCGTCGAGGCCCAGCTGGGCCGCGAGCGAGGGTTCCTGAGTCCGCAGCCGTGCGGTGTCGACAAGGGCGAAGAGGCGAGCGGGCTGGTCCCAGCCGAGGCCGGAGACGTACTCGTCGATCTCGAGTACGGCCCGGGTGAGCGGGCTCGCTGCCATGGGAGTGTTGGACATGGTCACAATCCTGCCTCGTTCATGGCCGGAATCGGGAACCGAGCAAACGCTGAGTAAGTTGCATAGGTGTGGGTCCGCGATCACGGGGGGCCACGGCGGGTCCGCGATCACGAGGGCCTGACTGACGGATCGACAGCGACTTCGAGGTGCGCACCTTGGCTTTCCAGATGCCGGACCGCGGCGGAGGCCCGTCGGGGCCACGGATCAGAGCGGGCCGCCCGTCCCGGGGGGCACGGACCCTGCTCATGACACTGGGCGTCCTGGCCGTCCTCGGCATGGCGTTCACCATGTTCGCGGGCTTCTGGACTGACTGGCTCTGGTACCGGTCGGTGCACTACTCGTCGGTGTTCACGACCACGCTGTGGACCAAGATCGGGCTGTTCTTCGTCTTCGGTCTGCTGATGGCGGTCGCCGTCGGGGTCAACATCTGGATCGCGCACCGGCTGCGGCCCCCGCTGAGCGCCATGTCCATGGAGCAGCAGAGCCTCGACCGCTACCGCATGGGCATCGCGCCGTACAAGAAGTGGCTGCTGCTCGCCGTCACCGCGCTCGCCGGGCTGATCGCGGGCGCCTCCGCGGCCGGCCAGTGGCGGCTGTGGCTGATGTGGGTCAACGGCGTGCCCTTCCACCAGAAGGACCCGCAGTTCCACCTCGACGTCTCCTTCTACGCCTTCGACCTGCCCTGGTACCGCTTCCTGCTGGGCTTCGGCTTCGCCGCCGCCGTCCTGAGCCTGATCGCGGCCGCGCTCACGCACTACCTGTACGGCGGGCTGCGCCTGACCAGCCCGGGCGCCCGTGCCACCGCCGCCGCGACCGGCCATCTGTCGGTGCTTCTCGGCCTCTTCGTCGCCCTCAAGGCGGTCGCCTACTGGCTCGACCGGTACGGCCTGGCCGTCAAGTCCAGCGACTTCAAGGCCACGGGCAACTGGACCGGACTGCGCTACGTCGACGCCAACGCCTATCTGCCGGCCAAGACCATCCTGTTCTGCATCGCGGTCATCTGCGCGCTGCTGTTCTTCGCCACCCTGTGGCGGCGCACCTGGCAGCTCCCGGTCATCGGCTTCGGCCTGATGGTGCTGTCGGCGATCCTGATCGGCGGGCTGTACCCCGCGATCGTGCAGAAGTTCCAGGTCCAGCCCAACGAGCAGGCCAAGGAAGCCCCGTACGTCCAGAAGAACCTCAAGGCGACCCGCGAGGCGTACGGCATCGACGACACCAAGGTCACCGAGTACGACGGCAAGTCCGACGCCCCGGACAAGACCAGGCTGCGCAGCGACGCCGATGCCGCGGCGAGCATCCGCATCATGGACCCGAACATCGTCTCGCCGACGTTCCAGCAGGCGCAGCAGATGAAGAACTACTACGCCTTCCCGACCAACCTGGACGTCGACCGGTACAAGGACAAGGACGGCAAGGAGCAGGACACGGTCATCGGCCTGCGCGAGCTGAACCTGGACGGCATCCCGAAGAACAACTGGATCAACGACCACTTCCGCTACACGCACGGCTACGGCGTGGTCGCCGCCAAGGGCACCGAGGCCGACGACCAGGGCCAGCCGGTCTTCACCGAGTCCGACCTGCCGTCCAGGGGCGACCTGGGGACGTACGAGCAGCGCGTCTACTACGGCGAGAAGACCACCACGTACTCCATCGTCGGCGGACCGCAGAAGGAGGTCGACTACTCGGCGGACAACGGCGACGAGAAGACCACCAGCTACACCGGCAAGAGCGGGGTCAACCTCGACAACCCGCTCAACCGGGCCGCGTACGCGGTGGCGTTCAACGACCCGCAGATCCTCTACTCGGGCGCCATCGGCAAGGGCTCGCGCATCCTGTACAACCGCACGCCCAAGGACCGGGTCGAGGCGGTCGCCCCGTGGCTGACCATCGACGGCGACGCCTACCCGGCGGTCGTCAACCACCGCATCCAGTGGATCGTCGACGCCTACACGACGTCGAACGGCTACCCGTACTCCTCCCGTACGACCCTCGGCGACACGACGGCCGACTCGCTGACCGCCACCAACAACAACCGCGCGGTGGTGGCCCAGCAGAACCAGGTCAACTACATCCGCAACTCGGTCAAGGCGACCGTCGACGCGTACACCGGCGAGGTCAAGCTCTACCAGTGGGACACCCAGGACCCGGTGCTGAAGACCTGGATGAAGGCCTTCCCCGGCACGGTGCAGCCGAAGCAGGCCATCTCCGGGGACCTGATGGCCCATCTGCGCTATCCGCAGGACCTGTTCAAGGTCCAGCGCGAGCTGCTCACCCGCTACCACGTGACGGACGCCCAGACGTTCCTCACCGGCAGCGAGGTCTGGCAGGTGCCCGACGACCCGACCAACGACTCGGGCAGCGCGGTGCCGCCGTACTACCTGAGCATGAAGATGCCGGACCAGGGCAAGCAGTCGTTCTCGCTGACGACGACGTTCACGCCCAACGGACGCGACAACCTCAGCGCGTTCATGGCCGTCGACTCCGATCCGGGCACCGACGACTACGGCAAGATCAGAATCCTGAAACTGCCGACCAGTACGACGGCCGACGGCCCCAAACAGGTGCAGAGCCTGTTCAACTCCCGCTCGGACATCGCGGAGACGATCAGCCTGCTCACCCGCGGGCATTCCAAGGTCGAGTACGGCAACCTGCTCACCGTGCCGCTCGACGGCGGGCTGTTGTACGCGGAACCGGTCTACATCCTGGGCGGCAGCAAGCTGAAGTACCCCCTGATGGGCAAGGTGCTGGTCAGCTACAACGGCAACACCGCGTTCGAGAACACCCTCGACCAGGCGCTCAACAAGGTGTTCGGGGTGCAGGGCTCGACCACCACACCACCGGACACCGGTACCGCCAACCCGCCCGCGTCCAAGAATCCGACCGTCCAACAGGCCCTGGACGACGCCCAGAAGGCGTTCGACGCGGGCCAGCAGGCACTCCAGCAGTCGGGCGGCCCGGACTGGACCGCGTACGACAAGGCCCAGAAGGACCTGAAGGCCGCGCTGAAGCGGGCCGAGGACGCGCAGGCCAAGGCGGGAAGCAAGAAGGGGACTTGATCAACACCGTCCCGCGCCGTGGTACAGTTGACGAGCAACGGCGCGGGGTGGAGCAGCTCGGTAGCTCGCTGGGCTCATAACCCAGAGGTCGCAGGTTCAAATCCTGTCCCCGCTACTGCATCGAAGGCCCGGATCCCAAGGGATCCGGGCCTTCGTGGTGTGCGAACTCACGTACGTGCAGGAGGTACGGCCGCGCCGCCGTGGTGAGTTGAGGGGTGTGTGTTTGACTTGTCGTCCTGTGGGCATGTCGACAAAACGCTGAAGTGACCTCACGGGCTGCGGTATACCGGGTGTACCCGGGTTGATGGTGGTGCGACGATGGACGTTATGGGGGACAAGGCAACTCTGTTCGAGTCAGGGCGATTTGTGCAGCCTCCCGGTGAGGAGCCGACCCGCGACGACGTGACCGACATGGGGGACGCCGCCGAGGAGGTACGCCTCGGCCTCGCCGCGCAGAGCGGTGACGCCGAGGCCGCGAGCGTCCTCGGCGCCATCCTGCTGCGCCGCGGCGACCTCGACGGAGCCGAACCCCGGCTGCGGGCCGCCACCGCGGCCGGCGACCGCGCCGCCGCCAACAACCTCGGCGTTCTGCTGCATCAGCGCGGCTACCCCGAGGACGCCGCCGGCTGGTGGCGCATCGCCGCCGTGGCCGGCTCCGCCGCCGCCGCGCACGCGCTCGGCCGCTACCACCGCGAGCGCGGCGACGAGCCCGCCGCCGAGTACTGGCTGCGCCAGTCCGCCGAGCAGGGCCACGCCCTCGGCGCCTACGCGCTCGCCGACCTGCTGGAGCACCGCGGGGACGTCGGCGCGGAGCACTGGATGCGCGCTGCCGCCGAGCGCGGGCACCGCGAGGCGGCGTACCGGCTGGCCCGCGCCCTCGACCGCACCTCGGGCCCGGAGGAGGGGGCCGGGCCCGACAACGCTGTCACGGAGGCCGAGCAGTGGTACCGGCAGGCCGCCGCGCGCGGTCACCGCCGGGCCGCGCTGCACCTCGGGGCGATCCTGGAGAAGCGGGGCGAACTGAAGGAGGCCGGGCGCTGGTACCTGACCTCGGCCAAGGACGGCGAGGCCCGCGCCGCCTGCGCGCTGGGCTTCCTGCTGCGCGACGCCGGGGACACCGAGAGCGCGGCCGTGTGGTGGCTGCGCGCCGCCCAGGACGGTGACGGCAACGCGGCCAACGCGCTCGGCGCGCTGCACGCCGAGCGGGGCGAGACGCAGACCGCCGAGCGCTGGTACCGGGCGGCGCTCGACGCGGGCGACGACAACGGCGCGTACAACCTCGGGCTGCTCTGCGCCGAGCAGGGGCGCACCGCGCAGGCCGAGCAGTGGTACCGGCGGGCCGCCTACGCCGGGCACCGGGAGGCGGCGAACGCGCTCGCCATCCTGCTGCTCCAGGGCAGCGACACCACCGGCGCCGAGCCGTGGTTCTCCAAGGCCGCCGAGGCGGGCAGCGTGGACGCCGCGTTCAACCTCGGCATCCTCTACGCCGGGCGCGGCACCGGACCGGACGCGGAGATGGCGCTGCGCTGGTACGAGCGGGCGGCCGCCGCCGGGCACACCGAGGCCGCGCTCCAGGTCGGGATCGCCCGGCTGCGCGAGGGCGACGAGCAGGAGGCCGAGCGGCATCTGCGGTGCGCGGCGGGCGGCGGCAGCGCCGAGGCGGCGTACCGGCTGGCCACGCTGCTCGACGCGCGCCGGCCGCCGGAGCCGGCGCACGAGCTGGGCGAGATCGTGCACGAGAAGACCGAGTGCGAGGAGTGGTACGAGCGCGCGGCCACGCAGGGGCACCGGCGCGCCCAGGTGCGGGTCGGCATGCTGGCCGCCGCGCGGGGTGACGTCGTCGAGGCGGCGCGGTGGTACCGGGAGGCGGCGGAGGCCGGCTCGCGCAACGGCGCCTTCAACCTGGGGCTGCTGCTGGCCCGGGAGGGCAGCGAGCCGGAGGCGGCGGTGTGGTGGACCCGTGCCGCCGACGCCGGGCACGGCCGGGCGGCACTCCGGCTGGCCCTCGTCTACGCGCGTCGGGGCGAGCTGGCGGAGGGGCAGCGCTGGGCGGACCGCGCGGTGGCGCTGGGGCCGGCCGAGGTGGCGGAGCGGGCGGGGCGGCTGCGGGACGCGCTGCGCGAAGAGCTCTCGGCGTGAACACGTGACCTGGGCCACGTCCGGGGAAACGGATTTGCTTCCCCGGACCTCCCTCACGTAATGTCGTGTTCACCGACGCGGGGTGGAGCAGCTCGGTAGCTCGCTGGGCTCATAACCCAGAGGTCGCAGGTTCAAATCCTGTCCCCGCTACTGAAGGCCTGGGGCCGGAATCCAGAAACGGATTCCGGCCCCAGGTGCGTTTGCGGCAGGCACGTTCGGAAGCGAAAAAAAGAGGGGGCTTACGCCCCCTCGGTCGCCCCCTCGGTCACGCGCCCGCGCAGTCCGGGCACAGCCCTCGGTACGTCACCTCGACGTCCGACACCGTGAAGCCGAAGCGCTCCGTGTCGGGGAGGTCGGCGAGCGGGTTGCCCGTCGGGTGGACGTCGCGGATCGCGCCGCAGCGGGCGCAGACCAGGTGGTGGTGCGGGCGGTGCGCGTTCGGGTCGTACCGCTTCGCGCGCTTGTCCGTCGCGACTTCCAGCACCTCGCCGAGGGAGACCAGCTCGCCCAGGGTGTTGTAGACGGTCGCCCGGGAGATCTCCGGCAGCTTCGCGACAGCGCGCGCATGGACCTCGTCGGCCGTCAGGTGGACGTGCTCACCGTCCAGGACCTCGGCCACCACGCGTCGCTGCGCGGTCATCCGCCATCCGCGTCCACGCAGCCGTTCCAGAAGGTCGCTCATGGCCACCAGCCTAACAGGAAGGCGGACCAGGACGGGAATAGGTGTGAGATTGGAACGCTGTTTGACTTAGATCTAGTCCAATGTAGGATCAAGAACGATTTTGGCCACAGGACAGGACTGGTCAGGAATGACGCAGGAGGCGCACGTGACGCAGGGACCGCTCACCACGGAGGCCGGTGCCCCGGTCGCCGACAATCAGAACAGCGAGACGGCCGGCGTCGGCGGGCCGGTCCTGGTCCAGGACCAGCTCCTGCTGGAGAAGCTCGCCCACTTCAACCGGGAGCGCATCCCCGAGCGCGTCGTGCACGCGCGCGGTGCGGGTGCGTACGGCACCTTCACGGTCACGGCGGACGTCACGCCCTACACGCGGGCCGCCTTCCTCTCCGAGGTCGGCAAGGAGACCGAGACCTTCCTGCGTTTCTCGACCGTGGCCGGAAACCTCGGCGCGGCGGACGCCGTCCGCGACCCGCGCGGCTTCGCGCTGAAGTTCTACACCGAGGAGGGCAACTACGACCTCGTCGGCAACAACACCCCGGTGTTCTTCATCCGGGACGCGATCAAGTTCCCGGACTTCATCCACACACAGAAGCGCGACCCGTACACGGGCAGCCAGGAGGCCGACAACGTCTGGGACTTCTGGGGGCTGAGCCCCGAGGCGACCCACCAGGTGACCTGGCTCTTCGGCGACCGCGGCATCCCGGCGTCGTACCGGCACATGGACGGCTTCGGCTCGCACACCTACCAGTGGAGCAACGAGGCGGGCGAGGTCTTCTGGGTCAAGTACCACTTCAAGACCGACCAGGGGATCAGGAACCTCACCGCCGGTGAGGCCGCGGTGCTCGCGGGCACGGACCCCGACTCCCACCAGCGCGATCTGCGCGAGGCGATCGAGCGCGGGGAGTTCCCGAGCTGGACCGTGGGCGTGCAGATCATGCCGGCGGCGGACGCGGCGACGTACCGCTTCAACCCGTTCGACCTGACCAAGGTGTGGCCGCACGCGGACTACCCGGTCATCGAGATCGGCCGGCTGGAGCTGAACCGCAACCCGCGGAACGTCTTCGCCGAGGTCGAGCAGTCGATCTTCAGCCCCGCGCACTTCGTGCCGGGCATCGGCCCCTCGCCCGACAAGATGCTCCAGGGCCGCCTGTTCGCGTACGGCGACGCGCACCGCTACCGCGTCGGCATCAACGCCGACCACCTGCCGGTGAACCGCCCGCACGCCACCGAGGCGCGCACCAACTCCCGGGACGGCTTCCTCTACGACGGCCGGCACGGCGGCGCGAAGAACTACGAGCCGAACAGCTTCGGCGGGCCGCGGCAGACCGGCCGTGCGCTGTGGGAGCCCACCTCCGTCGACGGCCCCACCGGCGGCCACCCGACCCCGGCGCACGCCGAGGACGACGACTTCGTGCAGGCGGGCGACCTGTACCGGCTGATGTCGCAGGAGGAGAAGGAGCGCCTGGTGGCGAACCTCGCGGCCGCGATCGCGCCGGTCTCGCGCGAGGACATCGCCGAGCGGGCGATCGGCAACTTCGCACAGGCCGACGCCGACTTCGGCAAGCGGCTGGAGGCGGCGGTGCGCGCGCTGCGCGGCTGAGGCGCGCACAAGCCCCCAGGCGGGCCGGACCCCACGGTGCTCGGGGTCCGGCCCGTTTCGCGTGCCCCCCGTCGCGCGTGCTCAGAGTGCCGGTGCGGGCGCGCGGGCCGGGAGCCAGCAGCGGATGATGTCGCGGACGGAGACGATCCCGGCCACCTCGCCCCGGTCGAGGACGATCAGGTGCCGGAAGCCGCCGCGGGTCATGGCGTGGGCGGCTTCCTGGAGTGACCAGGTGGGGGCGGCGAAGACGACGTCGGTGGTGGTGTGGGCGTGGGCGCGTTCCGTGTCCGGGTTCTGGCCGAGGCCGACGGAGTTGAGGATGTCACGTTCGGTCAGGACGCCGATGCCGCCGGAGTCCGGGTCGAGGACCACGGCGGCGCCGGTGCGGCGGGCGGACATCAGGGTGGCCGCCTGGCGAAGGGTGTGGGCGGGGCCGACGGTGAGGATCACCGTGCTCATGGCATCGCGGACGAGCATGGATGGTCCACCTCCTAGGAATCTCACGAGAAGAGATTCACAAGTTCACAAATGAGGGTGGAGCCAGAGTGACAGGTAAAGGGACGGTCAACAAGGGGGTGCGCGACGTCAGTTGAGGGCGTGCGCGCTCTCCCTCGCTGTCAGCCGCGCGGGTTGAGGTACCGCAGCAGCTCGTCGTGGAGCAGGCCGTTGGACGCGGCCGCGTCGCCGCTGTGCGGCCCCGGGCGGCCGTCGAGGCCCGTGAACATGCCGCCGGCCTCGGTGACGACGATCGCGGTGGCGGCCATGTCCCACAGGGACAGCTCGGGCTCGGCACACATGTCGACGGCGCCCTCGGCGACCATCATGTAGGGCCAGAAATCGCCGTACGCGCGCGTGCGCCACACCTGGCGGGTGAGGTCCAGGAAGCCGCCGAGGCGGCGCTGCTCCTCCCAGCCGGACAGGGAGGAGTACGCGAAGGAGGCGTCCGCGAGCTTGCCGACGCCGGAGACGTGGATGCGGGAGGCCGCGGTGAGGTTGCGGCCGGTGAAGGCGCCGTGGTCCTTCGCGGCCCACCAGCGGCGGCTGAGGGCGGGGGCGGAGACGACGCCGACGACGGGCTGGTAGCCGCCCTCGCCCGCCTCCATCAGGGAGATGAGGGTGGCCCAGACGGGGACGCCGCGGACGTAGTTCTTGGTGCCGTCGATCGGGTCGATCACCCAGCGGCGGGGCCCGCTGCCCTCGATCCCGTACTCCTCGCCGAGGACCGCGTCCCGCGGGCGGGCGCGTTGCAGCTGGCCGCGGATGAGCTCCTCCGCCGCCTTGTCCGCCTCGCTCACCGGCGTCATGTCCGGCTTCGTCTCCACCTTCAGATCGAGAGCCTTGAAACGGTCCATGGTGATGGCGTCTGCGGCGTCCGCGAGAACGTGGGCGAGGCGCAGGTCATCGAGGTAGTCCGGCATGGGGGGAACCGTATCTGCCGGGGTCGGGGTGGGGCCAGCGGGGCGCGGCGGGTCCGGCCGTTCCCACCCGGTCGACACGGTCGTTTCCATCCGGACGGCGTGCTCGCTCGCACCCGGCCGGCGCCAGGGGCCATGGCCGCGCGGCCCGGCGCACGGTCCGCGCCCGCGACCCCTTGACAGTGCCTGCGGCCGCGTCAACTCTGGGCGCAGAACTGGTCTGGCCCAGGGAGGCGACGATGCCTGCTGCCCGGGAGTCCTTGCTGGACGCCGCTTTCACGGCGCTCGCGCGCCGGCCGTGGTCCGCGGTGCGGATGGTCGACGTGGCCGCGACGGCCGGGGTGTCCCGGCAGACCCTGTACAACGAGTTCGGCAGCAAGGACGGCCTCGCCCGGGCCCTGGTGCGGCGGGCGGCCGACCGGTACCTCGCCGGTGTCGAGCGGGCGCTCGCCGGCTCCGCCGAACCCCGCGAGCGGCTCACCGCCGTCGCCGAGTGGACCAGCTCCGCCGCGCGGGAGAACGCGCTGGTACGCGCCATGCTCACCGGCTGCTGGAGCGAGCGGCTGCCCGCCCCGCCGCTCGCCGCCGTGCCGTCCTCCTCCACGGTGCCCGCACAGCGCCGCGCGGACGGGCCGCTGCCGACGCCCCACGACCTCGTCCGGATCGTGCGCGACCGCGCGGCCACCGCCCTGGCCGGACCCGCCGCCGGCCCCCTCGACACCGCCGAACTGGCCCACCCCTGCGAACTGGTCGTCCGCCTCGCCCTGTCCTGCGTCGCGGCCCCGCCGGGTGAGGGCGGCGTCGCGGAACTGGTCCGCGCGGTGGTTCCGCAGGAGGCGGTCCAGCGGGTGTGAGCGGCCGGACTGCCGTACGGATCAAGGGAGTTCGACGACGGGGTCTAGTGCGCCGAGCCCGACAGCTGGAGCCCGATGACCCCGATGATGACGAAGCTGATCGACACGATCTTCAGCGTGGACACCAGGTCGCCGAGGAAGACCATGCCGTAGATCGCCGTGCCCGCCGCGCCGATCCCCGTCCACACCGCGTACGCGGGGCCGACGTCGAGCTTCTTCAGGGACAGGGTCAGCAGACCGAAGCTGCCCAGCGCGAAGCAGGCGAACGCGATCGTCGGCCACAGGCGGGTGAATCCGTGCGAGAGCTTCAGGCACACCGCGAAACCGGTCTCCAGCATCCCGGCCACGACCACCAGCAGCCACGCCATGCGCTGTCCTCCCGTTGATCCGGCTCACCGGTTCGGTGCGAGTATGCACTTACCGGCCTCTCATCCGGCCAAACAACGTGGTGGTCAGTCGCCTTCCCGGCGCTCCCGGGTGGCCAGCAGCCGGCGCAGCGAGTACAGCCGTGCCGGATCCGCGTGACCCTCCTCGACCCAGGCGTCCAGCGCGCAGTCCGGCTCGTCGTGGCTGCACGCGCGCGGGCAGCCCTCCGTACCGGGTTCGAGGTCCGGGAAGGCGTTGATGACGCGGGTGGGGTCGATGTGCGCGAGGCCGAAGGAGCGCACGCCCGGGGTGTCGATGACCCACCCCTCGTCATCGCTGAGCGGCAGCGCCAGCGCCGAGGTCGTGGTGTGCCGGCCCCGGCCCGTCACGGCGTTGACGTGTCCCGTCGTACGCCGCCGCTCCTGGGGGACGAGCGCGTTGACGAGGGTCGTCTTGCCGACGCCGGAGTGGCCGACGAACGCGGTGATCCGGCCGTCCAGATGCGTGCGCACCCGGTCCGCCGCGTCCCCGTTCTCCAGCTCCTCGCGGCTCGTGACGACGTACGGGATGTCGAGGTCGCCGTAGAGCTCCAGCAGCTTGTCCGGCGGGGCCAGGTCCGACTTCGTCATCACCAGCAGGGGCTCCAGACCGGCGTCGAACGCGGCCACCAGGCAGCGGTCGATCAGCCGGGGGCGGGGCTCCGGGTCGGCGAGTGCCGTGACGATCGCCAGCTGGTGGGCGTTGGCGACGACCACCCGCTCGTAGGGATCGTCGTCGTCGGCCGTGCGGCGCAGCACCGAGGCGCGCTCCTCGATGCGGACGATCCGGGCGAGCGTGTCCTTCCTGCCGGACAGGTCACCGACCAGCGCGACCCGGTCGCCCACCACGGCGGCCTTGCGGCCCAGTTCGCGGGCCTTCATCGCCATGACCGGACGGCCCTCGACCAGACAGGTCAGCCGCCCCCGGTCGACGGTGAGGACCATGCCCTCGGCCGCGTCCTCGTGCTTGGGCCGGATGTTGGTCCGCGGCCGGTTGCCCTTGCGGTTGGGACGGGTGCGGATGTCGTCCTCGTCGGTGTGCTTGCCGTAGCGGCGCATGGCGTCTGTCCCTACTGCCCGAGCATCCCGGTCCACAGCTCGGGGAAGTCCGGCAGGGTCTTGGCCGTCGTCGCCACGTTCTCGATCCGCACGCCCTCGACCGCGAGGCCGAGGATCGCGCCGGCGGTCGCCATGCGGTGGTCCTCGTAGGTGTGGAAGGTGCCGCCGTGCAGCGGGCGCGGGCGGATGTGCAGACCGTCGGCCGTCTCCGTGACGTCACCGCCGAGTTCGTTGATCTCCTTGGTGAGCGCGGCCAGCCGGTCCGTCTCGTGCAGCCGCAGATGGGCCACGCCCCGCAGGGTGGAGGGGGAGTCGGCGAGGGCGGCCACCGCCGCGATGCCGGGGGTCAGCTCGCCGACGTCGCCGAGGTCCACGTCGATACCGTGGATGGCACCCGAACCGGTGAACACCAGCCCGTAGTCGGTGAGTTCACAGGAACCGCCCATCTCGGTGAAGATCTCCCGCAGCCGGTCGCCGGGCTGCGTGGTCCGCTCCGGCCAGTCGGGGATCGTCACCGTGCCGCCGGTCACCAGCGCGGCCGCGAGGAACGGCTGGGCGTTGGACAGGTCCGGCTCGACCGTCAGGTCCCGGCCGAGCAGCGCGCCCGGCGTCACCCGCCACACGTTCGGCTCGCCGCCGGACTCCGGGGTGTCCACCTGGGCGCCGACCGCGCGCAGCATGTCGACGGTCATCCGGATGTGCGGCATGGACGGGAGCGTGCTCCCCGTGTGGCGGACCTCGACGCCCTGGTTGAAGCGCGGGCCGGAGAGCAGCAGGGCCGACACGAACTGGGAGGAGGACGACGCGTCGATCGACACCGGGCCGCCGTCCAGCGCCCCGCCGCCGTGCACGGTCAGCGGCAGCGCGCCCCGGCCGTCGTCGTCGATCCGGGCGCCGAGCACGCGCAGCGCGTCGATCACGCCGTTCAGCGGGCGCTCGTACGAGCGGGGGTCGCCGTCGAACCGGATCGGGCCGTCGGCCAGCGCGGCGACCGGCGGCAGGAAACGCATCACCGTGCCGGCGTTGCCGACGTCGACGGTCGCCGGGCCGCGCAGGCCGCTCGGCACCACCCGCCAGGCCTCGCCGGTGCCGTCGGGGCCGACGCCTTCCTCGATCTCCACGCCCATGGCCCGCAGGGCGCCGGCCATCAGCAGGGTGTCGCGGGAGCGCAGCGGGCGGCGCAGCCAGCCGGGCTCGGAGGCGAGGGCGGCGAGGACGAGGGCGCGGTTGGTGACCGACTTGGACCCCGGCACGTGGACCGTCGCGTCGACGGCTCCGCTCGCGTGCGGGGCGGGCCAGAGTGCGGGAAGGGCGGTGTTCGGGGCCATGGGCCCACTTTATAAGGAGGGGCGGCGGTCAACCCTCCAGCAGCCAGCTCCCGCCGCCGAGCAGCGAGCACAGCGACACCGCGTGGAACAGGAACAGCCACAGCCCCGCCGGGACGTGCGTCAGCCGGGACAGCTGGTCCGCGTCCGAGTCGCCGGCGCCGCCCCGGAAGCGCTTCGCCTGGAGTTCGAAGGGCGGGCGGACCCCGCCGAGCAGCAGGAACCACACCACCGCGTACGCGAAGGCGGCCTGCACCTGGGCGTCCGCCAGCCAGGACACCAGCACGAAGGCACCGCCGGCCAGGACCACGGTCAGCACGCCGTAGGCGTTGCGGATCATCACCAGCATCACGAGCAGCAGGGCCGTCGCCAGCCAGAGGAGCAGCGTGATGCGGCCGGAGGCCAGCAGCGCGGCGCCGCCCAGGCCCAGCAGGGACGGGGCCGTGTACCCCGCCGCGGCCGTCAGGATCATGCCCGGCCCGTACGGCTTGCCCCGGCTGACCGTGAGGCCGCTGGTGTCGGAGTGCAGCCGGATGCCCGTGAGCTGCCGCCCGGTGAGCAGGGCGACCAGGCCGTGGCCGCCCTCGTGCGCGATGGTGACCGCGTTGCGCGATATGCGCCACACCGGGTGCGGGACGACGACGGCGAGCGCGGCGGCGAGCGTGGCGATCACCACCCACACGCCGGGGTCGGACTGGGTCCCGGAGAGCCGGTCCCAGAGACCGGCCAGCGAGGTGACGGCGAGGCTGTCCATGTGTCCGAGTGGCTCCCTGTCCTGGTACGGAGTCTGGCAGTGTGACATGTATGTGCGGACGGTATGCATCGAGTCGTAGGCCCGAGGATCTCGCAGGAGTCTTCGAGATCGAGAAGTGGCAGCCGGAGGAGACCCTGGAGCCGGACTACAACGTGGCTCCGACCAAGGAGGTCTACGCCGTCCTCGACCGTCCTCTGAAAGACGCGGACTCCCCGCGTCCGGTTCGCCAGCTGCGCCGGCTGAAGTGGGGACTGGTGCCCTCCTGGGCCAGGACGCCCGAGGGCGGCGCCCGGATGATCAACGCGCGCGCGGAGACCGTGCACGAGAAGCCCTCCTACCGCCGCGCCTTCGCCGCCCGGCGCTGCATCCTGCCCGCCGACGGCTACTACGAGTGGGTCACCGGGAAGGACGAGCGCGACCTGGAGGTCGAGGGGAAGAAGAAGCGGCCGCGCAAACAGCCGTACTTCGTGCTGCCCGCCGACGGCTCGGTGTTCGCGATGGCCGGGCTGTACGAGTTCTGGCGCGACCGCACGCTGCCCGACGACCACCCGCAGGCCTGGTGGGCGACCTGCTCGGTGATCACCACGGAGGCCGAGCGGACCCCGCTGGCCGTGGCACCGGCGGACGGCCCGGGCACGCTCGCCGAGATCCACCCCCGGATGCCGCTGATGCTCACCCCGGACCGCTGGGACGCCTGGCTCGACCCGGCCCGCACCGACCCCGACGCCCTGCGCGAGCTGCTCGCCCCGCCGCCGCCCGGCCTGATGCGCGCCTACCCGGTCTCCACGGCCGTCAGCAACGTCCGCAACAACGGGCCGGAGCTGCTGAAGGAGCTTGAGGCGCCGGAAGAGGGCACACTCTTCTAGCGTGATCGAGATTGTCGAGACCGACGCCGGGACCGCACGCATCACCTGGCACAAGGCGAAGAAACCCCGGCTCGTCCTCGCCGCGAGCCACGGCGCCGGCGGGGGCATCGAGGCCCGGGACCTCCAGGCGCTCGCCCGGGCCCTGCCCGCGCACGGGGTGACCGTGGCCCTCGTGGAGCAGCCCTGGCGGGTCGCGGGCAGGAAGGTCGCGCCCGCGCCGAGGACGCTGGACGCCGGGTGGCGCGGCATCTGGCCCGCACTCGCCGGGATGGAACTGCCGGTGATCTCCGGCGGGCGCAGTGCCGGGGCGCGGGTCGCCTGCCGCACGGCGGGCGAGCTGGGCGCGCACGCCGTGCTCGCGCTGAGCTTCCCGCTGCACCCGCCGGGCAAGCCCGAGAAGTCCCGCGCGCAGGAACTGCTCGGCACCGGGGTGCCCACGCTCGTCGTCCAGGGCGGCAACGACCCCTTCGGCCGGCCGGCGGAGTTCCCGGAGGGGCCGTACGAGCTGATCGAGGTGGCCTACGGCGATCACGGGTTCGCGGTCCCGGCACGCGCCGACATCACGCAGGAGCGGGCCCTGGAGATCATCACCGGCGGTGTCGTGGAGTGGGCCGCGTCACTCGGGTGACGGCAGGGAATGACTCGCGACCGGCCACTGTTGTGGCGGACAGAAGTGCTGAGGCCTCGGCACCGACGTCGTACGGAGAGGAAGTCCGCCGCATGGGTTCGACCATCTGCCCGAACCGCAGCAGCAGCACTGACCTGGACTGGACGGTGCTGCACGCGGCGAAGAGCGGTCCTATTCGAGCGGCGGCAGGCACGGGTCGTGTTCTATCCTCCGAAACGAGTGGGACCGGTCTCGGTCCCGCCCGGGATCTTGAGGAGGTGGGTCCGGTCACCGGTACCGACGCAGGGACCGACAACGGCCAGGCGGAGCAGCCCGAGGGCCGGGGCGTGAGCGCGGAGAAGACCTCCGAGTCCAGCACGCAGCGCAGCGCGCGCTTCGAGCGGGACGCGCTCGAATTCCTCGACCAGATGTACTCGGCCGCGCTGCGCATGACGCGCAACCCGGCCGACGCCGAGGACCTGGTGCAGGAGACGTACGCGAAGGCGTACGCGTCCTTCCACCAGTTCCGCGAGGGCACCAACCTCAAGGCGTGGCTGTACCGGATCCTCACCAACACGTTCATCAACTCCTACCGCAAGAAGCAGCGCGAGCCGCAGCGTTCGGCGGCGGAGGAGATCGAGGACTGGCAGCTCGCCCGCGCCGAGTCGCACATGTCGACGGGTCTGCGCTCCGCCGAGTCGCAGGCGCTCGACCACCTGCCCGACTCGGACGTGAAGGAAGCGCTGCAGGCGATCCCCGAGGAGTTCCGCATCGCCGTCTATCTCGCGGACGTCGAGGGCTTTGCGTACAAGGAGATCGCGGACATCATGGGGACACCCATCGGTACGGTGATGTCCCGGCTGCACCGGGGCCGCCGTCAGCTGCGCGGCATGCTGGAGGACTACGCGCGCGAGCGCGGGCTGGTCCCGGCGGGCGCCGGAGAGTCGAACGAAGCGAAAGGTTCGGGCTCATGAGCTGCGGAGATCCGCACGAGACGGACTGCAGTGAGGTCCTCGACCACCTGTACGAGTTCCTCGACAGCGAGATGCCGGACGTCGACCGCGACAAGTTCCAGCACCACTTCGAGGAATGCTCTCCGTGCCTGGAGAAGTACGGCCTGGAGCAGGCCGTGAAGAAGCTGGTCAAGCGGTGCTGCGGGCATGACGACGTGCCCGCCGACCTGCGTGCCAAGGTCATGGGGCGGATCGACCTGATCCGCTCCGGCCACACCGTGCCGGAGCACGACGTCACCGCCGCCGCCCCGGAGAGCTGACCTCCGGGTCATCACCCGAACGTGCTAATCCTCAGGTCATAAGCCCCCTGTCCCTCGTTCCCGCCCTAGGCTCCGGCCTGGGGCAGGCGTGGTCGGGGAGGGGTGCGATGGAGGCGGTTCCAGCGAGAGCACGCGGCTATGTGGCCGCCGTCGCCGTGCTGGTACTGCTCTGCCTGCTGCCCCTGCCGACGGTACGCACGCCCTGGTGGGCGCTCGCCCTGCTCTCCGCGCTCTACGCCGGCTGCGAGTACGTCGTACGGCGCCGCCTCGGCGGCACCTTCCACCCCGTCCTGCTCGCCGCCGCGTTCCTGCTGCCGCCGCCGGCCGCCGCGCTCGTGCCGCTGCCCGCCGCCCTGCTCTGCCCGGTCGAGCAGCGGCCGGCCCTGCCGCGGCGGGTGTGGCGGGCCGCGCAGCCCGCGCTCGCCGTGTGGGGTGCCGCCGCGGTGCACTGGACGCTGGGCGGCCGGGACGCCGTCGTCACCTCCGACTTCCCGTACGCGCTGCTGCCCGCCGGCGCCGCCGTCCTCGCCTTCTGCGTGATCCTCACCGTCCTCGACGGCGGCATCCTGGTCGTCGCCGAGCGGGTGCCGCTGCGCCGGGCCTGGCGCGGGCTGCTGTCGCGCTCGCTTGCGCCGGTCGCCGTGCAGGGGCTCGCCGGACTGATGATGGCCGTGCTGTGGCGCAGCCCGTACGGCCCGGTCGCCGCACTGCTCGTGCTGCTGCCGATGTACGTCTCCTGGTGGGTCTTCGCCCAGTACCACCGCGAACGCGCCGCCCACCAGGCCACCATCCGCGCCCTCGTGCAGGCCGTCGACATCAAGGACGGCTACACCCGCGGCCACAGCGAACGCGTCGGCCAGGCCTCCGTGCTGATCGCCCGCGAAATCGGCATGGACGACGAGCGCATCGAGGTGCTGCGCTTCGCCGGCATCCTGCACGACGTCGGCAAGCTCGGCGTCCCCACCCGTCTGCTGCGCAAGGAGGGCCCGCTGACCCCCGAGGAACGCCGCGTCATCGAACTGCACCCCGAGTACGGCCACGAGATGGTCCGCGGGATCTCCTTCCTCGGCGAGGCCCGCGCCGCGATCCTGCACCACCACGAACGCCTCGACGGCAGCGGCTATCCGTACGGCCTGGCCGGCGACCGGATCCCGGAGGCCGCCCGGGTCGTCGCCGTCGCCGACGCCTTCGACGCGATGACCTCCACCCGCTCCTACAGCCGGGCCCGGCCCGTCGAGACGGCCCTCGTCGAGCTGGAGCGCTGCGCGGGTGCCCAGTTCGACCCCCGGATGGTCGGCGCGCTGGTCCGCGCCCTGCGCCGGCACGGCTGGCATCCCGCGGTCACCGCCGACGAGGCGCACACGCCGGTGCGGGCGGTGGCCGGCGGGGGGACGCTCCGGTGACCGCCCTGCGGCTGATCCACGGCGCGGCCGCCCTCACCGCGGCCGCGTCCCTCGCCGTCACGCTGGGCACCGGCCTCACGGACCGGGGGATCGCGCTCGCCTTCGGGGTGCTCATAGCCGTCGGCGAGCTGAACCGGTGGAACGACTCGCAGGCCCGCCAGGCCGCGCCGCTCGCCGCCGCCGGCTCCCTGGCGTACGCCCTGCTCGGCGCCGACGCCGGCCGGCCCACCGCACATCGCGCCGCCCAGGTCGTCACCGTCGTCCTGGTCGCGGCCGTGCTCGGCGCCGTCCCCCACATCTGGTCCGGCCGCACCCCCACCCTCGACCATCTCGCCCGCCGCGTCCTGACCGTCGGCTTCGCCGCCGTCTGCTTCCAACCCCTGTACGACCAGGGCCTGTTCGCCTCCTGGGCCGGTCCCGTCTACGCCCTGCTGCTGATCGCCCTGCTCTGTCTGACCGGCCTGTGCGACGCCGTGCTCGCCGCCGCCCTCGGCCACGCCCGCACCCGCTGGCCGTTCGGCCCGCTGCTGCGCGAGCAACTGCGCGGGCTGCTCGGCATCGGCTCCGCCGTGGGCGCCACCGGCGCCGTGATGGCGCTCGCGGTCGCCGTGGTCGGACTCTGGGCGCTGCCCGTGTTCTGTCTGCCCCTGCTGCTCACCCAGCTCTCCGTCCGCCGCTACGCGGCCGTGCGGGCCACCTACCGGCAGACCATCGCCTCCCTCGCCCGCGCCACCGAGATCGCCGGCTGCACCCCCGCGGGCCACGCCCGCCGGGTCGCCGCGCTCGGCCTCGCCGTCGGCCGCGACCTCGGGATGGCCGAGGGCGAACTGACCGTTCTGGAGTACGCGGCCCTGATGCACGACATCGGCCAGCTCAGCCTCGTCGACCCGGTCCCGGCCGGCGCCACCGCCGCACTGCCGCCCGAGGAGCAGCGGCGCATCGCGCTGCTCGGCGGGGCCGTCGTCCGGCAGACCGGGGTGGACGCGGCGGTCGCCGTCGTGGTCGAGCGGCAGGCCGACCCCTGCCGGGAACAGCCCCTCGCGGCGCGCATCGTCCGGGCCGTGAACGCCTACGAGGAGAAGTCCCGGGACGCCGGCCCCGAGGGCCCCCTGCGGGCGCTGGAGGAGCTGCGGCTCGCGGCCGCGGGGGACTACGCCCCCGAGGTCGTCGAGTCCCTCGCCCGGGTGCTGGCCCGGCCGCGCGGCTGGCGGGAGACCGCTCCGGCGCGGGACGACGGGAGACGTACGGCACTGTCTGACCCCGTGCGCGGCTGGGTAACCCATGGGTAATGAGCGCCTTCCCCATCGCACGTGGTTGGATGCGAGGGAGAGGGTGTCCGGGGGCACAAGCCAGCCCACTGTGCGGAACTGGAACTGGCAGGCGGGAATCGTGAGGATCTTCGGCAAGGGACGGCACCGGCCCTCCGCCTCCTGGCGGCAGGCCACCGACCGCGCGTTCACGCTCATCGGCGACGGCCGCTACGAGGACGCGGGCGAACTGCTGACACGGGCCGCCGACCTGGAACCCTGGCTGTCGGAGTCCTGGTTCAACCTCGCCCTGCTGCACAAGTTCCGGCACGACTGGGAGCAGGCCCGCGCGGCCGGACTGCGCGCCGTCGCCCTGCTCGACCGGGAGACCGGAGCGCCGGACTGGTGGAACGTCGGCATCGCCGCGACCGCCCTCCAGGACTGGCCGCTGGCCCGCCGCGCCTGGCAGGCGTACGGGCTGAAGGTGCCCGGCGGAGCCACCGCGGCCGGCGAGCCGGTCGGCATGGAGCTGGGCAGCGCGGCCGTACGGCTCTCGCCGGAGGGCGAGGCCGAGGTCGTGTGGGGCCGCCGGCTGGATCCGGCCCGCGTCGAGGTCCTCTCCATCCCGCTCCCCTCGTCCGGGCGGCGCTGGGGCGAGGTCGTGCTGCACGACGGCGTCCCGCACGGCGAGCGCACGACGTCCGCCGGCCACTCCTACCCGGTCTTCGACGAGATCGAGCTGTGGGCGCCCTCACCCGTGCCGACCTGGGTGGTCCTGCTGGAGGCGGCCACGGAGGCGGACCGGGACGCGCTGGAGCAGCTGGCCGCCGACGCGGGGTTCGCGGCGGAGGACTGGTCCTCCTCGGTGCGGCTGCTGTGCCGGATGTGCTCGGAGTCGCGGATGCCGTCGGACGAGGGCGAAGGGGAGCACCTGGATCCGCACGACCACAGCGAGCCCGGTCATCCCGGCCCGCTGGGGCACCGCACGGACGGGCAGCTGTGGGTGCCGGAGCGGGAGTGCGGGGTGGCCGCGCCGGCTTCGCTGGTCCGGGGGCTGCTGGACGGGTGGGTCGCCGACAGTCCGGACTCGCGGGACTGGCGGGACCTGGAAGAGGTTTGCTGAGCGGCCGGTGAGCTGTCGCCTTTAGGCTGTACTCGACTCTTTTGAAGGTTTTGCAGGAAGGCATACGTCGGTCATGGCGCAGCAGGACACCGATCAGCAGCACGCGGGCGTGCTCCCCGTCGGCGACGAGGGGTACGTCGTCGACACGGAGAACTGCGAGGAGCGCGAGAAGGCCTGGCGTGAGCGCGGCACCTCGCGGCCGATCACGGTCGTCGGCAACCCGGTGCTGCACAAGGAGTGCCGGGACGTCACCGAGTTCGGCGCGGAGCTGGCGCAGCTGGCCGCCGACATGTTCGCCAGCCAGCGCACCGCCGAGGGTGTGGGCCTGGCCGCCAACCAGATCGGTGTCGACCTGAAGGTCTTCGTCTACGACTGCCAGGACGACGAGGGCAACCGGCACGTCGGCGTGGTCTGCAACCCCAAGCTGGTCGAGCTGCCCGCCGAGAAGCGCCTGCTGGACGACAACAACGAGGGCTGCCTGTCCGTGCCGGGTGCGTACGCGCCGCTCGCGCGTCCGGACTACGCCGAGGTGACCGGCCAGGACGTCGCGGGCAACGCGATCAAGGTCCGTGGCACCGGCTACTTCGCACGCTGTTTGCAGCACGAGACCGACCACCTCTACGGCTACCTCTACATCGACCGGCTGTCCAAGCGGGAGCGCAAGGACGTCATGCGGCAGATGGCCGAGAACGAGCCACGCTACCCGGTCGTCGCCAACGACTAGCAGGCGCGGGTCCTCGGGCGCCCGGTCGGGATCACTCCCGGCCGGGCGCCCTTCGCATGACCGACTTCGCTCATCCGTGCGTCGCACAACCGATCGCTTCCGGCTCTCTGGTGATCCCTAATCAGTCATAGATGGGGGGATTCTCGGCACCTTGGGGTAGTGAGTGGAGCAAATCCGTTCCCATGGCGGTCAGTTGTGGTGCTGAATGGGAACTGCGGGGATACGCAACGGCGCACGCCCGGCATGACGGGAGGGGCGTGCGCTCCTGGCGGCTGAGAGGGGTTTGTTCGTGCAAGCTTTCCCACACAGCACCACAGCGACACCTACGGCGGTCGTCGTGCCACCCTCACTGGCACTTCCGGTGATCGAGTCCGCCTTTCCCCGGCAACTGCATCCGTATTGGCCGCGGCTTCAGGAGAAGACCCGCCTGTGGCTGCTCGAAAAGCGGCTCATGCCCGCGGGCAAGGTGCAGGAATATGCCGATGGACTGTGCTACACCGACCTGATGGCGGGCTTCTACGTGAACGCCTCCGACCAGGTCCTGCAAGCCATCGCCGACTACAGCGCGTGGTTCTTCGTCTGGGACGACCGGCATGACCGCGACATCGTGCACGGCCGGGCGGGCGACTGGCGGCGGCTGAGGAACCGCCTGCACACGGCCCTCGACGCCCCCAGGCATCATCTGCACCACCCGGACCCGCTGGTCTCGGGGTTCGCGGACAGCGTCCGGCGGCTGTACGGCTTCCTGCCGCGCACCTGGAACCAGCGGTTCGCCCGGCACTTCCACGCGGTGATCGAGGCCTACGACCGTGAATTCCGCAACCGCACCGAGGGATACATACCCGGCGTCGAGGAATACCTCGCCCTGCGCCGGCACACCTTCGCCCACTGGATATGGACGGACCTGCTCGAACCCAGCGCCGGATGCGAACTCCCGGACAGCGTACGGAAAAACCCGGCCTATCGCCGGGCCGCGCTGCTGACCCAGGAATTCGCCGCCTGGTACAACGACCTGTGCTCGCTGCCGAAAGAAATAGCGGGAGATGAGGTCCACAATCTCGGAATCAGTCTCATCACCCATGAGGGACTGACTCTCGAAGAAGCCGTGGACGAAGTCAGGCGGCGCGTCGAGGAATGCATCAAGGAATTCCTGGAGGCCGAACAGGAGGCGCTGCGCTTCGCCGACGCAATTGCCGACGGCACTGCCCCCGGATTAAGTGCCGGCGGCAAGGAACTGAGCAGCGCGGTGCGGGCCTGTGTCGGCAATATGCGGAACTGGTTCAGCTCCGTCTACTGGTTCCACCACGAGTCCGGCCGGTACATGGTCGACAGCTGGGACGACCGGTCCACGCCCCCGTACGTGACGAACGAAACGGCAGGTGAGAAATGACCGTCGAGTCGGTGAGGCCGGTGGCCTCCGAGACGACCGAACCGCGCGAGGCGCCCCTGGCGGGCGGCGCCGTACCGGGTCTCGGGCACGGCCTGAAGCTGGTCCGCGACCCGCTCGCCTTCATGGCGGGCCTGCGCGAGCACGGTGACGTCGTGCGCCTCAAGCTCGGTCCCAAGACGGTGTACGCCGTCACCACGCCGGCGCTCACCGGCGCCCTCGCGCTCAGCCCCGACTTCAAGATCGACGGTCCGCTGTGGGAGTCCCTCGAAGGGCTGCTCGGCAAGGAGGGCGTGGCCACCGCCAACGGCCCCACGCACCGGCGCCAGCGGCGCACCATCCAGCCCGCCTTCCGGCTGGACGCCATCCCGAACTACGGGCCGATCATGGAGGAGGAGGCGCACGCGCTGACCGAGCGCTGGCAGCCCGGCCGGACCGTCGAGTGCACCTCCGAGTCCTTCCGCGTCGCCGTCCGCATCGCCGCCCGCTGCCTGCTGCGCGGCGACTACATGGACGAGCGCGCCGAGCGGCTCAGCATCGACCTGGCCACCGTCTTCCGCGGCATGTACCGCAGGATGGTCGTCCCGCTCGGACCGCTCTACCGGCTGCCGTTTCCGGCCAACCGCGAATTCAACCGGGCCTTGGCCGATTTGCATCTCCTCGTGGACGAGATCGTCGCCGAGCGGAGGGCAAGTGGTCAAAGGCCGGACGATTTGCTGACGGCATTGCTGGAAGCGAAGGACGACAATGGCGACCCCATCGGGGAACAGGAGATCCACGACCAGGTCGTCGCGATACTCACCCCGGGCAGCGAAACAGTCGCGTCCACGATCATGTGGCTGCTCCAAGTCCTCGCGGAACACCCGGAACACGCCGAGAAGGTACGGACCGAGGTCGAAACCGTGACCGGCGGCCGACCCGTCGCATTCGAGCACGTCCGCTCACTCACCCACACCAACAATGTCGTCGTCGAGGCGATGCGGCTCAGGCCGGCCGTTTGGATATTGACGCGGCGGGCGGTGACCGAAACGTCACTCGGCGGCTATCGCATTCCGGCCGGGGCGGACATCGTCTACAGCCCCTACGCGATCCAGCGCGACGCCCGCTCCTACGACCGCCACCTCGACTTCGACCCCGACCGGTGGCTGCCGGAGCGGGCCAAGGAGGTCCCGAAGCACGCCATGAGCCCGTTCAGCACGGGCAACCGCAAGTGCCCGAGCGACCACTTCTCCATGACCCAGCTGACCCTGATCACGGCGGCGATCTCGGCGAAGTACCGCTTCGAGCAGGTCACGGGGTCGAACGACACCACCCGCGTGGGCATCACGCTGCGCCCGCACGACCTGCTGCTGAAACCCGTGGAGTGGTGAGGTGACGGGTACGTCCTGATACCGGCGCGCGCTCACGCGGCGTGAGGGCCGCGGAACGTGCGCCGGTACGCGTTCGGCGTGGTGCCGAGCGCCCGCACGAACTGGTGGCGCAGCGCCGCCGCCGTGCCGAACCCGGTGCGCCAGGCGATCGCGTCCACGGTCTCGTCGGTGCCCTCCAGCAACTCCTGGGCGCGCAGCACCCGTTGGCGCAGGATCCAGCGGTACGGCGTGGTCCCGGTCTCCTGCTGGAAGCGGCGGGCGAAGGTGCGCGGCGACATGTGCGCGCGGGCCGCGAGCTGCTCCACGGTCACCTCCACATCGAGGTGCTCCTCCATCCACACCAGCACCTCGCCGACGGTGTCGCACGCGCCCCTCGGCAGCGGCCGCTCGATGTACTGGGCCTGCCCGCCGTCCCGGTGCGGGGGTACGACCATCCGCCGGGCGATCTTGTTGGCGACCTCGGGGCCCTGCTCCTTGCGCACGATGTGCAGACAGGCGTCGATCCCCGCGGCCGTACCGGCGGAGGTGATCACCGGATCCTCGTCCACGTACAGCACGTCCTGCTCGACGGCGATCCGCGGATAGCGCCGGGCGAGCTGCTCGGCGTGATGCCAGTGCACCGCGCACCGCCGGTCGTCCAGCAGCCCCGCCGCGGCCAGCAGGAACACCCCGGAACACACGCTCAGCACCCGGGCGCCGCGCCCGACGGCCCGGCGCAGCGCCGCCAGCAGCTCCGCGGGATACTCCCGCTCGGCATAGGCGGTCCCGGCCGGTACGGCGACGAGGTCGGCCTCCTCCAGCCGCTCCAGCCCGTACGGCGTGGACACGGTGAACCCGCAATGGGTGTCGAGCGTCGGCCCCTCGGCGGAGACGACCGCGAAGTCGTAGACGGGCAGTCCCTCGTCGCTGCGGTCGATGCCGAACACCTCGCACACGACGCCCAGCTCGAAGGGGTGCACCCCGTCCAGCAGCACGGCGGCCACGTTCTTCAGCATGCTGTCAGTGTGCCTTGCCGGTGCGGAAAATGGTGGCAGTAATTCGAAGGTCTACGGCAGTCCTGCCACTGCCGGACAGGAGCGTCCGGGACGACAGTGGTGTGCATGACCGGAAACCAGATTCAAGGCCTGATCGGAATGGTCGCCACCCTCGGCATCCTGCTCCTCCTGGTCCTGCCCTCCGCGATCGGCGCGGTGCGCGAGTGGCGCATCGACCGACAGCTCGGGCAGGCCCAGGAGGGTCGCACGCGGCGGGAGGCTCAGAAGTCCTCGTCCAGGTCGACGGTGCCCTCCACCGCGACCTGGTACGCCGACGGGCGGCGCTCGAAGAAGTTCGTCAGCTCCTGAACGCCCTGGAGCTCCATGAAGGAGAAGGGGTTCTCCGAGCCGTACACCGGGGCGAAGCCGAGGCGCGTGAGGCGCTGGTCGGCGACGCACTCCAGGTACTGGCGCATCGACTCGGTGTTCATGCCCGGCAGGCCGTCACCGCACAGGTCGCGGGCGAACTGCAGCTCGGCCTCGACCGCCTCCCTCAGCATGTCGGTGACCTGCTGCTGGAGCTGGTCGTCGAAGAGGTCCGGCTCCTCCTTGCGGACGGTGTCGACCACGTCGAAGGCGAAGGACATGTGCATGGTCTCGTCGCGGAACACCCAGTTGGTGCCCGTGGCGAGGCCGTGCAGCAGACCCCGGCTGCGGAACCAGTAGACGTACGCGAAGGCGCCGTAGAAGAACAGCCCCTCGATGCACGCGGCGAAGCAGATCAGGTTCAGCAGGAAGCGCCGGCGGTCGGCCTTCGACTCCAGCCGCTCCAGCTTCTCCACCTCGTTGATCCACGTGAAGCAGAACTGCGCCTTCTCGCGGATGGAGGGGATGTTCTCGACGGCCGCGAAGGCCGCCGCCCGGTCGTCCGGGTCGGGCAGGTAGGTGTCCAGCAGCGTCAGATAGAACTGGACGTGCACGGCCTCCTCGAAGAGCTGACGGCTCAGGTAGAGCCGCGCCTCGGGGGAGTTGATGTGCTTGTACAGCGTCAGCACCAGGTTGTTCGCGACGATCGAGTCGCCCGTCGCGAAGAAGGCCACCAGCCGGCCGATGAGGTGCTGCTCCTCGGGCGTCAGCTTCGCGAGGTCGGCGACGTCCGAGTGGAGGTCGACCTCCTCCACGGTCCAGGTGTTCTTGATCGCGTCCCGGTAGCGCTCGTAGAAGTCGGGGTAGCGCATCGGACGCAGAGTCAGCTCGAAGCCCGGGTCGAGCAGGTTCTTCTCGTGAGCGGGAGTGGTCATTACTGGCAGGCCTCGCAGGACTCGGGGTTTTCCAGGGAGCAGGCCACGGCGTCGGGGTCGGCGACCTGCTGGGCGGGGATGGTCTTCTGGGGCTGCGCCTGGGCCGCGCGGGCGATCCGGGTCGCCGGGCGGGAGCGCAGGTAGTACGTCGTCTTCAGGCCCGACTTCCAGGCGTACGCGTACATCGAGGAGAGCTTGCCGATGGTCGGCGTCTCCAGGAACAGGTTCAGGGACTGCGCCTGGTCCAGGAACGGGGTGCGGGCCGCCGCCATGTCGATCAGACCGCGCTGCGGGATCTCCCACGCGGTGCGGTACAGCGCGCGCACCTCCTCGGGGATCCACGCGAAGCCCTGCACCGAGCCGTTCGAGTCCCGCAGCGCCTCACGGGTGCGCGCGTCCCACACGCCCAGGTTCTTCAGGTCCTGCACCAGGTAGGAGTTGACCTGGAGGAACTCACCCGACAGCGTCTCGCGCTTGAACAGGTTCGACACCTGCGGCTCGATGCACTCGTACACACCGGCGATGGAGGCGATGGTGGCCGTCGGGGCGATCGCGAGGAGCAGCGAGTTGCGCATGCCGACGGTGGCGATCCGCCTGCGCAGCGCCTCCCAGCGCTCCGGCCAGGCCGGCTCGGTGTCGTAGTGGTCCGGGTGCAGCACGCCCTGGGCCGTACGGGTCTTCTCCCAGGCCGGCAGCGGGCCGCTGCGCTCGGCGAGGTCGGCGGAGGCCTCGTACGCGGCGAGCATGATCCGCTCGGCGATCCGCGTCGAGAGGGCCCTGGCCTCGGCGGAGTCGAAGGGCAGGCGCAGCTTGAAGAAGACGTCCTGGAGGCCCATCGCGCCGAGACCGACCGGACGCCACTTGGCGTTGGAGCGGCCCGCCTGCTCGGTCGGGTAGAAGTTGATGTCCACGACCCGGTCGAGGAAGGTCACGGCCGTGCGGACGGTCTCGTCCAGCCGCTCCCAGTCGATGTCACCGCTCGCCGTGTCGACGAAGGCACCCAGGTTCACCGAACCGAGGTTGCAGACCGCCGTCTCGCCGTCGTCCGTGACCTCCAGGATCTCCGTGCAGAGGTTGGAGGAGTGGACCACGTGGCCCGGCAGGGCCGTCTGGTTGGCGGTGCGGTTGGCGGCGTCCTTGAAGGTCATCCAGCCGTTGCCGGTCTGCGCGAGGGTGCGCATCATGCGGCCGTACAGCTCACGGGCCGGGATGGTCTTCTTCGCGAGGCCCGCCTGCTCGGCCTTGCGGTACGCGGCGTCGAACTCCTCGCCCCACAGGTCCACCAGCTCCGGCACGTCGGCGGGGGAGAACAGCGACCAGGACGCGTCCGCGTTGACCCGGCGCATGAACTCGTCCGGGATCCAGTGCGCGAGGTTCAGGTTGTGCGTGCGCCGGGCGTCCTCACCGGTGTTGTCCCGCAGCTCCAGGAACTCCTCGATGTCGGAGTGCCAGGTCTCCAGGTAGACCGCGGCCGCGCCCTTGCGCCGGCCGCCCTGGTTCACGGCGGCCACCGAGGCGTCCAGCGTCTTCAGGAACGGCACGATGCCGTTGGAGTGCCCGTTGGTGCCGCGGATCAGCGAACCGCGGCTGCGGATGCGGGAGTACGACAGCCCGATGCCGCCGGCGTGCTTCGAGAGCCGGGCCACCTGGTGGTAGCGGTCGTAGATGGAGTCCAGCTCGTCCAGCGGCGAGTCGAGGAGGTAGCAGGACGACATCTGGGGATGGCGCGTGCCGGAGTTGAAGAGCGTGGGGGAGGAGGGCAGGTAGTCGAGACGGCTCATGAGCCCGTAGAGCGCGGCGACTTCGTCCAGCGCGCGCACGCTGTCGTCCTCGGCCAGGCCGCTCGCGACCCGGAGCATGAAGTGCTGGGGGGTCTCGATGACCCGGCGGGTGATCGGGTGGCGCAGCAGGTAGCGGCTGTGCAGGGTGCGCAGGCCGAAGTAGCCGAAGCGGTCGTCGGCGTGCACGTCGACCAGGGCGTCGAGGCGGGCCGCGTGCAGCCGCGCGAACGCGGCGGTGCGGTCGGCGATGAGGCCCTCGCGGTGGCCGACGGCCACGGACTCGGTGAAGGACGTCACCCCCTGTGAGGCGGCCTCGGCGCGGATGGCGAGGGTCAGCAGCCGGGCGGCCAGCCGCGAGTAGGCGGGGTCCTCGGAGATGAGCCCGGCGGCGGCCTCCGTGGCCAGTTCGCGCAACTCCGTCTCGTCGGCCCGGGCGGACCGGCCGCGCAACGCGGCGGCGGCGACCCGGCCGGGGTCGGCGTCGGGGAGGTCGGCGGTCAGCTCGGTCAGGGTACGCAGCAGCGCTGCACCGGGACCGTCGGTGTCCAGGCCGCCTGTTGAAGCCGGATCTGCGGGCGCGATGGTCACGTGGGGCTCTCCCTCGCTCGGCACGGGGGCCTTGCGGAGGGCAGGGGGCAGCCACGAGCGCGCACGCGTCGCGTCCACCGGCCCATTCCACGAGGCCCGGACGTCGGAAGGCACCCGGGCCGGACGGCCGGGCGCGTGCTGCCGGCAGGTCCTCGGACTGACTCCTGTGCGCGGATACGCACAAGTACACCGTTGCGGGACAGTTCCGGATTCGCACCGGATTCCCCTGCGACGACAGCGAGGATGAGCATACATCTAGTGCCGGGCTGTCGTGACACCCCCACATGTTGTGTCTGTTGTGTGTCGCGCTGGCTTCGGAGCGTCAACTTGTGTATGACGGGGGACATGCGGAACGGGCCGCCGTCATGCTCGATGTCGGCGGCCCGCTGCGGGGTGTGTCCGGTGTACGCGGTGCTTCAGGGCGTACGGGTGTGCCTCAGTGAGCGGCGCCCGCCAGCTCCGTCTCGACGCCCGGGTCGCCCGCGTCCGCCGTGTAGTCCTCCGGGCGGGTCTCGTCCACGCCCTCGGGGGCCTTCAGCGCACGCAGAACCAGCGTCATGACCACGGTGACGGCGACGTTCAGGACGAACGCCGTCATGCCGATGTAGCCGATCTCGCCGATGCCGGGGATCTCCTTCGCCGAGCCGCCGAAGTGCTTCTGGGTCGGCGAGGCGACGCCGTACGCGGCGACCGTGCCGTACACCATGCCGACCGCCCAGCCGGCGAGCAGCGCCCAGCGGTGGAACCAGCGGGTGAACAGGCCGCCGACCAGGGCCGGGAAGGTCTGCAGGATCCAGATGCCGCCCAGCAGCTGGAAGTTGATGGCGACCGTCTTGTCCATGGTGAGGACGAAGACCAGGGCGCCGACCTTCACCAGCAGGGAGACCAGCTTGGAGACCTGGGCCTCCTGTTTCGGCGTGGCGTCCGGCTTGATGAAGTCCCGGTAGATGTTGCGGGTGAAGAGGTTCGCCGCCGCGATCGACATGATGGCCGCGGGCACGAGTGCGCCGATGCCGATGGCGGCGAAGGCCACGCCCGCGAACCAGCTCGGGAACATGTCCTCGAACAGCTGCGGGATCGCCAACTGCCCGTTGGTGACCTTGACTCCGGCCGCGATCGCCATGAAGCCCAGCAGGGCGAGCAGGCCGAGCATCAGGGAGTACAGCGGCAGGATCGTGGTGTTGCGGCGGATCACCTCACGGCTCTTGGACGACAGGGTCGCGGTGATCGAGTGCGGGTACATGAACAGGGCGAGGGCCGAGCCGAGGGCCAGCGTTGCGTACGTCCACTGGCCCGCCTCCGGGGGCGCGAGCGCACCGCGCGGCTTGCCCGTCGCCGGGCTGACCTGGCTGAACGCATGACCGGCCTTGGCGAAGATGTCGTCGAAGCCGCCCAGCTTGATCGGGATGTAGATGATCGCCACCGCGATGACGAGGTAGATCAGGCCGTCCTTGACGAACGCGATCAGGGCGGGCGCGCGCAGCCCGGACGAGTACGTGTACGCCGCGAGCACACCGAAGGCGATCAGCAACGGCAGGTCCCGGACGAACCAGTTGCCGCTGCTGTCCCCGCCGACGCCCATCACGTCCAGCACGGCCTGGATGCCGACGAGCTGGAGCGCGATGTACGGCATCGTCGCGAGGATGCCGGTCAGCGCCACCGCCAGCGACAGGCCCTTGGAGCCGAACCGGCCGCGCACGAAGTCCGAGGTCGTCACATAGCCGTGCTTGTGGGACACCGACCACAGGCGGGGCAGGAACGTGAAGATCAGCGGGTAGACGAGGATCGTGTACGGCACCGCGAAGAAGCCGGACGCGCCCGCCGCGTAGATCGCCGCCGGTACGGCGACGAAGGTGTACGCCGTGTACAGGTCACCGCCGAGCAGGAACCAGGTGATCCAGGTGCCGAACGACCGCCCGCCCAGGCCCCATTCGTCCAGCGAGTGCTCGTTCTCGGCCTTGCGCCAGCGTGCGGCGAGGAAGCCCATGACCGTGACGGCCAGGAAGAAGAAGATGAAGACGCCGAGCGCGACGCCGTTGACGCCGTTCTTCACTGCGCCGCACCTCCCTTCTGGGCGGCACGGGCGCGCTGGTCACGCTGCCACAGCTTGTACGCCGTCATCGTGAGCGCCGTGGAGATCAGCACCCAGAGCATCTGGTACCAGTAGAAGAACGGGATGCCGATGAACGTGGGGTCGGTCTTGGCGTACGAGCCGACCCACAGCATCGCCACGAAGGGTGCGACGAGGCACACGCCGATGATCACGCGGACCGGTGTCACCACCGGTGGTCTCACTTCTGGTGCTTCGGACATGCCACGGATCTCCGTCCCCTCGCTGATCACCTGTGTAATGCGCAGGCAATCTAGGTGACGGTGTCACGGCAGTGGAAGACCTCGTCCGCATATCGGTATACCGATTCGGCGACGCCCACCGGCCCCGCCCCCGGCGGGAGTTACCCGACGGGGGTTACTCGACGGGCCGCTTCAGCCGCGCGACGAACTTGTAGCGGTCCCCGCGGTACACCGAGCGCACCCACTCCACCGGCTTGCCCTCGCGGTCCAGGGAGTGGCGGGAGAGCATCAGCATCGGCAGGCCCACGTCGGTGCCGAGCAGGCCCGCCTCGCGCGGGGTGGCCAGGGAGGTCTCGATGGTCTCCTCGGCCTCGGCGAGGTGCACGTCGTAGACCTCGGCGAGCGCGGTGTAGAGCGAGGTGTACTTCGCCAGGGAGCGGCGCAGGGCCGGGAAGCGCTTGGCGCTCAGATGCGTGGTCTCGATCGCCATCGGCTCGCCGTTGGCCATGCGCAGCCGCTCGATGCGCAGCACGCGCCCGCCGGCCGTGATGTCCAGCAGCCCGGCGAGCCGGTCGTCCGCCGTGATGTACCCGACGTCCAGCAGCTGCGAGGTCGGCTCCAGGCCCTGGGCGCGCATGTCCTCGGTGTAGGAGGTGAGCTGGAGTGCCTGGGAGACCTTGGGCTTGGCGACGAAGGTGCCCTTGCCCTGGATCCGCTCCAGCCGGCCCTCGACGACCAGCTCCTGGAGGGCCTGGCGGACGGTCGTGCGGGAGGTGTCGAACTCGGCCGCCAGCGTGCGCTCGGGCGGGACGGGAGTGCCCGGCGCCTGTGTCTGCGTCATGTCGAGCAGGTGCTTCTTCAGGCGGTAGTACTTGGGCACGCGTGCCGTACGGACGGTGGTGCCGGTCTCGTTCTCCGCACTGCTCACGTCGGTGCTCATGCCCTGCCTTCCCGGCTCCGGATGCCGAAAGCGACCGACTGACATCGGCCACGGCTCACATCGTGGCACGGCTTCTTGTGTCCGGAGTCCACCCGCACGCCCCGCGATCTCCTCTGTATACCGTCGCACCCCTGGTTGGTCTAGTCCATCACCCGGCCCCGGGCCGCTAGATCCCCTGCCAGTCCGGCTTGTTGGCGTAGGTGTGGCGGAAGTAGTCGGCGAGCTTCAGCTTGGACGCGGCCGCCTCGTCGACCACCACCGTCGCGTGCGCGTGCAGCTGGAGCGCGGAGGCCGGGCAGACCGCGGCGACCGGGCCCTCGACGGTCGCGGCCACCGCGTCCGCCTTGCCCTCGCCGGTCGCGAGCAGCACCAGGTGCCGGGCCTCCAGGATGGTGCCGATGCCCTGGGTCATGACGTGGTGGGGGACCTGGCCGATGTCGCCGTCGAAGAAGCGGGCGTTGTCGACCCGGGTCTGCTCGGTCAGCGTCTTGATCCGGGTGCGCGAGGCGAGCGAGGAGCACGGCTCGTTGAAGCCGATGTGCCCGTCGGTGCCGATGCCGAGCAGCTGGAGGTCGACCCCGCCGGCCGTGGCGAGCGCGCGGTCGTACTCCTCGCACGCCGCCTGGACGTCCTCGGCGGTGCCGTCGGGGCCGAGGAACGCGTCCATGCCGATGCCGAGCGGCTCCAGCACCTCGCGGCGCAGCACCGAGCGGTAGGACTCGGGGTGCTCGGCGGGCAGCCCCACGTACTCGTCGAGCTGGGCGATCCGCGCCCGCGAGGTGTCCACGGCGCCGGAGCGCACCTTCGCGGTCAGCGCCTGGTAGATGGGCAGCGGGGTGGAGCCGGTGGCCACGCCGAGCAGGGCGTCGGGCTTGCGTCGCAGCAGCTGCGCCATGGCCTCGGCGATCAGCTCGCCGCTCGCCGCGGCGTCCGGAACGATGACAACTTCCACGCTGGGCCTGCCGTTCTGAAGTGGGCTCGAAGTGGGCTCTGTGCACCTCTATGTGGTTTAGACCAATCTAACAGAATCGCCGTTCGACGGTGCGGGAAAGCGGGGCGGAAGCTCCGGGGAACGTTCGGGTGGGGCAGCGCGGCGCTCCGTGCGAACCCTGACGGCAGGGACAATTTTCTAGGGACCGCTATAAAATGGCTGCCATGGTGGCAGGTCAGGACACGAAAGCGCAGGCGGGCAACGGCAGGACGCGCGGTCGGCCGCGCTCCTTCGACCGGGACACCGCACTGGAGAAGGCGCTCATGGCCTTCTGGGAGCACGGGTACGAGGCCACCTCGGTCTCCGATCTCACCCGGATCATGGGCATCGGGGCACCGAGTCTCTACGCGGCCTTCGGTGACAAGCGGAGCCTGTTCGAGGAGGTCGTCCGGGTCTACACGGACACGCACGGCGCCTTCGGCGACCGCGCGCTCGCCGAGGAGCCCACCGCCCGCGGCGCCGTCGTCCGCACGCTGCGCGAGGCCGCCGCCGAGTACACCGACCCCGCCCACCCCTTCGGCTGCCTGGTCGCGCACGCCGCGACCAACTGCACCAGCGCCGAGGTGGAGCGGCTGCTGCGCGAGCGGCGCAACGCCGGCATAGCGGCCCTTGCCTCCCGGATCCGGGCGGACGTCGCGGCGGGGGTGCTCCCGGCCGGCACCGACGCCGCCGCCCTCGCCCGGCACACCGGCGCGATGATCCAGGGCATGTCCCAGCAGGCGCGCGACGGGGCGAGCCGGGAGGAACTGGAAGCACTCGCGGAAATTGCCATGACCATCTGGCCCCAAGACTGAGCCCGGCGGGCTAGGCTGCGTGCTGCGTGGCATCGAGTGCCATCAGGTGTGTGTATCGAGTGCCATCGCTCGTGCGTGCCGACAAGACCATGGACACATCCTTGTGGTCTAGTCCACAATTCCAAGAGAACACAAAAGCCTCCGCCTTCCCCGCACAGGAGGGCGGATCGAGGAACCGGCGCTCTCTGCCCTGACTGCCCCGGCTCCTCGACCTTCGGCCGGCCGGGACCGCACACCCCGCGGCCGATGATGCTCCGGGCTGCGGTGCCGGGAGGGTTGAGGGTCCCTTCCAGGCGCCGCGGCCCGCGGGTGTTTTCGGCCACCTTCACACGTGCGAGTACGCTCACAGACGTGCCCTCCATGAACGAACTGGTCCGCCAGCACACCGCCCTCGACGACTCCGACCTGGAGTGGCTGCACCTGCTGGTCTCGGAGTGGCAACTGCTCTCCGACCTGTCCTTCGCCGACCTGGTCCTGTGGGTCCCCACCCGGGACGGCACCCGGTACGTCTCGGTCGCCCAGATGCGCCCGAACACCGGCCCCACCTCCTACCAGGACGACATGGTCGGCCACCTCGTCCCGCGCGGCCGCCGGCCCATGCTGGACGCGGCCCTGGACGAGGGCCGGATCGTGCGCGAGGGCGACCCGGAGTGGCGCGAAGAGGTCCCCGTACGGGTCGAGTCCATCCCCGTACGACGCGAGGGCCGCGTGCTCGGCGTGATCGCCCGCAACACCAACCTGCTCACCGTCCGCACCCCGAGCCGGCTGGAGCTCACCTATCTCCAGAGCGCCTCGGACCTCGCGCAGATGATCGCCGCAGGATCGTTCCCCTTCCCGGACCAGCAGGTCGACATGGACGCCTCGCCGCGCGCCGGCGACGGACTGATCCGGCTCGACGCGGACGGGATCGTCCAGTACGCCTCCCCGAACGCCCTGTCCGCCTACCACCGGCTCGGGCTCGCGGCCGACCTGGTCGGCCACCACCTCGGACAGACCACCGCCGAACTCGCCCCGACCCGCGGCCCGGTGGACGAGGCGCTGGTCAAGCTCGCGAGCGGCTGGGCACCGCGCGAGTTCGAGATCGAGGCCCACGACGGGGCGATCCAGTTCCGGGCGATCCCGCTCAAGCCCAAGGGCACCCGGATCGGCTCACTGGTGCTGTGCCGGGATGTCACCGAACTGCGGCGCCGCGAACGCGAGTTGATCACCAAGGACGCCACCATCCGGGAGATCCACCACCGGGTGAAGAACAACCTCCAGACGGTCGCCGCCCTGCTGCGCCTCCAGGCGCGGCGGATCGAGTCCGAGCGTGGCCGGGAGGCCCTGGAGGAGGCCGTGCGCCGGGTCGGCTCCATCGCGATCGTGCACGAGACGCTGTCCCAGAACCTGGACGAGCGCGTGGAGTTCGACGACATCGCCGACCGGGTGCTGGCGATGGTCGCCGAGATCTCGCCGGGCAAGGTGACCGGCCGGCGCACCGGATGCTTCGGGATCCTCGACGCCGAGGTCGCCACCCCGCTGTCCATGGTCCTCACTGAGGTCCTCCAGAACGCCCTGGAGCACGGCTTCCGCGAGGGCGACACCGGCACGGTCGAGGTCTCCGCGGTCCGCGGCGGTACGACGAAGGAGGCCCGGCTCCTGGTCACGGTCCAGGACGACGGCGTCGGCCTGCCCGAGGGCTTCGACCCGCACCGCTCGGGCAACCTCGGCCTGCAGATCGTACGGACGCTGGTGGAGGGCGAGTTGGGCGGCTCGTTCGACATGGTCCCGGCGCCGGAGCGGGGCACCCGGGTGATCCTCGACCTTCCGGTGCGGTCGCAGAAGTAGCCGACGGCCCTGCCCGCAAAGGGAGTCGGGCACAGCAAAAAGCCCCGGACCGGTAGTGGTCCGAGGCTCGTGCTCGTTGCTGCTCTGCGTCATTGCTAAGCGCATCGGGGGATACTGCGCGCTGCGGCTCGGGGGCGGGAGATGCGTACGTGGTGTACGCGCCGCCAAGCTCAGGCTGTCAGCAGGGGTGGGTAGGTCAGGCGGAGGCCTGACGAGCCCGGTTGCGGGCGGCGCGGCGCTTCATGGCGCGGCGCTCGTCCTCGCTGAGACCACCCCAGACGCCGGAGTCCTGACCGGACTCGAGCGCCCACTGCAGACACTGCTCGATCACCGGGCAGCGACGGCAGACGGCCTTGGCTTCCTCGATCTGCAGCAGCGCAGGACCGGTGTTGCCGATGGGGAAGAAGAGCTCGGGGTCTTCCTCGCGGCAAACGGCGTTGTGACGCCAGTCCATGGCTGCTACCTCTCCTTGGTATTACATGCACGTTGCTTGTGAATGTGAACGCTTTCACGAATCCCTCAACAAGTGAAGGGCCGACCGCCGAGATCTCCCCGGCGTGGTCCTGGGTTTGAAGAGGGGTTCTGTTGATCAGCGGAGGCCGGTGTTGCGGGCCGTCCCGATCGACACGTAGAGACTCGCAAACCTCGGCGACGGATACAACCCCTTCCGGAAAGTTTTTTTTGATTCCTCGGTGTCGACTAGGTCACAGCCGTACTTCCATGGGGTGGATCCTGGCCTAAACGTTCGAGTGAAAGGACTTTGGCCCGTTCCGCTCACACAATCACACGCAGTGCACGGCGTACGCCTGTGAACGTCACGCTCGTACGCAGCCCTAGGTGGTCGCCGTCCATCTGCAAGGGCAGAGGAGCCTTCGAATGCAAGGTGAACTGGTCCAGATCGTGCAGTGAGTGGGCGTGCCTGCCATGGGGTCCGCGCTCGGGGGACGAAGTGAGCAACTGGGTGCCATACCGGGCAACCGCGGCCGTCGACAGGCGGCTGAGACCGAGCACATCGAGGCCGGTGTCGAACGAGGCCTTAGGTGACGTGTACATCGGGCGATTGCCGAGATACGTCCACGGGGCCGTGTTCGACACTATGGCGACGACGAGTTCGGCGATCGGGTCCTCGCCGGCGCGTTCGAGCGTGATCAAGCCGTGCCGGCGGCTCGGCTCGCCGAGGTACTGCCGGACCACCTGGCGGACGTAGAGCCCGTGGGTCGAGGTCTTGCCGCGTTCGCGCTGCTGCTCGACCCGGCCGACCACGCCCGCGTCGAAGCCGAGTCCCGCGTTGAAGGTGAACCAGCGGTCCGGGACCGCCTCGTCCTCGGTGCCGGGCGTGCCCGAGGTCAGCCCGAGCCCGACGACCCGCTCCCGCCGCTCGCGCAGCGCGTCCAGCAGGGCGCCGGTGGCCTCGACGGGATCGTTGGGCAGGCCCAGGGCGCGGGCGAACACGTTCGTGGAGCCGCCGGGCACCACGGCGAAGCCGGGCAGACGGTCCAGGTCGGGGCCGCCGTGCAGGAGGCCGTTGACCACCTCGTTGACCGTGCCGTCGCCGCCGAGGGCCACCACGAGGTCGATGTCGTCGCTGTCCGCCGCCTGCCGGCCGAGGTCGCGCGCGTGCCCGCGGTACTCGGTGGTGACCGCCTCCAGCTTCACCTCGCTGGCCAGCGCGTGGATCAAAACGTCACGCCTGCGTGCGCTGGTGGTGGTTGCCGCCGGATTGACCACGAGAAGTGCACGCATGGATGGCAGCGTACCTACTGGGTGGTACCCGGCGGACGCCGAGGTAGGGATCGGGTAAGAGAGGAGGGCGTGAGTCCTGGCACTCCCGGACCCCCGGGGCGGCGGGAGGGCGCCTGCGCGGAGACGGCTACCCTGCTGGGGTGAGCAGTGAGCAGAAAGCCGCCAAGGAAGCCGCGGACACCACCGAAGCCGTCGCCGGACCGCGTCCGAGCCGGCTGACCTACGCTGCCGTGCTCGCCGCGCTGGAGGGCGTCGCCCTGGTGGCCGGCGGCCTGTGGATGGTCGTCCTCGGGATCTCCGGCGACGCCTCCGACCGGCAGCAGGGGATCTCCCTGGGGATCACCCTCCTCGTGCTCGCGCTGCTGCCGCTGCTCGCCGCGCGCGGTCTACTGCTGCGGCGCGGCTGGAGCCGGGGCCCGGCGGTGATCACACAGCTGATGGCGCTTCCGGTGGCCTACAGCCTGCTCAAGGCCGACAGCATGGCCATCCCGGCCGGCATCGCCCTCGCGGTCGTCGCCGTCGCGGCGCTGGTGCTGCTCGTCAACCCCGCCACGACCCGGGCCCTCGGCATCAGGGGACCGGGCCGGAGCGAATAGCCGACTTCCCGGGGCTCACCGACCGGGGCCCGCTCCGCGGGCTCACTCCTCCACGAGGAGCTTCTCCCGCAGCTGGGCCAGGGTGCGGGCCAGCAGCCGGGAGACGTGCATCTGGGAGATGCCGACCTCCTGCGCGATCTGCGACTGCGTCATGTTCCCGAAGAAGCGCAGCAGCAGGATGCGCTTCTCGCGCGGCGGCAGGTCCTCCAGCAGCGGCTTGAGGGACTCGCGGTACTCCACCCCCTCCAGCGCCTCGTCCTCGGCGCCGAGGGTGTCCGCGACCGCCGGGGACTCGTCGTCCGTGTCGGGGACGTCCAGGGACAGCGTGGAGTACGCGTTCGCGGACTCCAGGCCCTCCAGGACCTCCTCCTCCGAGATGGCGAGCTTCTCGGCCAGCTCGTGGACCGTGGGGGAGCGGCCGTGCAGCTGGGACAGCTCGGCCGTCGCCGTGGTCAGCGCGAGGCGCAGCTCCTGGAGCCGGCGCGGCACGCGCACCGCCCAGCCCTTGTCACGGAAGTGCCGCTTGATCTCGCCGACGACGGTCGGGGTGGCGTACGTGGAGAACTCCACGCCGCGCTCCGGGTCGAACCGGTCGACGGACTTGATCAGACCGATCGTGGCGACCTGAGTGAGGTCGTCCAAAGGCTCGCCGCGGTTGCGGAAGCGGCGTGCCAGGTGCTCCACGAGCGGCAGGTGCATACGGACCAGCTGGTTGCGCAGCTCCGCGTACTCCGGGCTGCCCGCGTTCAGCTTGCGCAGCTCGACGAAGAGCACCCGCGCCCCGCTGCGGTCCTGGGGGCCGTGCTGAACGGCCTGCACGGCCTCCGCGCCCGGCGCGTCGTCCCCGGCGTATCGCTCGTGCTCGCTCATCGTCCCGCCCGTAGCCCTTCCCCGAGCCCTCGCCCCCACGTGGACGGCGGAGTCGGCGCCGGATCCCGCCGGCGCCGCGCCCTGCACGGCACCGGCACCGCCGGGCCGCGCGGAGTCGTCCACCGGGTGTGGTCTGGCCTGCTCGGGGATGCCGTCGATGCCGTCCGCCATGCGCCGCGAACCGTCCCGAGGAGGTTCCCCGGACATGCCGCCCGTGCTCGACCAGGGGGCACCCCCGTCCCCGGTCGGCAGCTCCCGTGTGCCGCGCTCTTCGTCCCGCACCGGACCGTCCCCGTTCTTCCTCACGCCGGGCCGGGGCCCGCGCCGCGCTGTTTGTAGAGGCTGATCGACACGGTCTTGTCCTCGTCGACGGCGGACGAGACCTTGCCCGCGAGGGCCGACAGCACGGTCCAGGCGAAGGTGTCCCGCGAGGGGGCGTGACCATCCGTGGTCGGCGCCGCGACCGTGACCTCCAGCGAGTCGTCGACGAGCCGGAAGACACAGCTGAGCACGGAGCCGGGCACGGCCTGTTGGAGCAGGATCGCGCAGGCCTCGTCCACGGCGATGCGCAGGTCCTCGATCTCGTCCAGGGTGAAGTCCAAGCGGGCCGCGAGACCGGCCGTGGCCGTCCGCAGCACCGACAGGTAGGCACCCGCGGCCGGCAGCCGGACTTCCACGAAGTCCTGATTCGCCGTGGGCTCGCCTGCGATCTGGGACACCCTCACCTCCATGGTGGTACAAGCTCTACGGGGCCGAGGGTCGCCCCCCGGGGTAACGCGTACGTGGTTCCGCGGTGACGCTATCGCGCTCCGAACGGTCCTGTCCCCGGGACCCCAACCCCCTGGCGTCACTCACAGTAAAGCTGTGGATACGCTCCGTGTCTAGAGGGTTTGCGGGCCCAAATGGGAAGAGCGCGCGCCGGGTTGACGTACCCAGGCGTCCGACGCTCGAACCGTCGTACGGCCGCCACCGCATGCAGTGTCACACGAGGATGTGGTCCACGAAGCACCACCGCCAGTCCTCGCCGGGCTCGAAGGTCCGCATGACCGGGTGGCCGGACTCCTGGTGGTGTCCGGTCGCGTGCTGTCCCGGCGAGGAGTCGCAGCAGCCGACGTGACCGCAGGTGAGACACAACCGCAGCTGCACCGGGTGTGTGCCGTCCCGCAGACACTCCGGACAGGTCGGGGCGAGCGGCTCCGGTTCCGGGTGCGGCAGCGCGTCGGCGTGCGTGCACTGTTTCATGATTGCCAGATTACGACGGGTGTGCGGGTGACCGCGCGGAAAACGAGGGCGGGCGAGGATCATGGACGTGTTGCCGCTGCTGTTGCTGGTGGCGGGCAGTGCGGGCATCGCGGGGGTCGCCCGGCGCACACCGGTGCCGGCACCCCTGCTGCTGGTCGCGGTGGGCCTCGCGATCTCGTACGTGCCCGGGATCCCGCACTACACGCTGGACCCCGAGGTCGTCCTGCCGCTGGTGCTGCCCCCGCTGCTGTACAAGGAGGGCACCGAGAGCTCGTACCTCGACCTGCGGGCCCAGATGCGGCCCGTGGGGCTGCTGTCGATCGGGTACGTGCTCTTCGCGACCTTCGCCGTCGGCTGGGCCGCCTACCTCGTCGTCCCCGGACTGCCGCTGCCCGCCGCGCTGGTGCTCGGCGCCGTCGTCGCGCCGACCGACGCCGTCGCGGCCGCGGCCATCGCGCGCCGGGTCGGGCTGCCGTCCCGGATCACCACCATCCTCCAGGGCGAGTCCCTGCTCAACGACGCCACCGCGATCACCGCCTACAAGGTGGCCCTCGCCGCGGCCGTCGGCGAGGGCGCCACCTGGTCGGGCGGCATCGGGGAGTTCCTGCGGGCCGCCGTCGGCGGTGTGCTCGTCGGACTGGTGCTCATGGTGCCGATCCACTGGCTGCGCACCCGCTTGAAGGAAGCGCTGCTCCAGAACACCCTCTCGCTGCTGATCCCGTTCGTCGCCTACGGCGTGGCCGAGCAGCTGCACGGCTCCGGTGTGCTCGCGGTCGTGGTGGTCGCGGTCTATCTCGGACACCGCGCGTGGGAGGTCGACTTCGCCACCCGGCTTCAGGAGGACGCGGTGTGGCGGATGGTCGCCTTCCTGCTGGAGTCGGCGGTCTTCGCGCTGATCGGCCTGCAGCTGCCGACCGTTCTCCGGGGGCTCGGCGCCTACCGGGGGACCGACGCGGCCTGGTACGCGATCGCGGTCTTCGTCGTGGTCGTCGCGGCCCGGTTCGTGTGGGTGTTCCCGGCGGCCCTGCTGCCCCGCGCGCTCTCCCACCGCATCCGCGCCCGCGAGGAGAGCCCCGGCTGGCGGGGGCCGGTCGTCACGTCGTGGGCCGCCATGCGCGGTGTGGTGTCCCTGGCCATCGCGTTCTCGATCCCGCTCACGGTGCACGGCGGCGCCCCCTTCCCGCAGCGGAACCTGATCCTCTTCCTGACCTTCACCACGGTCATCGGCACGCTGGTCGTGCAGGGACTGACGCTCGCGCCGCTGATCCGCCTGATGAGGTTCCCCGGCCGCGACCGGCAGGCCGAGACGCTCGCCGAGGCCAACGCCCAGGCGCAGGCCTCCCGGGCCGCCGAGCGGCGCCTCGACGACCTCCTCGACGACGAGCGCAACGCCCTGCCGCCGCCGCTCGCCGACCGCCTGCGCACGGTCCTGGAGCGCCGCCGCAACGCCGTCTGGGAGCGCCTCGGCCAGACCAACCCCGTCACCGGCGAGTCCGTGGACGACACCTACCGTCGTCTCTCGCGCGAGATGATCAGCGCCGAGCGCGAGGTCTTCGTCAAGCTCCGCGACCACCGCTACATCGACGACGAGATGCTGCGCGCACTGCTCAGACGCCTTGATCTGGAGGAGGCGGCGGCCTACCGGGAGGCGGGTTAGCCCTCCGGGAACGGCCGTCCGGTGACGACGGCGGCGATCGTCGTCCCGCGCGCGTGGGCACCCTCTTCCGCGCGGGCGACAAGGGCGTAGAGCAACTTGGCGACATAGAGACGTTCGACGGGCAGTCCGTGGCGCTCCTCGAAGTCCCGGGCGAACGCGTGCAGTTCGGGGGTCGTACGCGCGTACCCGCCGAAATGGAAGCGCTCGTCGAGGGACCAGTCGCCGGTGCGGCCGCCGAAGGCACGTTCCTGCAGTGCCGCGGTGTCGCCCTCCAGGAAGCCGCCCCTGAGGACGGGCACGCCGAGCGCGCGCTGCCCGGGGGCGAGTCCCGCGGCGAGGCCCGCGAGGGTGCCACCGGTGCCGCAGGCGACGGCCACGACGTCCGCGTGCCCGCGCAGTTCCTCACCGAGGGCCCGGCAGCCGTGCACGGCCACGCTGTTGCTGCCGCCCTCGGGGACGACGTACGCCTCCTCGGCGCCGGCCGCGCGCAGGATCGCGGCCAGGGTCTCCGGCTCGGCCTTGCGGCGGTACGTCGATCTGTCGACGAAGTGGAGGCGCATGCCGTGGGCCGCGCACCGGGCCAGGGACGGGTTGAGCGGGCGCCCGGCCAGCTCCTCGCCGCGGACCACGCCCGTGGTCGGTATCCCGAGCAGGCGGCCCGCGGCGGCGGTGGCCCGCAGATGGTTGGACCAGGCCCCGCCGAAGGTGACCAGCGGCCGCCCGCCCGCCGCCGCGATGTTCGGCACCAGCTTGCGCCACTTGTTGCCGATCAGCTCCGGGTGGATGAGGTCGTCCCGCTTGAGCAGCAGGCGCAGGCCGTGCCGCTCGAACCGCTCGTCCCGTACCTCGTGGAGAGGGGAGGGAAGGCGGGGCGCGAGGGAGTCGGGGCCGGTCACACTCCATTGTCGCCCGGCGCGGGCGCCCGGCCGCCGCGGCGCTACCCCTTCAGCCGCCCCCCGACCCGCCCCCGCAGCCACTCCATCGTGAAGCCCCGCGGGTCCGCCTTCCCCGGCTGCCACTCCAGGTGCCCGATGACCGAACGCTCCGTCCAGCCGTGCCGCCGGCACACCGCCGCGGCCACGCGCGTGATCGCCTCCAGCTGGACGTCCGGCCACGGGTCCGCGCCGTCGCCGAGGTTCTCGCACTCGAAGCCGTAGAAGTGCCGGTTGCCGTCGGTGTCCGCCTGGCCGTCCGGCGGCAGCGCCTGCTCGGCGATCACGGCGCGCAGTACGCTGTCGTCCCCGAGCCCGGCGTGGTCGGCGCGGCCGTGGCCGACCAGGTGGACCGTGCCGTCCTTGGTGATCACGCCGTGGCACAGCGGGCCAGGCAGCGACCGGTAGCCGTCGCGGCAGAGCCGCACCGTGGCCGCGCTGCCCCGGGTCACCGTGTGGTGGATCATCACGCCGTGCACCGGCCCCCAGGGGCCCCTGTGGTTGCGATGGTGGTGCCGCCAGTCGCCGACCTCGACGACCGTGACGCCCTCGGCGCGCAGAACGTCCAGAAACGTGCTCGCGGACATGGGTGGGGCCATGCCGCCTCCTTCGTGTTCGCTCCATCCTGTAGCGGCCCTCTACCGGAAAGCGGATGTCCCGGACACCTCGTTCGTGCGCTGTGCGAGCCGATCCGGACAGCCTGCACGTGCAGAAAGGCCCTGTGTGCTGTACAAGGTCCCCTTTTATGCCCAGCCGTCCGATGATCCAATCCCGCTCTTTCGGGTAATGGCGACGGCACGTTCCGTGATGGAAGGCTCGGTCCCGAGACCGGTGCCCGTGCGATCCGGCACCAGCCATACATGGGAGGACATTTCCTTATGTCGGTAGGCGAAGAGGTCCGCACGGAAGAGGGCAAGCCGCAGCAGTCCCTCGGGACGGCGGCCGCGCGGAACCTGGCCACCACCACCAAGTCCGTTCCGCAGATGCAGGAGATCAGCTCCCGCTGGCTGCTGCGCACGCTCCCGTGGGTGGACCTCAAGGGCGGCACGTACCGCGTCAACAGGCGCCTGGCGTACACCGTCGGCGACGGCCGCATCACCTTCGTGAAGACGGGTGACCAGGTCGAGGTCATCCCGGCCGAACTGGGCGAGCTGCCGGCCCTGCGCGCGTACGACGACGAGGAGGTGCTGTCGGAGCTGGCCCGGCGCTGCCGCCAGCGCGACTTCGCTCCCGGCGAGGTCATCGCCGACTTCGGCAACCCGACCAACGAGGTGTACCTGCTGGCGCACGGCAGGGTCGAGAAGGTCGGCACCGGCCCCTACGGCGACGACGCCGTCCTCGGAGTCCTCGCCGACGGCGCCTACTTCGGCGAGGCGGCGCTGCTGGACCCGGACGCCATCTGGGAGTTCACCGTCCGCGCGGCCACCCCCACCACGGTGCTGATCCTCAGCCGCCAGGACTTCGAGCAGGTCGCGGAGCGCTCGGACAGCCTGCGTGGGCACCTGGAGCAGCTGCGCGCGGTGCCCGAGCAGCGGACCAACAAGTACGGCGAGAAGGAGGTCGAGCTGGCGGCCGGCCACACCGGCGAGCCCGACATCCCGCACACCTTCGTCGACTACGAGCCGCGCCCGCGCGAGTACGAGCTGAGCATCGCCCAGACCGTGCTGCGCATCCACACGCGCGTGGCCGACCTGTACAACCAGCCGATGAACCAGACCGAGCAGCAGCTGCGGCTCACGGTCGAGGCGCTCAAGGAGCGCCAGGAGCACGAGCTGATCAACAACCGCGACTTCGGCCTGCTCAACAACTGCGAGTACGACCAGCGGATCCAGCCGCACGACGGCGTGCCCAGCCCGGACGACATGGACGAGCTGCTCAGCCGCCGCCGCAGCACCAAGCTGTTCCTGGCCCACCCGCGCGCGATCGCCGCGTTCGGACGCGAGCTGAACAAGCGGGGCCTGGTCCCCGAGAGCGTCGAGGTCAACGGCAACCGCATCCCGACCTGGCGTGGTGTGCCGATCTACCCGTGCAACAAGATCCCGGTCACCGAGCAGCGCACCACGTCGATCATCGCGATGCGTACCGGCGAGGATGAGCAGGGCGTCATCGGCCTGCGGCAGTCGGGCATCCCGGACGAGATCGAGCCGAGCCTGTCGGTGCGGTTCATGGGCATCAACGAACAGGCCGTCATCAACTACCTGGTGACGGCCTACTACTCGGCCGCCGTGCTGGTGCCGGACGCGCTCGGTGTGCTGGAGAACGTCGAGATCGGCCGGTGGGGGTGACGTTTCCGCACTTCGGAGCCGTGTTCTCGGCCGCCCGGGCGGGTAGACCCTCGGCACACGTGTCCGGCCGGTCCGGCGACGCCGGCGTCCGGGGACCTGGCGAGGGGGAGACATGGCCGAGTTCATGACGGAGACCGAAGAGCGTTCCCCCGCCGTGCCGCATCCGGGCACGGCGGGGGATACCCGGGGGAACACGCAGGACACGCAGGACACGCAGAACGCACAGCGCGGCCAGAACGGCCAGAACGGCCAGAACGGGCAGGGCAGGACGGAGAACGGCGACCGCGGTCCGGTCGACGGCGCGGAGGGCCACGAGGCGGCGGCGCTGCTGGAGCGCACCAGGGCCGTGGTCGACCCCGGGTTGCGCGCGGCGCTTGAGTCGCTGCCCGGCTCCCTGCGCCGCATCGCCCTCTACCACTTCGGCTGGCAGCACGCCGACGGCAGCCCGGCAGCGGCGGGCCGTGGCAAGGCCATAAGGCCCGCGCTCGTCCTGGCCGCGGCCGCCGCCCTCGGCGGCCCGGCGGCCCGTACGGCGGCCGTCCCGGCGGCGGTGGCGGTCGAACTGGTCCACAACTTCACGCTGTTGCACGACGACGTGATGGACCGCGACACCTCCCGCCGGCACCGCCCCACGGCCTGGACGGTGTTCGGCGACACCGACGCGATCCTCGCCGGGGACGCCCTGCTGGCCCTGGCCCTGCGGCTGCTCGCCGAGGACCCGCACCCGGCCGGCGCCGCGGCCGCGGCCCGGCTCGCGAACTGCGTGGTGGAGCTGTGCGCCGGGGAGCACACCGACACGGACCTGGAACACCGCGCCCCGGACGAGGTCACCCTCGACGAGGTGCTGGCCATGGCCGAGTCGAAGACCGGGGCGCTGCTGGGCTGCGCCTGCGCCCTCGGCGCGCTGTACGCGGGCGCCGGACCCCAGGAGGTGGCCGCGCTGGACGGCTTCGGCCGCCAGGCCGGGCTCGCCTTCCAGCTGATCGACGACGTCATCGGCATATGGGGTGACCCGCGGCGCACCGGGAAGCCGGCCGGGGCGGACCTCGCGGCCCGCAAGAAGTCGCTGCCGGTGGTGGCGGCGCTCGCGTCCGGTACGGAGGCGGCGGCCGAGCTGGCCGGGCTGTACGCCACGCCGAATGTCACCGGCGACGCCGACGGCATCGCGCGGACGGCGCTGGCCGTGGAGCGGGCCGGCGGCCGGGACTGGGCGCAGGCCGAGGCGGCCGACCGGATGGCCCGCGCCGTGCAGGAGCTGGCCCGCGCGGTCCCCGCCCCGGAGGCGGAAGGCCTGCTGGCGCTCGCCGAGTTCGTGACCCGGCGCAGCGCGTAGCGCTCCGCCGGGGGCGCCGCGATGTGCCGTCGGGCGTCTGCGGCGCCGTCGTGGCCGGTCTCGCTCCTGTGGCGGCGGTCGGAAAGACCCCGGACCCCGGTCGTCGTGCGGCTCCTGACCCCGTACGGCGGCCGGGGCTCCGGTTGAGGCGGTCCCCGCACATCCCCACAGTGTGCAGGGCCCGCCGCTGTGCGCGGGCGACGGAAATCGTCACGGCTCCGCAGCGACGGCGACGTACCGTGAACGCATGCCGAAACTGCCCCCCATCCTCCACATCACCGAACGCTCCCTGTGGGAGGCGGCCCGCGAGCGCGGCAGCTACGAGGTGTCCACGCGCGGCCGCACCCTCCAGGAAGAGGGCTTCATCCACTTCTCCACGCGCGAACAGCTCCCGCGCATCGCCGCCTTCCTCTACGGCGACTACGACGGCCCGGACGAGCTGGTCGTGCTCGTCGTGGACCCGGCCCTGGTCGGCGTGCCGGTGAAGTACGAGGCGATGGAGCCGGACGGCGAGGAGTTCCCGCACGTGTACGGACCGCTGCCCGTCGGCGCGGTGGTGGAGGTGGAGCCCTGGGGGTGAGGGGTGCGGGCCGGCGGTGGCGCCGGGCGGTGGCGGACTGGGCGGCCGCCGTCGCCGTGGGCGGAGGCCTCGCGCTCGCACTCCAGGAGGACGCCCGGCCCCGCGAGCCGTACAGCCGGTGCAGAACGGCCCGGTGCCTTGCCCGCGCCGGGCCCGGCGAGCACGCGGGCCCGGCCGGCGGACGGCGAGGCCTCGTGCCCGCCGGGTCCGCCGGCCGACCGGGCCGCGGCGTCCGGGCACGCCGCGGTCATCCGCCTCTACGCGACGTCGTTCCGCCGAGCGGCCGGCAGGCCGCCCGTCTCGGGGTCGCGGCCGGTCAGGCAGTAGACGCCGCCGGCCGGATCGCGCATCACCGACCAGTGCGGGCCGTGCGCCACCGGGACGGCTCCCAGCTCCTCGTGCCGGGCACGGACCGCGCGGATGTCCGTACAGGCGAGGTCGAGATGGGCGGCGGCGGGTCGCTCGGAGTCGAGCCGCTGGAGCAGGATCCGCACGGGCAGTCCCGCCGGCGGCCGCAGCGCCTCGAACTCCGGCCGGGAACCCGTCAGCCGCTCCCAGCCCGTGAGCGCGGCCCAGAAGTCCGACTCGGCGGCGTACGCGGACGGCGGGATGTCGAGGCAGACCTGGTCCAGCCGGCTGCCCGCCACCACGGGCGGCCGTACCGCCTCGCCGTGCCAGGGCACCAGGCAGAACAACTGCCCGGCGGGGGAGCGCAGTACGACCCAATCGCCGTGGTCCGCGACCGGGTCCGCACCGAGGGCGCGGGCCGCCCCGGCCGACTCCCGCACGTCCTCCACGCACAGGTCGAGATGGGCGCCGCCGTCCCCCTCGGTCACCCCCTGGAGCTTCACGCACGCGTCCGCCCCGGTGGCCGTGTCGGGCAGCAGGGTCAGGAACTCGCCCCGCTCGCCCCGGGGTTCGGACGGCCGGGTGCCGGTGACCGAGGTCCAGAAGGCGAGGGCCTCGGGCAGCCGGCCGGCGGGGCGGTCGGCGAAGGCGTACGTCCAGCGAATGATCACGCTCCGGAGTGTAGGGGCGAACTCCCGCGCCGTCGCCGGGCTTTCGCCACACCCGCTGCCGTGCCCGCCGCCGGCTGCTACTCCGCGGGCCGCTGGAGGAAGCGCAGCTGGTTGCCCGCCGGGTCACGGAAGGCGCAGTCGCGTACGCCGTACGGCTGGTCCGTCGGCTCCTGGAGCACGTCGGCGCCGGACTCGCGCACCCGCTCGTACAGGGCGTCGCAGTCCTCGGTCGTGAAGATGACACCCCGGAGCATGCCCTTGGCGAGCAGTTCGGCCATCGCCTGCCGGTCGGCGGGGGAGGCGTCCGGGTTCGCGCCCGGCGGCTCCAGCACGATCTCGACGTCCGGCTGGAGCGGCGAGCCCAGCGTCACCCAGCGCATGCCCTCGAAGCCCACGTCGTTACGGACCTCCAGGCCGAGCACGTCGCGGTAGAAGGCGAGCGCCTTGTCGTGGTCGTCCACCGAGATGAAGCACTGCTTGAGTTTCACGTCCATGACCTCACGCTAGGCCCGCCCGGACGCGGGCGCGCGCGAGTTCGGTACGGCGCCCAGGGAGCCGGGGTCAGTAGGGTCTGCGGCGCGGGCGGGTGAACGTACGGGCCACGCAGGACGGGATCACCGCGCTCTCCTCGTGGTCCCGGGCGCGGTAGGCGCTCGGTGTCTCCCCGACCAGCTCGGTGAAGCGGGAGCTGAAGGAGCCGAGCGACGTACAGCCCACGGCGAGGCACACCTCGGTCACCGTGAGGTCGCCCCGGCGCAGCAGTGCCTTGGCCCGCTCGATCCTGCGGGTCATCAGATAGCTGTACGGCGTCTCGCCGAAGGCCTTGCGGAAGCTGCGCTGGAAGTGGCCCGGGGACATGTGGGCGCCCCGGGCCAGCTCGGTCATGTCGAGCGGCTCGGCGTACTCACGGTCCATCCGGTCGCGCACGCGGCGCAGCCGTCTGAGGTCCTCCAGGACGGTCATCCGTGCCTCCTCGGTCGCGTTCACAGCGTGGCACAGGGCACTGACACCGGGAGATCCGACGTTTCCGCACACGAGCACACAACAGAGTCCCCCATCTTCGACACGCCGTTCGCCTTCAGTTCTCCGTGCATTGGCCTGCCCTTGCCAGCCTTGCGGAATGGACCACATCACGTTCCTCGTGGCGGTCGTCATCGTCACGGCTCTGGCGTTCGACTTCACGAACGGATTCCACGACACCGCGAACGCGATGGCCACCTCCATCGCCACCGGTGCGCTCAAACCGCGTACAGCGGTCCTGGTCAGCGGGGTCCTCAACATCGTCGGGGCCTTCCTGTCCACCGAGGTCGCGAAGACGATCTCCGGCGGGATCGTGGACGACACACTGGCCAGCCCGGCGATGATCTTCGCGGGGCTGGTCGGGGCGATCCTGTGGAACCTGGTGACGTGGCTCGCCGGACTCCCCTCCAGTTCCTCCCACGCCCTCTTCGGCGGACTGATCGGCGCGGTCTGGGTCGGCGCGGGTTCCCACGGCGTGCACCTCGACAAGGTTGTCGAGAAGGTGCTCCTCCCCGCGGTGGTCTCCCCGGTCGTGGCCGGTGTGGCGGCGCTGGTCGCCACCTACCTCGCCTACAGGCTCAGCGCCCGCGCCCGCCAGGACTCGGTGACGAAGGGCTTCCGGCTCGGCCAGATCGCCTCCGCCTCCCTGGTCTCGCTCGCCCACGGCACGAACGACGCGCAGAAGACCATGGGCGTGATCACGCTGACCCTGATCTCGGCGGGCGCGCTCGGCCATGAGGCCGGCCCGCCGGTGTGGGTGATCGGCTCGGCCGGCGTGGCCATCGGCCTCGGCACCTACCTGGGCGGCTGGCGGATCATCCGCACCATGGGCAAGGGCCTCGCGGAGATCCAGTCCCCGCAGGGCTTCGCCGCCGAGACCGCGTCCACGGCGGTGATCCTCACCTCCGCCCACCTCGGCTTCGCGCTGTCCACCACGCAGGTCGCCTCCGGCAGCATCCTCGGCGCGGGCCTGGGCCGCCGGCTCGCGGAGGTCCGCTGGGGCGTGGCCGGCCGCATGGTGCTGGCCTGGCTGATCACGCTGCCCGCGGCGGCGCTGGTCGGCGGCCTCGCGGCGAGCGTCGTCAAGCACGGCGGCAACGTCGGTACGGCCGTGATCGCGCTGGTTGCCCTGGCCCTCGCCGGGGTCATCGTCGCCGCGTCCCGCCGCAACCCGGTGCGCGCCGACAACGTCAACGACGACCACGAGGTCACCCTTCGCACCTCGGCCCCGACCAAGGTCGGCACGGCCGCCTGAACCCCCGGGAGTCCCTCATGCATGTCGACTGGTCCGCCCTCGGCCGCGTGGCCGCGGTCAGCCTCGGCGTCACGGTCGCCGTGGTCGTCGTCTTCACCTTCGGCGTCCTCGGCCTGTCCCGCGCCGACACCGCGCGCGACGCCGCGGACGACGGCACCGGCGGCGCGGCCGGCCGCGCCCAGGCAGGCCTGTGCTTCCTCGCCTGCGCGGCGGTGGTGGCGTACGGGATCTACCTGATCGTGCCGCAGTTCCACTGACTCGGTGCGTACGTCCGAGGGGCCCGGCCGCGGGAACGGCCGGGCCCGCAAGGTCTACGCCCTCGCCGAGGCCGAGCGCCGCGTGCCCGCCGTCCGCCGTCCGCCCGAAGGGGCCTTGGCATGACGGAGCGGCAACCACCACGCGCCCTGCGCTGGGCGCTGCCCTGCCACCCTGCCGCCTATGCGCCCGGCACGGGGCCGAGTCGTCGTCGCCGCGCCCAGGGATCTGCCCGGTTCCTCCCGGCCGCAGCATGCCGCGATCGCGGGAGCCGGGGCCCTGGCGGGCGGCAGAGGGAGCAAAAAGTCCGCACCCGGACCACGCGGACGCCGTGCTCGGCGCCCCGCGGTCCGGGTGCGGACAAGTAGACCCTGCAGAATAAAGAGAATGCAGGTCACAAGGTCTGATCCAGGATCAGGCCTTCTTGGTCTCCCAGAAGATCTTGTCGATCTGGGCGATGTAGTCCAGAGCCTTCTGGCCGGTCGCCGGGTCGGTCGACGCCTTGGCGGCCGACAGGGCCTTCAGGGTGTCGTTGACCAGCTGGTGCAGCTCCGGGTACTTCTCGAAGTGCGGGGCCTTGAAGTAGTCGCTCCACAGCACGGAGACGTGGTGCTTCGCGAGCTCCGCGCGCTGCTCCTTGATGATTGCGGCACGCGCCTGGAAGTGGGCGTCGTCGTTGGCGGCCATCTTCTCCTGCACGGCCTTCACCGACTCCGCCTCGATGCGGGCCTGGGCCGGGTCGTAGACGCCGCAGGGCAGGTCGCAGTGGGCGCTGACCTTGACCTTGGGGGCAAACAGGCGGGAAAGCATGGAGCATTCCTTCCTCGTGATCGTCTTCTCAGGTGCGACATTACTCCCTGAGGAAGGCGATTTCTCGGGTGCCCCCTAGGGCTTAGGACAAAAGTCCAGGGTCAGACTGAGACTGGTGGAGGAACGGACCGGGGAGGTGCCGGGGATGCCGGAGCTGTCGCAGGAGACCGAACGGGGGAGGGCCGGGGCGCCGTTCGGGCTGGCCGAGGTGACGGGCCCGTCCATGGTGCCCACGCTCCGGCACGGGGACCGGCTGCTGCTGCGGTACGGAGCGGTCGTGCGGCCGGGGGACGTCGTCGTGCTGCGGCATCCGTTCCAGCAGGATCTGCTCGTCGTCAAGCGGGCCGTGGAGCGGCGCGAGGGCGGCTGGTGGGTGCTCGGGGACAACCCGTACGCGGGCGGGGACAGCACCGACTACGGGGTCGTACCGGACGAACTGGTCCTGGGGAAGGCGTACTTCAGGTACCGGCCGTGGCCCGCCGGTCAGCGCTCGCCGCTGGCGCTGGCGCGCTGGGTGCTCTCGGCCGCGCGGCCGCTGCTGCCGGACCGGTCGGCCTCCAGGCGCTTGCGGGCCCGGTAGGCGGCGACGTTGGCGCGGGTCGCGCAGCGGTCCGAGCAGTAGCGCCGGGAGCGGTTGGTGGACGTGTCGAGATAGGCGTTGCGGCACGGGGCCGCCTCGCACAGGCCCAGCCGGTCGACGCCGTACTCGGTGAGGTGGAAGGCCAGGCCCATCGCCGCGATGGCGGCGTAGCCCGCGGTCGGGTTGGACGGGTGGTCGGCCAGGTGCATGTGCCACAGCGGGCGGCCGTCCTCGTCCCGGAAGTCGTGCCCGGAGATCTGCGGGCTGACCGGGAACTCCAGGAGCAGCGAGTTCAGCAGGTCCACGGCCAGCGTCTCGTCGCCCTGGTCCGCCGCCTCGAAGACCGCGCGCAGCCGTGCCCGTACCGAGCGGAAGCGGGTGACGTCGGCGTCGGTGGCGCGCCGGGCCGTGGAGGAGTTGTTGGCGCCGAACAGATCGCGGACGGCCTCGACCGAGGTCAGGGAGTCCTTCCCCCGCGCCGGTTCCTCGCTGTTGACGAGACGGACGGCGTAATCCGAGTAATAGGCCAGTTCCACTTGTAGTCCTTACGAGGGCGCTTTATGGTCGTGTCTGCGGTCGGGTAACAGCCGGTCGTGCATCCAGGGTATTACGCATGCCTTGTGGACAAGGGGGACGGATCCGATGACGACGAGCACGGGCACCGACTGGGCCGCCTGGCAGCACAGCTGGGACCGGCAGCAGGAGTGGTACATGCCGGACCGCGAGGAGCGGTTCCGGATCATGCTGGACATGGTCGAGGCGCTGGTCGGGACGGCCCCGCGGGTCCTCGACCTCGCGTGCGGCACCGGCAGCATCACCGCCCGGCTGCTGGCCCGCTTCCCGGAGGCGACCAGCACCGGCGTCGACCTCGACCCGGCCCTGCTCGCCATCGCGCGCGGCACCTTCGCGGGCGACGCGCGGGTCTCCTTCGTCACCGCCGACCTCAAGGACCCCGCGTGGTCGGCGCAGCTGCCGTACGACTCCTACGACGCCGTCCTCACCGCCACGGCCCTGCACTGGCTGCACAGCGAACCCCTCGCGACCCTCTACGGCCAGGTCGCGGGGCTGGTCCGCGACGGCGGTGTCTTCATGAACGCGGACCACATGATCGACGAGGGCACGCCCCGGATCAACGCGGCCGAGCGCGCCCAGCGCCACGCCCGGATGGATCGGGCCAAGGAGGACGGTGTCGTGGACTGGGCCCAGTGGTGGCAGCTGGCGGCGCAGGACCCGGTGCTCGCCGAGCCCACCGCCCGCCGCTTCGAGATCTACGGCGAGCACGCCGAAGGCGACACGCCCTCGGCCGCGTGGCACGCGCGCACGCTGCTGGCCCGGGGCTTCGGCGAGGCGCGGGCGGTGTGGTGCTCCCCGTCGGACACGCTGCTGCTCGCCGTGAAGTAGGCCGTTCACGGGCGAAAAGGGGCGGTACGGGAGATCCGTACCGCCCCTCGCCGCGTCACCCGCTCACAGCACCTTGGACAGGAACGACTGCGTCCGCTCGTGCTGCGGGTTGGTCAGGACGTCCCGCGGATGGCCGGATTCGACCACCACGCCCTCGTCCATGAACACCAGGCTGTCGCCCACTTCGCGGGCGAAGCCCATCTCGTGCGTGACGACGACCATCGTCATGCCGGACTCGGCGAGATCGCGCATGACGTCCAGGACGTCACCGACCAGCTCCGGGTCCAGGGCCGAGGTCGGCTCGTCGAACAGCATCAGCTTCGGGTCCATCGCGAGCGCCCGGGCGATCGCCACGCGCTGCTGCTGGCCGCCGGAGAGCTGCGAGGGGTAGTGCCCGGCCCGGTCGGCCAGGCCCACGCGCTCCAGCAGTTGCATGGCCCGCTCCTTGGCCTGCGCCTTGCCGGCCCCCTTGACCTGGACCGGTGCCTCCATGACGTTCTCCACGGCCGTCATGTGCGGGAACAGGTTGAAGCGCTGGAAGACCATGCCGATGTCCCGGCGCTTCATGGCGACCTCGCGGTCGCGCAGCTCGTACAGCTTGTCGCCCTGCTGGCGGTAGCCGACCAGCTCGCCGTCGACGTACAGCCGGCCGGCGTTGATCTTCTCAAGATGGTTGATGCACCTGAGAAACGTGCTCTTGCCGGAGCCGGAGGGGCCGATGAGGCAGAACACCTCGCCCGGCTTCACCTCCAGGTCGATGCCCTTGAGCACCTCGACGTGGCCGAAGGACTTGTGCACGCCCTGCGCCCTGACCATCGGCACGCCGCCGCGCACGGGGGCGGCGCCCTCGGTCTCGTTCAGCTTGTCGCTCATGCGCTCACCGCTCCCTTCGGCCGGCCCAGCGAGAACATGTTGGCCTTCACCTTCTGCCACGGGGTCGGCGGCAGGCTGCGGCTGGAGCCGCGGGCGTAGTACCGCTCGATGTAGTACTGGCCGACGCTCAGGATCGACGTCATGATCAGGTACCAGGCCGCGGCGAGGAAGTACATCTCCACCGGGGCGCCGGAGTTCTGGCCGATGTCCTGGGCGTAACGGAAGAGCTCGGGATACTGGACGGCCGCCACGAGCGAGGTCGTCTTCAGCATGTTGATGACCTCGTTGCCCGTCGGCGGCACGATCACGCGCATCGCCTGCGGGATGATCACCCGGCGCAGGGTCCTGGCGTGGCTCATGCCGAGCGCGTGGGCCGCCTCGGTCTGGCCCTCGTCCACCGCGAGCAGGCCCGCCCGGCAGATCTCGGCCATGTACGCCGCCTCGTTCAGACCCAGGCCGAGCAGCGCCGTCAGCAGCGGCGTCATGAAGTTCGACCAGTAGTCCTTGTAGAACGGCATCAGGTTGATGTACTCGAAGACCAGGCCCAGGTTGAACCAGAGGAACAGCTGGACCAGGACCGGGGTGCCGCGGAAGAACCAGATGTAGAACCAGGCGATCGACGAGGTCACCGGGTTCTTCGACAGCCGCATGATCGCGAGGACGATGCCGCCGACGATGCCGATCAGCATCGACAGGACGGTCAGCAGGAGGGTCTTGCTGACACCGGTCATGATCCGGTGGTCGAAGAAGTACTCCGGCACCGCGTGCCAGTTGATCTTGCCCTGGCCGAACGCGTAGATGATCGCGACGAGGATCGCGATGGCCACGACGGCGGTGACGTACCGTCCGTAGTGGCGGACCGGGATGGCCCTGACGGCCTCCGGGCGGGCCGCGGGCGCCGCCCCGGCCGTCTTCTCGTTGTCAGTCACGGGTGTTGCCTCTCAGTGGCCGCTCGCCTGCGCGGGTCACTTGCCGCCGTTGATCACGGACTGCTGGACGGCGCCGTCCTGGGCGCCCCACTTCTGGAGGATCTTCGCGTACTCGCCGTTCTTGATGATCGCGTTCATCGCGGCCTGGAGCGCGTCGCGCAGCTGCGTGGCCTCCTTGGAGACGGCGATGCCGTACGGGGCCGCCTCGACCTGCTGGCCGACGGTCTGGAAGTCCTTGCCGCCGCCGGAGGTCTTCACCGCGTACGCGGCCACCGGGAAGTCGGAGGAGGCGGCGTCCACACCGCCCGAGCGCAGCCGGGTCTGGGACTGCTGGTCGTCGTCGAAGGGCTCGATGGAGAGCTTCTTGCCGCCCGGACACTTCTTGGCCTCCTGCTTGGCCAGGTCCTCCGAGACGGTGCCGCGCTCGACGGCGATCTTCTTGCCGCACAGGTCCGCCCAGCCGTTGATGCCCTGGGTGTCGCCCTTGCGCGTGTAGATCGAGACGCCGGCGGTCAGGTAGTCCACGAAGTCGACGCCCTCGCCGACCTTCTTGCCCGTGTCCGGGTCGACGCCCTGCTGGCGGTTCTTGTTGTCCGTCATCGCGGACATCGCGATGTCGTAGCGGCCCGAGCGCAGACCGGTGAGCAGGCCGTCGAAGGTGCCGTTCTCGAAGGTCAGCTTCACGCCGAGCTGCTTGCCCATGGCCGCCGCGAGGTCGGGGTCGAGGCCGGTGACGTTGCCGGAGGAGTCCTTGAACTCCACGGGGGCGTACGCGATGTCCGATCCGACCTTTATCTCGCCCTTGTTCCGGATGTCGGCCGGGAGCTTGCTGCTGAGCGGCGCGCCGGCGACGGAGGAGCCGCTGCCGGAGCCCTTGTTCTTGTCCTTCGTCTGGTCGCCGCAGCCGGTGACCAGCAGGGCGCCTGCGACCGCGATCGCCCCCACCGCGGCCAGACGGGAGTGCGTGGCGGTGGTACGACGGGTGGAACGTGCGGTCATCGTGGATCCTCCGGCGGATGGGAAGAGATGAAGAAGTACCGATGGGTCGACTGGAACACACACCTTCGGGTGTCACGACCTCGCGGGTTTACGGCATCTTGCCATTCGGACTGCGCCATTCGAGGTGGCGACTATGTCAAAATCGCATAACGGGTGACCCCCCGAACCGCATCAGGTCGGCGCAACAACGGTCGTTGGCCGCCGGACCATCTGCGGAAATCCAGCACTTATGCCGGAGAATCTTCGGCGCATCTCACGATGTGGTCCATGTATCTACCCGCGTAGCGGCGGCTTGCGCCTGGCTGCGGGCCCGACTGCGGGCCCGGCCCCGCGCCCTTGGGGCGGACGTCAGCCTCGTGTCATCTGCGTGTGGCTCTCTGGTTGTCAGATGTGACCTTGGACCTAATGGACTCGTCGTGGGCACCGTCCGTCCGGTAAGAAGGTTCTTTACACCCCTCATCCGGGGCTCAGGGCGCGTGTGCGGCGCGCCCGTCGTGTATGTGCTCGTACGTATCAGCAATCGGGCCGTACGCGGTGCCCGCCCACCCCTCACCAGGAGTGGTCGACCCTCAAACCATGCATACCTAAGGGGTAAGACAAAGTGGCAGCGGAGATCGTCAATCCTCGCAGCGACAGCAATACGGACCAGGACGCCGGGGCCGAGCCCCTGGAGTCCTTCGATCCGGCGTTCGCGCTGCACCGCGGCGGCAAGATGGCCGTGCAGGCCACCGTGCCGGTCCGCGACAAGGACGACCTTTCCCTCGCGTACACGCCCGGCGTCGCGCGCGTGTGCACCGCGATCGCGGAGCAGCCGGAACTGGTCAACGACTACACGTGGAAGTCCAACGTGGTCGCCGTCGTGACCGACGGTACGGCCGTGCTCGGGCTCGGGGACATCGGTCCCCAGGCCTCCCTCCCCGTGATGGAGGGCAAGGCGATCCTTTTCAAGCAGTTCGGCGGCGTCGACGCGGTCCCGATCGCGCTCGACTGCACGGGTGTGGACGAGATCGTCGAGACCGTCGTCCGGCTCGCTCCGTCCTTCGGCGGCGTGAACCTGGAGGACATCTCGGCGCCCCGGTGCTTCGAGATCGAGAAGCAGCTCCAGGAGCGCCTCGACATCCCGGTCTTCCATGACGACCAGCACGGCACGGCCGTCGTGACGCTCGCGGCGCTGCGCAACGCGGCGAAGCTGAGCGGCCGGGAGATCGGCGACCTGCGGGCCGTCATCTCGGGCGCCGGCGCGGCCGGTGTGGCCATCGCCAAGATGCTGATCGGGGCCGGCGTCGGGGACGTGGCCCTCACGGACCGCAAGGGCGTCATCTCCGCCGACCGGGAGGACCTCACCCCGGTCAAGCGCGAGGTGGCCGGCTTCACCAACAAGGCGGGCATCACCGGCTCGCTGGAGGACGCCCTCGCGGGCGCCGACGTCTTCATCGGCGTCTCCGGCGGTACGGTGCCCGAGGCGGCCGTGGCCTCCATGGCCGAGGGCGCCTTCGTGTTCGCGATGGCCAACCCGAACCCCGAGGTCCACCCGGACGTCGCGCACAAGTACGCGGCGGTCGTCGCCACCGGGCGCTCGGACTTCCCGAACCAGATCAACAACGTGTTGGCGTTCCCGGGCATCTTCGCGGGCGCGCTCCAGGTGCGGGCCACCCGGATCACCGAGGGCATGAAGATCGCCGCCGCGGAGGCGCTGGCCGCCGTGGTGGGCGACGACCTCGCCGCCGACTACGTGATCCCCTCGCCGTTCGACGAGCGGGTCGCCCCGGCCGTGACCGCGGCGGTGGCCGCGGCCGCCCGCGCCGAAGGGGTCGCGCGCCTCTAGGGCACACACCTCCGGATCGACTGGCCCCGCCTGCTGAGGCGGGGCCAGTCGTGTCAGGGGCTCTCCGCGGCGCCGGCCGCGCGGTCTGCGCCGCACGGGTGCCGGTGCGCAAGAGGGCATGTGTCACAGGGGTGCCTGGTTCCCTCGGCTGATCCGCGCACCTATCGTCGGGCCCATGTTCGCTGTCTACGCCGCCCGAATCGACCGCGACCAGCCGCTCACCGGCCTTGAGTTGGGGGAGCGTCCGGCTCCCGAGGCCCGGCCCGGCTGGAGCACGATCGATGTGCGCGCCGCCTCCCTCAACCACCACGACCTCTGGTCCCTGCGCGGCGTCGGCCTCCCCGAGGACCGGCTGCCGATGATCCTCGGCTGCGACGCCGCCGGGGTCGACGCGGACGGCAACGAGGTCGTCCTGCACTCCGTCATCGGCCAGACCGGCCACGGCGTCGGCCCGGACGAGCCGCGCTCCATCCTCACGGAGCGCTACCAGGGCACCTTCGCCGAGCAGGTCGCCGTACCGACCTGGAACGTGCTGCCCAAGCCCAAGGAGCTGTCCTTCGCCGAGGCGGCCTGTCTGCCGACCGCGTGGCTCACGGCGTACCGGATGCTGTTCACCAACGCCGGGGTACGGCCCGGTGACTCGGTCCTCGTGCAGGGCGCGGGTGGCGGGGTCGCCACGGCCGCGATCGTGCTCGGCAGGGCGGCGGGGCTGCGCGTCTTCGCCACCAGCCGGGACGAGGCGAAGCGGAAGCGGGCCCTGGAGCTGGGGGCCGTGGAGGCCGTGGAGCCGGGGGCGCGGCTGCCGCAGCGGGTGGACGCCGTGATCGAGACCGTGGGCGCGGCCACCTGGTCGCACTCGGTGAAGTCCCTGCGGCCCGGCGGGACGATCGTCATCTCCGGGGCGACGAGCGGCGACCGGCCCTCGCACGCCGAGCTGACCCGGATCTTCTTCCTGGAACTGAAGGTCGTCGGCTCGACCATGGGCACCAAGGAGGAGCTGGAGGACCTGCTCTCCTTCTGCGCCACGACCGGGGTACGGCCCGTCATCGACGAGGAGCTGCCGCTGGACCGGGCCCGCGAGGGCTTCGAGCGGCTGGCGTCGGGGGAGCAGTTCGGGAAGATCGTGCTGACCAACTCCTGAGTGTGGTCGGCCGGTTGGCCGGCGGGACCGCCATGTCAACTTTGGTTGACGTGGCGGTCCTGTCAATGTAGGTTGACACCATGACCGATGCAACCGATCTCGCCGAGCGCGCCGGTGACCGTGACCCGCGGGTGGGACTGCGGGCCGTGGCCGCGTTGCGCAGGCTGCTGGAGCAGCTGGAGGCGGTGCAGGTGCGCAGTGCGCGCAATCAGGGCTGGTCGTGGCAGGAGATCGCCGCGGAACTGGGTGTCAGCAGGCAGGCCGTGCACAAGAAGTACGGGAGGCAGTGATGTTCGAACGCTTCACCAAGGACGCCCGCGAGGTCGTCGAGGGCGCGGTCGGCCACTGCGAGCGGGCGGGGGAGCGGACCGTGGGCGCCGAGCATCTGCTGCTCGCCCTTCTCGACCGCGAGAGCGGCCGTGCGCCGACCGCGCTGGCCGCGCTCGGGCTCGCGCAGCGCAAGGCCTCCGTACGGGAGGCGCTGGCCGAGGCCCGGCGGCGGGCCGGGCTGTCACGGGCCGAGACGGACGCGCTCGCGGGACTCGGGATCGACGTGTCCGAGATCGTCTCCCGGGTCGAGGAGGCGCACGGCGTGGGCGCGATGGCCGGCGGCCCTGCGGGCCGGGGCCGGTGGTCGGGCCGGCGCTCCTTCGACCGGGGCGCGAAGGGCGTCCTGGAGGGCGCCCTGCGCAGCGCCGCCGGCCGCCGTGACGGCCGTATCGGCGACGAACACATCCTGCTGTCCCTGACGATGCGTCCCGGGGTGGCGGGCGAGGTCCTGGCGGATCACGGGGTGACGTACGAGACGGTGCAGGGCGTGCTGTGACGGGCCCACCCGCCCCGCCGGACCTTCCGGCCGGGCGGGTGGGCCGTCCCGGCCGGGCGAGGCGTCCTTGGGGGGCGCCCCGGCGGCCGGGGGTGCGTCAGGGCTTCGGCTGGTGCAGCAGGGCGGCGATGCGCGCTGCCGCCGTGGACAGGTGGTGGCGGGTTTCGCGGAGTTGGTCGGTGGTGACCCCGTGGTCGCGGGCCGTGTCGCGGATGTCGTCGCGGAAGCGGTCCAGCAGGCGGTCCAGGTCGCGGGCCGGGTCTCCGGTGAAGTCCTCGTGGGACCAGGAAGGTTCGTACTCGGCCGGGAACTCCTCGGCCGGCTCGACGTAGTCGGGCGCCGGGGTGGTGGGGGGCTGGGCCGTATCCTGCGGGGTGCGGGTGAAGCCCCGCTCCTTGCCCAGCCCCTTGCTCCACTCCTTGCCGAAGTCGCCGAACTCCTTGGCCAGTTCGGTCAGGCCCTCGCGGACGCCGGTCGGCCAGTCGCCGCGCGTGAAGTGGTCCTGGACTCGGTCCTGGACATGGCGGGCGATGCGCTGCATCTCCTCCTGCGCCTGGGCCCGCGCCCGCGCCTGCGCCTCCTGGGCCTGGTGGCGGGCCCGCTGGGCCTCCTCGCGGGCCCGGCGGCTCTCGTCCTTGGCGCGGCGGGCCTGCTCCTTCCACTCCTGCTTGGCCCGGCGCATCTCCTCCTTGGCGACGCGCCAGGACTCCTTGTCGCCGCCCAGGTACTCCCCGGACGGGCCCGCCGCGCCCGTCCGCGCGCCCTGGCGGGCCTCGGTGGCGGCCGCGCGCATCTCGCGGCGCAGGTCGCCGGCCGCGCCGCGCACATCGGCCCTGATCTCGGCCGCCAGTTCCGCGACGGACTCGCGGATCTCCAGCTCCAGGTCGGCCAACTCGCCGCTTCGGTCGGCCAGTTCGGCGCGGCCCGCGTCCGTGATGGAGTAGACCTTGCGGCCACCCTCCGTGGTGTGGCGGACCAGGCCCTCGGCCTCCAGCTTGGCCAGGCGGGGGTAGACCGTGCCCGCCGAGGGGGCGTACAGCCCCTGGAAGCGCTCCTCCAGGAGCCTGATCACCTCGTAGCCGTGGCGCGGTGCCTCGTCGAGCAGCTTGAGCAGGTACAGGCGGAGGCGCCCGTGGGCGAAGACGGGGGGCATGTCAGAGCACCTTCTTGTCGGTCGTACCGTCGGCCGGGGTGCCGGAGGTGTCGGAGCCGCCGGTGGCGTCCGTCGCCTGCGCGTCCTGGCCGGAGACGGAATTCTCCCCCGGGGCGGCCGGGGAGCCCGCGGCGGGGGCGGTGCCGGGGGCCCGTGGGGGCTCGGGCTCCCACGGGGTGCTCTTCTCGTCCTCGCGCGGTGGCCGGCGCAGCAGGGCGATGGAACCGGAGACCGTGGTGGCCCGGAGCCTGCCGGTGCCCGCGCCGAGCCGGCCGGTGATCTTGTGGGCGCCCCAGTTGCCGTGCACCCGCAGTCCGTCGAAGGCGTTGGAGATCGTGCCGCTCGCGGTGTTCGCCTCCACCTCGGCGTCCGCCGGGTGCGGCAGGCGGATGGCGATCTCGCCGGAGACGCTGGTGAGGCTGACCTCCGTCGGGCCGTCCGGGTCCAGGTCGACGATCATGGATCCGCTGACCGAGTCGGCGCGGACGGAGCGGCCGGAGCCCTCGACCACCGTCAGGTCGCCCGAGACCGAGTTGAACCGCAGGTCGCCGGTGACCGCCTGGGCCTCCAGGCTGCCCGACACGGTGTCCGCGTGGACCGGGCCGGAGACGGCGACCAGGGTCGTGTCGCCGGTCACGCCCTTGACGACGGCGGGGCCGTGGATGCCGGAGACGATCGCGTCGGCGTCGACGACGCCGACCTCCACGCGCGTGTCCGCCGGGACCGCGAGGGAGACGACGGCGCTGCGCCGCCAGCCCTTGCGGTCGAGCCACTTGAGGAAGCCCTTCCAGGGCAGGTCCTCGTAGGCCACCGTCAGCCGGCCGTCCTCCTCGGTGACCACGAGGGGCGGGCCTTTGATCTCCGAGACCTCCAGGCGGGCGGAACCTTCTTCCGTGCCCACCACGTTCACTGTTCCGCTGACGATGCGGACCCGGAGATCGCTCACGCGTGAGTCGAAGGTCAGCTTCCGGGGCTCTGTCACGGACCATTCGGGCATGGGGACCTCCTCGGGCACGGCGGGGCGAAGCGCGGCGACGCACTCGCGACGCGCCATATCGCGTCTTCCCTATTCACGATATATCGCGGTCGCGGAAAGTCAAGACACCCTTTCGTGGGCCTCACGTGCTGCGGCCCCTGGCGGTCGCGGTGCGGCCGTGTCGCCGTACCGCCCCGCCAGGGGCCGCTGTCGTACCGCCGGGAAAGCGCCGGGAATCCGCCGGGAAGGGGACTACTCGTCGTCCTCGTCGTCCAGGCGGGCCAGCCAGGTCGCGAGGCGTTCCACCGGTACCTCGAAGTCGGGGTTCAGGTCGACGAACGTGCGCAGCTGCTCGGCGAGCCACTCGAAGGTGACCTCTTCCTCGCCGCGCCGCTTCTCCAGTTCTTCGATGCCTCGGTCGGTGAAGTACATGGATGCCGCTCCGTCGTTCAGTGCAGGGATAGGGCCGCTCCCGGGCGGGAAGAACCCTCAACCTGTGAGAGGTGGAAGATGCCGCTCTTCCGCCTGAGGAGCCTGGCGAGAACAGGAAAATGATAGGCAGCCGCCGGCCCCGGCGGGCGAGCGGTCCGCGCGGGGCGAGACGGGGCGAGGGGACGGGGGAACATGATGAACGCGCAGTCGCCGGAGTCGACGCGGGTAGCGCGGATCCAGCTGCCGGACGGCACGCCGGTGTGGGCCCGGATCTCCGGGGCGGAGGAGCTCGCCGCGCCGTCGGCGGGACATCCGTCGGGGGGACTGTCGTACACGGACACCGGGTTCGCCGAGCGGGTGGAGGCGAGCGTCGAGAGCCTCCAGTCGCTGATCACCGGGGTCGCGCGGTCGCTGTCCGGCCCGTTGCGGGCGGTGCGGCCGGACGAGGTGAGCGTCGAGTTCGGCATCGAGCTCACCGCGAAGGCCGGAAAGGTGGTGGGCCTGCTCGCGGACGGCGAGGCCAAGGCGGCCATCACGGTCACCCTGACCTGGCACGGGGACGGTCCGCCGGACCCGTCGTCCGCGGACGCCTCCGCCCCCCGCCCGGCCCACGGCCCCGACACCCCCGTGCCGCCGCCCCCGCGGACCCCCGGCCCGGCTTCCCGTACCGGCGCGCCCACCGGCGCTCGGGGGCACGGGGGTGCCGGGGACGGCGGCGTCGGGGGCACGGCATGACGCAGGGGTACGACGGGGGCGCACCGGACGGCTTCGATGCTGCCCGGCTTGCGCTGCGTGAACTCGTTCTCGCGGCGACGGTGCGCATTCATCACGCGGGTGCCGGGTATGCCCACGACGAGCCCGGCAGCTTCCTCGGCAGCGGATTCTTCGTCGCGCCGAACTGGGTTCTGACCTGCGCACACGTGGTTCACGCCGAGGAGGGGGGCGAGGTCGTCGTGGTGTACCGGACCAGCCCTTACGACGACCCGTGCGCCGTGCCCGGGCAGGTGGCGGCGACCCTGCCGGAGCACGCCGGCCGGCTCGTCCCCGGCAGCTGGCCCGCCCCGGATCTCGCGCTGGTCCGGCTCCGCGAGCCCGTCGGCCACGCGTGCGTGTACGTCTCGGAGCGGCCCAACCCGCACTTCGGCGGGAACAGGGTGTACTACGCGGGCTGGACGGGCGCCCGTGGCCGGCTGGAGATCCTCGACGGGTACCTCTCGGTCCAGGGGACGATCAGCGCCTGGTCGCCGGAGGAGCAGGTGCGGCTCGGGCAGAACGACCTGCCGCCCGGTGTCTCCGGCGGGCCGGTGATCGACCCCGTGCGCGGTGAGGTCGTCGGGGTCCTGAAGTCCCGCGCGGACCAGGGGGCGGGCGGCACGTCCATCGGCGTCGAGCAGCTGCGCACCCTCCACCGGAGCGACGGCCGGGGCGACGGCGCCGAGGGGAACGGCGGCCACACCCGCGGCACCTTCCCGGGCCCCGTCGACCCGGGCCCCGCCCGCCACGCGGACACCGCCCCCCACACCGACCACGCTGACCACACCGACCTCTACCAAGCCGTCTTCCACGCCCACGACCGCTACCACCGCGACCGTCAGCAGCCCTCCGAGTCGGCGGCGCCCACCTGGGCCGACATCCAGGGTGAGCTCGGCGCGCGCCCCGGGCGCGCGCTCAGTCCGCACGAGCGCGGGGAGTTGCTCGGGCGGCTGGCCGATCTGCCGCCCCCGGTCAGCACCCGCGCTCTGCTCGGCATCCTCGGATCGCTGCCCGGCTTCCGGCTGCCGTCCTTGGTGCCCGCGCCGCGCGGCTGGCGGGACGGCCTGGGCGTGCTGTACGAGCACGCGCGGCAGGACGAGGCGCGCAGGCTCGTCGTCGGCTACGCGATGCGGATCCTGCTGGCCGACCGCGACCGCACGCGCAGCGTGCTCGCCGCCGAGCGGGCCCTGTGGGAGTGGGTGTGGCACGCGTCGACGGGACTGGACAGCGGCTATCGCACCGAACTCGCCCAGCAGCGCGAGGAGTTGCTCGGGCGGGAGCGGGACGGTCGCGAACGGGCCGGTCACGAGCGGGCCGACGACGAGGCCGGCCGGGCGCCCGAGCGCCCCGCGCAGCATCCGCCCCTCGCGCCGCCCGGGCCGTCCGTGCTGCTGGTGGTGCTGTGCCGGGGCTGGGAGCCCGACCGCTGCGACTGGTCGGTCTCCGTCGCGGACGCGGACGGCGGGACGACGCTGCTGCACGAGACCCAGCGCACCGCGCTGGCCGACCTCGACGCCCGGGCGGCCGCCGCGCTCACCGAGGCCTTCCGGCAGTGCGACGAGCCCGGGCGGCCCGCGCCCCTGTACGTGGCCCTGCCCCACCGGCTCCTGGACATGCCGGTGGACGACTGGCGGCTGCGGCCGGACGGCGTCCCGGTGGGCGTCGAGCGGCCGGTGCTCGTACGCTGCTCGGACCGCGACCAGTTGCCCGACGAGGCGGCGCAGGGCCCCGGCGCGTGGCCGGCGGCGGCCTGGGAGCCGTACGACGACGAGGACGGCGAACGCCGCGACCGCTGGCGGCGGCTGCACACCCGTCAGGCGCGGGCCGAGGTGCTCGACTGCGACGACGGAGTGCGCAGGCCCGTACCGGACACCCCGGCGCTGCGCGGCCTCGCGCCGCACGACGTCCCGGTGCTCTGCCGCCTGGGCGACCAGCGCTACGCGAGCGACCCCGCCTCGCTCGGCCGGATCCTGAACGCCGGGTTCGGGGTGGCGGTCTGGCGCCGCAGGCGGTGGCAGCCCGAGTCCGTGTGCGGCGAGTTCCACCGGGGCGCCAAGACGGTCGTCGACGACGGCGTCGGGGTGGCGCTGCTGCCCGGGGTGGTGCACGGGCTGCGCCGGCAGGTCCACGCGGGGCTCACGGAGGCCTACTGGGCCCATGGAATAGCACTGTTGTACGACGATCCGCACAGCCCCCTGCCCGGAACCGGAGATCTGCTGGAGGCGCCGTGACGCAGCGCGCGCGTTCCCTCCAGTTCCTCTTACCAGGCGTCCTGAGGGTCGATAACGTGAGGCACGTTCGACGGCTGCGGTGGCGGACGAGTGACGACGAGGATTGGACATGACCGAATCCAGTGAGTGGCTCATCTACCGAGGCGCCGGAGAACCGCACGACGGGATGAGCCGGCTCCCGCCGCCACCGCCCTGGCGGGACTTCTCCGGCCGGGACGCGGACGGCGACAGCTCCCAGGACCGCAGGCTCGGCGCGCACCGGCACCTGGCCGAACTGCACCGCCCCGGCGCGGAGGAGCTGGAGATGATCAACGCGGCGCTGTACCTGCGCCGCCCGCTGCTCGTCACCGGCAGCCCCGGTGCGGGCAAGAGCACCCTGGCCCATTCGGTGGCGTACGAACTGGGGCTGGGCGAGGTGCTGCGCTGGTCCATCGTCAGCCGGACCGCGCTCCAGGACGGGCTCTACCACTACGACGCCATCGCCCGACTGCAGGACGTCCAGATCGCGGCGCAGGGGGGCCACGGCGGCGCGGCCGGCAGCCCTGGGGCCGTGGAGGCCATCGGCAGCTACATCCGGCTCGGGCCCCTCGGCACCGCCCTGCTGCCCTCGGACACGCCGCGCGTGCTGCTCATCGACGAGCTGGACAAGAGCGACATCGACCTGCCCAACGACCTGCTGAACGTGCTGGAGGAGGGCGAGTTCGAGATACCCGAGCTCCAGCGCATCGCCGACCGGCTGCCCGGCGGCGAGGCCGAGGTGCTCACCGCCGACGGCGCCAGGGTCCGGGTGCGCGACGGCCGGGTGCGCTGCCGCGCCTTCCCGTTCGTGGTCCTCACCAGCAACGGGGAGCGCGACTTCCCGGCGCCGCTGATGCGCCGGTGCATCCACCTGGAGCTGGACCGGCCCGACCACAACCGGCTCGCCACCTTCGTCCGCGCCCACCTCGGTGACGAGGCCGCACGGGCGGGCGACGACCTGATCGCCCGCTTCCTGGAGCGTTCCCGCAGCGAACTCCTCGCCGCCGACCAGCTGTTGAACGCGATCCACCTCACCGCAGCCGCCGCCCCGCCGAGCCGCGAGCGCCTCGCCGATCTGCTCATCCAGCGACTCGACCGTTCGAGGTGAGGCGCTGATGCCCGACGCAGCGGCACGCCACGGCCCGGTCCCGCCGGACCCCTCCGACCGACCCGACCCGGGCGGCGGTGGTCTCCTGGCCGAACTCGTATGCCGGTTGCGGGAGATCGGGATGGACCCCGATGCCGTGGAGCTGAGCGACGCGCTGTGGCTGGCGCGCTGGGCCGGGGCGGAGGACGAGGACGACGGTGAGGGGGCTGCCGCCGGCGGGGGCCAGGGCCCGCCGGGGACGGCAACGGAGGCGGGCGAGGCCGTGCCTGGGCCGGGCGGTGGGGGGCCGGCCGGGCCGGGTGCCGCGCGGCCCGCCCCGTGGGTGGAGCCGGAGGCGGACGTCCCTGTTCCCGACCGGCGTGTGACGCTGTACCCGTTGCCGCGGGACGGCGCCCCGAGCACCCGCGCGACCGGGCGGATCAAGGCACTGCCGATCGGCGTGCCCGCCGCCCCGGCGCTGCCCTCCCTCCTCGAACTCCAGCGCGCCCTGCGGCCGTTGCAGGCCTACCGCAGCGCCGCACCGGCGCTGCGCACCCGGTTGGACGAGACGGCCACCGCCGAACTGAGCGCCCGCGCGGGCGGCCTGATCCTGCCCGTGCACCGCGCGGTGACCCGCCGGGACGCCCGGCTCCAGCTGGTGCTCGACGCGGCGCCCTCGATGCGGGTGTGGGACCGGATGTTCGCCGAACTCCACCAGGCCTTCGCCCAGTTGGGTGCCTTCGGGGACATCCAGGTCAGCCATCTGCACGCCGGCCCGGACGGCGAGCCCGCGGTCAGCCGCAGCGCGGACCCCCACGCGGCCCCGCTGCACACCGTGGAGCGGCTGAGCGACCCCACCGGCCGCCGGATCACCCTGCTGGTCAGCGACTGCGCGGGCGAGCTCTGGCGCGCCGGCCGGGCGCACCGGCTGCTGCACCACCTCGCCCGCCTCGCCCCCGTCGCGGTGCTCCAGCCGCTCCCGCAGCGCCTGTGGAACCGCACCCTGCTGCCCGTGACGTACGGCGAACTGACCCGCGGCGACACCCTGGGCGGCACGACCCTGCGCGTGCGCACCCCCGGCGGCGCCCCCGTGGTCCCGCCGCCGGGCGTGCTGCCCGTACCCGTGCTGCCGCCCGAGCCGGTGGCCCTCGGCGCGTGGGCCCGGCTGCTGTCCGGGGCCGGCACCGGACCGGTGCCGGGCGCGGTGGGCTGGGTGCGCCCGGACCAGCCGCCCGCCCCGGAGGCGCGCCGTACGCGCAGGCCGACGTCGGTGGAGCGGATCAGCCGGTTCCGTGCCGCGGCCTCGCCGACCGCCGGCCGGCTCGCCGTCTATCTGGCGGCCGCCCCGCTGTGCCTGCCGGTGATGCAGCTGGTGCAGCGCACCATGCTGCCCGGCTCCGGCCCCTCCGAACTCGCCGAGGTACTGCTCGGCGGCCTCGTCCGGCGCGCCGAGGAGGACTACGGGCCGGACGCCGCCCAGTGGTACGAGATGGACCCCGACGTGCGCGAGGCACTGCTGTCGACGCTCGGCCGGGACGAGGCCGTTTTAGTCCTCAAGCATTGTTCCGAGTACATCGAACAGCACTTCGGCAAGGGCGGCGCCAACTTCCCGGCCCTGGCCCTCGCCCAGCTCGGCGGCGCGGCCGACGCCGAGGCGCAGACGCGTCAGCCGCGGGAGCGCGCCACGGCGCCGGCGCCCGCCTACGCGCCCCGCACCGGCTACCCCGCCGCGGAGAACGGCGACAACGGGGACGCGACGCTGGTCCCGCAGCCCTTCGCCGAGGTCGCGGCGCGGGTGCTGGAGCGCTTCATGCCGCTGCCCGAACCGTTCCGAGGCGAGACACCCGGGGAACGGCCCACGCATCCGGCGGTGGTCCGGGCCCGCACCCTGCTCGCCCGCTTCGACGCCGAGGGCATGGTGCAGGACGCGATCGACGCCGTACAACTGCTGCGCGGCGCCACCGAGCACGAGCGTCCGGCCGGGGCCGACCCCGAGCTGTGGGCCGAGTACGCCTACGCCACGCTGCGGCTGTGGGAGGTGCAGGGCGGGGCCGAGCTGCTGCGGGAGGCCGAGACGGCCGCCGAGCAGGCCGTGGCGCACCCGCACGCGCTGCGCGAGCGGGCGGCGCTCGCCAGGGTGCTGCGCGCCGCCGCCACCGACCGCAGGCGCCGCGGCGACCAGCACGGCGCCCTGGGCCTGCTGCGCCGCGCCGACCGGGAGTACGCGGTGGCCTGCGCCGCGCCCGGACTGGACCCGAAGGAGGCACTGCGGCTGACCCTGGAGCGGGTGGGCGCGCTGGAGACGCAGTGGCACCTCGGCGGCGACGACGGCGCGCTGCTCCAGGGCGCGGTCGGCATGCTGGAGGCGTTCGCCGACATCTGGCCCGACCGCCGGGACCGCCCGCCCGAACTGCCGCTCGCCCACGGCCGGTTGCTGCTCCGCCTCGCGGCCGCCACGACCGACCCGGAGCAGGCCCGCGGCTATGCCGAGCAGGCCTGCGGATCCCTGCGCGACGCGCTGGCGACCGAGGAGGCGCACGAGAGCCCGGGCGGCACCGGCCGTGCCCGGGAACGCGTCCGGGCCCGCCTCGACCTGGTCGACGCCCTGCTGACGTCGGGCGGGGACCTGGCCGAGGCCCAGGACCACGTCGAGGAGGCGCTGGCGAGCACCAGCAGCCGCAGCCTGCGCTCCCTCCTGCACGTGCGCGCCGGACGCGTCCGCATCGCCCGGTACACCGAGTCGGGGGACCTGCGCGAACTGCGCGACGCCGCCGACGCGTTCGCCCTGGCGGCCGCGGACGTGCCGCGGGACGCGGCCGGCTACTCCGACGTCCTCGCCGAGTGGGGCGAGGCGCTGCTGCGCCGCGCGGTCGCGGAGAGCGGGGCCCGCGCGTGGGAGCCGTTGTCCCAGGCGATCCGCGTGCTGCGGGACTGCCGTACGGAGACCCCCACGGGCAGCCGGCACACGGCGTACCGGCTGCTGATGCTGGGCCGCGCGCTGATCCTGCGCTACCGGCTGCGCGGTGACCGGGTCGACCTGCGGGAGGCGGAGCACCTCTTCGGCCTGGCCGCGGCGGACGCGGCCGACGCGCTGCTGGCCGCCCGCTGCCGGCTGGAGCTGGGGCAGACGCAGTACGAGGCCTACCGCAGCCTCGGCCGGCCCACCCGCCTGGACGACGCGGTGGACGCCTTCCGCTCGGCGGCCGAATCCGCGCGGGACGCCGAGGAGGAGGCCGAAACCGAGCGCCGGCGGCTGGACGCGGTGGAGCTGGGTGCGCAGGCGCACCACTGGCGGGGTATGTCCTACGAGGCGGCCGCCCGCCCCCGCGCGGCCCGCGAGGCCTACCGGGCGGCGCGCACCGAGTGGTCGAGGCTGCCCGACCCGAGCCTCGGCACGGGCGGACCGACGGCGGCGGACACGGCGGAGCGGCTGGCCGAGCTGGAATGAGCACACCGGCGGAACAACGCCGGAAAAGGAGAGGGGAACGGGGATGGGCGCACGGGACGGGACACCCCCGCCGGAGAACGACGGACCACTGCCGGACCTGCTGGCGCTGGACCTGGAGGAGCTGCGCACGGTCGAGCATCCGGTCCTGAAGGAGGTGCTGGCGGGCCTGCGGGAGCGGGCGGAGCGCCCGAGCGAGATGCTCTGGGGTTTCACCAACTGTCTCTGAACCCCGGTGACCGCCTCCGCATCCCGGTCAACCAGGAGCAGAAGAAGCCAACTTCGGCCGTCGGGGGTTTGCGCCCGGCCACTGGCCGGGAATGCGCGTCCATACGGGCGGAGAGAGCCGTGGCCCGCGCTCGAATCGCAGCCGGCGGGGCGTACGGCATGGGGGTGCTGGAGTGTCCGAAAACACCGCCGACACGCCCGTGGCCCAGCCTTCCCGCCCCTTCCGGCAGTTCATCGTCAAGGTGCACGGCCGCTGCAACCTCGCCTGCCGCTACTGCTACCTGTACGAGGGCCCCGACCACACCTGGCGCACCCGTCCGGCCGCCGCCCCCGCCGAGGTCCTGGCCCGCACCGCGGACCGCGTCGTCGAGCACGCGCGTGCCCACGCCCTGAGCACCGTCTCCCTCGTCCTGCACGGCGGAGAGCCCCTGCTGGCCGGCGTGGACACGCTCGCCCGCTTCACCGACGACGTCCGCGCCCGCGTCCCGGCCGGCTGCGCGGTGCGGGCCACCGTGCAGACCAACGCCACCCTGCTGACCCACGCGCGCATGACCGTCCTCGCCCGGCACGGCATCCGCGTCGGCATCAGCCTCGACGGCGGCCGCCCCGCGCACAACGCCCGGCGCGTCGACCACGCCGGCCGGCCCTCCTGGCCCGCCGCGGCACGCGGTGCCCGGCTGGTCGCCGAGCACTTCCCGCGGTCGTACGCCGGTGTCCTCACCGTCGTCGACCCCACGAGCGACCCGGTCGACACGTACGAGTCGCTGCTCGCGCTCGGTCCGCCCGCGCTGGATCTGCTGCTGCCGCACGGCAACTGGTCCGCGCCGCCGCCGCACTGGGGTGAGGCGCGGTACGGCGCCTGGCTGTGCCGGGTCTTCGACCGCTGGTGGTCGGCCGGGCGGCGCGAGACGCGGGTGCGGCTCTTCGAGGAGTGCCTGGCGCTGCTGCTCGGCCTGCCGGCCGCCACCGAGTCGCTCGGGCTCCAGCCCTTCGACGCCGTCGTGGTCGAGACGGACGGCTCGATCGAGCAGGTCGACTCGCTGAAGTCGGCGTACGAGGGCGCCGCCGCGACCGGACTGGACGTCTTCCGGCACGACTTCGACCGGGCGCTCGCCCACCCCGGCGTCGCCGCCCGGCAGGCCGGACCGGACGCCCTGGCCGACCGCTGCCGGGCCTGTCCGCTGCTCACGGTGTGCGGCGGCGGCCACTACGCCCACCGCTACCGGGCCGGACAGGGCTTTCGGAACCCGTCCGTGTACTGCGCGGACCTCCAGCACTTCATCCAGCACGTGGCCGGCCGGCTGGCCGGGGGGACCCGGGACACCCGCAGTACCCGCCCGGTGGTTCCGGCGTCATCCGAAGGGGGCACCCCGTGATACCTCCGGCGGTCCCGGACCGGGCACTTGCCGAGCTGAGCCGCACCGAGGGCGGCCCGGACACCCTCGCGCTGCTCGTCCGCGACCAGGACACCCGACGACTGCTCATGCTCCGTGCCGTGCTCGACGCCGCCGAGGCCGCCGACCCCGCCGTCTGCCCCGGCGCGGCGAAACGCCGGCTGCGCGAGGACTGGGCGCTGCTGACGGCGGCGGACCGGGCGGGCGACGGCGGCGCGCACTCCGCGGCGCGGGCCCGCCTCACCCATCCGCTGCTGGGACCCTGGGCCCGGCGCGTCCTGGCCGGACTGAACCCCCGCGACGGCCGCCCCACGGCACAGGACCGCACCGAACTCCTGCGGGACCTGGCCCACTTCAGCGCGGTCGCCGTGGCCGCCGCGGCCCGCGCCGGGCTGCCGTTCACCACCGACCTCACCGCCCGCGACGGCGTGCTGACCCTGCCCTCCCTCGGCGCCCTGCGCACGCACGAGCGGGACGACGTACGGATCGAAGTCCGGCACGCCGACGGCCGGCTGACCCTGCGCCGGCCGGAGGCGCCCGAGGTCACCGTGTGCCCGGAGCACCTCACCGGCGCCTGGTCCGCGACCCCCGCCTGGATTCCGGCCCACGCCCTGCCCGGCCTCGTGCCCGGCGCCGCCCCCATGCCGCTGGACGACCTCGACCCCTACCGCGTCCCGCCCCGCGAGCCCGACCAGCACGCGCTGAGCGGACCCATGGCCCCCGACGACGCCGAGCGCAAACGCTGGCTGCAGGCCTGGTCCGGCACCGCCGCCGTACTGCGCGGCGCGGGCGAGCACCGGCTCGCCGAGACGCTCGCCCTGCTGCGCTGCCTGGTCCCGCTGGAGCCGCCCCCCGGCGCCGCCGGCCGCGGCGGCTGCAGCGCGACCCGGCGCGAGGCGTTCGGCGCGCTCCTCAGCAGCACGCCCGCGAGCCCGGTGGCCTTCGCCGCGACCCTCGTGCACGAGGTGCAGCACACCAAACTCGCCGCGCTCAGCGAGCTGGTGGAACTGCACCGGGCCGGCCCCGAGGCCCGCTACTTCGCCCCCTGGCGCCCCGACCCGCGGCCGTACGACGGCCTCCTCCAGGGCGCCTACTCCCACCTGGCGATGGCGGACTTCTTCCAGCGCCGGGCGCTCGCGGACCCCGCCCGGGGGGCGGCCGCATGGGCGGAACACGCCCGCTACCACGCCATGGTCGGCGCCGCCCTGCCCGCGCTCGCCGGCTCGCCCGACCTGACACCGGCCGGCCGGCGCTTCGTCGACGCCATGGCCGCCGTCCACGAACGGCTCGCCGCGCGCCCGGCACCCCGGGGGTACACCGCACGCGCCCAGGCGTACGTCAAGGCCGTACGGAACCTGTGGCGGCAGCGGCAGCCTCCGGCGCCTCCGTTCACGAATCGGTGAAAGGCCGATCGGCAAAATACAGACTTCCCGCCCCGCACTGCGGGAAGATCGTCGGGCCCAGGCACGGCGCTGCCGCAGTCGCCGGACTCCCCAGAGCCGCGCCGAGGTTCTACGATTTCAGGTACTACGCGCTGGAGGCCGCCGCATGTCTGAAGCTCGTACGCCGGTCCGGTCGACCGGGAAGGGGGTCGCGAGGCAGACCGTCGCGATCAGCTTCGCCGGGTTCAACCGGCCCTGGGCGGCGTGGATCGGGGACAGGCTGGAGCGGCGCGGTCTGCGCGTGGTGTACCTGCGCTGGGACGCCCCGCCGGACCAGTCCCTCACCGGCCTGCTGCGCGACCTCACGCTGGCCGGCGGCCGCACCCTGATCCTGGTCAGCGAGTGGTACTTCCAGCTGGGCCCGCGCACCCACGAGGAGTGGAACGAGGCCCTGCGCGAGGTCGTCGCGCCCGATCCGGACCGGTTCGCCGCGGTGTCCGTCACCAACACCACCGTGCCCTCCGCCACCGCCGTCCTCGCCCCGGTCGACCTGACCAACATGGGCGCGGAGGAGGCCGAACGGCGGCTGCTGGACCGGCTGGACGTGCCGCTCGACACCCAGGTCACCGGCGACGTCACCCGCCCGGCCCCGCGCTTTCCCGCCTCGATGCCCGACGTCTGGGGCGGTGTGCCGCGCCGCAACACCCGATTCACCGGCCGCGAGCCGCTCCTGAACGACGCCTACCACCTGCTGCAGGGCAGCGAGCCCGGCGCCGGCGTCCTCACGCTGCACGGCATGTCCGGAGTGGGCAAGACCCAGCTGGCCGTCGAGTACGCGTACCGCTTCGGCTCCGAGTACGACGTCGTGTGGTGGGTCGGCTCCGAGAAACGGGTCAGCTACCGCCGCCTCCTCGCCGAACTCGCCCCCCAGCTGGGCCTGTCCACCGGCCCCGAGTACGGCGAACGGCTGCGCGCCGTCCGTGACTCCCTGCGCCGCGGCGAGCCGTACTCCCGCTGGCTGCTCATCCTCGACGGCGCCGACGAGCCCGAGCAGATCTGGGACCTGGTCCCGTCCGGCCCCGGCCACGTGATCATCACCTCCCGCAACCCCGAGTGGAGCGAGCACAACAGCAAGCTCCTCGAAGTCCCCGTCTACGCCCGCGACGAGTCCGTCGCCTTCATCCGGCGCCGCGCGCCCCGGCTGACCGAGACGGACGCCGACCAGCTGGCGGAGGCCCTGGAGGACCTGCCGCTGCTGCTCGACCAGACGGCGGGCTGGCTCAACGACTCCGACCTGTCCGTCGAGGAGTACATCGGCCTGCTGGAGGGCGGCATCGACCAGGACGTGGTCAAGGTGTCCGCGGACTTCCCGCTCGCCTTCCAGACCGCGTGGTCGATACTGCTGAACAAACTCCGCGAGACCGTCCCCGAGTCCGTCGACCTCCTGAGGCTGTGCACCTTCTTCGCCCCCGGGTTCATCCCCGTCCGGCTGCTGAAGGAGATGTCCCACGACGACCTGCCCGAACAGCTCGCGGGTCTCCTCGACGACCCCCTGCTGTGGAACAAGGCGGTCAACCAGCTCCGCCAGTACTCGGTCGTCCGCCTGGAGTCCCACGAGGGGGCCCTGGACGAGACGGCCGCCACGGGCGAGTCGGTCTACCTGCACCGCATGGTCCACCAGATCGTGCACAAGGACATGCCCGAGTCGGACCGGAGCGAGTTCATCGACGTGGTCCGCCGCGCCCTGGCCGAGGCCGACCCCGGCCGCCCCACGGACACCCGCAACTGGGACGCGTACGCGGAGATCGTGCCGCACCTGAAGTACGCCGACGTCCTGCAGAGCAAGGACCGCAAGGTCCAGACGATGGTGCTGAACTGCCTGCGCTACATGTATTTCGCGGGCGAGTACACCGCCGGCGTCAACCTCGGCGCCCGCGCCCTGCGCGCCTGGCGCCGGCTGCTCGGCGAGGCCCACCCCCGGGTCTGGGAGGTCACCTACCACTACGCGAACCTGCTGCGCTCGGCCGGGCGGTTCCAGGAGACGGAGGCCCTGGAGCGGGCGGCGGTGGAGCACCTGCGCGAGGAGAAGGGCGCGAACGACCTGGACCATCTGCGCATGGCCGGCGGACTCGCCGCCGACCTGCGCGAACTCGGCCGCTACGACGAGGCGCTGGAGATGTCCGAGTGGCTCTACGCGGCCTACCGCGAGCTGCTCGGGGACCAGGACTCGCGCACCCTCAACGCCCTGAACAACATCGGCTACACCGTGCGGCTGATGGGCCGCTACGAGGAGGCGCGGGGCATCGACCAGCGCACGCTGGAGGCCCGGCGCCTGCTGCTGAAGGGCCGCCATCCGTGGACGCTCTTCTCCGAGGTGTCGTACGCGATCGACCTGCGGCTGCTGGGCCGCTACGCCGAGGCGGAGTCCGCCCAGGCGAAGAACGTGCGCGAGTACCGGATGGTCATGGGCCGGGACAACCAGGACACCCTGCGCGCCGAGCACAACCTGGCCATGTGCCAGCTGCGCGGCGGCGACCGGGCCTCGGCGGGCACGCTCCTCACGCGCGTGCTCGAAGGCTACGAGCGCAAGCTGGGCGACACCCACGTGCTGACCCTGGCCGCGGCCGTCAGCCAGAGCTGCTTCGCCCGCGAGCACGGCGACATCGACCAGGCCCGCGAGGCCAGCGAGTCGGTCATCGCCCGCTACGAGATGCTGCTGCCCGAAGGCCACCCCTTCGTCATCGGCGCCCGCGCCAACCACGCCCTGATCCTGCGCAGCGTCGGCGAACGGGAGCACGCGTACGCGGTCGCCGAGGAAGCACTGGCCGGGCTGACCGCGGCGCTCGGCGAGGGCCACCCGCACACCCTCGGCTGCGCCATCAACGCCTCGGCGCTGCGCAACCTCGTCGGGGACGCGGAGGCCGCCGCCGACCTCAGCCGGGCCACGATCGCCCGGGCGACCGAGACCCTGGGCCGCACCCACCCGCTCACCCTCTCCGCCCGCGTCGCCCACGCGGCCGACCTGCGCGCCCTGCGGGACCGTCAGCAGGCCGAGAAGGTCGAGCAGGAGGCGCTCTCGGACCTCGCGGCCACCCTGGGCGCCCAGCACACCCACACCATCTCGGCCCGCTCCCGCAACCGTCCGTACTGGGACTTCGAACCGCAGGCGAGCTGAGCGTCCGGCAACGCGAAGGGCCCGGTACCGAGTACGAACTCGGTACCGGGCCCTTGTCCCAAGGCCTACGCCTCGAAGACCTCACGCACCAGCTGCTCCTGCTCCGCCTGGTGGCGCTTGGCCGAGCCGACCGCCGGGGAGGAGGAGTGCGGACGCGAGATGCGGCGCAGGCGCTCGCCGTGCGGGACGTCCGCGCCGACCGCCAGGTCCAGGTGGTCGATCAGGTTGAGCGCGATGAACGGCCAGGCACCCTGGTTCGCCGGCTCCTCCTGGGCCCACAGGTACTTCTCGGCGTTCGGGTACTTGTTGACCTCCGCCTGGAGCTCGGCACCCGGCAGCGGGTACAGGCGCTCGATGCGGATGATCGCCGTGTCGGTGATGCCGCGCTTCTGACGCTCGGCCTCCAGGTCGTAGTACAGCTTGCCGGCCACGAACACGACCTTGCGGACCGCGGCCGGGTCCACCGAGGCGTCGCCGATGACGGGGCGGAACTGACCCGACGTGAACTCCTCCGTCTTCGACGCGGCGGCCTTCAGGCGCAGCATCGACTTCGGGGTGAAGACCACCAGCGGCTTGTGGTGCGGGTTGTGCACCTGCCAGCGCAGGAGGTGGAAGTAGTTCGACGGCAGGGTCGGCATGGCGACCGTCATGTTGTTCTGCGCGCAGAGCTGGAGGAACCGCTCGACACGGGCCGAGGAGTGGTCCGGGCCCTGGCCCTCGTAGCCGTGGGGGAGGAGCAGCGTGACACCGCTCGTCTGGCCCCACTTCTGCTCCGCCGCCGAGATGTACTCGTCGACCACCGTCTGCGCGCCGTTGACGAAGTCGCCGAACTGCGCCTCCCACATCACGAGCGCGTCGGGGCGGGCCAGCGAGTAGCCGTACTCGAAGCCCATGACCGCGTACTCGGACAGCAGGGAGTTGTAGACGTTGTAGCGCGCCTGCTCCTCGGCGAGGTACATCAGCGGCGTGAACTCCTCGCCCGACTCGCGGTCGATGAGGACCGCGTGCCGCTGGCCGAAGGTGCCGCGCTGGGAGTCCTGGCCGGACAGCCGGACCGGGGTGCCCTCAAGGAGCAGGGAGCCGACCGCGAGGGTCTCGCCCATGCCCCAGTCGATCGTGCCGTCCTCGACCATCGTCGCCCGGCGCTGCAGCTGCGGCAGCAGACGCGGGTGGACGTGGAAGGAGTCCGGGATGTTGACCTGGGACTCGGCGATGCGCTTGACGACCTCCGAGGAGATCGCGGTACTCACGGCGACCGGGAAGTCCGCCTGCGGGTCCGGCGCCGGTTCGGCGCCCTGCTGGGCGGTGACGGCCTCGCGGACCTCGGTGAAGACCTTCTCCAGCTGGCCCTGGTAGTCCTGCAGCGCCTGCTCGGCCTCTTCCAGCGTGATGTCGCCGCGACCGATGAGGGACTCGGTGTAGAGCTTGCGCACCGAGCGCTTCTTGTCGATCAGGTCGTACATCAGCGGCTGGGTGAAGGCCGGGTTGTCCGACTCGTTGTGACCGCGGCGGCGGTAGCAGATGAGGTCGATCACGACGTCCTTGTTGAACGCCTGGCGGAACTCGAAGGCCAGGCGGGCAACGCGGACGACGGCCTCGGGGTCGTCGCCGTTCACGTGGAAGATCGGGGCCTCGATCATGCGGGCCACGTCCGTCGCGTACATGGAGGAACGCGAGGACTCGGGGGCCGCGGTGAAGCCGACCTGGTTGTTGATGACGATGTGGACCGTGCCGCCGGTGCGGTAGCCGCGCAGCTGCGACATGTTCAGGGTCTCGGCCACCACGCCCTGGCCCGCGAAGGCCGCGTCGCCGTGCAGCGCGACCGGCAGGACCGTGAAGTCCGTGCCGCCCTTGTTGATGATGTCCTGCTTGGCGCGGGCGATGCCCTCGATGACCGGGTCGACCGTCTCCAGGTGGGACGGGTTGGCGGCCAGCGAGACCGTGATCTGCTCGCCGTCCAGGCCGGTGAAGGTGCCCTGGGCGCCCAGGTGGTACTTCACGTCGCCGGAGCCGTGCATCGACTTCGGGTCGAGGTTGCCCTCGAACTCGCGGAAGATCTGCGCGTACGACTTGCCGACGATGTTCGCGAGCACGTTCAGCCGGCCGCGGTGGGCCATGCCGATGACGACCTCGTCCAGCCGGGACTCGGCCGCGGAGTCGATCACCGCGTCGAGCAGCGGGATGACGGACTCGCCGCCCTCCAGCGAGAAGCGCTTCTGGCCGACGTACTTGGTCTGCAGGAACGTCTCGAAGGCCTCGGCGGCGTTCAGGCGGCGCAGGATCCGCAGCTGCTCCTCGCGCTCCATCTTGGAGTGCGGGCGCTCCACGCGGTCCTGGATCCACTTGCGCTGCTTGGGGTCCTGGATGTGCATGAACTCGATGCCGATGGTGCGGCAGTACGAGTCGCGCAGCACACCGAGGATGTCGCGCAGCTTCATCAGGGACTTGCCGGAGAAGCCGCCGACCGCGAACTCGCGCTCCAGGTCCCACAGGGTGAGGCCGTGCTCGGTGATGTCCAGGTCGGGGTGCTTGCGCTGCTTGTACTCCAGCGGGTCGGTGTCGGCCATGACGTGGCCGCGGACCCGGTAGGAGTGGATCAGCTCGAAGACGCGGGCGGCCTTGGTGACGTCGTCGTCGTGGGACGCGTCGATGTCCCGGAGCCAGCGGACCGGCTCGTAGGGGATGCGCAGGGCCTCGAAGATGTCGTCGTAGAAGCCGTTCTCGCCGAGGAGGAGGTTCGCGACGGCGCGCAGGAACTCGCCGGAGGCGGCGCCCTGGATCACCCGGTGGTCGTAGGTCGACGTGAGCGTCATGACCTTCGAGATGCCGAGCTTGTTCAGGGTGTCCTGGCTGGTGCCCTGGAACTCCGCGGGGTAGTCCATGGAGCCGACGCCCATGATGACCGACTGGCCGGGCATCAGGCGCGGGACCGAGTGGACGGTGCCGAGGCCGCCGGGGTTGGTCAGGGAGACCGTGACACCGGTGAAGTCGTCCATCGTCAGCTTGCCGTCACGGGCGCGGCGGACGATGTCCTCGTAGGCCTGCCAGAACTCGAAGAAGTTCAGCGTCTCGGCCTTCTTGATGGCGGCCACGACGAGCTGGCGGTCGCCGTTGGGCTTCACCAGGTCGATGGCCAGGCCGAGGTTGACGTGGGCCGGCTTGATGAGGGTCGGCTTGCCGTCCTTCTCGCCGAACGCGTGGTTCATCGCCGGCATGGCCTTGATGGCCTGCACCATCGCGTAGCCGATCAGGTGCGTGAAGGAGATCTTCCCGCCCCGGGCGCGCTTGAGGTGGTTGTTGATGACGATGCGGTTGTCGAACAGCAGCTTCACCGGGACCGCGCGGACCGAGGTGGCCGTCGGCAGCTCCAGAGAGGCGTTCATGTTCTTGGCGACCGCGGCGGCCGGACCGCGCAGCGTGACCAGCTCGGGGCCCTCGGGGGCCGCGGCGGCCGGGGCCGCCTTGGCGGCGGCCGGCTTCGGCTGGGCGGGCGCCTGTGCGGGCTGCGCCGGCTTGGCCGGTGCCGGGGCCTGCGCCGCGGGAGCCGGTGCCGGGGCGGGGGCCGCGGCGGGCTTCGGGGCGGCGGGAGCCGGCGCGGCGGCGGCCTGGGGGGCCGGGGCCGCGGGCTGGGCCTGCGGGGCCGTGGAGGTGGTCCCTGCGGCCCCCGCGGCCGCAGTACCCGCCGCAGCCGGGGTGACAGGTGCACCCGGCTTGTAATCGGCGAAGAAGTCCCACCAGGCGCGGTCTACCGAATTCGGGTCCTGGAGGTACTGCTGATAGATCTCGTCGACGAGCCACTCGTTCGGACCGAAGGCAGCTGCGGGGTTCTTCCCGGCTTGGTCGTCGGTGGAGACGCTCGGGTTACTGGGGGACTGTGGCGACACGGCGGCAACCGCCCTCTTCCGCTTCACAAGGTGATGGACAGCGGGAATAAAGGCTACGCCTCCATGGCCGGGAAGGTCAGGTCGAGCAAGGTCATCGTCGCGTAAGTCACATCGGAAATCTTGTTTCAGGGCTTGATATGGCGGGAAACAAGCGTGGTTCCGCATGTGAGAGGGTGCACAAACCCGGGCCCGGCGCGCCGTCCCACGAAGGGTGGCGCGGGCCTGCCCCTGATCACACGTGTCCAGCTGCGCCGCAGCGGCGGCGACCGTCGTGGATCTTGTGCTTCCGGTTCGGACTTTACGTCAACTTGGGGCGGAAGTCAGTCCCGGGAGGGTGACGATGATCCGGCAGCCCCGCTCGGATTCGGCCACACCGATCCGGCCGCGGTGCAGATCCACCGCCCAGCGGGCGATGGCCAGCCCGAGTCCCGTGCCGCCGTCGCTGCCCGGGCCGTGCGGCCGGGTGACCGCGCCCCGGTTGAAGCGCTCGAACACCCGGTGCCACTCGGACCGGGGGATTCCGGGACCCTCGTCCAGGACCTCCAGCTCCAGCGACTCCGGCTGCGGCCCGCGCCGCGCCTTCACCGTCACGCGGCCGTGCGGCGGGCTGTGCTTGACCGCGTTGTCGATCAGGTTGGCGACGACCTGGTGGATGCGCTCGGGGTCCGCGTGCGCGGTCAGCTCGGGCGGCGAGACGTCCAGGTGGAGGTGGACGTCGGTGCGCGTGTGGCTGCCGGAGCCGGAGGCGATGCCCGCCCGTGCCGAGGCCACCATGTTGGCCTCCTTCAGCACGCCGGACAGGTACGGCCACACCTCGAAGCGGCGCATCTTCAGCGGGACGACGCCGTTGTCCAGCCGCGACAGGTCCAGCAGGGTCTCCACCAGCCGGCCCAGCCGCTCGGTCTGCTTCAGGGCCGTCCGCATGGTCTCCTGGTCGGCCTCGGTGACCCCGTCGACGATGTTCTCCAGCACCGCGCGCAGCCCGGCGATGGGCGTGCGCAGCTCATGGGAGACGTTCGCGACCAGCTCCTTGCGCTGGCGGTCCTGGGCCTCCAGCTCGTCGGCCATGACGTTGATCGTCCCGGCCAGGTCGCCCAGCTCGTCCCGGCGGTTCTCGCGGACCCGGCGGGTGTAGTCGCCCTGCGAGATCGACCGGGCCACCGCGTTCATCTCGTCCAGCGGCGAGGTCAGCGAGTGCGCCACGAACTGCGTGATCAGCAGCGTGGCGATCATCGAGAAGACCGTGATGAAGCGCAGCTCGGTCTTGGTGTGCACCGCGATCATCGACAGACCGGTGGTGATCAGCACCGAGATGACGACCAGCGCGCCGAGCTTGGTCTTGACCGAGAACGGGCGTACGCCGCCCCAGGGGTCCTCGCCGGGGCTCCCGGGGCTCCTCCGTGCGGCCTGCCGCCCGCCGTCGCTCATGGCGTCGGTGTCTCCAGGGCGTAGCCCACGCCGTGCACCGTACGGATCCGCTCGGCGCCGATCTTCCGGCGCAGCGCCTTGATGTGGCTGTCGACCGTGCGGGTCCCGGAGGCGTCCGCCCAGTCCCACACCTCGGCCAGCAGCTGCTCCCGGGAGAGCACCGCGCGCGGGGTGTTCGCCAGGCACACCAGCAGGTCGAACTCGGTCGGCGTCAGGTGGACGTCCTCGGACTTCACCCGCACCCGGCGCTGCGCGTGGTCGATCTCCAGCTCACCGAGGCGCAGGATGCCGGAGCGGGGCGTGGTGGCGGCGAGGGCCGCCCGCTCCACCCGGCGCAGCAGCACGTGCACGCGTGCCGCCAGTTCGCGCATCGAGAACGGCTTGGTCATGTAGTCGTCCGCGCCGACGCCGAGACCGACGAGCATGTCCGTCTCGTCGTCCCGCGCGGTCAGCATCAGCACCGGTACCGGCCGCTGCGCCTGGACCCGCCGGCAGACCTCGAGACCGTCGAAGCCCGGCAGCATGATGTCGAGGATCAGCAGGTCGGGCTGCCAGGCCTCGGCCGTGTCGACCGCGGCCGGACCGTCCACCGCAGTCTGTACGAGAAATCCCTCGGCACGCAGCCGGGCCGCGATGGCGTCGACGATCGTGGGGTCGTCCTCGACGACCAGCACCCGGCGCTGAGCGCCCGGGGTGCTCGTCGCCGCGCCGCTCTGGGAGGTGTGTGTCTGCTCCATCGCCCGCCCCTGCTTGTTGCTTTCCGGAATCAGTGGGGTGATCCCATGTCTGCGATCGACGCTTGGTTGATCCGTTGAATGATCCGCGTCAGGGCAGCACACTACGGGGATCCGCCGCGCTGCCGCTATCCAGGGCGGACCGCGAGGTGCACAGCGTCCGGAACGCCCCGGGCAACCGGCACCTCTTCGGTACGCACCTGCCGGAACCCGGCATTCCGCAAGCTTCCTTCAAAATCCGGAGAGGGTGCGGCCGACCACACCGCGAGCACCCCGCCGGGCTTCAACACCCTTGCGCAGGAAGCGAGTCCGGCCGGGGAGTACAGGCTGTCGTTGCCGTCCGTGACGGTCCAGCCGGGCCCGTTGTCGATGTCCAGGCACAGCGCGTCGAACGTGTCCGACGTCTCAGTGACGTAAGGAACGAGATCGCCCTGGACGACGTCGGTGCGCGGATCGGTGAGCGCCGCGGCGGACAGCCGGCCGAGCGGTCCGTCCCGGTGCCAGCCGATCACCGCCGGTTCGCGCTCCACCACGGTGATCCGCCCCCAGCGCCGGTCCGCGGCGGCGTGTGCGAGCGAGAACCCGACGCCCAGCCCGCCGAGCAGCAGCGCCGGCCCCGGCCGCCCGTCCAGCGCGTCGTACGCCGCGTCGACCAGCAGCCGCTCCGAGCGGCCGTCGGAGGTGTCCATCAGGAAACACCCGTTGGCGATGATCTGGAGCAGCGCGCCGTGTCTGCGCAGCACCACCTCGCCGTACGGGCCGTCACGCCGGTCGAGGACCACGGGAGTGTCGTACGCGGCAGTCATGCCCCCATCCTGCTTGAACGTGTCCTGTCGGGTACGGGAATTGCGGATGACGGTGGCGCGGCCCCGGTGCGACGTACTCGTCCGAGGGGCGTACGCCGGGGTGCGGACGCGAGCGGAATGTAGGAGGTTGCTGAGAATCGGCTTCCGCGTGGCGTCGGTCATAGACATGCGGCCGGTCGAGCCTCAATGGTGGGCGCGACGGAAGGAGTGCCTCATCGTGGAACGGACCGCGACGGGCCCTGCGGCGGCCGCGTCCCCGCCCCCGGCGGGCACGCCCCTGTCCGACGGTGCCGCCGTCGTCCCGGCCCCCGTGTTCGAGGGCCTCCTGGACGGCATGCCCCGCCAGCGCGGCCCCGAGCCGGTGGCTCCCTCCGCCACGCTCGGCCCCGCGCCGGCGGCTCCCGTGCCCGTCGGGGCACCGCGTCCGGTCCCGGCCGCCCGGCTGTGGCGGCTGCTGCCCACCCCGGCCGCCACGCCCTTCACCTTCGGCTACGCGGCCCTCCTCGCCGTCACCTCCGCCGTCGCGGCCGTGGCCGACCCCGGCCTGATGAACACGCTCTACCAGGGCTCCAGCACCGACGTGGCCCATCTGGTGCAGTCGCCCGCGGTGGTGCTCCTGGCGAGCGCGCTGTGGATCGCGGGCGGGATCCTCTCGCCGTACAGCGCGGCCTTCGTGCTGGTGCTCACCGCGCTGGAGCGGCGTATAGGCGGAGGGCGCGCGGCCTGTGTCTTCCTGGCCGGGCACGTCCTGGCCACGCTCGCCACCGAGGTCCCGGTGGGCCTCGCCGTCCTGGCGGGCCATCTCCCGGCCACGTCCCTGCACCGCCTCGACTACGGCATCAGCTTCGGCGTGGCCGCCAGCATCGGTTCCCTGGCCGGTCTGCTCCGCCCCTGGTTCCGCTGGCCCCTGCTCACCGTGGTGGCCGGGCTGCTGCTGAACGACCTGGCCGAGTTCGTGGACCCGATGACGGACTGGGGCCACCTGATCGCTTTGACGATAGGCGTCCTGAGCTGGCCCCTCGTGCGCCGCTGGGCCCGCGCGGTCTGACCTCTCACTGCTTTCACCTGCATGGATCTCTACGTCACCTCCTGATCGCTCACAGCGAACACGTGGGGGGAACACCAGCCCCTGCCCAGAGGTTGAGTCGGCATAGCTCAAGTTGACTGCCGAAGGGGAGATCATGGCTGCTGAGTCCACGGCGTTCACGCTCGTACTGCCCGTGCTGCCGCTCGACGACGAGGTCGTGCTGCCCGGCATGGTGGTTCCGCTGGACCTGAGCGACGCCGAGGTGCGGGCCGCGGTGGAGGCCGCACAGGCCGCCGCCCGGTCGGCGCCCGGGAAGCCCCAGGTGCTGCTGGTGCCACGCATCGACGGCACGTACGCCAAGACCGGTGTGCTCGGTACGGTCGAGCAGGTCGGCCGGCTGGCCGACGGCGACCCGGGGGCTCTGATCCGCGGCCGCGGCCGGGTGCGGATCGGCGCGGGCACCACGGGGCCCGGCGCGGCCCTGTGGGTCGAGGGCGCCCGGATCGAGGAGAGCGTGCCCGAGCCGCTGCCCGGTCAGGTCGCCGACCTCGTCAAGGAGTACAAGGCGCTGGCCACCAACTGGCTGAAGAAGCGCGGCGCCTGGCAGGTCGTCGACCGCGTCCAGGCGATCGAGGACGTCTCCGCGCTCGCCGACAACTCCGGATACTCACCGTTCCTCGCCATCGAACAGAAGGTCGAACTGCTGGAGACCGCCGACCCGGTGGCCCGGCTCAGGCTCGCCGCGCAGCAGCTCCGCGACCACCTCGCCGAGCAGGACGTGGCCGAGACCATCGCCAAGGACGTCCAGGAGGGCGTCGACAAGCAGCAGCGCGAGTTCCTGCTGCGCCGCCAGCTGGAGGCCGTCCGCAAGGAGCTGCGCGAGCTGAACGGCGACGGCACGGACACGGCCGAGGAGTCCGACGACTACCGCGCCCGCGTCGAGGCCGCCGACCTGCCCGAGAAGGTCCGCGAGGCCGCGCTCAAGGAGGTCGACAAGCTGGAGCGGTCCAGCGACCAGTCCCCGGAGGGCTCCTGGATCCGCACCTGGCTCGACACGGTCCTGGAGCTGCCCTGGAACGAGCGGACTGACGACAGTGCTTCCGCCTACGACATCCAGGGCGCCAAGGCGGTCCTCGACGCCGAGCACGCGGGCCTGGAGGACGTGAAGGAGCGGATCACCGAGTACCTGGCCGTGCGCAAGCGGCGCGGCGAGCGCGGCCTCGGCGTCATCGGCGGCCGACGTGGCGGTGCTGTGCTTGCCCTGGTCGGTCCGCCTGGTGTCGGAAAGACCAGCCTGGGAGAGAGTGTCGCCCACGCGATGGGGCGGAAGTTCGTCCGCGTCGCGCTCGGCGGCGTCCGCGACGAGGCCGAGATCCGCGGCCACCGGCGTACGTACGTCGGCGCGCTGCCCGGCCGGATCGTGCGCGCCGTCAAGGAGGCCGGGTCCATGAACCCGGTGGTCCTGCTGGACGAGATCGACAAGGTGGGCTTCGACTTCCGCGGCGACCCGGCCGCGGCCCTGCTCGAAGTCCTGGACCCGGCGCAGAACCACACCTTCCGGGACCACTACCTGGAGGTCGAACTCGACCTGTCCGACGTGGTGTTCCTGGCCACCGCCAACGTCCTGGAGGCCATCCCGGAGGCGCTCGCCGACCGGATGGAGATCGTGCGGCTCGACGGCTACACCGAGGACGAGAAGGTCGTCATCGCCCGGGACCACCTGCTCCCGCGCCAGCTGGAGCGGGCCGGCCTGCGCGAGGACGAGGTCACGATCGACGAGGGCGCGCTGCGCAAGCTCGCCGGCGAGTACACGCGCGAGGCGGGCGTCCGTACCCTGGAGCGCTCGATCGCCCGCCTGCTCCGCAAGGTCGCGGCGCAGCACGAACTCGGCGAGCGGGAGCTGCCGTTCACCGTCCGGGACGCGGACCTGCGCGGTCTGCTCGGGCGTCCGCACCACGTGCCCGAGTCCGCCCAGGACCCGGCCGAGCGCCGTACGTCGGTGCCGGGCGTGGCGACGGGCCTCGCGGTCACGGGAGCGGGCGGCGACGTCCTCTTCGTGGAGGCGTCGCTGGCCGACCCGGAGACGGGCGCGGCGGGGCTGACCCTGACCGGTCAGCTGGGCGACGTGATGAAGGAGTCGGCGCAGATCGCGCTCAGCTTCCTGCGCAGCCACGGTGCCGAACTGGAGCTGCCGGTGGCCGACCTCAAGGACCGGGGCGTGCACATCCACTTCCCGGCGGGCGCGGTCCCGAAGGACGGGCCGAGCGCGGGCATCACGATGACCACCGCCCTCGCGTCCCTGCTCTCCGGCCGGCTGGTCCGTCCGGACGTGGCGATGACCGGCGAGGTCTCACTGACCGGCCGGGTGCTGCCCATCGGCGGTGCGAAGCAGAAGCTGCTCGCCGCCCACCGCGCCGGGGTGACCACCGTGATCATCCCCAAGCGCAACGAACCCGACCTGGACGACGTCCCGGCCGAGGTGCTGGCCACGCTCGACGTCCACACCGTGACCGACGTCCGCCAGGTCCTGGAACTGGCGCTCGCGCCCGCCGTGCACGGCGCGGCCCCGGAGGTTCCGGTCGCGGCGTGACGGACGCGGCCGGACGGACGAAGGCCCGGGTCCCGTGAGGGAGGCCCGGGCCTTCGCCCTGCGCTCGTCCGCTCGTCACGGGACGAGCGACTGCTGTGCCGCCGGCGTCGTACACCTCGCAGATCAGCGTGGCGTCCTGGTGGATCAGCCGGAGCAGGATGGGCGGGCGGCCGTAGCGGATGGCGTCGGTGACCAGCTCGCTGACCACCAGCTCGGTGGTGAACGCGGCCTCCGTCAGGCCCCACGCGGACAGCTGCTCCTCGGTGAGTCGGCGGGCGCGGGCGACCATGGCGCGATCGTCCGCCGGCTCCCAGGCGGCGACCCGGTCCGCGTGCAGGGCGCGGGTGCGGGCGACGAGCGGCGCGACGTCGTCGTCGGGGCGGTGCGCGAGCACGCCCAGTTCCACGAGCCGGCCGTCGCGGTGGCGCAGCGGGACGGTGCCGTTCCAGCGCTGCCGGCCGGCCAGGGCGCGGCGGGCGTCGGCGGGGGAGTCGTAGCCGAGCAGGCGCCGGGCGCCCTCGTTCCAGCTCGTGAGGATGCCCTGCTTGTCGATGGTGGCCGTGGCGGTGTACGTCGCCTGCCGCTCCTGTCGCTCCGTCGCCGCACATCTCGCCTTGTCCGGCGGGCTCTCCCCGACCAGGATCGGCCGGTGCGGCGCGGAGCACCAGCGCAGCGGCCCGCGCACGACGTGGCCCCCGCGCGCCGGCGGGGGCCACGAAGAGGTCACCGCGTCAGGCGTCAGCCGTTGGCCAGTGCCTGCACCCGGTCCAGCGCCCCGTTGAACTTGTCGTGGTCGCCGACCGTCGGGCCCGAGGAGGTGTACTGCCACATCGTGTAGTACCCCCAGCCGGCCGGCAGCGTGCCCGGGTCCGAGGCGTAGCGGGCGATCCACAGCGGGTTGTTCGCCGCGAAGCCGCCGTAGTTCCCGGTGCAGTCGACCCACCAGCTGGTCGCCGTGTAGATCACGGCGTCCCGGCCGGTGCGCGCCTTGTAGGTGTTCAGGAAGTCGGCGATCCAGCCGACCATCGCGCTCGCCGACTTGCCGTAGCACTCGGCGCCGTACGGGTTCCACTCGATGTCGAGCGCGCCGGGCAGTGTCCTGCCGTCCTTGGACCAGCCGCCGCCGTGGTCGACGAAGTAGTTCGCCTGGGTGGCGCCGCTGGTGGTGTCCGGGGTCGCGAAGTGGTAGGCGCCGCGGATCATGCCGACGTCGTACGAGCCGTTGTACTGCTGGGCGAAGTACGGGTTCGTGTAGTACGTGCCCTCGGTGGCCTTGGTGTACGCCCACCGGACCCCGCTGCTCCACAGGGTCGACCAGGCGACGTTGCCCTGGTAGCCGGCGACGTCCACGCCCTCGGTCTGGGTGACGGCACCGCTGGTGGGCGAGCCGCTGCTGCCGTCGTGCGCGAAGACGCCCATGCCCATGTGGGCGGAGCCGCGGCTGGGCGCGGTCGCGGTGGCGGCCTGGGCCGGGGTGAGGGGAAGAGTGAGGGAGAGCGCCGCGAGCAGGGCCGTGAGGAGAGCGTGGGGGGTGCGGACGGTGCCGGGTCTGAGCACGGGCATGGCGTGCCTCCGGAGGGAGAGAGGTGGGGGGAGCGACGAACACGTGGGGGGTCGTCCCACTGAGCGTGGGCATGCCATTCATTGCCTGGTAAAGAAGCTACGCACGTAGATGACGGCGTGGGAAGGGGGTCCGGGCGCCGCCGTTGGTCTACGCCTGCGAAATACTTACGGAGCTGCGGCAATGACGGCGTTTGACAGAAACTTTCAGGATCGCGAAACCGAGCAGGGGTGCTGACGTGCACGAGCACGGAAACGACGGCGCACATCGTGCCGCCGGGCAGATGACGCCCAGTGGTGCAGACCAGGAATTCCTGGCGCTGGAGCGGGAGTTGACCGTGCTCCTGCGGCGCGCCCGGGCCAACCAGGGCGAGATGGCCCGCGAGGTCCATCCCGACCTGGAGTCCTCCGCGTACGGGCTGCTCATCCGGCTCGACGAGTGCGGCGGCCAGCGGGCCACGGAACTGGCCGGCTATATCGGCGTCGGCAAGGCCACCATGTCCCGCCAGCTGCGCGCCCTGGAGGAGCTGGGCCTGATCGCCCGCGAGCCGGATCCCGCCGACGGCCGCGCCTGGCTCGTCACCCTCACCGACGAGGGCCGCGGCCGGGTCGGCACGGTGCGCGAGGCCCGCCGTGCCCGCTACGTCAGCCAGCTCGCCCACTGGGACCGCCACGAGGTCGCCGAGCTGGCCCGGCTGCTGCACCAGCTCAACGGCGTGATGGAGAAGTAGGGGTAAAGGGGGTACGCGGTAGCCGCGGAGCCGTGACGGCGCACGACACACGGCTCACAGCTCCGCGTACACCACCGTCGCGTCGTCGTGCGTCTTGCTCCGCCGCAGAAAGGCCCGCTCCTCGCTGTCCGCCGTCTCCAGCTCCCGCACCCGCTCCACCAGCGACCGGGCGCCGTCCTTCGCCACCAGGTCGAACAGGGCCGTCCAGTCGCCCTCGTGGAACGTCTCCGTCCACCGGGTCGCCCCGTCCGTCAGCGCGACCAGGGCCCGGACCCCGGTGCGGGGCACGGTGCCGGTGACCGCGCGGGCGGATACGGCGGGGTCGGCGGCGGCCGTGAAGAAGCCGCCCTCCTTGTTGCGCAGGTCCGCGTCCACCAGGGCTTCCGTGGCGAGCGCGGTGCGCGGGAGCCGGGCCAGCCGGTCGTCCAGCACCGGCGTGACCGTACCGTCGGGCGCCGTCAGCAGCAGCGCGGAGTCGGACAGCACCAGGTACTCGACGGTCTCGGCGGACCAGCGCGCCAGGGCGACGGTTGCCTGCGGGGTTCGCGGGTGAGAAAGGTCACAGGTGTCCGCATGGGCCTCGGCCGTGCGGGCGATGGCCCGCGAGAGTATCTCCGGGAGCGTCAGATCTCGCCCCGAAACGGTCAGTTCGGTCAGCGCGCCGCCGAGCCGCGCCGTGAACCAGGGGACGGAATGCAGACACCCCGTCCCACCCCTCGGCGGTGTCACCCCGTCCAGGACGATCACACAACCGCCCTGTCCGGAGGCGGGTAGTCCGACACCGGCGAAGTCCTCGTTGGGGCGGTTCGCGTCGCCGGGCTCCGAAACGAGTTCAGTTCGCATCCAGCCAGTCTGCACGAGGCTTTCACAGCCTCCGTCAAAGGCTGGCATGCGCCGCCGAATTGCCACGACCCCGCAGGTCAGCCGCCTGCTTTGGGGGGGAATCCACCCTTCCGGGAACACGTGGGTGGCGAATACTGCCAAAGCATCCCGCGCGCGTCCAACCGGCGTGCCCCGCGGCAGTCGTGCACGCGCCACAGGAACTTGCCCGCCAACTCCCCAGCGATGTTCACTCCTTCGAGTGGCGGGTCAGGTGATGCACGACCACTGCCCACCGGCGCTGGGAGGGTCGGGAACCGTACGAACCGGGTGTACGCACCACTTGGCACCGAGATGACGGGGCGCCACCCGGACCCCTTGGTAGTCGAGTTCAGGAATGCGAGCACCGGTGCAGAAAAAGCGGCCTCGGCGCACAGGCAGGCAGACGGACCCCGCGGGGACCGCCCAGCAGACCCCCGTGGGCACCGGCCGCCCCACTCATGTGCGCAGCCGGCTGATCGTCGCCGTCGCCGTGGTGGCCGCCGCCGTCGCGGGCGCCGGGACGCCGTCCCTCCTCACCGCCTCCGGGGACGTCAGCGACGCGCAGAGTCTGGTGACGCTGGCCGGCCGGACCCAGGACGCGCTCGCCCTGGCGAACTCCCTCGCCGACGAGCGGGACGAGGTCACCACCTACATCGCGGCCGGGCGCGTCAAGTCCAAGGCACCCTCCGAGGACCGCAGCGCCCGCGTCGACCGCCAGGTCGAGGACCTGCGCGGCACCTCCGACACCCCGGCGAGCCTGCGCGGCGAACTCGACGGCATCGCCGCCGTCCGCCACTCCGCGCTCACCGGCCAGACCACGGCGCTCCAGGCCCACCAGGCCTACTCGCAGACGATCGCCGCCCTGCACAAGGTCGCCGAGCAGCTGGCCGACCAGTCGACCCCGCGGGCCGGCTCCGGCGCCCACGCGCTCGCCGAACTGGACACCGCCGTCCAGCAGTCCGCCGCCGCCCGCGGCCTGCTGCTGGCCGCGCTGAGCGTGCCGGGCGCCACCCGGACGGTGATCAGTCCCGTCACCGGCCTGCCGGTCACGACCTCCACGGCGACCGAGGCCGACAGGAAGCAGCGCGACGCCCTCACCGCCGCCGCCCAGCAGGCCCGGCTGCGCGCCGACGTGGCCCTCGCCGACTTCCGCGAGACCGCCCCGCAGTCCGCCGTCGACTCCTACGACTCGACCGTCACCGGCCAGGACGTCGACACCGCGGAGAAGTACCTGACCACGCTCACCGCCCAGCCCACGCTCACCGACAGCGAGCCGGCCACCAGCGCCAAGAAGGTGGACGCGGCCCTGTCCGCGCGGGTCGACCTGATGCGCGGCGCGGAGTCGGCCCTCTACGACCACCGCACCAAGGACCTGGCGCAGCTCCGGGACGACGACGTCACGGCGCTGGAGATCCGCATCGCCGTCCTCGGCGCCCTGATGCTGGCGGCGGTGGGCATCGCGACGGCCATGGCCCGCACCCTCACCCGCCCCCTGTCCGTGCTGCGCCGCGGCTCGGCCCGCCTGGCGGAGCCCGGGGACGCGGCGACGCGGGAGCCGATCGTCTTCACCGGCCGCAACGACGAGTTCGCCCAGGTGGTCCGCTCGGTCAACGCCCTGCACGCGCACGCGGCGGCCCTGCACGAGCGCGTCGCCACGCTGGAGACCGACCGCAAGCACCTGGTCGGCCAGCGCCAGAAGATGGCCGACGCCCGCGAGGAGCTGCGCGCCGAACTCGCCGATTCCGCAGCCCAGTTGACACGGCTGCGCACCAGCATCGGCGGCACGTTCGTGAATCTCGCCCTGCGCACCCTCGGCCTGGTCGAGCGCCAACTGGCCGTCATCGAGGGCCTGGAGGAGCGCGAGCAGGACCCCGACCGGCTGGCCACGCTCTTCAAGCTCGACCACTTCGCCACGGTCATGCGCCGGCACAGCGAGAACCTCCTCGTCCTCGCGGGCACCGAGCACGTCCAGCAGCACCACGGCCCGGTCCCGCTGGTCGACGTCGTCCGCGCGGCGGTCAGCGAGATCGAGCGCTACGAACGCGTCCGCATCGCCTCGTTGCCGCCCCACGCCCACGTGGCCGGCTTCGCCGCGGACGACCTCTCCCATCTGCTCGCCGAACTGATGGAGAACGCCACCTCGTTCTCCCCGCCGGACCTTCCGGTGGAGGTCTCCGGCTGGCTCCTGGAGTCCGGCGAGGTGATGCTCTCCGTCCAGGACGAGGGCATCGGCATGGCGACGGACCGCCTCGACCACCTCAACGCCCGCCTGGCCGAGTTCGACCCCGAGTCCCACTACGACAACGAGGGCGACGCCGGTCTCGGCCTCGGCCTGTACGTCGTCGCGCGCCTCGCCCACCGGCACGGCGTCCGGGTGCAGCTGCGCGAGCAGAAGCAGGGCGGTGTCGCGGCGGTCGTCGTCCTGCCCGCCACCCTCCTCACCCAGGCCCCGTCGGCCGCGCTTCCGCCGCGGACCACGTCGATGAGCGGCACCGGCACCTTCTCCCTCCCCGGCGCCGACGCCGAGGTGAACTCCAACGTCCTGCACGCCCGCGCGAAGGGCGCCGACCTGCTGGTCGCCCTCGCGGAGGAAGCGGTCCGGGCGGAGACGGCCGGCGCCGAGGCGGACGAGCCCGCCGAACACGGGCAGGCCGAACCGGGCACGGCCCAGCACACGGAGACCCGGCCGAAGGCCCCGGCGGAGACGTACGCCGAGACGACGATGGAGCTGCTGCTCCCGGACGTGACCCAGCCCCCGACGGACCCCGCCCCGCCCCCGGCGTCCACCGGCCGGCCGACGCCCGCGCCCGCCGCCGCGCCCCCGGGCCCGGCGACTACGCCCCCGGCGTCCACCGGCCGGCCGACGCCCCCGGCTACCACCGTGCCCCCGAGCCCGGCGCTCACCGCCACCTCGACGCCCACGACCCCGCCGTCCACCGGCCGGCCGACGCCCGCGCCCGCCGCCGTGCCCCCGGGCCCGGCGACTACGCCCCCGGCGTCCACCGGCCGGCCGACGCCCGCGCCCGCCGCCGCGCCCCCGGGCCCGGCGCCTACGGACCCGGCGTCCGTGGACCCCTCGACGGCCGCACCTGCCCCGGCTCCGGCGCCCACGGCCCCGTTGCCCACGCGCCCGTTGCCCACGCACCCGGCGGACGCCGACGGCGGAGCCGAGGCGGGCGCCGTACGGGCCGAGGCTCCGCAGGAAACGGCCGACGCGGAGGAGCAGGTCACCAGCAAGGGCCTCCCCAAGCGCACCCCCAGGATCACCGCCCCCGCCCAGGCCCCGCGCCAGCGGACCGGCAGCGTCGACGCCGATGCGCTCCGCCGCAGGCTCGGCGGCTTCCGCAGCGGCGCCCAGGCCGGGTACCGCGCCGTGGAGGCGGAGATCGAGGAGCAGACCGCCGGTCACCGCCGGCCGACCGCTTACGCACACGCCGAAGAAACCACGGGGGGCACAGCCGAGGAGGCAAGCAGTTGACCGCGCCCAGTACCTACGGACTGAGCAGTGAAGCCCGCAACCTGCACTGGCTGCTGACCAATCTGGTCGAGGAAGTGCCCGGCATCCAGTCCGTCGCCGTGGTCTCCTCGGACGGTCTGCTGCTGCTCTCGTCCGATCCGGGCCAGGCGGAGCAGTCCCGGCAGCGCCGCCCGGCGAAGGGCCCCCGCGGGTCCTCCGCCGACCTCGCCACCATCGTCTCCGGCATCGGCAGCCTCACCATCGGCGCCGCCAAGCTGATGGACTTCGGCGGGGTCAGGCACACCATGGTCGCCATGGAGGAGGGCAGCCTCTTCGTGATGTCCATCAGCGACGGCTCGCTGCTCGGGGTGCACGGTTCCGCCGAGTGCGACATGAGCGTGGTGGCGTACCACATGGCCCTGTTCGTCGGCCGCGCCGGCCACGTCCTCACGCCGGAACTCCGCTCGGAGCTACGGCAGTCACTGGAGTCCCAGTCGACCGGGAGCGCGCGATGAGCGGCACACCGAACAAACTCCCCGTACGCGGCGGCGACCGCAAACCCGCCCGCGTCCGCCCCTACTCGCTCACCGGCGGCCGTACCCGCTTCGGCCACGTCCTCCTCGTGGAGACGTTCGTAGCCAGCACAGCGGCGCTCGAAGCCCCCGAGGAGCGCAGGGAACTGACGAACGGCTCCCTCAACACCCGGGTCATGCCGGAGATGCGGGCCATCGTCGAACTGTGCCGCCGTATGCGCACGGTGGCCGAGATAGCCGCGCTGCTGAAGATGCCGCTCGGCGTGGTCCGCGTCCTCCTGAGCGATCTCGCGGACCAGGGAAAGATCCGTGTGTACGGCACCGGCACCGGTCACGGCACCGGCCGCCCGGACCGCGCTCTGCTGGAAAGGGTGCTCGGTGGACTCCGTCGTCTCTGACACCGCCGCCTCCGCGGCCGGCGCCTCCGCGGTCGGAGGCATCCCCCTCGTCGCCGGTTTCGCCGAGCCCGACGAGGACCTGAAGTCCTGGCAGACGGACCGCACGCGGGCCCCCATCGCCACCAAGATCGTGGTGGCCGGAGGCTTCGGCGTCGGCAAGACCACACTCGTCACCGCCGTCTCGGAGATCACGCCGCTGCAGACCGAGGCGCTGATGACCGAGGCGAGCGAGGACACCGACGACCTCACCGCCACGCCGGACAAGGTCACGACCACCGTGGCCATGGACTTCGGCCGCCTCACGCTCGACGACGACCTGGTGCTCTACCTGTTCGGCACGCCGGGCCAGCAGCGGTTCTGGTTCATGTGGGACGACCTGGTGCGTGGCGCGATCGGTGCGGTCGTCATGGCCGACACCCGCCGGCTGAAGGACTCCTGGCCCGCGCTGGACTACTTCGAGAGCTGCGGGCTGCCGTACGTCGTCGCCGTCAACCACTTCGACGGCAGCGAGCGGTTCGAGCCGGAGGACGTACGGGAGGCGCTGACGATCCCCGCGCACATCCCTGTCATGATCATGGATGCGCGGCGTCGAATTTCGGTCATCGAGATACTCCTGGCCCTGGTCGGCCACGCGCTGGACGAAACCCCCGAGTAGTCCGATCAGTTCCGAGTAGTCCCGGTTAGGAGTCCTCCCCCGTATGCGGAAGATACTCGTCGTCGGAGCCGGCCAGTCCGGTCTCCAGCTCGCCCTCGGCCTCCAGTCGCACGGCTACGAGGTCACCCTGATGTCCAACCGGACCGCGGACGAGATCCGCACCGGCCGGGTCATGTCGACGCAGTGCATGTTCCACACGGCACTGCAGCACGAGCGCGATCTCCAGCTGAACTTCTGGGAGTCGCAGGCCCCGAGGATCGAGGGGCTCGGCGTCTCGGTCTCGGCCCCCGGCTCGCACGACCCGGGCCCCACGCAGCGGGCCATCGACTGGGTGGGCAGGCTCGACGGGTTCGCGCAGTCGGTCGACCAGCGGGTGAAGATGGCCGGCTGGATGGAGACCTTCGCGCAGCGCGGCGGCCAGCTGGTCATCCACGGCGCGGCGGTCGGCGACCTCGACTACTTCTCCCGCGCCTACGACCTCGTCCTCGTCTCGGCGGGCAAGGGCGAGCTGGTCCAGATGTTCGGCCGCGACGCCTCCCGCTCCCCGTACGGCGAGCCGCAGCGTGCGCTGGCCGTGGCGTACGTCCACGGCCTGGGCCCGCGCCCCGAGCACCCCGACTTCGACGCCGTGCGCTGCAACCTGGTGCCCGGCGTCGGCGAGCTGTTCGTCATGCCGACGCTCACCACCTCCGGCCGCGCGGACATCCTGTTCTGGGAGGGCATCCCGGGCGGCCCGCTCGACGTGTTCAACGGCGTCAAGGACCCGGCGGAGCACCTCTCCCTGACCCTGGAACTCATGGAGAGGTTCACGCCCTGGGAGTACGCGCGCGCGACCAAGGTCGAACTGACCGACGCCGGCGGCACGTTGGCCGGCCGGTACGCGCCCACCGTGCGCAACCCCGTCGGCCGTCTCCCCGGCGGCGGTCTGGTCCTCGGCGTCGCGGACGTGGTCGTGGCGAACGACCCGATCACCGGCCAGGGCTCCAACTCGGCGTCCAAGTGCGCCGCCGCCTACCTCGCCTCGATCCTCGAACACGGGGACCAGGAGTTCGACGAGGCCTGGATGCAGGCGACGTTCGACCGCTACTGGAACACCGCGCAGCACGTCACCAAGTGGACGAACGCGATGCTCGCCCCGCCGCCGGAGCACATCCTGAACCTGATCGGCGCGGCCGGGCAGCTCCAGCCGGTGGCGGACCGTTTCGCCAACGCCTTCGACGACCCGGCGGACTTCGAGAACTTCTTCTACGAGCCCGACAAGACGGCGGCCTATCTGGGGTCGGTCGCCGGGGCCTGATCCGGCCGTACGGCCCCGAGGACCGGGTACGACGCCAGGGGTGACACCGTGACGCGCGCGCCCGGTCTCGGCGCCTGGACGACCTTGCCGTCCCCGACGTACAGGGCCACATGGGTCGCCTCGGGGAAGTAGACCACCAGGTCGCCGGGGCGCAGCCCGGTCAGCGGGACGTGCGTCAGCCGCTTCCACTGCTCCTGGCTGGTGCGCGGGATCGCGGTGCCCGCGTGCCCCCAGGCCTGGGAGGTGAGGCCCGAGCAGTCGTAGGAGGCGGGGCCCTGCGTCCCCCACGCGTACGGCTTGCCCAGCTGCGCCATGGCGTAGCCGACCGCGCGCCGCCCGGCCGGAGAGGCGGCGCGGGCCGTGGGCAGCGCGCCCGCGGTGGTGAGCTTCTGCTGGGCCCGGGCGACGTCCCGCTGTTCCAGCGTGGTGACCGCGGCCAGCTGCTGCGGGGTGAGACCGGCCAGCAGGCGCTCCACGTCGGCCAGTTTCGCCCGGACGGCGTCGCGCTGTGCGCGCTGTCGGTCCGCGAGCGTGAGCTGGGTGTCCAGGGCCGTGCGGGCGGCCCGGGCCAGGGCGTCGTGCCGCTTCTCGGCGCCGGTCAGCCGGGACACCTTGCGGGCCCGTTCGCGCGCCAGCCGGCCGAGGACATGACCCTCGTCCAGCGCCTGCTCCGGATCCGGCGCGAGCAGGAGCCGGGCGAAGGACCCGAGGCCGCCGGTGCTCTGGTACTGCTGGCGGGCCAGCCGGCCGGCGTCGGTCCGGCTGTCCTGGAGGTCCAGCCGGGCGCGGGCCAGCTCGCCGTCCAGCCGGGACACCACGGCGCGCTGCTTCGTCAGCTGCTCCGCGGTGGCGTTGTAGGTCTCGGTGGCCTGTTCGGTCTGCCGGTACAGCTGTTGAAGGTCCGTCAGCAGCCGGGACACGGAGCGGGGCGGGGTCGGTGCGGCCGGCTGGGCCGCGGCGGGCGCGGGCACGAGGACGGCCTGGGTCGCCACCGTCACCGTACAGGCCAGGCGCCGAAACGTTCCTGACATGTCATCACCTCGATGCGGGGAGGGGGCCCGGCGGGCGGGCTGGTCCCTCCTATCGCACCGCGATAATCAGATGTATCCGTGTGGGGCGCGCGCCGGGCGTGGGCGGTTCGGCCCACGCCTGTCACTCGTTCGCGTCGTCCGGCCGGGCGTCGTCCGGCCTGTCCGTTCGCGCGGCGGTCGGTGCGCCGGCCGGCCTCGACCACGGCCACCGGAGCCCGCCGCCGGAGGTGTCGTCCGGGTCGTGGAGGTACTTCCACCCCTGGATCAGGCCCAGTCGCCTGCTGTGCCCGCGCGGCACCCGGCGGTAGACGAGCACCGTGGGCGGACCGCCGTCCGGGTCGGGCACGGGGATGCGGTACGTCTTCGGGGGGTGCCCGGTCGGGCCGAGGGCGACCGACAGCACCCGCCCGTCCATCGGTCCGCCCTCGAAGGGGATGTCCTCGCTCTTCACAGGCTCAGTCTCGGCCATCCCCGGCGAGCCTGCCGACGAGGGCGGCCGTCTGCGGGTCCCGGCCCGCGGTGACGGTGAGGACGGCCGTGAACTGCTCCACCAGCCAGTCGCGCAGCTCCTCGACCGGGGGCTGCTTGTCCTCGTCGAGCCAGATGAGGGAGGCCGCCTCGACCGCCGTGATCCATGTGCGCACGGTCATCCGCAGCCGGGGGCCGGGGTCGGGGACGCCGAGGTGGCGGTAGATGTGCTCGGCGGCGGCCCGGCGTACTCCGTCCACGGTGGCGGTGGTGCGGGAGGTCTCCACCACGCTGCCGCCCTGGAGCAGCGCGCTGAAGCCGGTGTCGTGCTCGTCGACGAAGGCCAGATAGCGGTCGACGGCGTGGGAGAGCCGGCGCAGCAGCGGGCCCTCCAGCGGCTCGTCGAAGCACTGCTGGAGCTCTTCGGCGGCCGACCGCAGCGCGGCCTCGTACAGCTGCTGCTTGCCGCCCGGGAAGTACCGGTACACCAGCGGGCGCGAGACTCCGGCCTCCTCCGCCACGTCGTCCAGCGACACGTCCTCGGGTGCGCGGTGCGCGAAGAGGGTGAGGGCGGCGTCGAGGAGCTGGCTTCGTCGCTCCTCGACGCTGAGCCGACGGTAGGCGGGGGTGGCGGACGGGCTCATGAACCGCAGCCTAATCGCTCCGCTCGGGGAGCCGTCTTTCGTCTGCGGCTCGTCGTGGCTGGTCGCGCCCACGCTGCGGAGCCGCCCCCGCTACGCCAACAGGCCGGACGACCTCCACAGCCGCCGCCCCGCACCCCGCAGCACGCCGATGTCGTCCAGGAAGTCCGTCAGCCGCTTCGCGCCCGTCTGCATGACCTCGCGGCGGTGTCCGCTCGCCTTCACCTGGGCCGTCGCCTCCCGTTTGTCGAGGCCTACGTTCGTGTAGACCTCGGGGTTGACGAAGGCGACCGAGAAGACGCGGGCGAACTCGCCGGAGGTGACCCGGGTGAACTCCTGGGACCACTTCGGGGCGGTCAGCATCTGGCGCCGCAGCTCCTCACGGGCGTAGCGGACATGGCGCGCCTCCTCGACCACGTGGATGCGCGTGACGCCCCGGATCAGGGGCTGGACGCGCTCGTCCGGGAAGGTCAGGCGCTGCATCCAGTCCAGGACCTCCTCGCCCAGCAGGGTCGCCGTGAAGGAGCCGGGGGTGGTGGAGATGGTCTTGAAGACGCGGCCGAGGTTCAGGTGGGTGCGGCTCACCGGGTACCAGGGCGTGCCGCCGTGCGAGATCAGGCGGGCGAACATCTTCGAGTGCCGGCACTCGTCCTCGATCTCGGTGAGGGCGTAGCGGACGTGCGCGCTCGTCGCCGCCTTGTCGTAGATGTGCCGGACGAGCAGCTGCATCAGGATGAGCTCGAACCAGATGCCGAGCGAGGCCAGTGCCGCCGACTCGTGCTGGGAGAGCAGGATCCGCTGTTCCTCGCTCATCCGCTTCCACATCGGCGTGTCGTACAGCGACACGAGCTCCGGCGGCCAGAACCACTTGCCCGGCTCGAAGGGCGCGTCCCAGTCCAGCTCCTTGTCCGGGTCGAAGGAGTGCTTGGCGGAGGAGGCGAGCAGCCGTTCGGCCACCTGTTCCCGGTCCTTGAGCAGGCCGAGCGCGTCGCGCAGTCCGTCCAGCGCGTCCGCTTCCGTCAGCGTCGTCATGGCTCCCTCACCTCGTTACCCGGGGTACGTCGTCCTGCCTCTTATGAGACTGCCTGTCAGCAAGGGCGTCAATCCCTTGCGCATGACTTGTTGACTCCGCGTCTACGTGTGAGCCTGCCTGGTATGCCGACCCATGACCTGTACGCCAACGACCCCGGAGATTCCCCCTGGCAGGTGCCCGCGAGCGGCGCGGCCCGGTTCAGCTGGGAGTACGACGCCGGCCGCGACCGCCTGCTCGCCCTGTACCAGAAGGGCAAGGACAAGCAGTGGGACGGGCAGAAGCGCATCGACTGGGATCTGGAGGTCGATCCGTACGACCCGCTCGGTACGCCCGAGGAGTCCATGGCCCTGTACGGCACGCCGTACTGGGACAGGATGACCGACCAGGACAGGGGCGAGCTGCGGCGGCACTTCGCCGCCTGGCAGTTCAGCCAGTTCCTGCACGGCGAGCAGGGCGCGATGATCTGCGCCGCGCGCATCGTGGAGTCGGTGCCCGATCTGGACGCCAAGTTCTACTCCGCCACCCAGACCATGGACGAGGCCCGGCACGCCGAGATCTACGGCCGGTTCCTGCACGAGAAGATCGGGCTCGTCTACCCGATCAACGACAATCTGCAGGCCCTGCTCGGGGACACGCTCCGCGACAGCCGCTGGGACATGCCGTACCTGGGCATGCAGGTGCTCATCGAGGGCCTCGCGCTGGCCGCCTTCGGGATGATCCGGGACACCACCACCAAGCCGCTGCCCAAGCAGATCCTGGCCTACGTCATGCAGGACGAGGCCCGGCACGTGGCTTTCGGCCGGATGGCCCTGCGGGACTACTACAAGCAGCTCACCGACGCCGAACTGCGCGAGCGCGAGGAGTTCGTCATCGAGGGCTGCTACCTGATGCGCGACCGGCTGCGCGGCGAGGAGGTGCTGGAGAACTTCGGCATCCCGAAGGCCGAGGCGGCGGAGCTGAGCGAGCGCTCCGAGTTCCTCCAGCTCTTCCGCAAGCTGCTGTTCAGCCGCATCGTGCCCTGCGTCAAGGACATCGGCCTGTGGGGCAAGCGGCTCCAGCAGGCCTATGTGGACATGGGGGTGTTCGAGCTGGGCGACGCCAGCCTCGACCTGCTCATGGCCCAGGACGAGGAACTGGCCGAGCAGTTGGACGCGGAGCGCTTCGCCGCCGAGGAGCGGGAGCGGGTGGCGGAGGTCCGCGAGGCCGTCGACGCGGGGGCGGCGCAGGACTGAGCCCGCAGGTCACGGCGGCGGATCGCGGTGGCGGGGAGGTTCACCCAGGTGGAGTAGCGTGCTGGCGTGTCCATGCCTCCGCCACCGCAGCAGCCGCAGCCGTCGTACGGGCCGCAGCCTCCCTATGGCCAGCAGCCCCCGTACGGCCCGCCGCAGCCTGCCCCCGGCCCGTACGGCTCCCCGTACCCGCCGCAGCAGCCGTACCCGCAGCAGCCGTACCCGCCGCAGGCCTACCCCCAGCAGCCCTACCCGGCCTGGGGCGTGCCGCCCATGGCGGCGCCGCCGAGGAAGCGCCGGGTCGGGCTGGTCCTGGGGATCGTGGGCGGTGTCGTCACGCTCGTCGTCGTGGGGTTCGTCCTGCTCGGGGCGGCGCTCAGCAGCGGCTTCCCCGCGGCGAAGAACAGGCTCACGCTGCCGAGGACACTGGTCGGAGGGAGGTTCCAGCTGGCCCAGGACCTCTCCGACTCCGAGGGCAAGAAGATCGAGGACGAGGCCGACGGCGCCTGGGACGCCAAGGACGTCCACGCCGTGATCGCCTCGTACACCCTGAACGGCGACGCGAGCCAGGGCACCATGGCGGTGTCGGGCATGTACGGCCGGTTCAAGAACGCCGACGGCGCCCGCGCCGACATGCTGAAGGGCGCCTCCGGGGCGGACGGCATGACGGTGGCGGTGGCGCGGAAGGACTTCACGGACAGCGGCTCGCCCACGGTCAGTTGTGAGGTGCTGACGCAGAAGAGGGTCGGCGCGACCGTGACCTACCCCGCGTGTGCCTGGAACGACGGCAACACGGGGGCCATGGTCGCCTCGGTCACCCCCAAGTCGGCCGCGCAGGACCCGGCCCAGGTGGACCTCGCGTTCTACGCGAAGCTCACCCTCCAGGTCCGCTCGGAGATGATCGAGCCGATCGGCTGACGACCGTCGGGCGGTGGCCGGCCGGCACCCACCACGGCACGGCGGCCGCGGTCGCCCCCGGAACCCCGTCTCACCTCCCGAGCACCGCCCGCATCACGTCCCGCGCGATCGGCGCCGCGTTCCCGCCGCCGCTGATCTCGCCCCGGTCCGCCGAGGCGTCCTCCACCACCACCGCGACCGCCACCTGCGGTTCCAGGGACTGGTCGGCCTGCGCCCAGGAGACGAACCAGGCATACGGCACACCGGAGTTGCCGACCCCGTGCTGCGCCGTTCCGGTCTTGCCGCCGACCAGCGCGCCGGGGATGGCGGCCCGGGTGCCGGTGCCCTCCTGGACCACGTCCGTCATCAGCTCCTTGAGCCGGGTGGCCGTCGGCGGGCTCATCACCTGCCGCACCGGATGCGCCCCGCTCCCGGAGAGGATCTCACCGCTGTGCGCGGTGGTCCGCTCGATCAGGTAAGGGGAGTGCAGCAGACCGCCGTCGGCGACGGCCGCCGCGACCATCGCCATCTGCAGGGGCGTGGCCCGCGTGTTGTACTGGCCGATCGACGACAGCGCCAGCTGCGCCCGGTCCACGTGCGGGTCGAAGGTGCTGGGCGCGACGCCGAAGGGGACGCGCACGCCCGTGTCGTTGAAGCCGAACGCCTGCGCCGTGGCCACCATGTCGTGCGCCCCGACGTCCACGCCGAGCTTGGCGAACACCGTGTTGCAGGACCACTCGAAGGCCGCCCGCAGCGAGGCGTCGTCGCAGCCGTCGGCCTCGTTGGTCAGCCGGGTCGTGGTGCCCGGCAGCCGGTAGGGGTCGGGGGAGTCGGTGTCCGCGTCCAGGTCGGTGACCACGCCCGCCTCCAGCGCCGCCGCGGCCGTGACCACCTTGAACGTCGAGCCCGGCGGATAGGTCTGCCGTACCGCCCGGTTCAGCATCGGCTTCTCCGGGTCGTGGCTCAGCCGCTCCCACGCCGAGGTCACCGCCTCGCCGTTGCCGGACAGCTGCCCGGGGTCGTACGACGGGCTCGACACCAGCGCCAGGACGCGGCCCGTGGCCGGGTCGATCGCGGCGACCGCGCCCTTGCGCCCGGCGAGCCCCCGGTACGCGGCCTCCTGCGCGGCCCGGTTCAGCGTCGTCACGACGTTCCCGGCCGGACCGGGCCTGTGCGTCATGTCCTGCCACAGCGGCAGCGGCGACAGCAGCGGATCGGTGCCGGAGAGCACCCCGTCCGCGGCGTGCTCCAGGAACGTGGTGCCGTACAGCTGCGAGGCGAAGCCGGTCACCGGGGCGTACAACGGGCCGTTGCGGTAGGCGCGTTCGTAGCGCAGCTGCTCGCCGGTGTCGGTGGACCCGGTGACCGGCTCGCCGCCGACCAGGATGTCGCCGCGCGGCTGGCCGTAACGGGCGATCGTGGCACGGCGGTTGGCCGGATTGGCGTCGAAGAGGCGCGACTGCACCACCTGCACCCGGGCGGCGTTGACCAGCAGGGCCGCGAGCAGCAGCGCGCAGAACCCCCAGGCGCGGCGGATGTACCGGGCCATGGGCCGGCCGCCGTCGGGAAGGCCGGCGCGGTCGTGGTGGCGGCCGGGATCGCTCACGGGGCCTCCCGCCCGTCGTACTGGCTGCGTGCCGAGTCGCTGACCCGGATCAGCAGGGCCACGATCGCCCAGTTGGTGACCACCGAGGAGCCGCCCTGGGCGAGGAACGGCATCGCCATGCCGGTCAGCGGGATCAGCCCGGTCACCCCGCCCGCGATCACGAACACCTGGAGCGCGAGCAGCGAGGCGAGTCCGACGGCGAGGAGCCTGCCGAACGGCTCGCGCAGGGCGAGCCCGGCCCGGAAGCCGCGCTCCACGAGCAGGGCGTACAGCAGGAAGATCGCCGCGAGTCCGGCGAGGCCCAGTTCCTCGCCCGCCGTCGCCAGGATGAAGTCCGACTTGACGGCGAAGCCGATCAGCACGGAGTGCCCGAGCCCGAGCCCGGTGCCGGTCACCCCGCCGGCCGCGAACGCGAACAGCGACTGGGACAGCTGGTTGGGCCCGATCCCCGCGTCGATCGTGTGGAACGGATACAGCCAGTCCTCGATCCGCCCGCCCACATGCGGCTCGAACCGTCCGACGGCATCGGCGCCCAGCACCGCCAGCAGCAGCCCGACCGCGATCCACCCCGTCCGGCCGGTCGCGACGTACAGCAGCACCACGAACAGCCCGAAGAACAGCAGCGAGGTGCCGAGGTCCCGCTCCAGGACCAGCACGCCGACGCTCAGCAGCCAGATCGTCACGATCGGGCCGAGCACCCGCCCGGTCGGGAACTGGAGCCGCCACAGCCGGCGCCCCGTGTAGGCGAGCGCGTTGCGGTTGGCGGCCAGGTACGCGGCGAAGAACACCGCGAGCAGCACCTTCGCGAACTCGCCGGGCTGGATGGAGAATCCGGCGATCCGCAGCCAGATGCGGGCCCCGTTGACGGGCGGGAAGAGGATCGGCAGCGCGAGGAGCACGAGGGCCGCGGCCACGAACACGTACGCGTACCGCTGGAGCATCCGGTGGTCGCGCAGCAGCAGGACGACGACGGTGAACAGCCCGATCCCGAGCGTGGACCACACCAGCTGGGCGGGTGCCGCGCGGTCGTGCGGGGTCTCCAGGTCCAGCCGGTAGATCAGGACCAGGCCGAGCCCGTTGAGCAGCACCCCGATCGGCAGCGGCAGCGGATCGGCGTACGGCGCCCGCAGGCGTACGACGAGATGCGCGACCAGGGCGAGCATCCCGAGCCCGGCGCCGTAGCCGAGGGCGCCGGGCGGGACGGTGCCGGTCCGGGCGAGCCCCACCGCGCAGTAGCCGTACACGCACAGCAGGACGGCCAGCACGATCAGGGCGAGTTCGAAGCCACGGCGCCGGGGGAGGCGTACGGCGGGTGCGGGTCTCCGCGCCGCCGCCAGGGTGGTTCCGGCCTTGGTCATGCCCGGAACCTACCCATATGGGGCGTCTTGTGGGCTGTGCCCACTAACACGAGCGCGGCGCCGGGCCGACGTTGGCGATGTAGCGCGCCGACCCCCAGGCCCAGGTGCCGTTCGTCAGCAGGTACCAGACCGGGTTGCCGCGCACGGCGTCCCCGGAGGTCTTGCAGTAGATGGAGACCTGCTCGCCCTGCTTGACGAACCGCACCTGCCGGTTGCTGCGGTCCGGCCGCTCCCGCAGCCAGATCCCGCCCTTGGCGGTGACGACCCCCTTGTAGTGCCCGAGCCCCTCCTCGCCCCCCTTGCCGCCGCCGGCGGCGGCGGGGGCGATGGAGGCGGTGGCGAGGAGGGCGCCGGCGGCGGCCGCTACGGCGAGTGATCGGGTGAGGGAACGGGGCAAAGACATGTGGGCCTCCAGAAAAGGGGCGAAACCTTACTGTTCGCCACATTACGAGGCGTCAGGTGGCCCAGCCCGGCACGACGCTCTCTCAGAGGCCCGGGGATTCGTCCACCGGGAGGATCAGCGTGGCCACCGCGCCCCCGTCCACCGCGTTGGCGAACGCCAGCCGCGCGCCCAGGACCTCCGCCTGGCCCTTGGCGATGGTGAGCCCCAGCCCGTGTCCCGTGGCCCCGCCCTCCGTGCGGAACCTCTGCGGCCCATGGGCCACCAGGTACTTCGGATACCCGCCCCCGTGGTCCCGCACGGTCACCACCGGCCCGTCCACCGTCAGCACCACGGGAAGCCCTCCGTGCTTGTGCGCGTTGGCCACCAGGTTCCCCAGCACCCGCTCCAGCCGCCGCCGGTCGGTCTCCACGCGCGCGTTACGGACGATCCGCACCTCCGTGTCGGTGCCCGACGCCCGCACCACCCGCCGGGCCAGCGCCCCCAGCTCCTCGGTGCCCACCGCCGGCTTCTCCCGCCCGGTGTCGAGCCGGGAGATCTCCAGCAGGTCCTCGGTGAGGGTGCGCAGCGCCGCCACCCGGTCCCGCACCAGCTCCGTCGGCCGGCCCGGCGGCAGCAGCTCCGCGGCCGCGTGCAGCCCGGTCAGCGGGGTGCGCAGCTCGTGCGCCACGTCCGCCGTGAACCGCTGCTCGCTCAGCAGCTTGCTCTGCAGCGTGGAGGCCATCCTGTCCAGGGCCGCCGCGACCGCGGCCACCTCGTCCTGCGGCCGGAACGGATCCTTGGACAGCGGGTCGTCCACGCGCGCGTCCAGGTCGCCGGTGCTGATCCGCCGCGCCACGCGCGCGGTGGCGTGCAGCCGCCGGGTCACCCGGGTCACCGCGAACACCCCGACCAGCACGGTGATCCCGATCGCGAGCCCCGACGACCACAGGATCGAGGTGTCGAGCCCGGTGATCGTGCGGACCTGCTGCGAGTAGTCCAGCTCCACGGCCAGCGCCCGGTGCCCGGCCGCCGGGCCCGCCGCCCACATGGTCGGGCGCCCCCGGTGCGTGGAGACCACCGTGCCGCGCTGCCCCGACGCCGCCAGCGACCGCAGCGACGAGGGCAGCCCCTCGGGGTCCACACCGGCGCCCGGCAGCAGCGTGTCCCCGGCCTCGTACGCCTGCGTGGCGTCGTCGAGCCGGGACAGCGCCTGGTCGCGGGCCTGGTTGACGGTCCGGTCGGTCACCGAGACGTGCACCAGGACGCCGAGCAGCGCGGCCAGCGCACAGCACATGACCGTGATGAACACGGCCGCCTTCACGGCGAGCGGACCGGCCCACCGCGGCAGACCGGGCTTCACGAGGTGCCCGCCGAGGGGGTGGCCGACGGGGGTGAGGAGGCCGGGGCGGAGGCCGGGGTGGAGGACCTGGCGGAGGGTGAGGCGGACGGCGCGGCGGACCGGGACGGCTTCGTGGCCTTCCGTCCGTCACCGGTGTGCAGGTACTCGTCCCGCGAGAACACCATCGCGCGCTGTCCCGGGTCCCACACCCAGGTCGTGCGGTACTCGTAGCCGGAGATGTCCGCCGGCGAGCGCTCGATCAGCGCCCGCCCGGCCAGCTCCACCCCGAGGATCGCGTCGTTGTCGGCCAGCACCTGCACCAGCCGGTGCTTCTCGACCGTGTAGACCCGTACCGCCGTCTGGTTGGTCGGGTAGAGCCGGAAGCCGAGCGTCAGATCGTCCTTGCCGTCGCCGGTGAGGTCCCGGTAGTACGGCTTCAGCAGCGGGCAGCGCGCCTCGTCGCCGCCGGGCCGGCAGTCCTTCAGCCGGTCCACGGTCCCGTGGTACGCCCCCTTCGACCCGTAGTCGTCCGGCTCCGACCTGATCTCCGCCGCGACCACGTCGACCGGGTTCACCTTGCGGATGTCGTCGCCGGGGACCTTGATCCCCTTGACGAGCGACCGGGTCGCCACGTCGTAGGGGTAGGCCGGGCTGGACGCCGGCCGGAGGTCGGGCCAGAGCTTGGCGGGGCTGACCGCCGTCGGGGTCGGCCCGGCGGCCCGCAGCGCGCCGCGGTCCCCGCAGCCCGATGCCGTCACCGACAGCAGGGCGACGGCGACCGCGGCGAGGGCGATACGCGCGGGACGGCGGGCTGGCACGGTGCTCCTGGGGCTGACGGACGGACGGGCGGGCGGGCGGACTGGTCGGACGGGCGGACTGGTCGGGGCGAGGGGCCGGACGGGACCCCGTACAACCTTATGCGTAGTCTCGTATTGCTCGTAATTTTGTAGGGAAGTCCTTTTTATTCCCTGGGGGTGGTGCTGCGCAGAGGTTACTCGGCCAGATCTTCGAGCAGCCGGACGGTCGGCAGTCCCGCGCGCAGGTACTCCACGAACAGCTCGTTGTGCAGCGCCCAGGCCGAGCGGCGGGCCCGGATCAGCTGGATCACCTCGTCCGGCGAGGAGTGTCCGCGCTGGACCAGGGCGTGGGCGACGACCAGGCCCGAGCGGTTGTACCCGTGGTAGCAGCGCACGAGCACCCGGCGCCCGGAGTCCAGCGCCTCGTTCGCCGCGCCTGCCAGCCGCATCACCCCGGCGAGCTGCGTCCCGTCCAGCGGTCCGTCGGGAATCGGCCACACATGGTGCTCGACGCCCGGATCGGGGCCGTGCCCCGGCAGCCGCAGCAGCGTCTGCACCACGTCGAACTCGTCCCGCACCACGACGGGCTCCGCCCGCCCGGAACAGCCCCGGACCTCGTGCCCGCCCATCCACAGGCCGGGCACGATCTCGCTCCACGGACGCTCCGGAGCCGGTACGGCGGGCTGCCTCCCGCGGATCCGCAACGGCGCCTCCCCAACTCCCCTGCACAGGGCCGTCCTCCAGGGCCTTTCTTCAAGGTAACCGGTCTTGCCCCCGGAGCACCCCGCCTGTTCCCATGGTCGAGGGGTGATGGCGCATGAACGCACTGCGCGTGGTGCCGGCCTATCGGCACGGCCGGGAACGGCTGTACGTCTGCCGCCCGGACGGCAGCAACGTCGCCTGGTACGACCGGGAGGCGGGCCGGGTGAACCTGCTCGGCGAGGACAGCAGGGACGACGTACTCCACGCCCTGAAACCCTTTCTGACCGGCCCGGTGACCGTGGGCCCGCCCCCGGTCCCGACCCCGGCCGAACTGGCCCGGCTGACCCTGCACCCCGACGACGACCTGGCGCCCAACCGCCCCGGCGAGGCCCTGCTCGTCGCCCTCGACCGCGATCCCGGCCCCGCCCACCGGCTGCGCCCCGACCCGCGCCGCCGCGCCCTGACCGCCGAGCAGACCGTCGGCCAGGCCCTGGACGCCCTGGAGGGCGCCGGCTGGCACACCCTGCACTCCCTCGTGCTGCCCGGCGGCGACCGCATCCACCATCTGCTGCTCGGCCCCGGCGGCGTCTTCGCCGTCCACTCCCTGTACGCCCGTAAGGCCCGGATCCTGGTCGCCGACCCCCTGGTCACCGTCGGCCGCCGCGAGCCCGAGCCCCTCCTGCGCCGCCTGCGCGCGGACGCCGACCGCGCCTCCTACGCCCTGACGGCCGAGGTCCGCCCGGTCCTGGCCCTCGCGGGCCCCGCCGAGGTGACGGTCACCGCCCGGCCGCGCGCCCTGCGGATCCTCCAGGACACGGACCTGGCGGACCTGGCCCGGCTGGGCGGGGTGCTGAAGCCGGCGGACGTGGAGGCGCTGCACGGAATGGCGCGGGACCGGAACACGTGGGGGAGGGTGTAGGAGTCACCCGGGCAGCGGAGCCGCCGTCTCCGGGTCCAGCAAGGGTGCCATCAGCTCCCCGAGGTCCCGCAGCCGCGGGGCGATGTCCCGAGCCTGGAACTCCAGCTGGGACGGGTTGCGGCAGTCCGCGACCTCGTCCCAGGTGACCGGGGCGGAGACGAGCGGTGTGGGGCGGGCGCGCAGGGTGTAGGGCGTGGCCGTGGTCTTGCGCGCGGCGTTCTGGCTCCAGTCGACGAACACCTTGCCCGGCCGCAGGCTCCTGGTCATCCGGTGCACCACCAGCCGGGGCATGGCCCGCTCGGCCTCGACGGCGAGCGCCTTGGCGTACTCGCTGGCCCGCTCGGCGGACGAGCCCCGCACGGCGGCCAGCAGATGCAGCCCCTTCGACCCCGCCGTCTTCGGGTACGCCGCGATCCCGTCCGCCGCGAGCCGCTCGCGCAGCCACAGGGCCACCTCGCAGCAGTGGACGAGATGGGCGGGCGGCCCCGGATCGAGGTCGAACACCAGCCGGTCGGCCTCGTCGGGGCGCTGCACGAGCCACTGGTGCGTATGGAACTCGGTGACGAGGTTCGCGGCCCAGACGAGGCTGGCCAGATCCTGTACGACGACCATCCGGGCCGGCCCCTCCGAGCGGGGCACCTCGGCGGTGGTGACCCACTCGGGCGTACCCGGCGGCACGTTCTTGGTGAAGAACACCTGCCCGTCGGGCCCGTCCGGATAGCGCAGGAAGGACACGGCCCGGTCGCGCAGATGCGGCAGCAGCGCGTCGGCGCTGGTCGCGTAGTAGTGCACCAGCTCCGCCTTGGTGAAACCGGTCCGCGGATACAGCACCTTCTCCAGGTTGCTGAGCGCGACCCGCCGGCCCGCCACCTCTGTGATAGGCGTCATAAGATGACAATCCCAGATAAACAGGCAAAACCAGCGAAACCGGTGGAACCGACGGAAGGGCGGGTGCGGCACGTGCGGTCGATATGGAACGGCGCGATCTCCTTCGGTCTCGTCAGCATCCCGATCAAGCTGGTGAACGCCACGGAGAGCCACTCGGTCTCCTTCCGCCAGATCCACACCGAGGACGGCGGCCGCATCCGCTACCGCAAGGTCTGCGAACTGGAGGACCGCGAGGTAAGCACCGCGGAGATCGGCAAGGGCTACGAGGACGCGGACGGCACGATCATCCCGATCACCGACGACGACCTCTCCCACCTCCCCATCCCCACCGCCCGCACGATCGAGATCGTGGCCTTCGTACCGGCCGACCGGATCGACCCGCTCCAGATGGACGCGGCGTACTACCTGGCCGCGAGCGGGGTCCCGGCCGCCAAGCCGTACGTCCTCCTCCGGGAGGCCCTGAAGCGCAGCAACAAGGTGGCCATCGCGAAGTACGCCCTGCGCGGCCGCGAACGCCTCGGCATGCTGCGGGTGGTCGGCGACGCCATCGCCATGCACGGCCTGCTCTGGCCGGACGAGGTACGCGCCCCCGAGGGTGTCGCCCCGGACACCGACGTCACCGTCCGCGACAAGGAACTCGACCTCGCCGACGCCCTGATGGACACCCTGGGCGAGGTCGACCTGGCGGACCTGCACGACGAGTACCGGGAGGCCCTGGAGGAGGTCATCGCCGCGAAGGCCTCCGGCGAGGCCCCGCCCGAGACCCCGGCCCCCGCGGCCGGCGGCAAGGTCCTCGACCTGATGGCGGCGCTGGAGAGCAGCGTGCGAGCGGCCCGCGAGTCCCGGGGCGAACCCCCCTCGGACGTCGAGGCGGAGGTCAGACGCCTGCCACGCAAGACCGCCGCCACCGAGAAGAAGACTCCGGCCGCCAAGAAGACGGCGACGGCGAAGAAGCCTGCGGCCAAGTCCGCGGCGAAGAAGACCGCCAAGCCGACGACGAAGAAGACCGCGTCCCGCAAACGGTCGGCCTAGGGGCAGGCAAGTTCAGATGTCACCCGATCGTGCAGCAGACCCCCACTCTCAACCGGGTGCCGCGAACTCTTCAGCTCGCGGCCGTAGTTGAGAAGGATTCTGGTACATGCGAGACCGAGGAGTCATCTGTTTTGCGGATTGGTACCCGTTTCTTCTTGTGGTCTGCGCAGCCGTTCAACGCGCGCCCTGGATCATCGAATCTTTGTTCGCAACCTACTTTTGGGTGCTGGTCAAATCTTGATGACGGTGGCGTGTCCGCTGCAGAGGGCGGTGAGGTCCTCCGGGTCGGAGGTCAGGATCGTGACTGGGTCGGGGGCGGCGAGGGCGGTTGCGCTGAGCATGGCGTCGATGGCGTACTTGTGGCCGTGCAGCCCGGCGTCAGCGAGGAGCACGGCGGCGTGGCGGGCGATGGGCTCGGTCACCGGTTCCACGACGAGTCGGGACAGTGTCCACTCCAGGGCCGGCCGGTTGATCCGGGGGTGGACCACCTCGACGAGGGTTGCCGCAGAGGTGATCACTCGCAGGTCGTCGGCGCGTGCGAGGGCGAGCCAGCCGGTGACTGTGCGATCGCGCAGCACGGCCTTGGCTAGTCCTTCGCTGTCCAGGACGAGGGTGCCACCAGGGACGGCAGGAGATCGGGTCACGCGGCGTTCGCCCCGTCCCGTGTCTGCTCCAATCGGGCCTGGTGAAGCTGGTCGCGGAGAGTCTGAATCTCCTCGTCCGTGACGGGCCCGTGTTCGGCCTCGGCGACCTGGATGAGCTCGTTCAGATTGTCGCGTTCGATCTGACGGGCCACGGCGGCGGCCACGTAGGCGGACAGCCCGGAGGGGCCGCTGCGGGCCTTGGCGGCTTCGGCGATGTCGCGCGGCATAGTGATGGAATACTTGCCGGTAGGCTCACTCATGCTACTCATCCTACCCCTCATCCTCTCCGTGGGTGTCGAAGTCCCGCCTTGCAGAGAGAACCCCCTATGACTCGCCTTGGTGACTTGTGCGTTACCTGGCATGCACAGCGACGACGCCGAGGGCCCCGCTGCAACCTGGGCCGGAAGCGCTCCCCTGGTCAGAGAGGTGGTGGACGTCATGAGGAGTTCGGGATCGCAGACACACCGCGTTCCCAGACGGAGAAGTGGTGGCAAGACCGTGATTGCGGCGCGGGCCGGCAGAAACACTTCCGCGGGAAGTGCGACGGAAGTCAGGGCGCTAGCGGACGAGCTCGGCGCCGCGCTGGTCCGAGCGGTCCGAGTGGGCGCCGCTGATGAGTCGGTCTCTGCGGGGACGAGCCACGGCTCGGTCTCCACCAGCTGGTATGACTTCGCGCTCGGCTATCTGGAGATGCGCTGGCCGCAGGTCGGGGCGAAAACCCGCAACGAGACCAACGATGCACTGTGCTCGGTCACCCAGGCGATGCTCCGGAACGTACGAGGCCGCCCCAACGACGAGTTGCTGCGGCAGGCGCTGCGGGACTGGGCGTTCGTCGTGCCCCGGCCGGACCCGCGAATGGCGCCCGCCGACGTGCGGCTTGCTCTGCGCTGGGTGGAGAGGGCGTCACGCCCCTTGGTCGACTTGATGGACCCGGTCGTCATGCGGGCGGTGATGCAAGCCCTGCAGGTGAAGCAGGACGGCATGATCGCAGCCGCCGAGACCCAGGGACACAAGCGCATGACCCTCGTGAACGCAGTGCGGTACGCGATCGAGCAAGGCGGACTCCGCACCGACCCGATGGCCCCCATCAACAGGCGGATCACCAAGACGGTAAAGCAGGTCGACCCACGGGTAGTCGCCAACCCTGCCCAGGTGCGCTCCCTGCTGTGCGCTCTCTCGTACGTCGGTGGCTACCGGCGTGCCCGCGGACGGCGGTTGGTCGGCTTGTTCGCTGGCATGTACTACGCCGGCCTGCGGCCTGCGGAGGCGGTTGCAGTGTCCCTGCCGGACTGCGTTCTGCCCACGGAGGGTTGGGGCAGGGCGATCCTGCACGTCACTCGACCCCAGGCGGGCAAGAAGTGGACCGACACCGGACGCCTCCATGACGAGCGTGGTCTGAAGAGCCGCCCGCCGGGCGACACCCGACCGGTGCCGCTGCCGCCCGAGCTGGTGATGCTGTGGCGGGAGAGCATCCAGACCTTCGGCACTGCGGAGGACGGACGGCTGTTCTTCAACGAGCACGGCGGCATCGTAGGCTCCAGCACCTATTACGGCGTCTGGCATGAAGCCCGTGACCTTGCCCTCCCGCCGGATGTGGCGGACTCACCGCTCGCGGCCCGCCCGTACGACCTCCGCCACTCGGCCCTGTCTACCTGGCTGAATGCCGGTAGTAGAGCCCACCGAGGTCGCCGAACGCGCTGGCAACAGCGTTGAGGTCCTCATGACCCGATACGCCAAGTGCCTGTATGGACGACAAGCGGTCGCTAACCAGCGCATCGAGGCGCTGCTCAAGGAGTACCGATAGAGCCCGATGAACGTGTGCGTTCGCTGACTCGTCGCGGTCAACAGTCCGAGCTTCCGATCCGGTGACGCTCACCAGGTACGGAGGAGCGCGGAAAGGGGCCCGGTGCGGGCGGTTTGCCCCGGAGCCGGAGCAACTTTTCCGGGTACGGGGCGTACGTCAGTAGCGAGGTGTAGAGATGTCCCACACCGTGGCTGGGGCTCGGCCCCTACTTGGGGCGTCGTTTCGGAGGCACCGGCCCCGGGATGACATCGAGATTCATGTGCTCCTTGAACAGGTGCACCAGGTTGGCTCCGTCGAGGAGTTCGAGGCGTCCGTGTTCGTTGGCGAATGCCTCGCTGGCTCGGCCGAACCAGGAGGTTGACACCAGGATGCCTTTGGCAGCCCGCTTGTGTTCCACGACGCCGGCGAGTGCGGAGACGGTCTCGAACGGGACCACGTTCTTGGTGCGTTTGGCCTGGATGATGCACAGGCCCTTCATCACGGGGTCAGTGTTCATGGCGACCGCATCCACACCCTCGTCCTTCGAGGGCTGGGTGTTCACGCTGTCCAGGCCGATGGCTTCGAACAGTTGCCTAATGAGGTGCTCGAACTCGGTGGGTGTCAGGTCGATCAGTACGGGGCGGCTGTCCAGGCCCGCCACGACGTCCAGGCTGTCCATGATGCGGAACTTGGACAGGTCGAACGTGACGAGCGGCCGCACCGGCTCCAACTCGTATGGGTTCGGCGAGATCAGTGACCGCAGTCGTTTCAAGCAGGCCCGTGGATCCACTTGGGTCAGGACCAGCTGACTGAACTCGTCCCGGTCGGTCTGGAGCGTGATCAAGCACGGGTGGACGTCCCGCCCGGTGGCGCGGTCGATGGTGGCCACATGCCCGTTCAAGGCGATGGACTGGATCACGCCGTCGGTGTCGGCGGCAAAGAGTTCGTGCACGGTGCGCAGAGCTGTTTGAGCCAGGACTGACGCGTACAACTCCTTGCGCTCTTTCTCCGGACGCGGAACAGGCGTGATCTCGTCACGCGTCTTCACGTACCGGTATGAGCGCGCCGCTGGGACCACGTCCTCCAGTGGCAGGTCGATCTCAACCAGAAGGTCACCCGTATCCGCCTGGTACGAGACCTGGTGGGCCTTGGGGAAGCCGTGCGGGTAGCCGGAGGCGGCCAAGACCTGGTCGGCGAACCACCCGACGGCCTCCACGTCTCTGTCCCGGTACGCGCTTCGTCGCTGTTCGAGGTCGGTATTCCATGCCTCGACCCGGGCGGCCTCTTCCTGGTTGCGCTCCTCGTGTTGGGCGCGAGCCTTTTCCAGCTTCTCGACGCGCTTCTTTTCGTCGCGCGCATGGTCTCGCAGTGCTCTGTCGAACCGCTTGCGGGCGGCTTCGACCTCGGCGTCGTGGCCGCGCCGTCCGAAACCGAGAGCGCTGAGCAGCCCCCGCGGTGCCTCCGGCTCGTACTCCTCCCAGCGCGGCACGGGTGCGGCTTTCGTACGTCCCTTGGGTGGCACGAACAAGGAGGGAACAAACTCCTGCTTCAGCCGATCGAACGTCAGCGGTTGTCCCTCCAGTACGGCTGTCTGTAACAGCTTGGAGAGTTGCTCGGCATCGTTCTCGGCAACGCTGGACCGGTCGACGGCTTCCTGGGCGCGGGCCGCTTCATGGGCGAGCTTCTCCTCACGGGCCTTCCGCTTGGCCTCGGCCTCAGCGGCCTTCCGAGCTCGCTCCCGTTCTCTGGCCTGCCGCGCGAGCTCCCGTGCGTAAGGATCGTTCCCGCCCGCCACTGTTTCCCCCAGCTCAGTGCATGATCGTCAGTCGGAACCTTCCGCAGTATCTCTCACCGGGTCGGCGACGTCAGTAGGTACTTGCCGAAGGCATCCTCTGCCATGAACTGCCCCGGCTGATCCAGGGGTTAACCTGCGCGATCAGCTCCAGCAGGAACATTGGCCGGTCCAGGCGGGCTGCAGTAATGACCCCCTGACGCGACCGATGCGAACTCCGACCCAGGAAAGTGAAACGGCCTGCTGCGCCGGGTGCGCTTCTCGCCGTCTTGGCTGCAAACAGACAGGTGAGGAGAGGGGCTTCTCTTACAGGAGCCTCGTTTGTTCACGTTCGTCCCACGCATGTCCCGCATGGAGCGATTCCATGGGATCGGACAAATGGGAAATCGCCGGTTCGGTGCTGTGAAGCCCCAGGTCAGCGTCCCAGGGCGTCGGGCGATCACGGCCAGGTTGACCGTTGCAGTTTTGGCATGCACAAGAAAGGCGCTGATCTGCATTTCTGCAGCTCAGCGCCTTGATCCGGAGTGCCCCCGGCAGGATTCGAACCTGCGCACACGGCTCCGGAGGCCGTTGCTCTATCCCCTGAGCTACGGGGGCGTGTCGGCTGTTGAGCGCTTCGCTCGCGGCGACGGGTAGAACACTAGCAGGTCCGGCGGGGTGATCAGGAACCCGTTTCCGGGGGTGGGGAGCGGGGTGCGGCGGGGCCGGTGTGCGGTGGTCGGCGGAACGGGTCCCCTGTACGGGGCGGAAGTGGGGAAAACCCGGACGCGGTGGCCGGTCCGGACCTACTCTCGACGTGTGCCAGGCGCCTCGGGTCGGGTGCTTGTTGTGGACGACAACAAGGTCATCCGGCAGCTGATCAGGGTCAATCTCGAGCTGGAAGGGCTTGAGGTCGTGACCGCGGCCGATGGTGCCGAGTGTCTGGACGTGGTGCACCAGGTGCGGCCCGATGTCGTGACCCTCGACGTCGTGATGCCCCGGCTGGACGGCCTGCGCACCGCGGCCCGGCTGCGCGCCGATCCCCGTACGCACCATCTGCCGCTCGCCATCATCAGCGCGTGCACGCAGCACGAGGTCGAGAGCGGCCTCGACGTCGGCGTCGACGCCTTCCTCGCCAAGCCCTTCGAACCGGCCGACCTGGTCCGGCTCGTCAAGCAGCTCATCCAGCGCGGGGACGGCCGCGGGGGAGGCGGGCACGGGGGAGACGGCGGGCGCCGCGGCGGCGATGACGGGGGAGACGACGGCGAGGGCGACGGCGACGGGGAACCGGGCGGCGGGGGCGGGCAGGACAGTGCCGCCGACGGCGTACCGAGCCACCGGATCTTCTACGGCGGCTAGGCCGCAGCCCGTGCGGTCGGTGGGCCGTGAGCTGGGATGCCGGCCGCTCGCCCCTCCCGGAACCCCGTAAATCCCCCGCCCGTCCCACAGTGAGAAACCACGTCGCATACCCACCCCCTCCCTCCCCTACGCTTGTCCCGTGACCCCCGTCGAGTTGTCCCGCACCGTGCTGCATGCGGTGCGCCGTGCTGTCGATGACGGGGAGCTGAGTGTGACGGTGCCCGAGCGGGCCGTGGTGACCGTGCCGGGGCCCGGGGGGTGCGGGGACTACGCCACGACCATCGCCCTCCAGCTCGCCCGGTCGGCCGGGCAGCCTTCGCGACGGGTCGCCGAGATCCTGGTGCCCCGGCTCACCGACGCCGACGGCATCCGCGACGTCGTCGTCACCGGCCCCGGGTTCCTCAACATCAGCCTCGCCGAGCGGGCGCAGGCCGACCTCGTCACCGCCGTCGTCCGGGAAGTCGGCGCCCGCGGTGCCGCGTACGGCCACGGCGACGCCCTCGCCGGGCAGATCGTCGCGCTGCGCGTGCCGTACGAGGTCCGGGCCGAGGTCGTCGCCGACGCCGTCGTACGGCTGGTCGCCGCGCAGGGCGGGCGGGCCACCGTCGAGCACGGCGAGCCCGTCAGCCTGCGGCCGGTGCCCGCGCCGGAGGACCCCGCCCCGCTCGGGGCCGACGCCGCCCAGTGGGCGCTGCTGCATCCCGCACCGCACGACCGGCCCCGGATCACCGCCGACCATCTCGTCCAGCGGGAGAGCAATCCGCTGTTCCGGGTGCGGTACGCCCATGCGCGTGTCCGGTCCCTCAGCAGAAACGCCGGCCGCCTGGGCTTCAGCGCCGAACCCGGCCCCCTCGGCCTCGACAGCGACACCGACACCGGCTTCGACAGCGGTACCGCTCCCCACGAGCTGCTCGCCGCCCTCGCCGAACACCCCCGTATCCTCGCCGCGGCCGCCACCCACCGTGCCCCGGACCGGCTCGCCCGGCATCTCGTCACCGTCGCCGATGCCGCGCTGCCCTTCCTCGCCTCCGTGCTTCCCTGCGGCGAGGAGAAACCCTCGGCCGCCCACCGCGCCCGGCTCGCGCTCGCCGAAGCCGCCGGGACGGTGCTGGCCGGCGGCCTGTCCCTGCTCGGTATCGACGCACCCGAACATCTCTGAGGCCCCAGTGCAGACGCGCCCCGGAGAGAGACAGAGAGTCTGAGAGCCACCGTCATGAGCCGTTCCGCCCATCCCGCCGGGCCCCGTCACGCCGATGTCCTGCCCGAGGGCCACTACTCCGCGCCGCCCGCCGATCTCAACACCCTCGACCACAAGGTGTGGGCCCAGACCGTCGGGCGGGACGCCGACGGGGTCGTCACCGTCGGTGGGGTCGATGTGAACCGGCTCGCCGAGGAGTTCGGGACCCCCGCGTACGTCCTCGACGAGGCCGACTTCCGGGCCCGGGCGCGTGCCTGGCGCACCGCCTTCGGGCCCGACGCCGACGTGTTCTACGCCGGCAAGGCCTTCCTCTCGCGTGCCGTCGTGCGCTGGCTCGACGAGGAGGGGCTCAATCTCGACGTGTGTTCCGGCGGGGAGCTGGCCACCGCCCTGTCCGCCGGCATGCCCGCCGAGCGCATCGCCTTCCACGGCAACAACAAGTCCACGGACGAGATCCGTCGCGCCGTCGAGGCCGGGGTCGGGCGGATCGTGCTCGACTCGTTCCAGGAGATCGTGCGCGTCGCCCACATCGCGCAGTCCCTCGGCAAGCGGCAGAAGGCCCAGATCCGGATCACGGTCGGCGTGGAGGCGCACACGCACGAGTTCATCGCCACCGCCCACGAGGACCAGAAGTTCGGGATCCCGCTCGCCGGCGGGCAGGCCGCCGAGGCCGTGCGGCGGGCCCTCCAGCTCGACGGGCTCGAACTGATCGGCATCCACTCCCACATCGGGTCGCAGATCTTCGACATGTCCGGCTTCGAGGTCGCCGCGCACCGCGTGGTGGGGCTGCTCAAGGACGTCCGGGACGAGCACGGCGTCGAGCTGCCCGAGATCGACCTCGGGGGCGGGCTCGGCATCGCCTACACCAGCGACGACGATCCGCGCGAGCCGCACGAGATCGCCAAGGCCCTCACCGAGATCGTCACCCGGGAGTGCGAGGCCGCCCGGCTGCGCACTCCCCGGATCTCCGTCGAGCCCGGCCGCGCCATCGTCGGGCCCACCGCCTTCACCCTCTACGAGGTCGGCACCGTCAAGCCGCTCGACGGGCTGCGGACGTACGTGTCCGTCGACGGCGGCATGTCCGACAACATCCGCACGGCGCTGTACGACGCCGAGTACAGCGTCGCCCTCGTCTCGCGCACCTCCACCGCCGAGCCCATGCTCGCCCGCGTGGTCGGCAAGCACTGCGAGAGCGGGGACATCGTGGTCAAGGACGCGTTCCTGCCGGCCGACCTGGCGCCGGGGGACCTCATCGCCGTACCGGCCACGGGCGCGTACTGCCGGTCCATGGCCAGCAACTACAACCATGTGCTCCGGCCGCCCGTCGTCGCCGTGCGGGACGGGGAGGCCCGGGTGATCGTCCGGCGTGAGACGGAGGAGGACCTGCTGCGCCTCGACGTCGGCTAGTCACGAACAGAGGGGCTGGAAGATCTCCTGTCGCCCGGCCCCGTACAAATGAAATTCATGTCTCACGATCCGGACCAAGGGTAGAAACTCCCGTCCGGTGAGTGAGACTGGTCCAACCGTAGACGGTATGAGGAAACGAGGTCGGATGATGCGTACGCGTCCGCTGAAGGTGGCGCTGCTGGGCTGTGGGGTTGTCGGCTCAGAGGTGGCGCGCATCATGACGACGCACGCCGACGACCTCGCCCAGAGGATCGGCGCCCCGGTGGAACTGGCGGGCGTCGCCGTACGGCGGCCCTCCAAGGTGCGCGAGGGCATCCCGGCGGAACTCGTGACCACCGACGCCACCGCCCTCGTCAAACGGGGGGACATCGACGTCGTGGTCGAGGTGATCGGCGGCATCGAGCCCGCGCGGTCCCTGATCACCACCGCCTTCGAGCACGGCGCGTCCGTCGTCTCCGCGAACAAGGCCCTGCTCGCCCAGGACGGCGCCGCCCTGCACGCCGTCGCCGAGGAGCACGACCGGGACCTGTACTACGAGGCCGCCGTCGCCGGTGCCATCCCGCTGATCCGCCCGCTGCGCGAGTCCCTCGCCGGCGACAAGGTCAACCGGGTGCTCGGCATCGTCAACGGCACCACCAACTTCATCCTCGACAAGATGGACTCCACGGGCGCCGGCTATCAGGAGGCGCTCGACGAGGCCACCGCGCTCGGGTACGCCGAGGCCGACCCGACCGCCGACGTCGAGGGCTTCGACGCCGCCGCCAAGGCCGCCATCCTCGCCGGTATCGCCTTCCACACGCGCGTGCGTCTCGACGACGTCTACCGCGAGGGCATGGCCGAGGTCACCGCCGCCGACTTCCGCTCGGCGAAGGAGATGGGCTGCACCATCAAGCTGCTCGCCATCTGCGAGCGGGCGCAGGACGGGGCGTCCGTCACCGCGCGCGTGCACCCCGCCATGATTCCGCTGAGCCACCCGCTCGCCTCCGTGCGCGGCGCGTACAACGCCGTCTTCGTGGAGTCCGACGCGGCCGGCCAGCTCATGTTCTACGGCCCCGGCGCCGGCGGTTCCCCGACCGCCTCCGCCGTGCTCGGCGACCTCGTCGCCGTCTGCCGTAACCGGCTCAACGGCGCAACGGGGCCCGGTGAGTCGGCGTACGCGGCCCTGCCCGTCTCGCCCATGGGCGAGGTCGTCACGCGCTACCACATCAGCCTCGACGTCGCGGACAAGCCGGGCGTGCTCGCCCAGGTCGCCACCGTCTTCGCCGAGCACGGGGTGTCGATCGACACCGTTCGCCAGCAGGGCAAGGACGGCGAGGCCTCCCTCGTCGTCGTCACCCACCGGGCGTCCGACGCCTCCCTCACCGGGACCGTCGAGGCGCTGCGCAAGCTCGACACCGTGCGGGGTGTCGCCAGCATCATGCGGGTTGAAGGAGAGTAACCAGCAATGACCCACCAGTGGCGCGGAATCATCGAGGAGTACCGGGACAGGCTGCCGGTATCCGACACCACGCCGGTCGTGACGCTCCGCGAGGGCGGCACGCCGCTCGTGCCCGCGCAGGTGCTCTCCGAGCGCACGGGCTGTGAGGTCCACCTGAAGGTCGAGGGCGCCAACCCCACCGGCTCCTTCAAGGACCGCGGCATGACCATGGCCATCTCCAAGGCCAAGGAGGACGGGGCCAAGGCCGTCATCTGCGCCTCCACCGGCAACACGTCGGCCTCCGCCGCCGCGTACGCCGTGCGGGCCGGCATGGTCTCGGCCGTCCTCGTGCCGCAGGGCAAGATCGCGCTCGGCAAGATGGGCCAGGCCCTCGTGCACGGCGCGAAGATCCTCCAGGTCGACGGCAACTTCGACGACTGCCTCACCCTCGCCCGCGAGCTGAGCGAGAACTACCCGGTGGCGCTGGTCAATTCGGTCAACCCGGTGCGGATCGAGGGCCAGAAGACGGCCGCCTTCGAGATCGTGGACATGCTCGGCGACGCGCCCGACATCCACGTCCTGCCGGTCGGCAACGCGGGCAACATCACCGCCTACTGGAAGGGCTACAAGGAGTACGCCGCCGACGGCATCTCCGCGAAGACCCCCCGGATGTGGGGCTTCCAGGCCTCCGGCAGCGCGCCGATCGTGCGCGGCGAGGTCGTCAAGGACCCCTCGACCATCGCCACCGCCATCCGCATCGGCAACCCCGCCTCCTGGGAGTTCGCGCTCGCGGCCCGCGACGAGTCCGGCGGTGCCATCGACGAGGTGACGGACCGTGAAATCCTGCGCGCCTACCGGATGTTGGCCGCGCAGGAGGGCGTCTTCGTGGAGCCCGCCTCCGCCGCCTCCGTGGCCGGTCTGCTCAAGGCTGCCGAGCAGGGCAAGGTCGACCCGGGCCAGCGGATCGTGTGCACCGTCACCGGCAACGGTCTGAAGGACCCCGACTGGGCCGTCGCCGGCGCCCCGCAGCCGGTCACCGTGCCGGTCGACGCGGCCACCGCCGCCGAGCGCCTCGGCCTGGCCTGAGCCCTGGTAAAACCCTGACAGGGTGCACAGGGGGCTTACGACACGCATCGTGCGCCTCCTGTGCGCCCTATGTCGCCACAGAACCTTCCTTCGATAGGCTGTAGGGAACCCGCCCATTGCATATGCCCGCGCATATGGGTGACGCCGCGCCGTCTGCGCGGTCCGCGGGTCTCCAGCACGTATCGAACGTCATCGAATGTCTTCGACAGTCACGCAGCTCAAGGAGAGTCAACGAGCGATGGCCGGTCCAGCGTTCCGCGCCGCCGCCGTCCGGGTGCGCGTCCCCGCCACCAGCGCCAATCTCGGCCCGGGCTTCGACGCCTTCGGCCTCGCGCTGGGGCTGTACGACGACGTGGTCGTCCGGGTGGCCGACGCCGGGCTGCACATCGACATCGCGGGCGAGGGCAACGAGACCCTCCCGCGCGACGAGAGCCACCTCCTCGTCCGCTCGATGCGTACCGCCTTCGATCTGCTGGGCGGACAGCCCCGCGGCCTGGAAATCGTCTGCGCCAACCGCATTCCGCACGGCCGCGGCCTGGGCTCCTCCTCCGCCGCCATCTGCGCCGGCATCGTCGCCGCCCGCGCGGTGACCATAGGCGGGGAGGCCAGGCTCGACGACGCCGCCCTCCTCGAACTGGCCACGGAGATCGAGGGCCACCCCGACAACGTCGCCGCCTGTCTGCTCGGCGGATTCACCCTGTCCTGGATGGAGGCCGGCGCCGCCCGGGCGATCAGGATGGAGCCCAGCGATTCCATCGTTCCGGTGGTTTTCGTACCCGGAAAGCCGGTCCTGACGGAGACCGCGCGCGGTCTGCTCCCGCGCTCCGTGCCGCACGTCGACGCCGCCGCCAACGCGGGCCGTGCCGCCCTGCTCGTCGAGGCCCTCACCCGGCGCCCCGAGCTGCTGCTGCCCGCCACCGAGGACCGCCTTCACCAGGAGTACCGCGCCCCGGCCATGCCGGAGAGCGCCGCGCTCGTGGAGCGGCTGCGCGCCGACGGCATCCCGGCCGTCATCTCGGGCGCCGGCCCCACCGTCATGGCGCTGGCCGACGCCGACAGCGCCGACAAGGTCTCTCACCTCGCGGGTGAGGGCTGGGCCGCCAACCGGCTGGACCTGGACGTACAGGGCGCGAGCGTGCTGCCGCTCGCGACCTCCGGTGTTGATTAACTGCGTCCGGTTGCCGGATTTGGAGAGGGGGAATGTTTGTTGGATCCGGTAGTGTTAATCTCAAGTCTGCACCCGACCCCACCATGGCGAGGTGCCTCGTGTCCCCGTCCGGGACAGACATTCTTCCGGGAGCCTCCCACGCCACTCCGTGTTCCTTGCGCCGCACCTGGGCAGTACGACGTATGCGAGCACTGAGCGGGCCGCCGGGCACGCTCCGGAACCGGTGCTACCACGCCACGTGACACTGGGTGCCACGACTCGCGGAAGCGCCGATCACCGCACATTTCTCTTCCGCCGCTTTGGCGGACCACCGCCCCGGCGCGGTTCACAGAAGCAGGACCGTAGCCGGACAGCACAACCGGTCGCCGAGCCAGACAGGCCGACGTCCGCTCCAGGGAAGGACCCTTCGTGAGCGACACCACCGATCTGATGGGCGCACGTGTCGAGGAGACCGCTGCCGCGCCCGCCACGGACGCCTCCGCGCCTGCCACCGGTGCCGGCTCCCGGCGGCGCCGCGGTACCGGCCTTGAGGGCATGGTGCTGGCCGAGCTGCAACAGGTCGCCTCGGGCCTCGGCATCAGGGGCACCGCGCGGATGCGCAAGAGCCAGCTGATCGAGGTCATCAAGGAGGCGCAGGCCGCCGGTGGGGGTACCCCCTCCGGGGGAGCCGCCGCCAAGGCCGAGACCGCCACCGAGACCAAGCCCAAGCGCCGCGCCACCTCCAAGGCCCGCACGGGTGAGGCCGCCGACGGCGACAAGAAGGCCGAGGCTCCGGCCGAGAAGGCCGTGGCCCAGCAGCAGATCGAGATCCCCGGCCAGCCGGCCTCCGACGACGCGCCCACCGAGCGCCGTCGCCGCCGCGCCACCGCCGAGGCCGGCAGCCCCACCGCGAGCGGCGCCGAGACGGTCGTCGCCGAGGCGAAGGCCGAGCCCAGGACCGAAGCCCAGCAGCAGGGCGAGGGCGCCAAGGGCGACGCCGCCGAGGGCGAGGGCCGCGGCCGCCGCGACCGCCGTGAGCGCGGCCGGGACCGCGACCGTCGCGGCAAGGGCGACGACCAGCAGGGCCAGGGCGGCCGTCAGGACCGTCAGCAGCAGGGCGGCCAGCAGCAGGGCGGCAGCCGGCAGGACCGCCAGGACCGTCAGGACCGCCAGCGCGACAACGGCCCGCAGGACGACGACGACTTCGAGGGCGGCCGCCGGGGCCGTCGCGGGCGCTACCGCGACCGCCGTGGCCGCCGTGGCCGCGACGAGTTCGCGAACGAGCCGCAGCTCGCCGAGGACGACGTCCTGATCCCCGTCGCGGGCATCCTGGACATCCTCGACAACTACGCCTTCATCCGGACCTCCGGCTACCTGCCGGGTCCGAACGACGTGTACGTCTCCCTCGCCCAGGTCCGCAAGAACGGCCTGCGCAAGGGTGACCACGTCACCGGTGCGGTCCGCCAGCCGAAGGAGGGCGAGCGCCGCGAGAAGTTCAACGCGCTGGTCCGCCTCGACTCCGTCAACGGCATGGCGCCCGAACACGGCCGCGGCCGACCGGAGTTCAACAAGCTGACCCCGCTCTACCCGCAGGACCGGCTCCGCCTGGAGACCGACCCGGGCGTGCTGACCACCCGCATCATCGACCTCGTGTCGCCCATCGGCAAGGGCCAGCGCGGTCTGATCGTGGCCCCGCCGAAGACCGGCAAGACCATGATCATGCAGGCGATCGCCAACGCGATCACGCACAACAACCCCGAGTGCCACCTGATGGTCGTCCTCGTCGACGAGCGTCCGGAAGAGGTCACCGACATGCAGCGGTCGGTCAAGGGCGAGGTCATCTCCTCGACCTTCGACCGCCCGGCCGAGGACCACACCACGGTCGCCGAGCTGGCCATCGAGCGCGCCAAGCGCCTCGTGGAGCTGGGTCACGACGTCGTCGTCCTGCTCGACTCCATCACGCGTCTGGGCCGCGCCTACAACCTGGCGGCGCCGGCCTCCGGCCGCATCCTGTCCGGTGGTGTCGACTCGACCGCCCTGTACCCGCCGAAGCGCTTCTTCGGTGCGGCCCGCAACATCGAGGACGGCGGCTCGCTGACCATCCTCGCCACCGCCCTGGTGGACACCGGGTCCCGCATGGACGAGGTGATCTTCGAGGAGTTCAAGGGCACCGGCAACGCGGAGCTCAAGCTCGACCGGAAGCTCGCCGACAAGCGCATCTTCCCGGCGGTGGACGTGGACGCGTCCGGCACCCGTAAGGAAGAGATCCTCCTCGGCGCCGAGGAGCTGGCCATCACCTGGAAGCTGCGCCGGGTGCTGCACGCGCTCGACTCGCAGCAGGCGATCGAGCTGCTTCTGGACAAGATGAAGCAGACGAAGTCGAACGCCGAGTTCCTGTTGCAGATCCAGAAGACGACGCCGATGCCCGGTAACGGCGACTAGGACAAGAGCGTCGGAAAGGTCACAACCGAGATCCCTGCCACAGGGTTCACGGGCGTCGCCCACCAGGAGTGACTACGCAGAGTGCCCACCGCTGTACGCGGTGGGCACTCTGCGTTGTGCAACTCTGTCCCGAGTTTCTCCGTCTGACCGTACGGAGCGACGATGGAGCGGTGACGCCCGCCCGACCCTGAAAGCAGGGGGTACCACCGACCGACGAGACCTAGGAGCGATGTGTCCGCCCAGAGCACGCCGGAGCCCGTCATAGCCGAGCCGGACGGGGCGGGCCCCCGCACCGGCAGGGGACGCCGCCGCAAGGCCCCGAGCAAGGGCCGCAGGGCGCTGCGGGTCGCGGCCTGGACGGCCGCGGGCGTGGTCGTCCTCGGCGGCACCGGCGCCGGGTACGTCTACTTCAAGCTCAACGGCAACCTCAAGAGCGTCGACATCAACCAGGCGCTCGGTGCCGACCGGCCCACGAAGGTCGACAACGGCTCCGAGAACATCCTGGTGCTCGGCTCGGACAGCCGCTCCGGCTCCAACAAGAAGCTCGGCGGCGGCACCGACGACGGCAGCGCCCGCTCCGACACGGCAATGATCGTCCACGTCTACGAGGGCCACAAGAAGGCCAGCGTCGTCTCCATCCCCCGGGACACCCTCGTCGACCGCCCCTCATGCACCGACACCGCCGGCACCGCGCACCCGGCCGCGACCGGCGTGATGTTCAACGAGGCGTACTCCACCGGCGGCGCGGCCTGTGCCGTGAAGACCGTCGAGTCGCTCTCCGGCATCCGCATGGACCACTACCTGGAGGTCGACTTCGAGGGCTTCCAGCGGCTCATCGACGACCTCGGCGGCGTCCCGGTCACGACCACGAAGAACATCGACGACCCGCGGAGCCACCTGACCCTCCGGGCCGGCGCCCACACCCTGAACGGCCAACAGGCCCTCGGCCTCGTCCGTACCCGGCACGGCGTCGGCGACGGCTCCGACCTGGGCCGCATCCAGCTCCAGCAGGCGTTCGTCAAGGCGCTGCTCGACCAGGTCAAGAACGTCGGCGTGTTCAGCAACCCCAAGAAGCTGTACGACCTCGCCGACACCGCCACCAAGGCCGTGACCACCGATTCGGACCTGGGCTCGGTCAACTCCCTCATCGACTTCGCCAACGGCCTCAAGGGTGTCAGCGCGAAGCACATGGACATGGTCACGATGCCGGTCCAGTACGACCCGGCCGACCCCAACCGGGTGGTCCTGGAGACCGCCAAGGCCCAGCAGGTCTGGTCCGCCCTGAAGAACGACCGGCCGATCCCGAAGTCGGCGACGGAGGGTACGGCCGCGGGCGAGGCCAAGGGCGTGGTGAGCTCCTGAGGGGTGATTCCCCCTCTCCCGTCCCCGGCGCCGCCCCCGGGGAATAGATGACGAGCACCCCCGGTTTTGGGGGATGGCGCCAGTCCTGGCAGACTGGTACGTCGGCTCCGGTTCACGCTCCCGCATCCCGCGGCGGCGACCCGGCGCCCTCCCGAAACCTAGGAGACACCTTGAAGCGCGACATCCACCCCGAGTACGTCGAGACGCAGGTCAGCTGCACCTGTGGCGCGTCGTTCACCACCCGCAGCACCATCGAGTCCGGCACCATCCGGGCCGAGGTCTGCTCCGAGTGCCACCCGTTCTACACGGGCAAGCAGAAGATCCTCGACACCGGTGGCCGTGTGGCCCGCTTCGAGGCCCGCTTCGGCAAGGCTGCCGCCGGCTCCAAGAAGTAGCGAGCCCCCATTCGCCGGTCCACGGCCACACCCTCCCCGGGGTGTGCCCGGGACCGGCGTTTTTGGTCGCCCGCCCTTCCCTTCACCGCAGTACAGGAGCCCAAGATGTTCGAGGCCGTCGAGGAACTCGTCACCGAGCACGGCGATCTGGAGAAGCAGCTCGCCGACCCGTCGGTCCACGCCGACCAGGCGAACGCGCGCAAGCTGAACAAGCGCTACGCCGAGCTGACCCCGATCGTCGCCACGTACCGCTCCTGGAAGCAGTCGGGCGACGACATCGAGACCGCGCGCGAGCTGGCCGCCGACGACCCCGACTTCGCCGCCGAGGTCAAGGACCTGGAGAAGCAGCGCGAGGAGCTGACCGAGAAGCTGCGTCTGCTGCTCGTCCCGCGCGACCCGAGTGACGACAAGGACGTCATCCTGGAGATCAAGGCGGGCGCGGGCGGCGACGAGTCGGCGCTGTTCGCCGGCGACCTGCTGCGCATGTACCTGCGCTACGCCGAGCGCGTCGGCTGGAAGACCGAGATCATCGACGCCACCGAGTCCGAGCTGGGCGGCTACAAGGACGTCCAGGTCGCGGTGAAGACCAAGGGCGGCCAGGGCGCCACCGAGCCCGGCCAGGGCGTGTGGGCGCGGCTGAAGTACGAGGGCGGTGTGCACCGGGTGCAGCGCGTGCCGGCGACCGAGTCGCAGGGCCGTATCCACACCTCCGCCGCCGGTGTCCTCGTGACCCCCGAGGCCGAGGAGGTGGACGTGGAGATCAACCCGAACGACCTCCGTATCGACGTCTACCGGTCCTCCGGTCCCGGCGGACAGTCCGTCAACACCACCGACTCCGCGGTGCGCATCACGCACCTGCCGACCGGCGTCGTCGCCTCCTGCCAGAACGAGAAGAGCCAGCTCCAGAACAAGGAGCAGGCCCTGCGTATCCTGCGTTCCAGGCTGCTCGCCGCGGCGCAGGAGGAGGCCGAGCGGGAGGCCGCGGACGCCCGCCGCAGCCAGGTCCGCACCGTCGACCGCTCCGAGAAGATCCGCACCTACAACTTCCCGGAGAACCGCATCTCGGACCACCGCGTCGGCTTCAAGGCGTACAACCTGGACCAGGTCCTGGACGGCGACCTCGCCGCGGTGATCCAGGCCTGCGTCGACGCCGACTCGGCGGCGAAGCTGGCAGCTGCATAAAGGCATCAACGCTCGACCCAGTACGACACGGAGGACTCGCGTGAACCTGCTGCTCGCGGAGGTGGCCCAGGCCACCCAGCGGCTGGCCGACGCCGGCGTGCCCTCGCCGCGCAACGACGCGGAGGAGCTGGCCGCGTTCGTGCACGGGGTGAAGCGCGGCGCACTGCACTCCGTGAAGGACGCCGACTTCGACGCCCGGTACTGGGAGGTCATCGCCCGGCGCGAGCAGCGCGAGCCGCTCCAGCACATCACCGGGCGGGCCTACTTCCGCTACCTGGAACTCCAGGTCGGGCCGGGCGTGTTCGTGCCCCGGCCGGAGACCGAGTCCGTGGTCGGCTGGGCCATAGACGCCGTGCGCGCCATGGACGTCGTCGAGCCGTGCATCGTGGACCTGTGCACCGGCTCCGGCGCCATCGCGCTGGCCCTCGCCCAGGAGGTCCCGCGCTCGCGGGTGCACGCCGTGGAGCTGTCCGAGGACGCCCTGGTGTGGACCCGCAAGAACGTGGCGGGCTCCAGGGTCGACCTGCGCCAGGGCGACGCCCTGACCGCCTTCCCCGACCTCGACGGCCAGGTCGACCTGGTCATCTCCAACCCGCCGTACATCCCGCTCACCGAGTGGGAGTACGTCGCCATCGAGGCCCGCGACTACGACCCGGAGCTGGCTCTCTTCTCCGGTGAGGACGGCCTCGACCTGATCCGCGGCATCGAGCGCACCGCCCACCGGCTGCTGCGCCCCGGCGGGGTCGTCGTGATCGAGCACGCCGACACCCAGGGCGGCCAGGTGCCGTGGATCTTCACCGAGGAGCGGGGCTGGGCCGACGCGGCCGACCACCCCGACCTCAACAACCGCCCCCGGTTCGCGACCGCCCGCAAGGCGCTGCCGTGAGCACCCCGACGATTTTCATCCGGCTGTACGTGTACGAGGAGGCCCGCTAGACATGGCACGGCGATACGACACCAACGACGCGACCGACCGCGCGACGGGTCTGCGCGAGGCCGCGTCCGCCGTCCGCCGGGGCGAGCTGGTGGTGCTGCCGACCGACACGGTCTACGGCATCGGCGCCGACGCGTTCTCCTCGGAGGGCGTCGCCGACCTGCTCGCCGCCAAGGGCCGGGGCCGCAACATGCCCACTCCTGTGCTCATCGGCTCCCCGAACACCCTGCACGGCCTCGTCACGGACTTCTCCGAGCTGGCCTGGGAGCTGGTCGACGCGTTCTGGCCGGGCGCCCTCACGCTCGTCGCCAAGCACCAGCCCTCGCTCCAGTGGGACCTCGGCGACACCCGGGGCACGGTGGCCGTCCGCATGCCGCTGCACCCCGTCGCGATCGAGCTGCTCACCGAGGTCGGCCCGATGGCGGTGTCGTCGGCGAACCTCACCGGGCACCCCGCGCCGGAGGACTGCGACGCCGCCCAGGAGATGCTCGGCGACTCCGTCTCCGTCTACCTCGACGGCGGCCCGACCCCCGGCATCGTGCCGTCGTCCATCGTGGACGTCAGCCGTTCCGTGCCCGTGCTGCTGCGCGAGGGCGCGATCTCGGCGGAGGAGCTGCGGAAGGTCGTACCTGACCTTGAGGTGGCGAATTGACGGCCCCTGAAGCGGGGCGTGGCATAGGCATCGGGGCCAGTGCGGCGGAGACGACCACGACGTTCGGCTTTCCGCGCGACACCTTCCGCATCCTCCATGTCAGCACCGGCAACGTGTGCCGCTCGCCCATCACCGAGCGGCTGACCCGCCATTTCGTCGCGGAGCGGCTCGGCGTGCTCGGCGGCGGGCTGATCGTGGAGAGCGCGGGCACCTGGGGCCACGAGGGCGCCCCGATGGAGGCCAACGCGGAGGCGGTGCTGGCCGAGTTCGGCGCGGACGCCTCCGGCTTCTGCGGCCGGGAACTGCTGGACGAGCACGTCATCAGGGCCGACCTGGTGCTCACGGCCACGCGGGACCACCGGGCGCAGGTGATCTCGATGGGGCATTCGGCGGGGCTGCGGACGTTCACGCTGAAGGAGTTCACCCGGCTGGTCCGCGCGATAGACCCCGCCACGCTGCCGCCGCTGGAGGACGGTGTGGTGATGCGCGCCCGTGCGCTGGTGCGGGCGGCCGCGGCGCTGCGGGGGTGGCTGCTCGCGCCCACGGCGGAGGCGGACGAGGTGCACGACCCGTACGGCGCCCCGCTGCCGTTCTTCCGGTCCGTCGGGGGCGAGATACACCAGGCGCTGGACCCGGTGGTGACGGCGCTGACCGGCGTGGCCACTCGGACATAAGGGATACACGCGGGTGTAACGGTCGCGCGGGGGGCGCGGGGCGGGCCTACATTGGGTTTACGTCACCGTCGACCGCCCGGGAGCCCGTCATGTCGGTCACCTCTGCCCTCCCGACCGATGTCCTGCGGCAACAGGACCCCGAGCTGGCCGAGATCCTGCTGGGCGAGCTGCGCCGGCAGTCGACGTCGCTCCAGCTGATCGCCGCCGAGAACTTCACCTCGCCCGCCGTGCTGGCCGCGCTCGGCTCGCCGCTCGCCAACAAGTACGCCGAGGGTTATCCCGGCGCCCGCCATCACGGCGGCTGCGAACTGGTCGACATCGCCGAGCGGCTCGCCGTGGAGCGGGCCAGGGCGCTGTTCGCGGCCGCGCACGCCAACGTCCAGGCCCACTCGGGCTCCTCGGCCGTCCTGGCCGCCTACGCCGCCCTGCTGCGCCCCGGGGACACCGTCCTCGCCCTCGGCCTGCACTCCGGCGGTCACCTCACGCACGGCTCGCCCGCGAACTTCTCGGGCCGCTGGTTCGACTTCGTCGGCTACGGCGTCGACGCCGAGACCGGGCTCATCGACCACGACCAGGTGCGCCATCTGGCGCGCAACCACCGGCCCAAGGCGATCGTGTGCGGGTCCATCGCCTACCCCCGCCACTTCGACTACGCCTTCTTCCGCGAGGTGGCCGACGAGGTCGGGGCCTATCTGATCGCCGACGCCGCGCATCCGATCGGGCTGGTCGCCGGGGGAGCGGCGCCGAACCCGGTGCCGTACGCCGATGTCGTGTGCGCGACGACGCACAAGGTGCTGCGCGGGCCGCGCGGCGGCATGATCCTGTGCGGGACACCCGAGCTGGCCGAGCGGATCGACCGGGCCGTGTTCCCCTTCACCCAGGGCGGCGCCCAGATGCACACCATCGCCGCCAAGGCCGTCGCGTTCGGCGAGGCGGCCACCCCGGCGTTCGCCGCGTACGTCCACCGGGTGGTCGCCAACGCCAGGACGCTGGCCGCGCTGCTGGAGGCCGAGGGCTTCACGGTCACCACCGGCGGCACCGACACCCATCTGATCACCGTCGACCCCGCCCCGCTCGGTGTGGACGGCCGCACCGCCCGCGGCCGCCTCGCCGCCGCCGGGATCGTCCTGGACTGCTGTGTGCTGCCGCACGACGACGGCCGCGGGCTGCGCCTGGGCACGGCCGCGGTGACCACCCAGGGCATGGGCGAGCCGGAGATGGCCCGGATCGCGGCACTGATGGCCGGGGTGCTGCGGGGCACCGTCGAGCCGGCCCGGGCGCGGGAGGAGGTGCGGGAACTGACCGGTGATTTTCCGCCGTATCCGGCCTGAACCGGGGCAGGCGTCGGGTCGTACACCCCCATGTGCGCCGTACACCACAGCCACACGTGCAACCATCGTCGCTACCCGGAAGTCCCCATCCATATACGTCCATCGCTAGGGTGTGGGGCTGTGATGGCCAGCGAGACCTGTGGGGAAGCCCGTGCGTGAATACCTGCTGACGCTCTGCATCACGGCCGCGGTGACGTACCTGCTGACAGGGCCGGTGCGGAAGTTCGCGATCGTGGCCGGGGCGATGCCGGAGATCAGGGCCCGTGACGTGCACCGGGAACCGACTCCGCGGCTCGGCGGTATCGCCATGTTCCTCGGCCTGTGCGCGGGCCTGCTCGTCGCGGACCACCTGACCGGCCTCAACGAGGTCTTCGAGAAGTCCAACGAGCCGCGGGCCCTGCTCTCCGGCGCGGCCCTGATCTGGCTGATCGGCGTCCTGGACGACAAGTTCGAGATCGACGCGCTGATCAAGCTGGGCGGCCAGATGATCGCCGCGGGCGTCATGGTCATGCAGGGTCTGACGATCCTGTGGCTGCCCGTCCCCGGCGTCGGCAACGTGGCGCTGACCCAGTGGCAGGGCACCCTGCTCACCGTCGCCCTCGTCGTCATCACGATCAACGCGGTGAACTTCGTGGACGGCCTGGACGGCCTCGCCGCCGGCATGGTCTGCATCGCGGCCGGCGCGTTCTTCCTGTACGCCTACCGGATCTGGTACTCGTACGGCATCGAGGCGGCCGCCCCGGCCACCCTGTTCTCGGCGATCCTGATGGGCATGTGCCTGGGCTTCCTGCCGCACAACATGCATCCCGCGCGGATCTTCATGGGCGACTCGGGCTCGATGCTGATCGGCCTGGTGCTGGCCGCGGGCGCGATCTCGATCACGGGTCAGCTGGACCCGGACGCGCTGGGCCTGTACGTGGGTTCCGAGAGGGCCGCGGTGCACGCGACCGTGCCGGTCTACATCCCGCTCCTCCTCCCGCTGACGATCATCGCCGTGCCGGCCGCCGACCTGGTCCTCGCGATCGTCCGCCGCACCTGGCGCGGCCAGTCGCCGTTCGCCGCCGACCGCGGGCACCTGCACCACCGGCTGCTGGAGATCGGCCACTCGCACAGCCGGGCCGTGCTGATCATGTACTTCTGGTCGGCCCTGATCGCCTTCGGCGCCCTCGCCTACTCGGTGAACTCGGCGTCCATGTGGATCGTGCTCGGCGTCGTCTTCCTCAGCGCGATCGGACTGGTCCTGCTGCTGCTCCCGCGCTTCACCCCGCGTGTGCCGGTGTGGGCGCAGGCCTTCGTGCCGCCCCGCTACCGCAGGCGGCGCCGGGCCGCCGAGGCGGCCGAGGCCGCCGTGGCGGGGGCGGCCCGGGAGGCGGAGGAGACCACCGAACGGGCGCCGGTCACGGCCGGGGTCGCGGGCGTCAACGGGGCGACCGCCATTGGCCCTCGTTCGCGTTTTGTTGATCGTCACTGAGACGCACAAGGTAAGAATCTGACGAGAGCATTGCCAACTCGTGGGGGACCAAAGCCCCCTAATACCAGACAAGTGGGCGTCATTTTTGCACAGACGCGCACTGTCACTCTCATGTGTGACAGCAAGCACACCAAGCGGGTAAAGACCTCATCAAATAGTTTGTGATACGGTTCACGAGAACCCCGGATAGAGCCGAAGGACCGTAGTGCGACGGTCCATTGGTGTGAGGTCTCGATCACTCAGCCCGGGACTACGCTCGTCCATGACGACACCCTGCCCCCTTGTGAAAGCGGAGTTGCCGCCATGCCGTCCAAAGACGCCCGGAACCTTCTGCAGATCGCTGTGCCCACAGCGGTCGCAGGCGTGATCACTGTCGCCGTGAGCGCAGCGGTCGCGGGGGGCAAGGGTGCGCTCGGCGCGGGTGTCGGCACGCTGCTGGCCATTGTTTTCATGGGAGTCGGCCTCTACGTCCTCCAATGGACGGCAAAAACGCTCCCGCAGCTGTTCCAGGCCATGGGCCTCATGCTCTACATGGCCCAGTTGCTGCTCCTCTTCATCTTCGTCGCCGTCTTCAAGGGCACTTCTCTCTTCAACCCGAGGGCGTTCGCCGCGGGGATCGTGGTCGCGACAGTCGTGTGGATGGCCGCGCAGGCCCGTGCACACATGAAGGCCAAGATCTTCTACGTCGACCCGGACTCCGAGAAGAGCGAGAAGCCCTCGAAGACAGGGCCGTCGTCGTGAGAGGTAGGGGCGGGATAAAGGCTTGTGAGATCTCCTGCTATCGTCCGGTGCCAACTGCGGCATCGCGGGCGCGGGCAGCCGAGCTGACGCCTGCTCAATGGCGAGGCTCGACGCCCCCCAGCCGCCCCCACATCCGTAACACCAGTCCGGTGCCGATCCGCGGCCACGCGCCGCGCCGACACAACGAGGTTGCCGTACCCATGCGTCACGCCGAAGGAGCCCGTGGTGAGTGCTGACCAGACCCAGCTCGCCTTTGACTGGAGTTGTCGGATCATGTCCGACAACGGGTGTGGCTTCCCGGCTCCGGGCCTGCACTCCTTTCTGTTCAAGCCGCTCGCCACGGTCGGAGGCTTCGAGTTCAACAAGGTGATGCTGCTCGCGCTCATCACCTCCGTGCTCGTCGTCGCGTTCTTCTGGACGGCGTTCGGCAAGGCCAAGGTCGTTCCCGGCAAACTGCAGATGATCGGCGAGGCCGGCTACGACTTCGTGCGCCGCGGCATCGTGTACGAGACCCTCGGCAAGCGCGAGGGCGAGAAGTGGGTGCCGTTCATGGTCTCCCTCTTCTTCTTCGTCTGGATCATGAACATCTGGTCCGTGATCCCGCTGGCGCAGTTCCCCGTCTCCTCGGTCATCGCCTTCCCGATGGTGCTGGCCGCGATCGTCTGGATCCTCTGGGTCGGGCTGACCTTCAAGCGCCACGGCTTCGTCGGCTTCTTCAAGAACGTCACGGGCTACGACAAGTCGCTCGGTGCGGTGCTCCCGCTGGTCATGGTCATCGAGTTCTTCTCGAACCTGCTGGTCCGCCCGTTCACGCACGCGGTGCGACTCTTCGCCAACATGTTCGCCGGTCACCTGATGCTGGTGATGTTCACCGTCGCCTCCTGGTACCTGCTGAACAGCTGGATGGTCCCGGCCGCCGGTGTCTCCTTCGTGATGACCATGGCCATGATCTGCTTCGAGCTTTTCGTCCAGGCGGTTCAGGCGTACGTCTTCGTACTGCTGGCCTGCTCGTACGTTCAGGGCGCTCTCGCCGAGCACCACTGAGCACCACCCCACCCCCCTGTCGTCCGGTGGCCAACCCCCACCGGTCCGTAAAGAGAAGGAAGATTCAGCATGGCTGCCACTGAGACCCTCGCCGCTGTCTCCGGTTCCATCGGTTCCGTCGGTTACGGCCTCTCCGCCATCGGCCCCGGCATCGGCGTCGGCATCATCTTCGGTAACGGCACCCAGGCCCTCGCCCGTCAGCCCGAGGCCGCTGGTCTGATCCGCGCCAACCAGATCCTGGGCTTCGCCTTCTGTGAGGCGCTCGCCCTCATCGGCATCGTCATGCCGTTCGTGTTCGGTGTGAAGTAAGACCCCCTACCGACACGTAACGACGAAAGGCACTGATGTGATCGCCAACCTGGCACAGCTGGCGGCCGAGGAGACGAAGCAGAACCCGCTCGTCCCCGCCGGTCCCGAGCTGCTCGTCGGCACCATCGCCTTCGCCATCGTGTTCTTCTTCTTCTGGAAGAAGCTGCTTCCGAACATCAACAAGGTTCTGGAGGAGCGCCGAGCGGCGATCGAAGGCGGTATCGAAGAGGCCGACGCCATGAAGGTCGAGGCCCAGAGCGTGCTTGAGCAGTACAAGGCTCAGCTCGCCGAGGCCCGGCACGAGGCCGCGCGCCTGCGCCAGGAGGCGCAGGAGCAGGGTGCCGCGCTCATCGCCGAGATGCGGGCCGAGGGCCAGCGGCAGCGCGAGGAGATCGTCACCGCGGGCCACACCCAGATCGAGGCCGACCGCAAGGCCGCCGCCCAGACCCTGCGTCAGGACGTCGGCAAGCTCGCCACCGAACTGGCCGGCAAGCTCGTCGGCGAGTCCCTTGAGGACCACGCCCGCCAGAGCCGTGTGATCGACCGTTTCCTCGACGAGCTTGAGGAGAAGGCCGAGGCGACTCGATGACGGCCATGCACGGAGCGAGCCGCGAGGCCCTGGCTGCCGCCCGTGAGCGTCTCGACGCGCTGACGGACTCCACGTCGGTGGACGCTGCTCAGCTCGCCGACGAGCTGGCGGCCGTCACCGCGCTGCTCGACCGCGAGGCCGGCCTGCGCCGGGCCCTCACCGACCCGGCGCAGCAGGCGGAGGCCAAGGCGGAGCTGGTCCAGCGCCTGATCGGCGGCCAGGTCAGCGGTCCCACCGCTGACCTGGTGTCCGGGATGGCCCGCGCCCGCTGGTCGCAGTCCCGCGACCTGGTCGACGCGCTGGAGGAGCTGGCGAACATCGCCGACCTCACCGCCGCCGACAAGCGGGGCAACCTGGACGAGGTCGAGGACGAGCTGTTCCGGTTCGGCCGGATCGTCTCCTCCAGCACCGAGCTGCGCGCCGCGCTGACCGACCGCGCCGCCGGCGCCGAGGCCAAGACCGAGCTGCTGCACCGGCTGCTGGGCGGACGGGCCAAGCCCGCCACCGAGCGTCTGGTCGCGCGCCTCGTGACCGCGCCGCGTGGACGTAGCCTGGAAGCGGGACTGGAGTCCCTGTCCAAGCTGGCCGCCGACCGCCGGGACCGCATGGTCGCCGTCGTCACCTCGGCGGTGCCGCTGAGTGACGGCCAGAAGCAGCGCCTCGGCGCCGCCCTCGCCAAGCTCTACGGCCGGCGGATGCACCTCAACCTGGACGTGGACCCCGAGGTCGTCGGCGGTATCCGCGTACAGGTCGGTGACGAGGTCATCAACGGCTCCCTCGCGGACCGGCTGGAGGACGCCGCCCGCCGCATGGCGAGCTGACGCTCGGTATTCGAGAACAGCAGTAGTACTCAGAACGGCCCTGGTTGGGCCGTGCAGAAGAATCCTGGGGGTCGCCCCCAGACCCCCAAAGTGAAACTTCGGGCCCAACAAGGAGAGCAGGGAACCCAGATGGCGGAGCTCACGATCCGGCCGGAGGAGATCCGGGACGCGCTGGAGAACTTTGTCCAGTCGTACAAGCCGGACGCGGCCTCGCGCGAGGAGGTCGGTACGGTCACCCTTGCCGGCGACGGCATCGCGAAGATCGAGGGTCTTCCCTCGGCCATGGCCAACGAACTGCTGAAGTTCGAGGACGGCACCCTCGGCCTCGCCCTCAACCTTGAGGAGCGCGAGATCGGTGCCATCGTCCTCGGTGAGTTCAGCGGCATCGAGGAGGGTCAGCCGGTCACGCGCACCGGTGAGGTCCTCTCCGTCGCGGTGGGCGAGGGCTACCTCGGCCGTGTAGTCGACCCGCTCGGCAACCCGATCGACGGCCTCGGCGAGATCGAGACGTCCGGCCGCCGCGCCCTTGAGCTGCAGGCCCCCACGGTCATGCAGCGCAAGTCGGTGCACGAGCCGATGGAGACGGGCTACAAGGCCGTCGACGCGATGACCCCGATCGGCCGCGGTCAGCGTCAGCTGATCATCGGTGACCGCCAGACCGGCAAGACCGCCCTGGCCGTCGACACGATCATCAACCAGCGTGACAACTGGCGCACCGGCGACCCGAAGAAGCAGGTCCGCTGCATCTACGTCGCCATCGGCCAGAAGGGCTCCACCATCGCCGGCGTGCGCCGCGCGCTGGAGGAGAACGGCGCCCTGGAGTACACGACCATCGTCGCCGCCCCGGCGTCCGACCCGGCCGGCTTCAAGTACCTGGCGCCGTACACCGGTTCGGCCATCGGTCAGCAGTGGATGTACGAGGGTAAGCACGTCCTCATCATCTTCGACGACCTCTCGAAGCAGGCCGACGCCTACCGCGCCGTGTCCCTGCTGCTGCGCCGCCCGCCGGGCCGTGAGGCCTACCCGGGTGACGTCTTCTACCTGCACTCCCGCCTGCTGGAGCGCTGCGCCAAGCTCTCCGACGACATGGGCGCCGGTTCGATGACCGGTCTGCCGATCGTCGAGACCAAGGCCAACGACGTCTCGGCGTTCATCCCGACCAACGTCATCTCCATCACCGACGGCCAGTGCTTCCTGGAGTCGGACCTGTTCAACGCCGGTCAGCGCCCCGCGCTGAATGTCGGTATCTCCGTCTCCCGAGTCGGTGGTTCCGCGCAGCACAAGGCGATGCGCCAGGTCTCCGGCCGTCTGCGTGTGGACCTCGCCCAGTTCCGTGAGCTGGAGGCGTTCGCCGCCTTCGGTTCGGACCTGGACGCGGCCTCCAAGGCGCAGCTGGAGCGCGGTTCGCGCATGGTCGAGCTGCTGAAGCAGGACCAGTACCAGCCGATGGCCACCGAGGACCAGGTCGTCTCCGTCTGGGCCGGCACCAACGGCCGTATGGACGACGTCCCGGTCGCCGACATCCGCCGCTTCGAGAAGGAACTGATCGACTTCCTGCACCGGAAGCACCAGGGCCTGATGACCTCCATCAAGGAGGGCGCCAAGATGTCGAACGACACGATCCAGGCGGTGGACGACGCCGTGGCGGAGTTCAAGAAGCAGTTCGAGACCTCGGACGGCAAGCTGCTCGGCGAGGACTCTCCGGCCGCTGCCGCCAAGTGACGTAAGGAAGGGACCTGACTCATGGGAGCCCAGCTCCGGGTCTACAAGCGTCGCATCCGATCCGTCACCGCGACCAAGAAGATCACCAAGGCGATGGAGATGATCGCCGCCTCGCGCGTCGTCAAGGCGCAGCGCAAGGTGGCGGCCTCCACGCCGTACGCGCAGGAACTGACCCGCGCGGTCACGGCGGTCGGCACGGGTTCGAACACCAAGCACCCGCTCACCACGGAGACGGAGAACCCGACCCGTGCCGCGGTCCTGCTCCTCACGAGCGACCGCGGTCTGGCCGGCGCCTTCAACTCCAACGCCATCAAGACGGCGGAGCAGCTCACCGAGCGCCTGGAGCGCGACGGCAAGCAGGTCGACACGTACATCGTCGGCAGGCGCGGTGTCGCCCACTACAACTTCCGTGAGCGCACCATCGCGGAGTCGTTCACGGGCTTCACGGACGAGCCGTCGTACGCGGACGCCAAGAAGGTCGCGGCGCCCCTGATCGAGGCCATCGAGAAGGAGACGGCCGAGGGCGGCGTGGACGAACTCCACATCGTCTTCACCGAGTTCGTCTCGATGATGACGCAGACGGCGCTGGACGCCCGGCTCCTTCCGCTGCGTCTCGAAGAGGTCGCGCAGGAGGCGCCGAAGGGCGAGATCCTGCCGCTGTACGACTTCGAGCCCTCGGCGGAGGACGTCCTCGACGCCCTGCTGCCGCGCTATGTGGAGAGCCGCATCTACAACGCGCTGCTCCAGTCGGCCGCTTCGAAGCACGCCGCCACGCGGCGCGCGATGAAGTCGGCCACCGACAACGCGGGCGAGCTGATCAACACGCTCTCCCGTCTTGCCAACGCGGCCCGCCAGGCCGAAATCACCCAGGAAATCAGCGAGATCGTCGGTGGCGCGAGCGCCCTGGCCGACGCGACCGCGGGGAGTGACCGATAAATGACCACCACTGTTGAGACCGCGACGGCTACGGGCCGCGTCGCCCGGGTCATCGGCCCGGTCGTCGACGTGGAGTTCCCCGTCGACGCGATGCCGGAGATCTACAACGCCCTGCACGTCGAGGTCGCCGACCCGGCGAACGCAGGCGAGAAGAAGACGCTGACCCTGGAGGTCGCCCAGCACCTGGGTGACGGCCTGGTCCGCACCATCTCCATGCAGCCCACCGACGGTCTGGTCCGCCAGGCCCCGGTGACGGACACCGGCAACTCCATCACGGTGCCCGTCGGCGACTTCACCAAGGGCAAGGTGTTCAACACCCTCGGTGAGGTGCTGAACGTCGACGAGACGTACGACGGCGAGCGCTGGGGCATCCACCGCAAGGCCCCGAACTTCGACGAGCTTGAGTCGAAGACCGAGATGTTCGAGACGGGCGTCAAGGTCATCGACCTGCTCACCCCGTACGTCAAGGGCGGCAAGATCGGCCTGTTCGGCGGCGCCGGCGTCGGCAAGACGGTGCTCATCCAGGAGATGATCTACCGTGTCGCCAACAACCACGACGGTGTCTCCGTGTTCGCCGGTGTCGGCGAGCGCACCCGTGAGGGCAACGACCTGATCGAGGAGATGTCCGACTCGGGCGTCATCGACAAGACCGCCCTGGTCTTCGGTCAGATGGACGAGCCCCCGGGCACCCGTCTGCGCGTCGCGCTGGCCGGCCTCACCATGGCCGAGTACTTCCGTGACGTCCAGAAGCAGGACGTGCTGTTCTTCATCGACAACATCTTCCGCTTCACGCAGGCCGGTTCCGAGGTCTCGACCCTGCTCGGCCGTATGCCCTCCGCGGTGGGCTACCAGCCGAACCTGGCCGACGAGATGGGTCTCCTCCAGGAGCGCATCACCTCGACCCGCGGTCACTCGATCACCTCGATGCAGGCGATCTACGTCCCCGCGGACGACCTGACCGACCCGGCCCCGGCGACCACCTTCGCCCACCTCGACGCGACGACGGTGCTCTCCCGTCCGATCTCCGAGAAGGGCATCTACCCGGCCGTGGACCCGCTGGACTCGACGTCCCGGATCCTGGACCCGCGCTACATCGCGGCGGACCACTACAACGCGGCCATGCGTGTGAAGAACATCCTGCAGAAGTACAAGGACCTGCAGGACATCATCGCGATCCTCGGTATCGACGAGCTCGGCGAGGAGGACAAGCTCGTCGTCCACCGTGCCCGTCGCGTGGAGCGCTTCCTGTCCCAGAACACCCACGTCGCCAAGCAGTTCACCGGCGTGGACGGTTCGGACGTCCCGCTGGACGAGACGATCGCGGCGTTCAACGCGATCTGCGACGGCGAGTACGACCACTTCCCGGAGCAGGCGTTCTTCATGTGCGGTGGCCTGGAGGACCTCAAGGCCAACGCCAAGGAGCTGGGCGTCTCCTGAACTCCCTGAGTTCGTGTGAACTCCTTGAGTTCGTGTGAGGGGGCGGGCGCGTCCCGCCCCCTCATCCACGCCCACTAGACTTGTAACCAACACCCGGCACAACCGCCGGGTGGTGACCCGAGGAGCCACCTTGGCTGCTGAGCTGCACGTCGCGCTGGTCGCGGCCGACCGAGAGGTCTGGTCCGGCGAGGCCACCCTGGTCGTCGCGCGCACCACGTCCGGCGACATCGGCGTCATGCCCGGTCACCAGCCGCTGCTCGGTGTGCTGGAGTCGGGCCCGGTGACCATCCGTACGAGTGATGGTGGAACGGTCGTCGCCGCGGTGCACGGCGGTTTCGTCTCGTTCGCGGACAACAAGCTGTCGTTGCTGGCCGAGATCGCCGAGCTGTCGGACGAGATCGATGTCCAGCGCACGGAGCGGGAGCTGGAGCGTGCGAAGGCGGAGGGCGACGCCGCCGCCGAGCGCCGCGCGGATGTCCGCCTTCGTGCGGCGGCGGCGAGCTGAGTCCACAGCACGGCTGCCGTATGACGTCACTCAGCCGCGGCCGGCCCGGAGCAATCCGGTGCCGGTCGCGGCTGAGGCAGATGTGGGTGTTTTTTAAGTTTCATTACTCAGTAACAGAAGCAGTTCCGCTACCTGGGAGACGAGGAGGTCGGTGCCGATGATCCTCGCTCTGACTGTGTGCGGGGTCGTGGTCGCGCTCGTGGTGGCGGGACTGTTCCTGTTCGGACTGCGCCGCAGACTGATCCAGCGCTCCGGCGGCACCTTCGACTGTTCCCTGCGCTGGGACGTGGCCGAGCCCCCGGACGCCAGCGGCAAGGGCTGGAGCTACGGCGTCGCCCGCTACAACGGCGACCGCATCGAGTGGTACCGCGTCTTCTCCTACGGCTTCCGCCCGCGCCGCACCCTGGAGCGCGCCGCCATCGAGGTGGCCGGGCGCCGGCTGCCCGAGGGCGAGGAGGAGCTGGCGCTGCTCTCCGACGCGGTGGTCCTCGCCTGTACGCATCGGGGCACCCGCCTCGAACTCGCCATGAGCGAAGACGCGCTGACCGGATTTCTCGCGTGGCTGGAGGCAGCCCCGCCCGGACAGCGAGTGAATGTGGCGTAGCCACATTCACTCGCTGGGTGGGGGTCCCCCCGGACGAAGTCTGGGGGAGCGTCAACGTCGCTTAGAGCCTTCTTGCAGGTAGCGCCTTACATATTGCTGCTGATCGCGTTCACCAGCTCGCCGTCGCTGGTGTCGCCGCTGAACTCCCAGAAGAAGGCGCCGCCGAGCCCCTGAGACTTGGCCCAGCTCATCTTCCCGGCGATGGTGGACGGGGTGTCGTACGACCACCAGTTGCTGCCGCAGTGCGCGTACGCCGTGCCCGCGATGGTGCCGGTGACCGGGCAGGACGTCTTGAGCACCTTGTAGTCCTCGATGCCCTGCTCGTAGGTGCCGGCCGCCGGGCCCGTGGCCGTGCCGCCCGGGGCGTCCTGGGTGACGCCGGTCCAGCCGCGGCCGTACAGCCCGATGCCGATGAGCAGCTTGCTCGACGGCACCCCGACGGACTTGTACTTGGCGATCGCGTCGGCGGTGGTGAAGCCCGCCTTCGGGATGCCGGAGTACGAGGTGAGCGGGGAGTGCGGGGCGGTCGGGCCCTGGGCGTCCCAGGCGCCGAAGAAGTCGTACGTCATCACGTTGTACCAGTTGACGTACTGCGCGGCCCCGGCGTAGTCGGCGGCCTCGATCTTGCCGCCGGCCGAGCCGTCGGCGGTGACCGCGGCCGTGACGAGCTTGCTGCTGCCGAACTTGGCGCGCAGCGCGGACAGCACGTTCTTGAAAGCCGCGGCCCCGCTCGTGTCGCAGGACAGGCCGCAGGCGTTCGGGTACTCCCAGTCGATGTCGATGCCGTCGAAGACGTCGGCCCAGCGCGGGTCGTTGACCAGGTTGTAGCAGGAGTCCGCGAACGCGGTGGGGTTGGCCGCCGCCTGCGCGAAGCCGCCGGACCAGGTCCAGCCGCCGAAGGACCACAGGATCTTGAGGTTCGGGTACTTGGCCTTCAGCTCGCGCAGCTGGTTGAAGTTGCCGGCCAGCGGCTGGTCCCAGGTGTCCGCCGCGCCGCTGACCGACTGGTCGGCGGTGAACGTCTTCTGGTAGTCGGCGTAGGCGTCACCGATCGCGCACTGGCCGTTCGTCACGTTGCCGAAGGCGTAGTTGATGTGCGTGATCTTCGCGGCCGAGCCGGACGTCACCAGGTTCTTGACGTTGTAGTTGCGGCCGTAGATGCCCCACTCGGTGAAGTAGCCCAGCTTGACCTTGTCGCCGGTGGTCGGGGGAGTGGAGCCACCGCCGGTGGTGTGGACGGCGACGGCGCCGCTGACCGGGCCGGTCTGGTCGGCGGTGTCGCGGGCCTGCACGGTGTAGGAGTAGTCGGTGCCGGCGGTCAGACCGGTGTCCGTGTACGAGGTCGTCGTCACGGTGGAGACGACCTTGCCGTCCCGCAGGACGTCGTAGTTCTTGACGCCCTTGTCGTCGGTGGCTGCGCCCCAGCTGAGCCTCACCGAGGTGTCGGTGACGCCGGAGGCGGTCGGGGTGCCGGGCGCGGAGGGCGGGTTGTCGCCGGGGACGGTCGTACCGCCGTCGCAACTGCCGCCGTTGAGCGTGCAGTTGCTCGGTGATCCCGGGCCCGAGCCGTTGAAGCCGAAGGAGACGGAGGCGCCGGGGGCGAGGGTGCCGTTGTAGGACTTGTTCTTGGCGGTCCAGTGGTTGCCGGAGTTGGTGACGTCCGCGTCCCAGGCCGAGGTGACGGACGTGCCGGAGGGGAAGTCCCACGCGACGGTCCACGAACTGATGCTGCTGGAGCCGGTGTTCTTGATGGTCCACTGGCCGCCGAAGCCGGTTCCCCAGTCGGTGGTCTTGGTGAAGCTCGCCGTGGCCTCGGCCGTCGCGGCATGGGCCGGGTCGGCGAGTCCGACGAGGCCGGCCAGGGGGAGCAACAGGGTCGCGAAGCCTGCCGCGGCTCTGTGTCTGAAGCGCATGGTGCGCCTCCTCCGTATCGGGGAATGTATGGGGGTGTCGTGGGCATGACTGAGCCTTCACGCCCATGGTGCTGCGAGAGTAGAAAGGTCTGGACCACGGGTCAATAGGTCTGGACCAATTCGCAGGACCCGGCTCCGACAGCCCGGCTAGATCCCCAACTCCTGCGCCAGTACGGCTGCTTGGACCCGGCTGCGCAGCCCCAGCTTGCCCAGCAGCCGGCTGACGTGGGTCTTCACCGTGCCCTCGGCCATCCCCAGCCGCTCGGCGATCTGGGCGTTGGACAGGCCCTCGCCGATGCACGACAGCACCTCGCGCTCGCGCCGGGTCAGCGCCTCCAGCACGGCCGGGTCGGACGTCGTCGCGTGCGCCGGTACGGCGGCGAACTCGGCGATCAGCCGACGGGTGACCGCCGGGGCCACGATCCCCTCGCCGCGCGCCACCGTCCGCACCGCCTCCAGCAGGTCCCGTGCCTCGGTGTGCTTCAGCAGGAACCCGGACGCTCCCGCCCTGAGCGCCCCGAAGACGTACTCGTCCAGGTCGAACGTGGTCAGCACGAGCACGTCCGCGAGGCCCTCCGCGACGATGGCCCGGGTCGCCGACACCCCGTCCAGGCGCGGCATCTGCACATCCATCAGGACCAGGTCCGGCCGCAGTTCCCGGGCCAGCTCCACCGCCTGCTCGCCGTCCGCTGCCTCGCCGGCCACCTCGATGTCGGGCGCGCTGCGCAGGATCAGCGCGAGCCCGGCGCGCACGGCGGACTGGTCCTCGGCGACGAGGACCCGGATGGCGGGGGCGGTCATGCGGGTCTCCTTCGGCGCACGGCAGCGCGGCGCGCACGTCCCGGGCGGGGAGGGGGCCGGTGGCCGGCGGCGCGGGTGTGCGGGGTGTGGGTCATGCGGGGTTTTCCCGGTCGAGGGGGAGGGTGGCGCGTACGGTCCAGCGGTCGATGCCGGGGCCTGTTCCGGGCCCTGCCTCGAAGGTGCCGCCGAGCAGTGCGGCCCGCTCCCGCATCCCGGTGAGCCCGGAGCCCGAGCCGGGCGCGCGCGGGGTGTCACCACACCGGTAGGCGCTGGTCACGCGGACGTGCAACGTGCTCTCCTCCTGCCGCAGCGAGACCTCGACGGGCCCCTCGGCCGCGTGCTTCAGCGCGTTGGTCAGCGACTCCTGCACGATCCGGTACGCGGCCAGCTCCACCGGCGCCGGAACCCGGCCGTGGCCGTCCGCGAGACGGACGTCCAGCCCGTTGGCGCGGGCGCCCTTGACCAGCGTGGCCAGGCCGTCGAGCGTCGGGGTGGCCGCGGGCTCCAGGTCGCCGCTGCTGTCCCGCAGGATACCGATCAGCCGGCGCATCTCGGCCAGCCCCTCCACGCTGTTCTCCCGGATCACCGTGAGGGCGTCCCGGGAGGTCCGCGCGTCGTCGAGCGACAGCGCGGCCGTGGAGTGGATGGCGATCGCGGACAGGTGGTTGGCGACCATGTCGTGCAACTCCCGTGCCATCCGCGACCGTTCGGCCGTGACCGCCTGGGTGCGGTCCATCTCGGCGAGCAGCGCGGTCTGTTCGGCGCGCAGCCGGGCCGCCTCGGCGGCGTCGCGGTGGTTGCGCACCACCCAGCCGGTCGCCGCCGGCGCGAACGCGACCACACCGATCCCCACACCGATCAGCAGCGCCTGCGGATCGCGCCAGATCGCCGCGGGCACGACACCACCGAGCACCGTCAGCATCCCGGTGATCCAGGGGACGCGGCGGGCCGAGGCGGGGTCGCCGTACAGGACCGACGCGTAGATCAGGTCGGTGTACATGACGACGGTGACGACGTTGCCCAGCGTCACCGTGTCCAGGGTCAGCGCGAGCGTGCCGACGAACACGCCGAGCCGGGGCCGGGAGCGGCGCAGCGGCTCGCACGCGGCCGTCACCGCCAGCGGCACCAGCGGGGCCCAGGCCGCGTGCCACAGCACCAGCGGGTCCGAGGCGGTGCGCGGATGGATCCCGAGCGCCCACAGCACCACCCCGCCGAGCAGTCCGCCCAGCGCGATGCGCAGGTCGTCGGAGTGGGGGCGGGCGAGCGCTCGTGCCATGGGTCCATCCAACACGCTCGGCCCGGTCCCCGCCTGGTCCTTGAGAAGGGTCCCGAACTGCAACTTTCGTTTACGGCGAGGTCGCCCCCGCAGACGACGAAAGCGGACAGAACGGCGGCGAGGCTGGGAGGGTGACGGGAAGGAGCGAGCCGTGGTCGTCGGATTGGTCATCGCCTGCGAGGTGGCGTTCTGGGTACTGCTGGCGGCCGGACTGGCCGTCCGCTACCTGCTGAAATGGCGCCGAACCAGCGTGGCGCTGCTGCTGTGCGAACCGCTGCTGGAGGTCGTGCTGTTCCTCGCGACGGCCGTCGACCTGCGCGGCGGCGCCCGGCCGAGCTGGGAGCACGGCCTGGCCGCGCTCTACATCGGCTTCACCGTCGCCTACGGCCACTCCACGATCACCTGGCTGGACGGCCACGCCGCCCACCGTCTCGCGGGCGCCCCCCGGCCCCCGAAGCCGCCCAGGTACGGCCTCGCCCGCGCCCGGTACGAAGGCCGGCTCTGGCTGCGCACGCTGCTCGCGGCGGCCGTCTCCCTCGCCCTGCTCCAGTGCGCGATCTGGTACGTCGGCGACGGCACCGCCACCGGCCCGCTGCGCTCCTGGCAGTGGGCCGCGCTGCGGGTCCTCGGGATCCACGGGGTGATCGCCCTGACCTATCTGCTGTGGCCGAAGAAGGCACCGGCCGGCACTGCCGCGCGTGAGGCGGAGGACCGTACGCTGACCGGACGATGAGGAGGGCGTATGGCTGACGGGGCGGGGTCCGGCGCGGTGCTGGTCGTCGACGACGACGCGGCGATCCGGCGCTCGCTGGAGCGCGGACTCAGACTCGGCGGCTTCGTGGTGCGGACCGCCGCCGACGGCCCCGGGGCGCTGGCCGCGATCGAGGACGCCCCGCCGGACGTGCTCGTCCTCGACGTGTCGATGCCCGGCATGAGCGGCATCGAGGTGTGCACCCGGCTGCGCGACGCGGGCCGGGACCTGCCCGTGCTCATGCTCTCCGCGCTGGACGAGACCGCCGACCGGATCGCCGGGCTCCAGGCGGGCGGCGACGACTACCTCGTCAAACCCTTCGCCCTGCAGGAGCTGGTGCTGCGGCTGCGCGCCCTGCTGCGCCGCCGCCCGCCGGCCGCCACCGGCCGCACGGCGCCGCTGCGCACGGCCGGCCTGGTGATCGACCCGGACGCCCGCACCGCCGAGCGTGACGGCATCCCGCTGGAGCTGACCCGGCGCGAGTTCGAGCTGCTGGAGGTGCTCGCCCGCAACGCCGGGCTGGTCCTCACCCGCGACCAGCTCCTGGAACGGGTGTGGGGCTACGACTTCGACGTACGCACCGACACCGTCGACACCTTCGTCAGCTATCTGCGGCGCAAACTGGAGACCCGGGGCCGCCCCCGGCTCATCCACACCGTCCGCGGCGTCGGCTTCGTCCTCAGGGAGCCCAGGGAGCCCGGAAAACCGCAGGAGCCGCGGCAGCCGGGGGGCGCACCGTGAGGCTCTCCACCCGCATCGGCCTGGCCGTCGGCTGTACCGTCCCGCTGCTCGTGCTGGCCGGCGGCTGGCTGCTGCTGCACCTGGTCTCCGGCGATCTGCGCAAGGCCGAGGACCAGCACCTGCGCAAGCGCGCGGCGGCCCTCGCCCCCGACGCCCGATCCCTGCTGCGCGCCGCGGCGAACGACCGCCCCAAGGCCGCCGACACACGGCAGCGGCAACTGTTCGACGCGGCCCTCGACGTCGGCGTACGCGTCGTCGGTCCGGACTCGGCCTTCAGCGGCGGCCCCCAGCCCGACCCCGCGGCGGCGCTGCCCGACCGCACGTCCGGCTTCGCCGTCGTCCACGCCGGCGGCCGCACCTGGCGGGCCCTGGCCCGGCCGCTGCGCGCCGGGACGGCCTCCGGCACGCTGTGGCTCTTCTCGCCCGACACCGCGCAACGCGTGCAGATCCCGCTCGTCCGCCGCCGGGTGGTCGGCGCCGCGATCCTCGCCGCACCGCTGTCCGGGCTGCTCGCCTGGGGCCTGGCCACCGGTACGAGCGCCCCGCTGCGCCGGCTCACCCGCCGCACCGCGGGCCTCGACCCGCGCACCAGCGGTGCCCGGCTGGGCCAGTGGCGGACCGGCGTGGTCGAGGTCGACGAACTGGCGGCCACCGTGCGCACCGTCCTGGCCCGCTACGACGAACAGGCCGCGCGCACCGCCGAGGCCCTGGACACCGCCCGCTCCTTCTCGTCGGCCGCCGCGCACGAACTGCGCACCCCGCTGATGAGCATGGGCACCAACCTCGACATCCTCGCCGGCCACCCCGACCTGCCGGAGCCGGACCGCACCGAGGTCATGGACGATCTGCGCCGCGAACACGCCCGGCTGCTCGGCCTGTTGGTGATGCTCCGGGAGCTGGGGCGCGGCGACCTGGTGGAGGCGGAGGCGTTCCGCTCCGTCGACCTGTCCGAGGTGGCCGACGCGGCCGTGGCCGAGGCCCGCCGCCGCGCGCCCGACGCCGCGATCACCCTGGACGCGCCGCCCGGGCTCACGATGCACGGCTGGGAGCCGGGGCTGCGGCTGCTCCTGGACAACCTGCTGGCCAACGCCCTGGCCCACGGCCGGGACCGGGCGGGCCGGGCCCGGGTGCGGGTGGCCGTGGACCGGGGCGGTGCCGGCGAGGTGCTGATCACCGTGGACGATCAGGGTCCGGGCGTGCCGGCCGAGGCCCGGTCCCGGGTCTTCGAGCGGTTCCAGCGCGGCCGGGACAGCACCGGCTCCGGACTCGGCCTCACGCTCGTCGCGCAGCAGGCGGCGCTGCACCGGGGGAGCGTGGCCGTGACGGACGGCCCGGACGGCGTGGGTGCCCGCTTCGCGGTACGGCTGCCCGTGGACGGCGGCGAACCGCCGGGCATGTCCGACCGGCGGGACTGGCTGATCGGCACAGCCGGCGCAAACCGGTCACAGAGTTTCCCCAAGGACCCTGCCTAGCGTCCGTCGCGACGGACGGCCGACCGAGGCCGCCCGGGAAGTGAACGGAGAGGCAGATGTACGTACGACGCCACACGCGCACGCTGCTCGCGGGGCTCGCCGTGACGGCCGTCCTGGCGGGCGGCACGGCGGGCACGGCGGCCGCCGCCGGCAGCACCCCCGCACCCGGTCCCACCGGCGACGGGGCGAAGTCGCTGTGCAAGCGGCTGCCGAAGATCGACCGGCGGATCGCACGGGCCCTGAAGCGGCTCGACGCCGGGGCGGGCACGCGCGGCTCGGTGGCCCGGCTGGAGAAGCGGGTGGACAACGCGAAGAAGGCGGGCCACACCGCGATCGCCACCTATCTCCAGGACAGGCTGAACTTCCGCAAGTCGCTGGTGACGACCCTGGAGCAGCGGCAGAAGGACCTGGCCGCCGTCTCCACCTGGTGCAAGGACAACGGCGAGGGCAAGGCGGCGGGCTGATGCGGGCCCGCTCTGCCGTGCTGCCGGCGGTGGCGCTGCTCGTGGCGCTCACCGCGGGCTGCGCGCACCACGACGGCGCGTCCCCGAAGGCTCCGGCCTCCTCCGGCACGCCCTCGGGATACGCGCAGATGCAGCAGAAGGTGAACGCGGCCGAGTCCGCCGCGGCCGCGGCCGACCAGGACGCGACGAGCGCGGCGGACCGGTGACCCGGCGGGGAGCGGGGGTGTTGCTCAGCGCTCCCCGCCCGGTACCCACAGCACGTCGCCCGTCTCCCCGTTGGCGCACCTGGCCAGGATGAACAACAGGTCGGACAGGCGGTTGAGGTAGGTGGCGGTGAGCGGGTTCATCGTCTCGCCGTGCACCTCCAGGGCCGCCCAGGTGGAGCGCTCGGCGCGGCGGACGACCGTGCAGGCCTGGTGGAGCAGGGCCGCGCCCGCGGTGCCGCCGGGCAGGATGAAGGACCGCAGCTTCTCCAGGCGTTCGTTGAAGCGGTCGCAGTCCGCCTCCAGCCGGTCGATGTAGAACTGCTCGACCCGCAGCGGCGGGAACTCCGGGTTCTCCACGACGGGCGTCGACAGGTCCGCACCCACGTCGAACAGGTCGTTCTGGACGCGGGTGAGGACCTGCACGACCTCCGCCTCCAGGCCGCCCAGCGCGAGCGCGGTGCCGATGACGGCGTTGGCCTCGTTGGCGTCGGCGTAGGCGGAGATCCTGAGGTCGGTCTTGGGCACCCGGCTCATGTCACCGAGGGCGGTGGTGCCCTTGTCGCCGGTCCGGGTGTAGATGCGCGTCAGATTGACCATAAGGCCAGCCTAGTTACGCTCCGGCCGTTCGGAACACTCGTGTGCCCACCGTCACCGCGAGCACCGCGAAGCCGACGGCGACGAGGCTGCCGTAGAGCATGTGCGCGGTGGCGTACCGGCCGATGTACGCGTCGCGCACCGCGTCCACGAGATAGCGGAACGGCACGAAGTGCGAGAGCACGTTCAGCCAGGTGGGCGCGAGGGTCATCGGGAGCATCAGGCCGGACAGCAGCATCGACGGCATCGACACCGCGTTGATCAGCGGGCCGAACTCCTGTGGGGTGCGCACCACCATGCCGAGCGCGTACGACAGCGAGGCCAGCGAGAGGGTGAGCAGGGCGACGAACGCGAAGCCGATCAGGATGCCGGTGAGCGGCGCCCGCAGGCCCATCGCCAGCGCGGCCAGCACCAGCAGCACCGCCTGGAAGACGAACACCGTGGCGTCGCGCAGCACCCGGCCGAGGAGCAGGGCGAGCCGGCTGACGGGGGTCACACGCATCCGCTCCAGCACCCCCTGCCCCTTCTCGATGATGACCGTGAACCCCGCGAACAGGGCGCCGAACAGGCCGAGTTGGAGCAGCAGGCCGGGCACCAGCACCTGCCAGGAGCTGCCGCCGCCGCCCAGTGGGAGCCGGGTGAGCAGCGGTCCGAAGAAGAGCAGATAGAGCAGTGGGGTGAGCACGCCGAAGAGCAGCGCGAAGCGGGAGCGCAGGGACTGGCGCAGATAGCGGCCGTAGACGAGGGCCGTGTCGTGGAGCAGCATCTTCTTCCTTTTTCTTCTTCCTCTGCGCCGGATCGCTAGACGGATACGGGGGCGGTGTCGGCCGGGGCGGGGCCGCGGCCGGTGATGGCGAGGAAGGTGTCCTGGAGGGTGGCGTCGAGCGAGCCGCCGTGCCGGAGCTTGAGCGCGCCCGGCGTGCCCTCGGCGGCGACCGTGCCCCGGTCGACGATCACCAGGCGGTCGGCGAGGGCGTCGGCCTCGTCCAGGTAGTGGGTGGTCAGGAACACGGTCGTGCCGTGCCGGTCGCGCAGCCGGCGGACCAGGTCCCACAGGTCGGCGCGGCTGGCGGGGTCGAGCCCGGTCGTCGGCTCGTCCAGGAAGAGCACCTTCGGGTGGTGCGTGAGCGCCATCGCGATGTCGAGGCGGCGGCGCTGCCCGCCGGAGAGGGCGGCCGTCTTCCGGTCGAGGAGGTCGCCGAGGTCCAGGTCGCGGGCGAGTTCCCCGGCCCGCCCGGTCGCCTCGGCCTTGGACAGCCGGTACATCCGGCCCTGGGTGACTAGTTCCTCCCGCACGGTGATCTGCGGATCGACCCCGCCGGACTGGGCGACGTACCCGGACACCCGGCGCACCCCGGCCGGGTCGCTCGCGAGGTCGTGCCCGGCGACGGTGGCCGCGCCGCCCGTCGGTTTCAGCAGGGTGGTGAGCATCCGCAGGGTGGTCGTCTTGCCGGCGCCGTTGGGTCCGAGGAAGCCGAGGATCTCGCCCTCGTGGACGGTGAGGTCGATGCCCCGGACGGCCTCGACGGGGCCGGCCTTGCTCTGGAAGGTGCGGGCGAGGCCCGCCGCGCTGATGACTGCTGCCATGCCGACCAGAAAAACAGAGTCCCTGGAATTTTGCAACGCCCCCAAAATTTCTACCTCTCCAACTTTTAAGTTGGTCCAGCGAAGCTAGGATGCGGACATGGCAGAGGGGCTCAGGGAGCGGAAGAAGCGGCAGACCAGGCAGTACATCTCGGATGTCGCCACGGGTCTGTTCCTGGAGCGTGGCTTCGAGGCCGTGACCGTCGCCGAGATCGCGGAGGCCGCCAACGTCTCCGTCAACACGGTCTACAACTACTTCCCGGCCAAGGAAGACCTCTTCTTCGACCGCTCGGCAGGTGTGGTCGACCGGCTCGCACGCTGGATCCGCAGCCGGGACGCGGGCGAGTCCGCCGCGGGCGCCGTCCTGCGCGAGCTGCGCGGCGAGGTCCAGGCCGTCTCGCCCCGGGTCGGCCTGATGGCGGGCTACGACCGCTTCATGCGGGTCATCCACGAGGCACCGCCGCTGCGCTCCCGGCTGTGGACGCTTCAGCAGGAGGTGCACGACAACGTGACCGCCGCCCTGCGCGAGGAGACCGGCGCCGCCGACGGCGACCCGCTGCCGGATCTGATGGCGGGTCAGATCTGCTGGATCCACCAGACGGTCTTCGTCACCATCGGCCGCGAGATGATGGCCGGCCGCGAACCGGGCGAAGTGTCCCGCGAGGTGCTCGCCCTCATCGACGAGATCGAGGACCTGCTGAGCGAACGGGTCCTCGGGTACGCGGTACGGGGGAGGGCCTAGCGGAACGCCCCGTGCCCGACGGCCGCGACGAACGACGCCCAGGGCCGGGCCGCGAAGAGGAGCACCGGACCGTCAGGGGCCTTGCTGTCGCGGACGGGGACGGCGGAGGGGAGGCTGTCGCAGACTTCGAGGCATTCGCCGCCGTCGGGGTTGCTGTGGCTGCTCTTGCGCCAGGTCACGCCGCTCAGGTCGATGGCTCGCACGGCACTTCCTCCAACATCCGCAGGATGAACTTCCGCGACTCGGCTGGGTTCAGCGCTCGGTCGCGCATGGCATCGTACGCACGTTGCAACTTCTCAACTGCCGCGTGTTCTTCGATCAGTTCACCACGGTGCGCGTTCTCCGTGTAGGCCACCGTAGTCCCGTTTGTCAGTCGCAGGAACATGACGGCGGTACTCACCAGACCGTGCAGGCCGGAACGGTCCGGCAACGCCTGAAGGCTGATGTTCGGACGCTCCGACATCTCCAGCAGATACTCCAGCTGCTCCCGCCATGCGCCCGCGTCGCGCAGCGGCGTGCGCAGCACCGTCTCGGCGATGAGGGCGCGGAACGGCGGGGCGTCATCGCCCTCCAGCAACATCCGCCGCCCGGTGCGGGCCGCCACCTGCTGGTCCAACTCCTTGCCCTTGTAGCCGCCAAGGGCAAGCACCTCGCGGGCGTAGGCATCTGTCTGCAGCAAACCCGGCAGGATGCTCACCCCGAAGTGCCACAGGCTCACCGCCTCCGCCTCTCGCATCATGTACCGCCGGTACTGCTGCTTGAACTGCGTCGGATCTGCCAGGGCCATCTCCCACATCGCCAGCAACAACCCCGGCGTCCCGTAGAACTGGTCCAGCGCCTCCGCCACCTCCGGGCCGCCCGGAGTCTCCCCGCTCTCCAGTTTCCTGAAGTGCGACGGGTCCCAGCCCACCGCGTCCGCCAGTGCCCGCAGGCTCAGGCCCCTGGTCGTGCGCAGGCGGCGGAGTTCTTCCGCGTAGCGCCGCCGGGGCTCCTGGCTGCGTCCGGTGACCACCCTCCGCACGGGCATGGTGCCCCCTCACATGGTCGGTGTGTGACAGGTCGGGCACGTAGCGTATCGAGCCGAATGGGACAACCGTGCCGCATCACGCGAAACGTCAACCGGCGTGAAGGCGCGAGGAATTCGGGATCGTGGAGTGACCGGCGTCTCACCACCTGAGACCGTGACACGCGTTACTAACCGCTCACACAGCGCCTCCGGAGCGCTAGGGTCCGCCGGAGAAGCAGACTTGGAGCGCGATTCAAGGGAGTCGTCAGTGGCACGGAAGCTCGCCGTCATCGGAGCCGGTCTCATGGGGTCCGGCATCGCTCAGGTCGCCGCACAGGCGGGCTGGGACGTCGTCCTGCGCGATGTCACCGACGAGGCACTGAAGCGTGGCACCGACGGCATCAAGGCCTCGTACGACAAGTTCGTCAGCAAGGGGAAGCTGGCGGCGGCGGACGCCGAGGCCGCCCTCGCCCGCATCACCGCCACCACGGACCTGGGCGCCGCCGCCGACGCCGACGTCGTCGTGGAGGCCGTCTTCGAGAAGCTGGAGGTCAAGCACGAGATCTTCCGCGCGCTCGACAAGATCGTGCGCCCGGACACCGTGCTCGCCTCCAACACCTCCGCCATCCCGATCACCAAGATCGCGGCGGCCACCGAGCACCCCGAGCGGGTCGTCGGCGTCCACTTCTTCTCGCCGGTGCCGATGATGCAGCTCGTCGAGCTGGTCCGCGGGTACAAGACGAGCGACGAAACCCTCGCCACCGCACGGGAGTTCGCCGAGTCCGTCGGCAAGACCTGCATCGTCGTCAACCGCGACGTGGCCGGCTTCGTGACCACCCGGCTCATCTCCGCGCTCGTCGTGGAGGCCACCAAGCTCTACGAGTCCGGGGTCGCCACCGCCGAGGACATCGACCTCGCCTGCAAGCTGGGCTTCGGCCACGCCATGGGCCCGCTCGCGACCGCCGACCTCACCGGCGTCGACATCCTGCTGCACGCCACGAGCAACATCTACACCGAGTCCCAGGACGAGAAGTTCGCCGCGCCGGAGCTGATGCGCCGGATGGTGGACGCCGGTGACATCGGCCGCAAGAGCGGGCAGGGCTTCTACAAGTACTGAGCACCATCTGTACGGGCATCCGCCGGATCTCACCCCCGGGAGTATCACTCCCCGGGGTGAATTCGGTATCGGTTCGCTTACAAACAGCAACCGCACCACCACTCGCACAGTCAGACGTTGCAACGTCACGGGTACCGATCAGGACGAGGCAGCGTCACGGAGAACGCCAACCGCACTCAACGGGGAGCGCTTATGCACATCAGGGGCGACCATGCCGAGCTGGTCGTCGGGGGCCGCCTCGACGTCCGCAGCGCGGCGGACGCCCGTACGGCCCTGCACCGCGCCGTCGATCACGGCATCGGCGACCTGGTGCTCGACCTGTCGGAACTGGACTCCTGGGACGCCACCGGGCTCGGGGTGATCATGGGCGCCCACCGGCGGGCCGGCCGCTGCGGTCGCCGTCTGGTGCTGCGCGGCGTCCCGCCGCAGATGCAGCGCCTGCTGGTGGCCACCCGGCTGCACCGCATCCTCGCCATCGAGGGTGGCATCGGCGTGGAGTCGCTGCCCCGCGTGTGACGCGCCGCACGGCCGGTCCCGGCATGTGAAGCGCCGGGCGGCCGGGACGGGTGCGCACTGCGTGGGCAATCCTCACCGGACCGTGACGTCCCGGACCGTACGGCACCCCGCCCTGTCGGAGATACTGAGCCAAGGTTTAGGGTTCGGTCGCCCGCTGCCTCGCAACCCTCGACCGAGCGGGCCCGGACCAGGAGCGACAACGCGGTGTGCGACAAGGCCGGGAGGGGCCGGATCACGGGCACACGACGCTTTTGGGGGGCAGGAAACCCATGGAACCGATGGAACCCATCGACCCGATCGACCCGGGACGTCCGGGCCACCTGGGACCCGAGGGACACGGACAGGCGCCGGGCCGCCGCGCGCCCCGGGAATCCCTCACCTCCGACTTCGGCACGAGCACGCCCCCGCCCGCCCGCACGGCGCAGCTCGTCGCCGGTGATCTGCTGCTGACCGTCAACCCCGTCGACGGCAGCGAGATAGAGCCCTGCCCGCCGGCCCAGCGCCCCGCCGCACCCCGCAAGCGCACCGCCGCCGAGCGCGCCGAGACCGAGCGGGCCGCCAGGCCGCCCGCCCCGGCCGGTCCCGCCCAGCCGCCGCTCGCCCTGCTGGAACGCCAGGACGAGCGCGAGCGCCTGGTCCGGCTGCTGGCCCGCGGCCGCTCCGTGCGCCTCACCGGCCCCGGCGGCTCCGGCCGCACCGCCCTGCTCGACCTCGTCGCCGAGGACTGCCAGGACCTCGCCCCCGACGGCGTGGTCCGGCTCAGCGGCTTCCGCCGAACCGCCGGCGACGTCCTCCACGACCTCTTCCACGCCGCGTACGACGCCCCCGGCCACCGCCCCGCCCCGGACGACCTGCGCGCGCTCGTCGCCGAGATCGGCGCGGTCGTCGTCCTGGACGACATCGAGTTCGGCGGCGCCGGTCTGGACGAGCTCCTCGACACCGCCCGCGAGTGCGCCTTCCTGATCGGCGCCACCCCCGACGTGCCCGCGCCCTCCGCCGCCTCCGCGGTCGAGGAGGTCTTCCTCGGCGGCCTCGACCGCGCCGCCGGTGTGCAGGTCCTGGAGCGCACCGTCGGCCGCGTCCTCACCGAGGAGGAGGCCAACTGGGCAGGCGACCTGTGGTTCGAGTCCGAGGGCCTGCCCCTGCGGTTCGTCCAGGCCGGCGCCCTGCTCCGGCAGCGCGACGAGCTCCGGGCCGGCCCGGAGCCGGCGGACCAGCACGACGAGTACGGCGCGTACGGCGTCTTCGATGACGCACGACCGGACGTGCGGCTGCCCGTGGACCTGACCGCGGAGCCGGCGGACGCCGTCCCGCTGCCCGCCCTCGGCGAGGCCGCCGCGCCCGCCCCGCTGCTCGCCTCCCGGCTCAGCGCCTCCGCCCGCGCCACCCTGCGCTTTGCCGTCGCCCTCGGCGGCGAGGTGCCGCACCAGGCGCATCTGCCGGCGCTGGTCGGCGACACCCACGCCGACGCCGCCCTCAGCGAGCTGGCCGCCTGCGGACTGGTCTCCCCGGTGGGCGCCCGCTACCGGCTCGCGGCCGGGGTGCAGACCCAGCTGGAGGCCGCCGGATACGCCGACGACGCCCCGGACCGGGCGCTCGCCGCCGCCGAGCACTACACCTGGTGGACCGGCCACCCCTCGGTCACTCCCGAGCGGGTGAGCGCGGAGGCCGACGCGGTGCTGGCCGCGCTCGCCGCCGTCGTCCCGCAGACCGCCGCGCCCGTCGACGGCGAGGAGAGCTGCGCGGTACGGCTCGCCCGTACGGCCGCGCCCTCCTTCGCCGCCGGGCTCCAGTGGGGCGCGTGGGAGCGCGCGCTGCGTTCCGGTGCGGAGGCCGCCCGCCCGGCCGGTGACATACATGAACAGGCCTATTTTCACCATGAGTTGGGTGTCCTGGCGCTCTGCTGCGGCCAGCTGGACCGGGCCCGCGCAGAGTTGGAGGCGTCCATCGGGCTGCGCGGCGCCCTCGCCGACAAGCGGGGCACCGTCGCCGGGCGCCGGGCCCTCGCGCTGGTCGCCGACCGCTCGGGCGAGCTGCCCGGGATCACGGCCATGGCGGGGGAGGAGCTGCCGGAGATACGGCACGAGGAGTCGGCGCCGCCGCCGTACGCTCCGCTCGGCGAGCCCCTGGTCACCCAGCAGCTGCCCGCGGGCCCGGCGCGCGGCGGGATCGGTGGCATCCGCCGGCTGGCCCGCCGCAACCTGGTGGCGGCCGGCTCCGGCGCGCTGCTCGCCGCGGTCCTCGGCACGGTCGTCACGCTCGGCATGACGTCCCACGAGAACGCCGGCAAGAACCCGGCCGGCAAGGTCGACGTCAACCCCTCCATCAGCGAGGGCACGGACGGCGGCTCCCTCGGCGCGGACCCCGGGCAGAGCCGCGGCGGCGGTACGACGGGCGGGGCGACCGGGCGGCCTACGACCGCCGGCTCGGGCGGCACGTCCGCCACGACGGGCGGCTCGGGGCCGTCGACGGACCCGGCACGGCCGTCGGAGAGCATCAGCCCGTCCGGGTCCGGCAGGACCTCGACCCCGCCGTCCAAGTCGCCCAAGCCGTCGGGGTCCTCCACCTCGCCGACGGGCGGGACGTCCGGCAGCGGCACGGGAGGGTCCACGGGCAGCTCCAGCGGGAGCCCGTCGGGCGGCACGACTACCGGCGGTGGCTCGGGCACGGGCGGCACGTCGACGGGCGGTGGCTCGGGCACAGGGGGCACGACGGCCGGCGGTGGCACCGGCGGCACGACGACTGGCGGTGGCTCGGGCAGTACGACGACCGGTGGTGGCTCGGGCAGCACGACCACTGGTGGTGGCTCGGGCAGCACGACCAGCGGATCCACCACCGGCACGACCGGCACCACGACGAGCAGCGCGTCGGCGCCCCAGAGCGCACCGCAGCCTTCCGGCACGGTGGCCTGACCGTCCCGCGCCGCCCGCCCCTCTCGAAAGGGGCGGGCGGCGCGGAACAGGGCCCGCTAGAACAGCCGCAGCTTGTCGTCCTCGATGCCGCGCAGGGCGTCGTAGTCCAGGATCTGGCAGTTGATGCCGCGGTCGGTGGCGAGGACGCGGGCCTGGGGCTTGATCTCCTGGGCGGCGAAGACACCGCGGACCGGGGCCAGGTGCGGGTCGCGGTTCAACAGGTCCAGGTAGCGCGTCAGTTGCTCCACGCCGTCGATCTCGCCCCGGCGCTTGATCTCGACCGCCACCGTCGCGCCGTCCGCGTCCCGGCACAGGATGTCCACCGGGCCGATGGCCGTCATGTACTCGCGGCGGATCAGGGTGTAGCCCTCGCCCAGGGTCTCGATGCGGTCGGCGAGGAGTTCCTGGAGGTGCGCTTCCACGCCGTCCTTGATCAGGCCGGGGTCCACGCCGAGTTCGTGCGAGGAGTCGTGGAGGATCTCCTCCATCGTGATGATCAGTTTCTCGCCCGCCTTGTTGACGACCGTCCAGACGCCGTCTTCCTCGCCGCTTCCTTCCTTCAGCGTGCAGGGCGGCGACATCCAGTTCAGGGGCTTGTAGGCCCGGTCGTCCGCGTGGATGGAGACGCTGCCGTCCGCCTTGACCAGGATCAGTCGGGGCGCCGAGGGCAGGTGGGCGGTGAGCCGGCCGGCGTAGTCGACCGAGCAGCGGGCAATGACGAGACGCATGGTCGGCAACGCTACTCGACACCCCGAGGTGCGCGCGATTCGCCCGCCCTGCTCCCGAACGATCGCCCCAATTGTCCCTGGAAACTCTTGTTCATCCCTGGCCGATTGTGCGCGTAACGGGACCGTTCCATATACGCATTCTGCTGGTGTGGTCACCTACGGTTGCCTACCGTAGGGAACGTGAGGTCGCGGCGTATGTACGGAGCGTGTTCGACATCGCGAACTCCCTTACCTGTCCGGCAACCCCTGCTCCCTGCGGGGGTGCGAGAGGAGAACCCATGTCGCTCGACGTCTCACCGGCCCTACTCGAACAGGCCGAGCGAGGCGAGGTCGACGAAGCAGAATTCGTCGACTGCGTCCGGACCTCCCTGCCTTACGCATGGGAGATGATCAGCTCCCTGGTGGCGCGGCTGAAGGTCGACGGCGGTCCGTTCGCCGACAACCTGACGCCCCCGCCGGACGAGCAGGCACGCGGTCAGCTGTTGCGCGCGCTCGCGAGTGATGCCATCCGCGGCGCGCTGCAGCGGCACTTCGGTGTGCGTCTGGCCTTCCAGAACTGCCACCGGGTGGCGGTGTTCCCGCTGGACGCCTCGGCGGACGAGACCTTGGCTCGCTTCACGTCGGTGCGCAACCAGTTGCTCAACCAGTCGCCGGAGCTTCGGGACTGCTGACGGGCTGCCCCGCCACGACACCGGCAGTGAGCCGCTTGCTTGCCGCTCCACTCGCGGGAGGTGCTTTCACCACTGGGGCGGCAAGCCCCCCAGGTGGCTTGCGCGAAAGGCCCGTTGGATCAACGCAGTTGAGGCAGGACCTCGGTGCCCAGCCGCCGCAGGTTCTCCTCGGTCGCGGCGAGGTCGCCCGAGCCCTCGACGAGGAGGGCGAAGCGGGAGATGCCCGTGCGCTCCGAGGTGGCCGCGAGCCGGTCGGCGGCGAGCCGCGGGGTGCCCACCGGGTGCAGGCCGCAGAGCAGTTCGGTGTAGGCGTACGGATCGCGCATCTGACGCGTCCGCCCGTCGACCGTCACATGCGCCTCCAGCCCCTGCTTCAGCCAGCCCGGCATCGCCTTCAGCAGGGTCTCCACCGCGTCCGTGCGCCGGTCCGCGAGCTGGCACACCCCGGCCGAGACGTGCGCCGCCCCCGCGATCTCCTCGGCGGGCCGGCCCGCCGCCCGGGCGCAGCGCCGCCACAGGGCGACCATCTCGGCCTTCTCCTCGTCCCCGACGTGCATGCCGAGGAGCATGGGCAGCCCGCGCTCGGCGGCCAGCCGCACGCTCGCCGGGGAGGTGCAGGCGACGACGACCTCGGGGCCGGGCGTCTCCGTCAGCCCGTCCGAGGGCCGGGGTACGACGGCCACCTCACGGAAGGCGAACCGCTCGCCCTCGCCCGCCACCCGCGGCTCGCGCAGCCAGCGCAGCAGCAGATCGAGTGACTCCGGGAATCCGTGTTCGTACGCGCCGAGGCCCATGCCGAAAACCTCCAGGTCCACCCAGGGGCCGCCGCGGCCCACGCCCAGCGTGAACCGGCCGCCGCTCGTCAGATGCAGCAGCGCGGCCTGCTCGCCGAGGGCCACCGGGTGCGCGGTGGGCAGTACGCTGACCGCCGTACCGACCCGGATGCGGTGGGTGCGGCCGAGCAGATACGCGGCCAGGGTGACCGCGGACGGGCATGTGCCGTACGGCACGAAGTGGTGCTCGGCCAGCCAGACCGCGTCCAGCCCGGCCTCCTCGGCGACCTCCGCCGAGCGGACCGCCCGGTGCAGGGCCTCTCCCGGACCCTGGCCCGGGAACTGGGCGCCCAGCACAAAGCTTCCTACGTACATCGCGTTTCCTGCTTCCTTGGCCCCGACCCGGAGCTCCCCCACCCGGCATAACCGTCCGACACGTGCCCAGGACACGGCTTGGCGGAGGGATTTGCCGATTGTCTTCAGAATGACGGGCCCTGGAGGGCGACTTGTAGGGGTTGGAGCTCTTCGCGTACCCCGCTCGGCGGCGCGTACGCTGGACGGAGCCCGTGCTTCCCCGTGCAGCCCCGAGAGGTGTCCCGTGTCCCCGCGCCGCAACCGACCGAAGGCAGCCGGATCGCCGGGCCACAGTGCCGAGGACGACCGCACCGGCCGGTACGGCGGCTGGCAGTCGACCGAGGACTGGCAGGGCGAGGAGTGGAGCGTGCGCCATGTCGCCGGGGCGAGCGCGCAGGGCAAGACCTACCGCTGCCCGGGCTGCGACCAGCTGATCCCCTCCGGAGTCCCGCACGTGGTGGCCTGGCCCGAGCACGCGGGCGTGGACGACCGCCGGCACTGGCACAAGGCGTGCTGGAACGCGAAGGACCGCCGCACCACGCGGGTGCAGCGGTCCCGTAACGCGCCGAAGTTCTGAGGGCCGGGCCTCGGCGTCACACGTCCCGGCTGCGCAGCAGCGCGAAGGCACCGGCGTACGCCGCGACCGTCACGCCCAGCATGATCCACAGCGGGTCCCAGCCCGACGGGCCGGACGTGCTCAGCGAGTTGGAGTAGAACACGCTCATCTGGTTCGGGATCGAGTACTCCAGCAGCCACTCGCGGAGCTTGTGCAGCGACTCGGAGAACATGAACAGCGCGATCACCAGCGGCGCGAGCAGCAGGCCGATCATGATCGTGATGGCGCCCGCCGAGTGCCGGATGATCGAGCCGATGAGCAGCGAGAGCAAGCCGAGCAGCGCGATGTAGAGGCTCACGCCGACGGTGGCCTTGAACCACTCGCTGCCGGTCGGCGTCCGCGCGCCGTTGCCCTGCACCATGGCGTTCTGCACCATCGCCACGAACGCGGCGCAGGCCAGCGTGATCACGAAGGCCAGGACGAAGAACACGATCGCCTTCGCGGCCAGCACCCGGCTGCGGCTCGGGCACGCCGTCATCGTCGTCCGGATCATGCCCGTGCCGTACTCGGACGCCGTGGTCAGCACGCCGAGGGTCATGATGCACATGCTGCCGAGCAGCAGCCCGAAGAAGCCGAGCTGGAGCGGGCTCTGGTCGTTCATCTGCGAGGAGGAGCGGCTGACCACCGCGCCGGCCAGCAGGCCGATGCCGACGACGAGCAGCACGAAGACGCCGAGCGTCCAGATCGTCGACCGCACCGACTTGATCTTCGTCCACTCGGAGGCCAGCGCGTGCCCGAGGTGGGCGCGCACGACCGGGATCGGCGAGGTGTAACCGGGGTACTGCCCGCCGGGTGCCGCCTGCCAGTCGGGAGCGGCAGCTGCGGGTGCCTGCGGCATCGGGGGCTGGTGGGTGCTCATCGGGCGTCGTCCTTGGGCTGGGTCCGGGTCAGGTCGGCGGGTGCGGGGGCGGGCGCGGCGGCCGGTGCCGGGGGAGCGGTGGGCGCCGGGCCCTGCGCGTACGGGTTCGGGGCGCCCGGGGCGGGGTGGCCCTGCGGGGCCTGCGGGGCGCCGTACGGGCCCGGCTGTGCGCCGTAGGGGCCGCCGGCCGGGGCCTGGCCCGGGACGGGCTGCCCGCCCTGCTGGGGCGGCGGCGGGGCGTACCAGCCGGGCTGGCCCTGGCCGGGCACCGGCATGGGCGGCTGCGCGCCGGGCGGCAGCGGCTGCTGCAGGCCCGCCTTCTGGTCGATGGTCGAGCGGTAGTCCACGGCGCCCTGCGTCATCCGCATGTACGCCTCCTCCAGCGAGGCCTGGTGCGGCGACAGCTCCCACAGCCGCACGTCCGCCGCGTGCGCGAGGTCGCTGATCCGGGGCAGCGGCAGCCCGGTCACCCGCAGCGCGCCGTCCTGCTCCGGCAGCACGTGGCCGCCGGCCTCGGTGAGCGCGGAGGTCAGCTTCTCGCGCAGCTGGGGCTCGGTGTCGGGGGTGCGCACGCGCGCGAAGTCGGCGGAGTTGGCCGAGATGAAGTCCGTCACGCTCATGTCGGAGAGCAGCTGGCCGCGGCCGATGACGATGAGGTGGTCGGCGGTCAGCGCCATCTCGCTCATCAGGTGCGAGGAGACGAAGACCGTACGGCCCTCCGCCGCGAGCGCCTTCATCAGGTTGCGGACCCAGAGGATGCCCTCGGGGTCGAGGCCGTTGACCGGCTCGTCGAACAGCAGCACCTGCGGGTCGCCGAGGAGCGCGGCGGCGATGCCCAGGCGCTGCCCCATGCCGAGCGAGAACCCCTTGGAGCGCTTTTTGGCCACGTCCTGGAGGCCGACGACCCCGAGCACCTCGTCCACGCGCCGGGCCGGGATGCCCGACAGCTGGGCGAGGCTCAGCAGGTGGTTGCGCGCGCTGCGCCCGCCGTGCACGGCCTTGGCGTCGAGCAGCGCGCCGACCTGGCGGGGCGCGTTGGGCAGCTTGCGGTACGGGTAGCCGCCGATGGTCACGGTGCCGGACGTGGGGTTGTCCAGCCCGAGGATCATCCGCATCGTCGTCGACTTGCCCGAGCCGTTCGGCCCGAGGAAGCCGGTCACGGTTCCCGGTCGCACCTGGAAGGAAAGGTTGTACACGGCGGTCTTGTCGCCGTAGCGCTTGGTCAGGCCGACAGCCTCGATCATGCTCCGCACCCATCGAAAGGATCTGGACAGCGGGGCGCACGCCCCCGTAAGGGTTAGGAGGATATCGAGCGGCTGACGGTTCCGCTCAAAAGAAAGTAAAGCCTGAGCATCACGAAGCGTGAACAATCGGCCTACTGCGCGTCCCGCCGCTTCAGCAGCACGTATCCGCCCGCGAGCGCCGCGAGCACCCACAGCACCATGATCCCGAGCCCGCCCCAGGGCCCGTACGGCCGCTCGTCGCCGAGTCTCGGCACCACCTGCATGATCCGGCTGCCCGCCTGGTCCGGCAGGAACCGGCCGATCTTCTTGGTCGCGTCGACGTTGCCGAGGACGGTGGAGATCAGGAAGAAGAACGGCATCAGGATGCCGAGCGAGAGCATCGGCGAGCGCAGCATCGCCGCGACCCCCATCGAGAACACCGCGATCAGCGTCATGTACAGCCCGCCGCCGACCACCGCGCGCAGCACCCCGGGATCCCCGAGGTGCGCCCGGTACGGGCCGAGCACCGCCTGCCCGAGGAAGAACGCGGCGAAGCTCGTCGCCATCGCGACGACCAGCGCGAGCGCGGCGGCCACGGCGACCTTGCTGAACAGGAAGGTGGCGCGGCGCGGCACGGCGGCCAGCGAGACGAGGATCATGCCTGTGCTGTACTCGTTCGACACGACCAGCACACCGAACACGATCATGGCGAGCTGGCCGAGGCTCATGCCCGCGAAGGACACGAAGGTCGGGTCGAACGACAGCCGGTCCGTGACCGGCATCGAGGCGAACTGGCCGCGGGACAGCGCCGAGATGAGCATGCCGAGCGCGATCGTGACGACCAGAGCCACCGACAGCGTCCACACCGTCGACGCCACCGACCGGATCTTCGTCCACTCGGACCGGATGACCTGACCGGCCGCCATGGCGCTCACGCCCCCTTCCAGCCGGCGCCCCAGTCCTGCGGGGCGGGTTCCGGTTCCGGGCCGGCCTGCGCGTGGTACTCCACCGACTCCGCCGTCAGCCGCATGAACGCCTCCTCCAGCGACGCCTGCTGGGTGCTCAGCTCGTGCAGCACGATCCCGTGCCGCGCCGCCAGCTCGCCGATCCGCTCGGCCTTGCCCCCGTCCACCTCCAGCGCCTCCCCGCCCGCCTCGACGACGGTGACCCCGTCCTCGTGCAGCACGTCGAGCAGCCGCTCCCGCTGGGGCGAGCGGATCCGGACGTACGCGCGCGCGTTGTCCCGGATGAAGGCGGCCATGGACGTGTCCGCGAGCAGCCGCCCCTGCCCGATGACCACCAGATGATCGGCGGTCAGCGCCATCTCGCTCATCAGATGACTGGAGACGAACACCGTCCGCCCCTGCGCGGCCAGCGACTTCATCAGGTTCCGGATCCAGTGGATGCCCTCCGGGTCGAGCCCGTTGACCGGCTCGTCGAACATCAGGATCCGCGGATCGCCGAGCAGCGCCCCGGCGATCCCGAGCCGCTGCCCCATGCCGTACGAGAACCCCTTGGCCTTCTTGCGCGCCACGGCGGTCAGTCCGACGGCCTCCAGCACCTTGCCGACCCGGCTCCTCGGAATGCCGTTGCTCTGCGCGAGGCAGAGCAGATGGTTGTACGCGCTGCGCCCGCCGTGCACGGCCTTGGCGTCCAGCAGCGCCCCGATGTACGTCAGCGGGTCCGCCAGCTGGTCGTAGTGCCTGCCGTCGATCCGGACGTCCCCGGCGGTGGGGTGGTCGAGCCCGAGGATCATCCGCATGGTGGTGGACTTCCCGGCCCCGTTGGGCCCGAGGAAGCCGGTCACGATGCCGGGTCTGACCTGGAAGGTGAGATGGTCGACCGCCACCTTCTCGCCGTACCGCTTGGTCAGCCCCGCCAGCTCGATCATGCGGCCACGCTAAGACGAGCGAAAGCCCCCTGCCACCGGAGTGGAAGGGGGCTTCGCCCGGTTCGGCTACCGTGCGCGCGAGCGTTACCGCGTCTGCTGCGCCGGCACCCCACGGGAGATGGGCTCGTCCTCACCCGGCGCACCGGCGGCAGCCACCGCGGCGCCGGTCAGCGTGGCCAGCATCTCGCGGACGTTGGTCAGCTGGGCGTTGATGCTGTCGCGGCGGTTGGTCAGCGCAGCGAGCTCGCGCTCGGATTCCGACCGGATCCGGTCCGCCTTGGCGTTGGCGTCGGCCACGATGTCCTCGGCCTGGCGCTGGGCCGTCTCCACCGTCTGGCGGGCGCGGCGCTCGGCGTCCGTGCGCAGCTTCTCCGCCTCCAGGCGCAGCTGCTCCGCGCGGTGCTCGATCTCCGCCAGCCGCTTCTCGGCCTTCTGCTGGCGCGAGGCCAGGTCGCGCTCCGACTGCTCGCGGCGCTTGGCGAGGTTCGTCTCGAAGTCGGCGGCGGCCTGCGCGGCCTTGGCGCGGGTCTCCTCGAAGAGGGCGTCCGCCTCCTCGCGCTTGGACTGCGCGTCCTTCTGCGCCTCGGTGCGCAGCTGGGCCGCGTCGCCCTTGGCCTTCTCGACGATCCGGACGCCCTCGTCCTCGGCCTTGGCCTTGCGCTCGGCGGCGTAGGACTCGGCGTCGTTGCGGACCTGCTGGGCCGCCGACTCGGCGAGGTCGCGGTGCTGTTCGGCCGCCCGCCGGGCCTCCTCACGCAGCTCCTTGGCCTCTTCCTCGGCCAGGCGCAGGATCTTCTCGACCCGCGCGCCGAGACCCGCGTACGACGGCTCGGCGTCGGTGACCTGGGCCTGGGCGTTCTGCGTTTCGAGGTGGAGCTCCTCGATGCGCTTCTCCAGGGCGGTGATCCGGGTGAGAGCGCTGTCACGGTCGGAGACGAGCTTGGAGATACGTTCGTCCACCTGAGCGCGGTCGTACCCACGCCGCACAAGCTCGAAGCCGTAGGGGGAAGTGTCGCTCATGGGGTTCCTGTCGAATGAGACCGGTGAGGTGATAGGTGGAATCCTAGGGGCCGAAGCGGTGTGTCATCACGCGGATACGTGTTTGATCTGGAGAATGAGACCCCTTTTGGGTGGCTGACGGCCGGAAAGCTTGCCAACGACCCGGGCAAAGCCCCCAGAAGACACCGGAACGTCCCCGACGCGCTACCCGTCTGACGATTTGCCACCCGATCGTGGGGCACCGACCGAGGCGCCCGCCTTGACCCCGCCGTCCTTGCCGGCCGTCGGCGCCTCGAAGGACTCCAGCGCCTCCAGGACGTCCTGGACCCGTGAGATCTCGGCGTTGATGTCCTCGCGCCGGCGCACCAGGATCTCCAGCTCGCGCTTGCCCTCCTCGACCGTGCGCCGGGCCTCCCGGATCGCCTCGGCCTTCAGCTCCTCGGCCTCCTTGACCAGCCTGGCCTTCTTCTGCTCGGCCTCCTTGAGCAGCCCCTCCGCCTTCTTGACGGCGGCGATACGCACCTTGCCCGCCTCGGAGTTGGCATCGGACACCATCTCCTTGGCCTTCGCCTCCGCCTTGGCCAGCTGCTCCTCGGCGGCCTTGATGAGCGCGTCGCAGCGGTCACCGGTGGACTTCATCGTCTCGGCGGCCTCGCGGCGGGCCCGCTCGTGCAGCTCCTCGATCTCGGTCGTGATGCGGTCGCGCAGCTCCTCGGCCCGCTCCCTTATCGCGGTCGCGTCCCGGCGGGCACCGACCAGCAGCTCGTCCGCGTCCGTACGGGCCTTCTCCACCAGGGAGTTGCCCTCGACGGTCGACTCGGCGACGATCCGCTCGGCCTCGCTGCGGGCCGCGCCCACCATCGTGTCGGCCTGCGACTCGGCGTCCGCGGTCGTCTTCAGCGCCTGCTGCTGCGCCTCGGTGAGCAGCTTGTCGGCCTCGGCCGTGGTCTCCGTGATGAGCGTGTCGACCTGCTCGGCCGCCTCCGAGCGCCGCTTGTTGGCGTCCTTGCGGGCCTCGTCCAGGGTCCGGTCGGCCTCCTCGCGCGCGGAGTTGACGAGCCGCTCCGCCTCCGCCTCCGCCTCCGACCGCAGCCGCTCGGCGTCCGCCCGCAGCCGCTCGGCGTGCTGCTGGGCCGAGCCGACCGTCTCCGCCGCCTCGGCGCGCAGCCGCTCGGCGTCGTCGGTGGCCTCACCGATCAGCTGCTCGGCGCCCGCCAGCGCCTCCGCGCGGACCCGGTCCGCCTCGGCCACGGTCTCCGACTGGAGCCGCTCGGCCTCGGCCAGCGCCTCGGTGCGCACCCGGTCGGCCTCCGCGGCCGTCTCGGTCGTCAGTCGCTCGGCCTCGCTGCGGGCCTCGGTGATCAGGGTGTCCGCCTGCGTCGCCGCGTCCGAGCGGATGCGGTTGGCGTCCTCGCGGGCGTCCGCCCGGGTGCGGGCCGCGCTCTGGTCGGCCTCGGCGAGCGCGTCGGAGGCCTCGGTGCGCACACGCTGGCTGTACTCGCCCGCGTCCGCGCGCAGCCGCTCGGCCTCCGCGATCGCCTCCGCGACCGTACGCTCCGCCAGCGCCTTCGCGGCCTCCGTCTCCTCGCCGACCTCGCGGCGGATCCGGGCGGCGTCCTCGCTCGCCCGCTCCCGCTCGGCGTAGGCGTCGGCGCGGACCCGGTCCGCCTCCTGTTCGGCCTCCCGCTTCGTCCGGTCCGCCGCGTGCTCGGCGGCCGAGCGCAGCCCGGTGATCTCCTCCTGCGCCTGCTCGTGCAGCCCGGCGACGGAGTCCCGCACCTGCTGGGCGTGCTGCTCGGCGGCCGAGACCATCTCGGTGGCGCGCCGGTCGGCCTCCTCCACCAGCCGGACCGCCTCAGCCTGCGCCTCCTCGACCCGCTTGCGGGCGGAGGCCAGCAGCTCCTCGCTCTGCTCGCGGGCGCGCAGCCGCTCCTGGCCGGCCTCCTCGCGCGCCGAGCCGAGCGTCTCCTCGGCCTCGCGGCGGCGCCGGGCGGCCTCCTCCTGCGCGGCGGCCAGCGTCTCGGATGCCTCGGTGGCGAGCCGCTCGGCGGCGGCCTGCGCCTCCGTGCGCACCCGGTCGGCGCTCTCCTGCGCCTCCGTCTTCAGCCGCTCGGCATCGGCGCCGGCCTCGGAGCGCAGCCGTACGGCGACGGACTCGGCCTCGGCGCGGGAGGCGGACGCGTCGGCCGCGGCCTCGTCGCGCAGCCGCTCGGCCTCGGCCTCGGCCTGCTGCTGGAGCGTACGGATCCGCTCGGCGGCCTCCGTGCGCAGCCGCTCGGCCTCCTCGGCGGCCTCCCGGCGGATCCGGGTGGCCTCCTCGCGGGCCTCGCCGAGCGCCTGCTCGGCGGAGTCCAGGCGCTCCTGTGCCTCGCTCTGGAGCCGGGTCAGCTCCTCGGCGGCCTCGGCGCGGCGGGCCTCGACCGCGCGCTCGGTCTCCTCGCGCAGCTCGCGCGCCGCGCTCTCGGCGTCCGTGCGGACCGTCTCGACCTGCGCCTCGGCCTCGGCCCGCAGCCGCTCGGCCTCCGCACGGCTGCGCTCCAGGGTCTCGTCGGCCTGCCGGCGCAGACCGGTGGCCCGCTCGATGGCCTCGGTGCGGACCTTCTCGCTGTCCGCGGCCGCGCTCTTGCGCAGCTCGTCGGCGTCGACCCTGGCCTTGGCCAGCAGCTCCTCGGCGGACTTGGCGCCCTCCTCGATCTGCGTGACCGCCTCCCGGCGGGCCTCGGCACGGATCGACTCGCCCTCGGCGACCGCGTCGGCGCGCAGCTGCTCGGCCTCGCCGCGCAGCCGGCGGGCCTCCTCCTGCAGCTCGACCGTCTTGGCGCGGTACTCCTTGGTGTCGTCCTTCGCCGCGCCCTTGAGCTGCTCGGCGATGTCGTGCGCCTCGGCGCGCAGCCGGTCCGCCTCGGCCTCGGCCTCGGTACGGATCCGCTCGGCCTCCTCGGCGGCGGCCCGGGTGGTCCGCTTGGCCTCCTCGGCGGCCTTGTCGAGCACGTCCTCGGCGGTCTTGGCCGCCTTCGACAGCTGGGTCGCGCTCTCCTCGGCGGTGATCGTACGGGCCTTCTCGGCGGCCTCGGCGACGATCTTCTCGGCCTCGGCGCGGGCGTCCGCGACCAGCTGCTCGGCATCCGAGCGGGTGGTCTCGGCCTCCTTGGTGGCCTCCTCGACCAGCCGGGCGACCTGCTCCTTCGCCGTGCGCGTGCGCGTCTCGTTCGCGGCCTCGGCGCTCGACAGGGTCTTCGCGGCCGTCTGCTCGGCCTCGGTGACCAGCTTCTCGGCCTCGGCCTGCGCCTTGCGCAGCGCCTCCTCGGCCGCCGCCATCCGCTCCTCGGCGGCCCGGCTCAGCTCGGCGGACTGCCGGCGGGCGGCGTCCGACTCGGTGACCGTGGAGGAGCGCAGCTGCTCGGCGTGGTCGGTGGCCTCCTGGGCCTGCGTGGACGCGGCGTTCAGCAGCCGCTCGGCGTCCGTGCGGGCCCGGCGCAGGATCTGCTCGGCCTCCGCGCGGGCCGCCTCGGCGTCGTTCGTGAGCCGCTGGCGGGCCTCGTCGGTCAGCCGCTCGGCCTCCGCGCGGGCGGCGGCCAGCGCCTGGTCGGCCTCCGCGCGGGACTCGTCCAGCAGCCGGCGGGCCTGCTGCTCGGTGCGGGCGCGCAGCTGCTCCGCCCAGGCCACGTTCTCGTTGACGTGCGACTCGACCGTCGAGCGGCGCTCGGCCAGCTCCTGGTCGAGCTGCTGGCGCCGGGTCACCGCCTCCTGGTGCAGCTCGGCCTGGAGACGGGCGGCCTGCTCGGCGTGCTCCTGGAGGATGCGCTGGGTCTGCGCGCGGGCCTCCGCGGCCATCCGCTCCGCCTCCTGGCGCAGCTGGTCGGCCTGCATCTGGGCATTGCGGAGCAACTGCTCGGCCTGGTAGCCGATGTCGCCGCCGTCGAAGGCGGGCCGGGTCATGAGGGTGCGGCGCGCCTCGTGCAGCTTGGCGCGCAGCACCTCGACCTGGTAGCCGAGGTCCTCGGCGTGCTGGATCGCCTTTTCCCGCTCGGTCCTCAGCCGCTTCATCTCGGCCTCGAACCGAGAGAGGTGGTCGACGTCAGCCGCCGGCTCTCGCTCCTGGCTCTCGTAGCCCCGCACTGCGCGGTCCCATCCGTCCCCTGGTCAGCTTCTGCAACGAGCTCCGTCCAACCGCCGAACGGGGCCCCCGGGGAATGGTGTCAGATCAACGGCGGAGCACGGGCTGCTGCCCCGACGCTCGTCCCCCGAAAACCCGGACCCCGGCATGCGGCCGTCCCCCGCGTTCAGAGACGACCGCCCCCAACCCTACCGGCCCTTATGTACGGGAGTCAGTGCTCAGTGGACTCAACAGGGGCCGAAGTGACCAGTTCTGTCAGGACACCGTGGCAATCCTTTGGATGCAGGAAGGTGATCCGCGACCCCATGGAGCCGATCCGGGGCTCCTGGTAGAGGACCCGGACGCCCTTGCCGCGGATCTCCTCGGAGTCGGCGTCCACGTCCGCCGTGCCGAAGGCGATGTGGTGGACGCCCTCGCCGTTCTTCGCCAGCCACTTGCCCACGGCGGAGTCCTCGCGGGTCGGTTCCAGCAGCTGGAGGTAGGAGGCGCCGCCGTCCGACGTCTCGTTGATCTTGAGCATGGCCTCGCGCACGCCCTGCTCCTCGTTGACCTCGGTGTGGAACACCTCGAAGCCGTACGTGGCCCGGTAGAACTCGACGGTGGCGTCGAGGTCGTGGCAGGCGATCCCGATGTGGTCGATTCGCGTCAGCATGGATTCAGTGCAGCGCCCTGCGGGTGGTTACGCAACGTGCGCGCGATCACACCGACGGGCCGGTGACGGCACGGAGTGCCATCAGTACATTCGAAGTAAACCCTCGTTCACTCCTCGGCCGCGCAGGCCGGTAAGGGGATCGCAGCTCATGCCTTCTGGAACGACCAGCTCTGTGATCGTCGCGGGCGCGCGCACGCCCATGGGACGACTTCTGGGCTCCCTCAAGTCCTTCTCGGGCGCCGACCTCGGCGGCGTCGCGATCAAGGCCGCCCTCGACCGTGCGGGGATCGGTGGCGACCAGGTGCAGTACGTCATCATGGGCCAGGTGCTGCAGGCCGGCGCGGGCCAGATCCCGGCCCGCCAGGCGGCGGTCAAGGCCGGCATCCCGATGAGCGTCCCGGCGCTGACCATCAACAAGGTGTGTCTGTCCGGCCTCGACGCCATCGCGCTCGCCGACCAGCTCATCCGCGCCGGTGAGTTCGACATCGTGGTCGCGGGCGGCCAGGAGTCCATGACCAACGCCCCCCACCTGCTGCCGAAGTCCCGCGAGGGCTTCAAGTACGGCGCCGTCGAGATGCTCGACGCGATGGCCCACGACGGCCTGACCGACTCCTTCGAGGGCATCGCCATGGGCGAGTCGACCGAGAAGCACAACACGCGTCTCGGTATCCGGCGCCCCGAGCAGGACGAGATCGCCGCGCTGTCCCACCAGCGGGCCGCCGCCGCGCAGAAGAACGGCGTGTTCGAGGCCGAGATCACCCCGGTCGAGATCCCGCAGCGCAAGGGCGAGCCGGTCGTCTTCAGCAAGGACGAGGGCATCCGCGCCGACACCACGGTGGAGTCCCTGGGCAAGCTGCGCCCGGCCTTCGCCAAGGACGGCACGATCACGGCCGGTACCTCCTCGCAGATCTCGGACGGTGCGGCGGCCGTGGTCGTGATGAGCAAGGCCAAGGCCGAGGAGCTGGGCCTGGAGTGGCTCGCCGAGATCGGCGCGCACGGCAACGTGGCCGGACCGGACAACAGCCTCCAGTCGCAGCCCTCCAACGCCATCCTGCACGCCCTGAAGAAGGACGGCCTGGAGGTCTCCGACCTCGACCTGATCGAGATCAACGAGGCCTTCGCCGCGGTCGCCGTGCAGTCAATGAAGGACCTCGGTGTGTCCACGGAAAGGGTGAACGTCAACGGCGGCGCCATCGCCCTGGGCCACCCGATCGGCATGTCCGGTGCCCGTCTCGTCCTGTCCCTGGCGCTGGAGCTCAAGCGCCGCGGCGGCGGTACCGGCGCGGCCGCGCTGTGCGGTGGCGGCGGCCAGGGTGACGCCCTGATCGTGCGGGTACCGAAGGCCTGAGCAGTACTTTCTCGCGAGTGAACGGAGCTGTTTGATGCAGGACGTCTCCTCTCTGGTGGCCCAGGCCAGGGACGGCCGGCCGCGTGCCGTGGCCCGGCTGATCTCCCTGGTGGAGGGGGCGTCCCCGCAGCTCAGGGAGGTCATGGCGGCACTGGCCCCGCTGACCGGCAACGCCTATGTGGTCGGCCTGACCGGCTCGCCCGGCGTCGGCAAGTCCACCTCGACCTCCGCACTCGTCACGGCGTACCGCAAACAGGGCAGGCGGGTCGGCGTCCTGGCCGTCGACCCGTCCTCCCCGTTCTCCGGCGGCGCACTGCTCGGCGACCGCGTCCGGATGTCCGACCACGCCTCCGACCCCGGCGTCTACATCCGCTCGATGGCCACCCGCGGCCACCTGGGCGGCCTGGCCTGGGCGGCCCCCCAGGCCATCCGGGTCCTCGACGCGGCGGGCTGCGACGTGATCCTCGTCGAGACGGTCGGCGTCGGCCAGTCGGAGGTCGAGATCGCCTCCCAGGCGGACACGTCGGTCGTCCTGCTGGCCCCGGGGATGGGCGACGGCATCCAGGCGGCGAAGGCCGGCATCCTGGAGATCGGCGACGTCTACGTCGTCAACAAGGCGGACCGGGACGGCGCCGACGCGACGGCCCGCGAGCTGAACCACATGCTGGGCCTCGGCGAGGCCCGCGCCCCAGGCGACTGGCGCCCGCCGATCGTGAAGACGGTGGCGGCGCGCGCGGAGGGCGTCGACGAGGTCGTGGAGGCCCTGGAGAAGCACCGCGCGTGGATGGAGGAGCACGGCGTCCTCGCCGAACGCCGCCGGGCCCGCGCGGCCCGCGAGGTGGAGACCATCGCGGTCACGGCCCTGCGCGAACGCATCGGCGACCTGCACGGCGACCGCCGTCTCAGCGCGCTGGCCGAGCGGATCGTCGCGGGCGAGCTGGACCCGTACCGCGCGGCGGACGAGCTGGTGGCGGGCCTCACGCGGGGCTGAGCGCTGGCCGACTCCCGCGCCCGGCAGCTATCTTGACCGGCATGTCCCTCTCCTTGGCGTAGAGCGCGCACCGGACCGCGAGGCCGTACGAACGACCGGCCCTCGCGTCCCTCGGTGTCCCCTCTTCCGCCTCGACCAGAGGAACATCCGCATGCCCCCGCGCGGCCCTCGTACGCCGCCGTCCTGCGCCTGCCCCACGCCCGCCGCGCCTTCGCCTCCGCCCTGACGGCCCGCCTGTCCTACGGCACGGTGTCCGTCGCGATGCTGCTGTCCGTCACCCGCGCCACCGGCTCCTACGCCGTCTCCGGCGCCGTGATGTCCCTGTTCGGCGCCACGATCTTCCTGATGCCGGTCAAGGCGTCCCTGATCGACCGCCATGGCCCGCGCCGCGCGCTGCTCCCCATGGCGACCGTCCACGGCGCCGTCCTGTGCGTCCTGGCCGCCCTGACCTGGCGCCCGGGCGCACCGGCGGCGCTCATCGCCGTGGCCGTCGCGCTCGCGGGCGCGTGCGCGCCGCCGCTGGGCCCGACGATGCGGGCCGTGTGGGCCGAACTGGCCCCGGAGCCGGGCATGCTGGCCCGCGCCTACAGCCTGGACGGGGTCGCCGAGGAACTGCTGTACGTCTCCGGCCCGGCGCTGGTCGGCGCGCTGACGGGCGTCGCCCCGCCGGCGTCCGGGATCCTGCTGAGCGCACTGCTGATCGTGTGCGGCACCTGTGTCTTCGTCACGTCACCGGGGCTGCCGGGCCCCCGCCCCGCCGCGCTCGGGCGAACGCCCGGCTCCCTCTCCGGCCTGCTGGTCCCGGTCGGCGTGGCCGCCGGCGCCGGACTCGCCCTGAGCGGCGTGGAGCTGCTGGTGATGGCCTTCGCCACGGCGCGTTCCCACGACACGGGCCCGGTGCCCTGGGTCCTGGGCGCGCTCTCCGCGGGCAGCGCGGTGGGCGGGCTGGTCAACGGGGCGGTGCGGTGGCGGGCACCGGCCCGGGTACGGCTGTGCCGGTTCGCGGTGGGGCTCGGCCTGGTGATCGCCGCGGCGGGCCTCGCTCCGGGGCTGTGGAGCCTGACGGCGGCGATGGCCTGCGCCGGTGCGTTCATCGCTCCCACGCTGACCACGGCATACCTGCTGGCCGACGAGTCGGCGGCCGAGGGCGCCCGGACACGGGCGGGCGCCTGGGTCAACACGGCCGTGAACGCGGGGAGTTCGGGCGGGGCGGCGGCGACGGGTCTGTTGCTCGGCCGCCTCCCGCTGGGGGTGTGCTTCGCCCTGGCGGGCGCCACGGCGCTGATCAGCGCCGTCGGCACCCTCGGCCGCTCGGGCCGCGGACTCAGGGACGCCCCCGCTGCCCTCTGAGGTGCTCGGCGATCGGCTTCAGGGCCTTGTCCAGCTCCGTCAGCGCCTCCGGCGACAGCAGATCGATGAAGTGCCGTCGCACGGAGGCGACATGATGTGGCGCCACCTTCTGCATCGTCTCCATGCCGTGCTCGGTCAGTACCGCGTACAGCCCGCGCCGGTCGGACTCGCAGTTCTCACGGCGCACCAGGTTCGCGCTCTCCATCCGCGTGATCTGGTGCGAGAGCCGGCTCTTGGACTGCAGCGTGGCAGTGGCGAGGTCGCTCATCCGCATCCGTACGTCGTCGGACTCGGACAGGTTCACGAGGATCTCGTAGTCGTTCATCGTCAGGCCGAACGGCTGAAGATCCTTCTCCAACTGGTACGTCAACAGCCTGTTGACCTCCAGGTGGGTGCGCCAGGCGCACTGCTCCGCATCGGTCAGCCAGCGCGTGGCCGTCTCGGTCTCCATGAATGAAGTCTACCTAAGAAGTTGAATGCCGAACTACTTTGGATGATGTGACAGTGCGCACGCGTTCGATGTCACACTCCGCAGACTACCGCTCACAGCCCGAAGCGACGCTGGAGGTCCCCCAGCTGTCCGGGAAGGCGCGGTGCGCCCGGCGGTTGCTGACCGTGTCCGCCCGGCCCCGGAGCGCCACCTCCCGGCACGCCCGGCTCCGCCGGCACGACCCCCGTCGCCGTCTCGTCCATCAGGCTCTCCGACGACTGCAGCAGGACCGTCCCGGCGCCCACGAACTCGAACTGGTGCTCCTCGCCGGACACCCCGCCGAAGCCCGTCATCGCACGTAGACCGCCCAGGACGCCCGTCAGGTACCCGTGGTCGTAGTGATGGCACGGGGACGGGCAGTCGGCCCACCCGACGAGCGCCTGCGGGTCGACCCGGATCGGAGGTTCCATGAACACCACCGGACCGTTAGATGCGGCCACAAACTTTCCGGTTCCGATAAGGGTCAGAAAACCCGGCACGATCGATTGCTTCAGCGCGAGACTTGGCTGAAAAGCGAGCAGGTTGCCCGCGCGAATGGTCAGGTTCCCGTCGTCGAGGTCATAGGAATTGACGTCGAAGGCCCGGTCGGCGAGCAGCATCTTGCCCGAGCCCTCGGCCACGACCCAGTCGCTTGCGTGCAGTGGCGAATGGAACGAGGTACGGACAAGTCGGTCGAGTCGCCCGTGCCCGATCCCGTTGAACTCGATCGCCCCGTAGTAGGCGATCATCTTCCCCTTCTGCAGGAACCACTGCCCGCTCTTCAGCTCGACACAGAACGTGTACGCGTTCACGTTGTCGTCGACGGGCAGGGTCATCGGGTCGTGCACGACCGGTCCGACCGGTCCGCCCGGTCCCGCGCCCGGCGTTCCGTACGTGCTCACAGCTTCTCCTCCGACGCCTGGACGAACACCGTGCCGCTGCCGCTCAGCTCCAGCTGGAACGCCTCGCCCGAGCCCCGGCCCACCATCTCGCGCCAGCCGAGCGCGGCCGACAGCCTGTTGCGCACCTCGCCGTGGTGGGCGACGTAGGCCTGCGGGTCGACGTGGACCGGGCGCTGCGGGGTGATCGGGAGCTCGAAGACACCGCCGTGCGCCATCACGGCGACCGAGCCCTGCCCCTGGAGCGTCGTCGTGAACAGACCCTGACCGGTCACCTGGCCCCGGACCAGGCCCATCACCCCGCCCTGCGAGCCCATGAACATCGTCCCCTGCCGCAGCGTGCCCTCGAAGGCGAGCAGCCGGTCCGCCTCGACGTACAGGGTGTCGCCCGTGAGGTGGATGACGTGGACGTGGTGGCCGCCGTGCCCGAAGAAGACGGTCCCGCTGCCCTCGACCGACATCAGCGGGGTCGCCTCGCCCGCCACCCGGCGCCCGAGCATGGACATCAGCCCGCCCTGACCGCCCTGGATGTTCGGCGTGAAGGACACGTCCCCCCGGTACGCGAGCATCGCCCCGCGCTGACTGAACAGCCGCTGCCCGGGCAGCACCGTCGCCTCGACCATCTTGGAGTTGATCTCCCGGAACGCCATCTCTACAGATCCCCCGCGATCGTGTTCCGCTCGCTCGGCTGCACGTACACCAGTCCGTCGCCCTCGAACCGGATCTGGAAGGCCTCGCCGCCGCCCTCCCCGAGGAACGTGCGGAACGTCACGCCGGACTGGAAGGACTGCCGGACGTTGCCCTGATGGGCGATGTACGCACCCGGGTCCACGGTCAGCGGGTACTGGGGGCTGACCCGGAGCGCCACCGCCGGACCGTCCGACAGCAGTGCCGCCTGCCCGTGCCCCTCGACCGTCGTCGTGAACAGGCCGTTGCCCTGCGAGGCGCCGCGCAGTCCCGTGAACGTCGTCCCGGTGCGCAGAGCGGCGTCCGTCACGAGCAGGTTGCTCGACTCGACGTAGAGCTTGTCTCCCGTCAGGCTCACGAGGTTGATCTCCGAGGCGCGGTCCGCGAACCAGCACGTCCCCTGCCCCTTCACCTCCATCACCGTCATCTGCTCACCGGTGAGCCGGCGGGTCACCATCCCGCGCAGCCCCTCACCCCCGCCCGTCAGTTTCTTGAAGGACATGCTTCCGTCGTACGCGACCATCGAGCCGTTCTTCGCCTTCACGGCGTCCCCGGTCATGTCGACGGCGAGCACCTTGCTGCCTTGAAGTCGGAACATCGCCACGCAGCGAAACTAGCGGCGGCGCGGGTGGACGGAACAGGGTCCCCGGGTGGATACCGACCCTGAGCGGACCCCTAGGGCCGGCGTTTGCCACAATGGGGCAACGTTTGTGCACGCATTCACAAAGCGTCGACGACTCCCCACCGAAGGTGACCTGTGGACATCAAGACCGCCACCGCCCTCCGCCGCCTCCGCCTGGTCTCGGCCCCGGAGGCCGTGTCCTTCCTGATCCTGCTCGTGTGCTCGGTGCTGAAGCGGACCACGGACTTCAACGCGGTCCCCGTCATGGGCGGGATCCACGGCGTCCTCTTCATCCTCTACGTGATCTTCTGGGCCGATGCCTGGAACCGCACCAAGTGGCCCCTGAAGACCGGCCTCTTCTACTTCGTGCTGTCCGTGCTGCCCACCGGCGGCTTCTTCGCGGAGCGCAAGCTGAAGCGCGCCGCTGAGGACGAGGTCATCGCCGCGCGTGCCCGTAAGGAAGGGGTCGTGAACGCATGATCGTCGCCTTCTCCGTGACGCCCCTGGGTGTCGGCGAGGACGTGGGGGAGTACGTCGCCGACGCCGTCCGCGTGGTGCGCGAGTCGGGGCTGCCGAACCGCACCGACGCCATGTTCACCTCGATCGAGGGCGAGTGGGACGAGGTCATGGACGTCGTCCGGCGCGCCGTCGCCACCGTGGAGGAGCGCGCCCCGCGCGTGTCGCTCGTCCTCAAGGCCGACATCCGGCCCGGCGTGACGGACGGCCTGACCTCCAAGGTCGAGACCGTCGAACGGCACCTGGCCGGTCAGCCGGACCCCTCGTTTTGAGCGGCACGCCCACCGCGTTGTACTTTCCCCTGTCGATGCTCTGAGCGATCACTTCAGAGCACGTTCTGACCTGGGGGAACACCATGAGTGTCGGTATAGGGACACACATACGCGCCGACCTGGACACGCTGTGGGCGCGCACCCAGGATCCCGACGCACGCCGGCGCTGGGACCTCCGGTTCACCGCGATCGAGGAGCTGCCGGGCGCGGCGGGTGAGCCCCGGCGGTTCTCCTGCACCGCGCGCGTGCTGCCGTTCCTCACCGTGTCCGGCACCGGTCACGCGGCGGACGAGACGGACCGCCCCGACGGCACCCGCACCTCCGCCGTGCGCTTCTCCTCCCCGCACCCGCTGTCCCTGATCGCCGAGGCGAGCGCCTACTGGCGCTACGTGCCCGACGCCCACGGCGTCCGCCTGGTCACCGGCTTCGACTACCGGCCCCGCTGGGGCGCCTTCGGCGCGGTCGCCGACCGGGTGCTGCTGCGGCCGCTGACCGGCTGGGCCACGGCCTGGTCCCTGGACCGGCTGCGGCTCTGGCTGGAGCGGGGCATCACCCCCGAGCGGGCCCTGGCCAACTGGCTCGCCGAGCTGACGGTCCGCGCGCTGGTCCTCACGGTGTGCCTGACCGGGCTCGGGCTGGAGTCGCTGCTCCGGCTCTTCGGGCGGTTCGCGGACACCGTGGCGTATCTGTGTCCGCTGCTGCTGGTCGTGGCCAGCTCGCTGGCGCTGTTCAAAGCGCCGCTCGGGTGCACGCCGGCCGCGCGCAGGTGTGTGAGGGAGAGCGCCGGGGAGGTCCGCGCGCCTCGGGTGCTGCGCATGCTGGAGCAGTACGGCTGAGACCCGGGGTCAGCTGCCGGCGGCCAGCGCCATCCCCAACGGCGTTCTCTCGTACAGCACTTGATGGCCGTACCGCCGTGACGTCAGCAGACCCGCGTCCCGCAGCACGGTCAGGTGGGACGACACCGACGACGGGGCGAGGCCCAGGCGGTGGGCCAGCGCGGTCGTGGCCGCCGGTTCGTCCAGCGCGGTCAGCACGGCCGCCCGGTTCGCGCCCAGCAGCCGTACCAGCGCCGCGGGGGTCCGCTCGCCCGGATCCGCCCACAGCCCCGCCAGCCCCCGGGCCGGATACACCACCGTCGGCTGCCACGGGGGCTCGAAGCCGGTGACCACGTCGGGCCAGGAGAACACGCTCGGCATCAGCACCAGGCCCTGGCCGGCGAGGTCGCGGGCGTACTCCCCGCGCAGGGCCAGCGTGAGCGTGCGGCCGTCCCAGGACAGCCGCCGGTCCAGTTCCGGCAGCAGTGTGCCGAGGCCCACCTCGGCCAGTCTGCGCGAGTGGAAGGCGACGTCCGCCTCCAGCAGGGCCCGCAGCCGGAGCCAGTCCGGTTCGATCAGCACATGCCAGGCCTCCTCCACGGCGTCCGCCAGCTCCGCGATCATGCGGGCCGGATCCGCCAGCCAGGCCCGGCCCCGCGGCGACCGCAGCGCCCCCGGGGTGCAGGCCAGGGAGAGGGCGGTGTCCTCCCGTGCCGCCTCCGGGTCGCAGGCCCGTACGGCCGCGATCTCCTCCTCGAAGGTCGCCGCCGGGCCGATCGGCGGCGGCCCCAGCCAGTCGGGGGAGTGGCCCCGGCGGGGCATCAGCAGCCACAGCGGGGCGAGGTCGAGCCCGGCCGCGGCCGCGCGGATCCGGCGCAGCCAGGGTGCGTGATAGCCGTGCCGGTCCGGGCGCTTCAGGGTGCGCACGGCCTCCTGCGTCTCCCACATCGGCGAGATCGCGAACCGGCAGCGCAGGAAGTCGGCGTCGCCGAAATGCAGATGCGAGGGCACGGGCCACCTTCCGGAAGAGCGCGAAGACGCGGGCGAAGATTCGGCTGGAGCCGAAAATCTAGGGCCTCCGGTCCGCCCTCCGCCACGCTCCCCGCATGTCCGCACCACCGCAGACGGCCCCGGCGCCCGCCGGATACGGCCGTGTCCTCGCCGTGCCCGAGTTCCGGGCCGTCTTCGCCGCGCACGTGCTGTCCATGCTCGGCGTCATCGTCAGCGAGATCGCGCTCTCCGTCCTCGTCTACGACCTCACCCGCTCGCCCCTGCTGAGCGCGCTCACCTTCGCCCTGGGCTTCCTGCCGTACGCCGTCGGCGGCACCCTGCTCGCGCCCGTCGCCGACCGCTTTCCGGCCCGCCGGGTGCTGGTCGTCTGCGACCTGGTGTGCGCGGGCTGCGTGGCCCTGATGACGGTGCCGGGCACCGGGACCGGTGTCCTGCTCGCGCTGCGCTGCGCGCTCGCCGTCGTCTCCCCGGTGTTCGCCGGCACCCGCATGGCCACCCTCGCCGACGTCCTCGGCGGCGGCGACCTGTTCGTGCTCGGCCGCTCCCTGCTGCGGATCGTCGCCCAGAGCGCGCTGCTCGTCGGCTACGGCCTCGGCGGGCTCCTCCTCACGGTCCTCACGCCCCGCCACGCCCTGCTGATCACCGTCGCCGGCTTCCTCGGCTCCGCCACCCTGCTGCGCTGCGGCACCCGGCGCCGGCCCGCCCGCACCCGGGACCGTGCGGATGCGCCGGCAGGTCTGCGCGGCCTCGCGACGGACCGCCGGATCCGGGTGCTGCTGCTCGTCTTCTGGCTCCCGGCGGCGTTCTCCGTCGTCCCCGAGGCGCTGGCCGCGCCGTACGCCGACGCGCTCGGCAGCGGCTCCGCCGGGCTCGGGCTGCTGATGTGCGCGCTGCCCGTCGGCACGGTGGCCGGCGAACTGTTCGCCGGTGCGCGCCTCACGCCCGCGCACCGGGAACGCGTCGCGCTCCCCCTGCTGTGCCTGACCCTGCTGCCCTACCTGGGCTTCGCCCTGCGCCCCGGGCTCGTCGTGTCCCTGCTGCTCCTGCTGGTCTCCGGGGCCGGCTCGGCGTACACCCTGGGCCTCGACCAGTGGTTCGTGCGGGCCGTGCCCGACGAGCGGCGCGGGCGGGCCATGACCGTGCTCAGCGCCGGGCTGATGACCGTCCAGGGCGTGGGCATGGCGCTGGCCGGGGTGGCGGCGCAGGCGGTGGGGGTGCGGGCGGCGGTGACGGGGGCCGGCTCGCTCGGTGTGCTGTGCTGCTGCGGGCTGGCCCTGGCGGTCCGGGCGACCGAGGACCGAGACGGGGCTGCCCGGGATATGACCGGCCGGTAGGGTCTGATGACGTGCCCAAGCCTCTCAGCCTCCCCTTCGACCCCATCGCCCGTGCCGACGAGCTCTGGAAGCAGCGCTGGGGAAACGTGCCGTCCATGGCCGCGATCACCTCGATCATGCGGGCCCAGCAGATCCTGCTCGCCGAGGTGGACGCGGTGGTCAAGCCGTACGGGCTGACCTTCGCGCGCTACGAGGCCCTGGTGCTGCTCACCTTCTCCAAGGCCGGCGAGCTGCCGATGTCCAAGATCGGTGAGCGGCTCATGGTGCATCCCACCTCGGTGACGAACACCGTGGACCGGCTGGTGAAGTCCGGTCTGGTGGCCCGGCGGCCCAACCCCAACGACGGCCGCGGCACCCTCGCCGTGATCACCGACAAGGGCCGTGAGGTGGTCGACGCGGCCACCCGCGACCTGATGGCGATGGACTTCGGGCTCGGCGTGTACGACGCGGAGGAGTGCGCGGAGATCTTCGCGATGTTCCGTCCGCTGCGGGTCGCGGCGCACGACTTCGACGAGGACTGAGACGAGGACCGAGGCGACGGCCGACCCCGGCCAAGATCTGCCGGAACGGGTGGTTACGCTCGACTCCATGAAAAAAAGTGTGCTGACCCGCTACCGCGTCATGGCCTACACCACGGGTGTCCTGCTGGTACTCCTGTGCCTGAGCATGATCGCGAAGTACGGGCTGGACATCAGCGGTGCCGCCGACGTCACGCGCGTCGTCGCCATCGCCCACGGCTGGCTGTACGTCGTCTACCTCGTCGTCGCCTTCGACCTGGGCTCCAAGGCCAAGATGCCGGTCGGCCGCCAGCTGTGGGTGCTGCTCGCGGGCACGATTCCCACCGCCGCCTTCTTCGTCGAGCGGCGGCTCACCCGCGAGCTGGAGGCCAAGGTCACCGACCGGGCCCCGGTCGCCGCGAAGGCCTGAGACACCGCGCGACTCCACCGCCGTACGAGCGCCCCTCGCGTGCCGTGCGGCGGTCAGCCATCGACATTTACTAGGACGTCCAAGTAAATTCGAGGGTATGGACGCTCACGCCATCGAGGAAGGCCGCCGGCGCTGGCAGGCCCGCTATGACGCCGCGCGCAAGCGCGACGCTGACTTCACCACGCTCTCCGGTGATCCCGTGGAGCCGGTGTACGGTCCCCGGCCGGGAGACACGTACGAGGGATTCGAGCGGATCGGCTGGCCCGGGGAGTACCCCTTCACGCGCGGGCTCCATCCGACCGGATACCGCGGCCGCACCTGGACGATCCGGCAGTTCGCCGGGTTCGGCAACGCCGAGCAGACCAACGAGCGCTACAAGATGATCCTGGCCGCGGGCGGCGGCGGTCTGTCCGTGGCCTTCGACATGCCGACGCTGATGGGCCGCGACTCCGACGACCCGCGCTCGCTCGGCGAGGTCGGGCACTGCGGCGTCGCCATCGACTCGGCCGCCGACATGGAGGTCCTGTTCAAGGACATCCCGCTCGGCGACGTCACCACTTCCATGACCATCAGCGGGCCCGCCGTGCCCGTCTTCTGCATGTACCTGGTCGCCGCCGAGCGCCAGGGCGTGGACCCGTCGGTCCTCAACGGCACGCTCCAGACCGACATCTTCAAGGAGTACATCGCGCAGAAGGAGTGGCTCTTCCAGCCCGAGCCGCATCTGCGCCTGATCGGCGACCTGATGGAGCACTGCGCGGCCGGCATCCCCGCCTACAAGCCGCTGTCCGTCTCCGGCTACCACATCCGCGAGGCCGGCTCGACGGCCGCTCAGGAGCTGGCGTACACGCTCGCGGACGGCTTCGGGTACGTCGAACTCGGCCTCAGCCGCGGCCTGGACGTCGACGTCTTCGCGCCCGGCCTCTCCTTCTTCTTCGATGCGCACCTGGACTTCTTCGAGGAGATCGCCAAGTTCCGCGCCGCACGCCGCATCTGGGCCCGCTGGATGCGCGACGTGTACGGCGCGCAGAGCGACAAGGCGCAGTGGCTGCGCTTCCACACGCAGACCGCCGGCGTCTCGCTGACCGCGCAGCAGCCGTACAACAACGTGGTGCGTACGGCCGTGGAGGCGCTGGCGGCGGTGCTCGGCGGGACCAACTCGCTGCACACCAACGCCCTGGACGAGACCCTCGCGCTGCCGAGCGAGCAGGCGGCCGAGATCGCGCTGCGCACCCAGCAGGTGCTGATGGAGGAGACCGGGGTCGCCAACGTGGCCGATCCGCTGGGCGGTTCGTGGTTCGTCGAGCAACTGACGGACCGGATCGAGGCGGACGCGGAGAAGATCTTCGAGCAGATCAAGGAGCGGGGCCTGCGGGCGCACCCCGACGGGCAGCACCCGATCGGGCCGATCACCTCCGGGATCCTGCGCGGGATCGAGGACGGCTGGTTCACCGGCGAGATCGCCGAGTCCGCCTTCCGCTACCAGCAGTCGCTGGAGAAGGGCGACAAGCGGGTCGTGGGCGTGAACGTCCACACCGGGTCCGTCACCGGGGACCTGGAGATCCTGCGGGTGAGCCACGAGGTGGAGCGCGAGCAGGTGCGGGTGCTCGCCGCGCGCAAGGCCGCCCGGGACGAGAGCGCCGTGCGGACCGCCCTGGACGCCATGCTGGCCGCGGCCCGCGACGGCTCGAACATGATCGAGCCGATGCTGGACGCCGTACGCGCCGAGGCGACGCTGGGCGAGATCTGCGGGGTGCTGCGGGACGAGTGGGGGGTGTACACGGAGCCGGCGGGCTTCTGAGGGCGAGCGGCGGGCGAGCGGCCGGTGGGCGGAGGGGTCAGGCGGACGAGGCCAGTCCGCCGATCAGGACGCGCGTGAAGCTGCGCACCCACTCCTCGTCCGCCGCCTTGCCGCTGACCAGGGTGCGGTGCACCACCGCACCCGCCACCACGTCGAAGATGAGGTCCACCGTGCGGGCGGCCTCCCGCGGATCGGGTTCCGGCGGGAGTTCGCCCCGTTTCTGTGCCCGCGCGCGGCCCTGGAGGACGAGGCGCATCTGGCGCTCCACGATGGAGGAGCGGATGCGCTCGCGCAGGGCGTCGTCGCGGGTGGCCTCGGCGACCACCGCCATCAGGCCGCTCTTGGCCTCCGGGCGGGCGAGGATCGCCGCGAACTGGAGCACGACGCCCTCGATGTCGTCGGCCAGGCTGCCGCGGTCGGGCAGCTCCAGTTCGTCGAAGAGTTCGGCGACCGCGTCGACCACCAGTTCGTTCTTGCCGGCCCAGCGGCGGTAGAGGGTCGTCTTCGCAACCCCGGCCCGCGTCGCCACGTCTCCCAGGGTCAGCTTGGACCAGCCCAGCTCCACCAGCGCCGCCCTGGTCGCGGCCAGGATCGCGGCGTCCGCGGCGGGGTCGCGCGGGCGCCCGGTACGGCTGGCGGGGGTGCGGCTCTGCATCCCTTGACCATAACGGGCGGGTCCTGTGGTGTCGTGAGGGAGATCACCGGGGGGTGGTGTCGCGCGGGGTCCCCATGGCATTACGCTACGAGTCGTAGCGAAAGCGCGTGAGAGCAGCCCGTGACGGACGTACGCGGGCGCGATCATGAGGCGTGGGGTGGGGACCCGGCGCCCCGGGCGCACGACTTTTTCATTCCGGCGCGGTGACGGGGGAGGATAGACGCATGCAGCCACGGAACATGTCCATGAGCGGCGTCGTCGACCTCGCCGCGGTGAAGGCGGCCCAGGAGGCCAAGGCCAAGGCCGAGCAGACGCGCGCCGAGGCCGCCCGGCAGGGCGGCACGGGGGCCGTCGCCCCGGCCGATCTCGTCATCGACGTCGATGAGGCGGGCTTCGAGCGCGATGTCCTCCAGCGCTCCGCCGAGGTCCCGGTCGTCATCGACTTCTGGGCCGAGTGGTGTCAGCCCTGCAAGCAGCTGAGCCCGGTCCTGGAGCGGCTCGCCGTCGAGTACAACGGGCGCTTCCTCCTCGCCAAGATCGACGTCGACGCCAACCAGATGCTGATGCAGCAGTTCGGGGTGCAGGGCATCCCGGCGGTGTTCGCCGTCGTCGCGGGCCAGGCACTGCCGCTCTTCCAGGGTGCGGCCGGCGAGCAGCAGATCCGGGAGACGCTGGACCAGCTGGTGCAGGTCGCCGAGCAGCGCTTCGGGCTGACCGGCCTGACCGTCGACCCGGACGCCGAGCCGGGCGAGGCGCCCGCGCAGGAGCAGGCGGGGCCGTACGACGCGGCGCTGAACGCGGCGGCCGACGCCCTGGACGCGGGCGACCTGGCCGGTGCCGTCCGGGCGTACCAGAACGTGCTGGCCGACGACCCGGGGCACCCGGAGGCCAAGCTCGGCCTGGCGCAGGCCGAACTGCTCCAGCGGGTGCAGGGCTTCGACCCGCAGAAGGTGCGCCAGGAGGCGGCCGAGCGGCCGAAGGACGCCGACGCGCAGATCGCCGCGGCCGACCTGGATCTGGTGGGCGGGCATGTCGAGGACGCCTTCGGGCGCCTGATCGACACCGTGAGCCGCACCGCGGGCGACGACCGCGACAAGGTGCGGCTGCGGCTGCTGGAGCTGTTCGACGTCGTGGGCCAGGAGGACCCGCGGGTGGTCGGGGCGCGCAGGGCGCTGGCCCGGGCGTTGTTCTGACCAGTCACTAAACGCCACGGCTTGTGATGCCGGGGTGAAAGATTTGCCGACGAGACGTCAGGGCGGCCCCGCTTTACCAAATCTTGGTAATTGCGGCCGCTGTTACTCGGAGTAAATCGAAGCCGTTGGTCTGTCTGGTTTTATCCAGGGATCAACGGCTTTGCTCTGCCCAGAGTTGCAACCGTGTGTCGCACTCCGAGATCGGCGGGTCGTCCTACGGTTATCCCGCCGTTACTACCGAGTAACGAAGCCCCTTGTGTCACGGGCGAGAATGCACCACGATCGGCGACGCTCGGTCCATTCCCGTACCCCGGCAACCGGTCGGGTCACGGGGACTCTGGGTCCCCACCGAGCAGAGCCGGCGGCAGTGGCGCCGGCTCTTGGGCAGGGGGGTCTTCGCCGGCCGGCGAAGCCTGTCCAGCAAGGTTGTGCGTGATGCGTGTCAGGCGCGACCAGTGGTTGTCGCTCGGGGGTGATCGCCGGTGATCGTGGCGCATTTCGCGCCACCGGGCGCAGGCGCTCCCCTTCCGAGGACGTAGCACTTCTCCCATCCCTGTCCGGCCGAGCCGTCCACCGCGGTTTCCGGACCAGGAGATGTACGTCCGAGAAGGAGGAAATATGGAGTCCCAGGTGCGTGGCGGGACCAGATGGAAGCGGTTCGCTGTGGTCATGGTGCCCAGCGTCGCCGCCACGGCGTGCATAGGTGTCGCCCTCGCGCAGGGCGCTCTCGCCGCGTCGTTCAGTGTCTCCGGCCAGTCGTTCAAGGTGACGGCGGACCGGCTCGACGGCACGGGCTTCGAACAGTACGGAGCGATCGACTCGGGCTACACGCTCGACGGCCAGAAGACGGCTCACCCCGTCGCCGTCTCGGCGTTCAAGTCCGCGAAGATCACGAACATGTGCCAGTCCGTCGTGACGCCGAACATCCCGGTGTTCGGCTCGGTCAGCCTCACGCTGAAGGCCGGCGCGTCCACTCCGGTCGAGGCGTCGAACCTCTACATCGACCTCGATGACCTGAGCGCCGACGCGACGTTCAACAACATCGACATCGGTGTGGCCGCCAAGGACGCCGGCAAGGGTCCGGGCATGAAGGGCGGCAGCGAGCAGTCCAACCCCTACGGGTTCGCCCAGCAGGCCGACTCGGCCACGCTGACGAACGTGAAGCAGACGGCGTGGGCGACCACCGCCGGAACCTTCAAGCTCAGCGGTCTGCACATGTCGGTGTCCACGGGAACGCACGAGTGCTACTGAGCACTCGATGACGGGCGGGGGGCAGGTGGCGCCCCCGCCCGTCCACTCCTCGGGCGTCCTTCGCGCCCGGGGCACATCACCGCCACAGCAACACCGCAACAGGGAGCTGTTTTCCATGAGCGCCGAGACCCCTGCCGCCCACCCCGGCCAGTTCACCTACCGGAGGCAGCAGTTCCGCGCCTGGCGTGGTGCGCGTCCGTTCTGGGCCGGTCTGTTCGTCCTGCTCGGCGGCTTTCCGATCATGTACTTCCCGTACGCGCATCTCCAGATCGGCCATCTCACGCTGGCGATGGCGACCACCGCCGGTGCCGGATCCCTGATCATCGGTGTGCTGCTCGTCGTCCTGGGCATCAGCCTCTGGTTCCAGAAGCACGTACGGACCTTCGCGGGAGTCGCCGCGATCCTGCTGGCGCTGGTGTCCCTTCCCGTGTCCAACTTCGGCGGCTTCGTCATGGGCTTCCTGCTCGCCCTGATCGGCGGAGCGATGGCCGTGTCCTGGGCGCCGGGCGTTCCTCCGCAGCCGCAGCCGGGGCAGGATGTCCCCCCGGCCGGGGGTGAGACGCCGGGCGAGGCCCCCTACGGCTTCGACAAGGGCATGGCCACGGACGGCGTGGGCGAGAACGACCTGTCAGGAACGAGCCCGGCCAACGGGGCGAACGGGAGGCACAGTGCCGGCTGACGAGGCGACCCGCGAGACCGAGGTGGACGGGTCCCGTGAGAGAACCGGGCCCCGCCACGCGGCACCCAGAAAGCCGCTGTTCACCAGGTTCCACATGCCCGCCGGCAAGGCGATAGCCTCGGTGGCGATGCCGACCGCGGTGCTGATGGGCATGGGCTTCACGTCCACGCTGGCGCTCGCCGACAGCGGCGGCAGCCCGTCCCCGTCGACGACCTCGAAGAGCCTGACGGCGGACGAGTACAAGAACTGCGTCAAGCAACTGGCCGGCAAGGACAGCTCGGCCTCGCCGACGCCGTCCGCCTCCGCCAGCGCGTCCGACTCGGCCACGCCGTCCCCCTCGGCGAGCGCCGGCACCAAGGGCTCGGACACGTCCTCGTCGTCGCCTTCGTCGTCTCCATCGGGTTCGTCGTCTTCATCGGGTTCGGGTTCCGGCGGCAAGGCCACCCCGACGCCGAGCGCGACCTCCGGCTCCGGCGGCTCGGGTTCGGGCAGCGACTCGGCTTCGCCGTCGCCGTCCGCGTCCAAGAGCGGCGGCGGTCTGCTGGGCACCATCGGCGACACGCTCGGCGGCCTGCTCGGCGGCGGCACGGACTCCGGCTCGTCCGCGAGCTCCTCGCCGTCGGCGACCCCGTCGGCCAGCGCGTCCCCGAAGGCCTCGGGCGCGTCGGCGAGTTCCTCGGGGTCCACCGGCTCCAAGCTCGCCGACACGGTCAAGGACACCGCCTCCAAGGCGGGCACGACCGTCACGGACACGGTGAAGAACGCCACCGGCACGGTGTCCAAGACGGTCGCCGACACGACCAAGGCGGCGAAGGACGCGGCCGCGTCGGCCACCCCGAGTCCGTCGGCGAGCGCCGGCACCCCGGCGGGAGACTGCCCGGCGGCCACGACCGACCAGAGCGGCGTCGACAACCAGGTGCCGGTAGCGGACGACCCCTGGTACCTCAACGCCAGCTCGCTGCTGCTCAAGAGCGCCGACTACCAGGGCATCGTCGAGGTGAAGACGGCGTCCGGCACCACCAAGAAGGTGCTGAAGTACGTCATCTCCGGCGGCACGGACATCGGTGACCTGCACCAGACGGTGAACGACAAGCTGTCCGGCAAGGTCTACCACGTGCAGGCGTCCAAGGGGTCGACGTCCACCATCACCGGCGGCTCCACGACGATGTACACGGAGAGCATCTCGGGCAATCTGTTCGGTCTGATCCCGATCACCTTCAGCCCGGACAGCCCGCCGCCGCTCAACATCCCGCTGATCTACTTCACCAACGTGAAGGCCGTCCAGGCCGCCCAGTTCGGCGGCAACCTCCACGTGCCCGGGATGCACGTCTACACGACCGACAACTGACCGGTCGCACAAGCCCGTTCGGGAGCCGCACAAAAGCCGAGGGCGCCCCCTGGATCCCCAGGAGGCGCCCTCGGCGCCGTACAGGGCCCGCACGGGCCCCGTACGGCCGGTCGCTCAGCCGCCCTGCGTGCCCAGGTGGTGGACGCGGAGCATGTTGGTGGTGCCGGGGACGCCGGGGGGCGAGCCGGCCGTGATGATCACGATGTCGCCCGCGTCGAAGCGGCCCAGCTTGGCGACCTCCTGGTCCACCAGGTCGACCATCTCGTCGGTGGTGTTGACGAACGGCACGATGTGCGACTCCACGCCCCAGCTGAGGGTGAGCTGGTTGCGGGTGCCCTCGTCCGTGGTGAAGGCGACGATCGGCTGGACCGCGCGGTAGCGGGACAGCCGGCGCGCGGTGTCACCGGACTGGGTGAAGGCGATCAGGCCCTTGCTGCCGAGGAAGTCCGCGATCTCGCACGCGGCACGCGCGACCGAACCGCCCTGCGTGCGCGGCTTCTTGCCGGGCACGAGCGGCTGGAGGCCCTTGCTCAGCAGCTCCTCCTCGGCCGCCTGGACGATCTTCGACATCGTCTTGACCGTCTCGACCGGGTAGGCGCCCACGCTGGACTCGGCGGACAGCATGACCGCGTCCGCGCCGTCCAGGATCGCGTTGGCCACGTCGGAGGCCTCGGCGCGGGTCGGGCGGGAGTTGGTGATCATCGACTCCATCATCTGGGTCGCCACGATCACCGGCTTGGCGTTGCGCCGGCACAGCTCGATCAGGCGCTTCTGCACCATGGGGACCTTTTCGAGCGGGTACTCGACGGCGAGGTCACCGCGGGCGACCATCACGGCGTCGAACGCCGCGACGACGTCCTCCATGTTCTGCACCGCCTGCGGCTTCTCGACCTTGGCGATGACGGGGACCCGGCGGCCCTCCTCGTCCATGACGCGGTGGACGTCCTGGACGTCCTTGGCGTCCCGGACGAAGGACAGCGCGACCATGTCGCAGCCCATGCGGAGGGCGAAACGCAGGTCCTCGATGTCCTTCTCGCTCAGCGCGGGCACGTTGACCGCCGCGCCGGGCAGGTTGATGCCCTTGTGGTCGGAGACGACACCGCCCTCGATGACGATCGTCCTGACCCGGGGGCCCTCGACGTCCAGGACCTTCAGCTCGACGTTGCCGTCGTTGATCAGGACCTGGTCGCCGCGCGAGACGTCGCCCGGCAGCCCCTTGTACGTCGTACCGCAGATGGACTTGTCGCCCGGGACGTCCTCGGTCGTGATGACGAACTCGTCACCGCGTTCGAGCTCGACCGGACCCTCGGCGAAGGTCTCCAGGCGGATCTTCGGCCCCTGGAGGTCGGCGAGGACACCGATGGCCCGGCCGGTCTCCTTGGCCGCGGCCCGGACGCGGTCGTACCGCGTCTGGTGCTCGGCGTGGGTGCCGTGGCTGAAGTTGAAACGGGCCACATTCATGCCCGCCTCGATCATGGCGACGAGCATCTCGTGGGAGTCGACCGCGGGGCCGAGCGTACAGACGATTTTGGAACGGCGCATGGGGCGATCCTATCGGTTTGTTTCGCTACGGAATATTCCGTCTGGCGGAAGATACAAATGAGTGCCGCACCGCTCAGGTGCTATTCAGTTGTTCTTTCCGACCAGTGCGTAGGTCTGGGTCGCGATCTCCAGTTCCTCATCCGTCGGCACCACGGCGACCGCGACACGCGCGTCCTTCGGAGAGATCAGTCTGGCCTCGTCCGCCCGCATCGCGTTCAGCTCCGGGTCGACCGCGAGGCCCAGCCCGTCGAGGCCCGTGAGCGCGGCCTCGCGCACCGGCACGGCGTTCTCGCCGACCCCGGCCGTGAACGCGATCGCGTCCACCGTGCCCAGTACGGCGAAATAAGCGCCGATGTACTTCTTGAGCCGGTGAATGTAAATGTCGAAGGCGAGTGCGGCTTCTTCGTCGCCCTCGTCGATCCGGCGGCGGATCTCCCGCATGTCGTTGTCCCCGCACAGGCCGAACAGGCCGCTCCTCTTGTTGAGAAGAGTGTCGATCTCGTCCATGGACATTCCGCCAACCCGGGCCAAATGGAAGATGACGGCCGGATCCAGATCACCGGAGCGGGTGCCCATCACGAGCCCCTCCAGCGGGGTCATCCCCATCGAGGTGTCCACGCACCGGCCCTTCTCGACCGCCGAGGCCGAGGCGCCGTTGCCCAGGTGCAGCACGATCACGTTGACCTCGGACGGGTCCTTGCCCAGCAGTCGCGCCGTCTCGCGGGAGACGTACGCGTGCGAGGTGCCGTGGAAGCCGTAGCGGCGGATGCGGTGGCGGTCGGCGATCTTCGGGTCGATCGCGTAGCGGGCCGCGGACTCCGGCATCGTCGTGTGGAACGCGGTGTCGAAGACGGCGACCTGGGGCAGGTCCGGGCGCAGCGCCCGGGCGGTGCGGATGCCGGTGAGGTTGGCCGGGTTGTGCAGCGGGGCGACCGGTACCAGCCGCTCGATCTCGGCGATCACCGCGTCGTCGATGACGGTCGGCTCGGTGAAGAACAGCCCGCCGTGCACCACGCGGTGGCCGATCGCGGCCAGTTCGGGCGAGTCCAGGCCGAGGCCGTCCCGGCCCAGCTCGGCGGCGACCGCCTTGAGCGCGGCGTCGTGGTCGGCGATGGGCCCGGTGTGCTCACGGGTCTCGGCGCTGGTGAGGCAGGTGTGCCGGAGCCGGGAGGTCTGCTCGCCGATGCGCTCCACCAGACCGGCGGCCAGCCGGGCGGCGTCGCGCATGTCGAGCAGCTGGTACTTCAGCGACGAGGAGCCGGAGTTGAGGACGAGGACGCGGGTTGCAGCCACGGTGTTCGAGAACTCTCTGTACGGGGAGGTCAGTTGGCGGGCGTCTGGGCCTGGATGGCCGTGATGGCGACGGTGTTGACGATGTCCTGGACGAGCGCGCCCCGGGACAGGTCGTTGACCGGTTTGCGCAGACCCTGGAGGACCGGGCCGACGGCGATCGCGCCGGCCGAGCGCTGCACGGCCTTGTACGTGTTGTTGCCGGTGTTGAGGTCCGGGAAGATCAGGACCGTCGCCTGCCCGGCGACGTCGGAGTCCGGCAGCTTGGTCGCGGCGACCGTGGGCTCGACGGCCGCGTCGTACTGGATCGGCCCCTCGATCTTCAGGTCGGGGCGGCGCGAGCGCGCCAGCTCGGTCGCCTCGCGCACCTTGTCGACGTCGGCGCCCGAGCCGGACGTGCCGGTGGAGTACGACAGCATCGCGATCCTCGGCTCCACGCCGAACCGCGCGGCCGTCGCCGCCGACTGGATGGCGATGTCCGCGAGCGCCTGCGCGTCCGGGTCCGGGTTGACCGCGCAGTCGCCGTAGACCAGCACCTTGTCGGCGAGGCACATGAAGAAGACGGACGAGACGATCGAGGAGTCCGGCGTGGTCTTGATGATCTCGAAGGCGGGCCGGATGGTGGCGGCCGTGGAGTGCACGGAGCCCGAGACCATGCCGTCGGCCAGGCCCTCCTGGACCATCAGGGTGCCGAAGTAGTTGACGTCCGACACGACGTCGTGGGCCAGCTCGACGGTGACGCCCTTGTGCGCCCGGAGCAGGGCGTACTGCTCGGCGAAGGCGTCGCGCAGCTCGCTGGTGGCCGGGTCGATCAGCTGGGTGTCGCCGAGGTCGATGCCGAGGTCGGCGGCCTTCTTGCGGATCTGGTCCTCGGGGCCCAGCAGGGTCAGGTCGCACACGCCCCGGCGCAGCAGCACCCCGGCCGCGTGCAGCACGCGCGCCTCGGTGCCCTCGGGGAGCACGACCCGGCGCTTGTCGGAGCGGGCCTGTTCCAGCAGCTTGTGCTCGAACATCATCGGGGTGACCCGGTCGGTGCTGGGCGCGCTCACCCGCGCGGCCAGCTCGGCGGTGTCGGCGTAGCGCTCGAACAGGCCGAGCGCGGTCTCCGCCTTGCGCGGGGTCGCCGCGTTCAGCTTGCCCTCCAGCGAGAACAGCTGCTCGGCGGTGGGGAAGCTGTTGCCGGTCACGGACAGCACCGGGGTGCCCGGGGCGAGGCGGGCGGCGAGGGTGAGGATCTCCTCGCGCGGCACCTCGTTCAGGGTCAGCAGCACCCCGGCTATCGGCGGGGTGCCGGCGCTGTGCGCGGCCAGCGAGCCGATGACCAGGTCGGCGCGGTCGCCCGGGGTGACGACCAGGCAGCCCGGCGTCAGGGCGCCGAGCAGGTTCGGCAGCATCGCGCCGCCGAAGACGAAGTCCAGCGCGTCCCGGGCCAGCCCCGAGTCGTCGCCGAGCAGGACCTTCGCGTCGAGGGTGTGGACGATCTGGGAGACGGTCGGCGCGGACAGTGCGGGCTCGTCGGGGACGACGTAGCAGGGCACGGGCAGCCGGTCGCGCAGCCGCTCGGCGATCTCGTCGCGGTCCTCGCGGGCCACCCGGTTGGTGACCATGGCGAGCACGTCGCAGCCGAGGCCGTCGTAGGCGCGGAAGGCGTTGCGGGTCTCGGCGAGCACGGACTCGGCCGGCTGCTTGCGGCCGCCGACCACCGGGATCACGGAGGCGCCGAACTCGTTGGCCAGGCGGGCGTTCAGGGACAGCTCGTCGGGCAGCTGGGTGTCGGCGAAGTCGGTGCCGAGGACGAGGACGACGTCGTAGTCCCGGGCCACCAGGTGGAAGCGGTCGACCAGCGTGGAGACCAGTTCGTCGGTGCCCCGCTCGGCCTGGAGCGCGGAGGCCTCGTGGTAGTCCATGCCGTAGACGGTCGCCGGGTCCTGGGAGAGCCGGTAGCGCGACCGGAGCAGTTCGAACATCCGATCGGGCCGGTCGTGGACGAGCGGACGGAAGACCCCCACCCGGTCGACCTGGCGGGTCAGGAGCTCCATGACTCCCAGCTCCACGACCTGGCGGCCGTCACCGCGGTCGATCCCGGTCACGTACACGCTGCGCGTCACGCGTCCACTCCGTTCCTCATGTCTTGTATGTCGCAAAGTCTCGTATGTCGCATCACCGGCATAAAAATCGCCCACCAAGGTGAGCGGAACCCTCTTGACAATACCTCCGGCTCCGGATAAAGCGCCCGTCAAGTAGGTCAGTGCTCCGGCGGACGTGGAACAATCGGCACTGGCTCACCCGCACCGACAGCGAGCAGGAGACACAGCACGATGCGCATCGGAGTTCTCACCGCAGGCGGCGACTGCCCCGGCCTGAACGCCGTGATCCGGTCGGTCGTGCACCGGGCCGTGACGCAGTACGGCGACGAGGTCATCGGCTTCGAGGACGGCTACCGCGGTCTGCTCGACCGCCACTACCGCTCCCTCGACCTGGACGCCGTCAGCGGCATCCTGGCCCGCGGCGGCACGATCCTCGGCTCCTCCCGGCTGGAGCGCGACCGGCTGCGCGAGGCCTGCGACAAGGCGACCGACATGGTCGAGGAGTTCGGCATCGACGCGCTGATCCCGATCGGCGGCGAGGGCACGCTGACCGCGGCCCGCATGCTCTCCGACGCCGGCCTGCCCGTCGTGGGCGTCCCGAAGACCATCGACAACGACATCTCCTCCACCGACCGCACCTTCGGCTTCGACACGGCCGTGGGTGTCGCGACCGAGGCGATGGACCGGCTCAAGACCACCGCCGAGTCCCACCAGCGCGTGATGGTCGTCGAGGTCATGGGCCGGCACGCCGGCTGGATCGCCCTGGAGTCCGGCATGGCCGCCGGCGCCCACGGCATCTGCCTGCCCGAGCGGCCCTTCGACCCGGTCGACCTGGTCAAGATGGTCGAGGAGCGCTTCGCCCGCGGCAAGAAGTTCGCCGTCATCTGCGTCGCCGAGGGCGCCCACCCCGCCGAGGGCAGCATGGACTACGGCAAGGGCGAGATCGACCAGTACGGCCACGAGCGCTTCCAGGGCATCGGCACCGCCCTGGCTTACGAGCTGGAGCGGCGCCTCGGCAAGGAGGCCAAGCCGGTCATCCTCGGCCACGTCCAGCGCGGCGGCGTCCCCACCGCCTACGACCGCGTCCTCGCCACCCGCTTCGGCTGGCACGCCGTCGAGGCCGCCCACCGCGGCGAGTTCGGCAGGATGACCGCGCTGCGCGGCACCGACATCCAGATGGTGCCGCTCGCCGAGGCGGTCACCGAACTGAAGACGGTGCCGAAGGACCGGATGGACGAGGCGGAGTCGGTCTTCTAGGCACGAGTGACCCTAGGGAACGGCGAGCGCCCAGAAGCGTTCGACTATCCCGTCGAGGAACTCGCGGCCCGCGTCGCCGGCGGCGTCGGCCGCGCTGTTCCCGCCCCAGTTGAGGCTGGCCACCATCTGCCCCTGGTAGTCCGTGTGCAGCCGCTGGAGAGCGCTCTCCAGCAGCTTCCGGTCCAGGGGTACCAGCCTGGCGACCGGCCGTACGTAGGCCTGCCAGCGTGTGGTGACCGCGCTGCGCAGCAGCTCGGTGAGCTTCCCCTCCCGCTTCGTCACGGCGACGAAGTCCGGCAGGGACAGCTGGAGGATCTCGGCGAGCGCGGCGGACTGGGGTTCGCTGCCGCGCCAGTCGTCGCTCTCCTCCATCCGCAGATAGGCGCGGTGCTCCAGGCCGGTGACACGGGCGACGTCCTCACCGGCGAGGCCGCGCGCGACGCGGTGCTCCCGCAGGGTGCGGGGCCGTCCGATCAGCTCGCCGGGGGAGCACCACAACACCCCGGCGAGAGCGGTGACTTCGGGGCTCGACGGCACCGCCGTACCCCGCTCCCAGGCGATGACGAGATCGGGCGTGACATAGGGCATGCCGTACGAGACCCGCATGCCGTAGGCGACATGCTCGGGGCCCATGCCGAGCGCCGCGCGCAGTCTGCGGGCGGCCTGGGCGTTGAACGGAGGAGCTGACGGTTGGCGCACCTCGCACAAACTAAGGGGGTCGGTGCGGGGATGGCTACGGTCTGTTCGGCCAGGAACACGGATTGTGTGAACGTACAGTTCCGACTGTTCGGTATGCAAGGAATGTAACGGACGGAACACCTCTCCCGGCTACCCCTTGACCGCCCCGCCCAGCGCGAACCCGCCGCCCAGTCTGCGCGCCACCAGGACGTACAGCAGGATCACCGGCGTCGAGTAGAGCACGGAGAACGCGGCGAGCTGGCCGTACGCCACCATGCCGCGGTTGCCGAAGAAGTCGTTGATGCTGACCGAGGCCGGCATCTGGTCCGGGGTGAGCAGCAGCATGAACGGGACGAAGAAGTTGCCCCACATCGTCACGAACGAGAACACCGTGACGACGGCGACGCCGGGGCCCATCAGCGGCAGCACGATGCGCAGCAGCGACTGGAGCCCGGAGGCGCCGTCCGTCCAGGCCGCCTCCTCCAGCTCCCTCGGCACGCCGTCCATGAAGTTCTTCATCAGCCAGATGGCGAAGGGGAGTTGGGAGGCGGCGAAGAACAGGATCGTGCCCTGCATGGTGTCGATCAGGTTCACGCGGACGAACAGCGCGTACACCGGCACCATGATCGCGGTGATCGGCAGGCTCGTCGCGAACAGGACCGTCAGCAGGAACGGCCGGTTCAGACGGGAGCGGAAGCGGGAGAGCGGGTACGCGGCGAGGGCGGCGCAGACGACCGTCAGCGCGGTCGCGCAGCCGCACAGGATCAGGCTGTTGAGCAGCGGGGTGTAGGTGATGTCGGGGGTGAGGACGGCCCGGAAGTTGGCGAGCGTGAAGCCGCCCGGGACGCGGACCCTCAGGTCGGCGTGCGGGTCCACGGCGGACAGCACCACCCAGGCGAGGGGCAGCGCGAAGGCGGCCGCCACCAGCAGCAGGGCGGCGTCCGCGGTGAGCCGGCGGGAGGCGCGCTTGCGGGGCACGGCCGGTCACACCTCCGTTCGCAGCAGACGCAGGTACACGACGGAGAACAGGGAACCGACGAGCAGCAGGAGCAGGGCGACCGCGGTGCCGTACCCGATCATGCTGTTCTGGAAGGCCTGTTCGTACATGAACAGCGGCAGGGTCTGGCTCTTGTTGCCGGGGCCGCCCCGGGTCATCACCCAGATCAGCCCGAAGACGGAGAGCGTCTGGAGGGTGTTGAGCATGAGGTTGGTGGCCATGGACCGGCGAATCATCGGCAGCGTGATGTGCCACATCCGGCGCCAGCCGCCGGCCCCGTCGACCTCCGCGGCCTCCGTGATCTCGGCGGGGATCTCGTCCAGCGCGGCCGAGTAGACGAGCATCGAGAACGCCGTCCCGCGCCAGACGTTGGCGAAGGACACGGCGAGGACGGGCAGGGTGAACAGCCAGTTCTGACGCGGCAGATGAAGCCACTCCAGGATGGCGTCGAGCGTCCCCTCCCGCCGGAAGAAGGCGTACAGCAGGAACCCGGCGACGACCTCCGGCAGCACCCAGGCCGTGACCACCACCCCGCCGGTGAGGGTCCGGACCGGCTTGCTCGCCCGCTTCATCAGCGCGGCCAGCGCGAGCCCCAGGGTGTTCTGCCCGACGAGCGAGGACAGCACGGTGAACACCAGCGTCAGCCATACGGCGTTCAGGAACTCGCTGTCCTGGAAGGCCCGGCGGAAGTTGTCGAACCCGACGAACGACGCGTGCGCCTGCCCCGTCAACTGCAGGTCGGTGAAGGCGATGTAGACGCAGTAGGCGATCGGCCCGGCGAGGAAGAGCAGGATGAGGACGACGGCGGGGGTGAGCGGGAGCGCCCGCGTGAACCGGCGGCGGGCCTGGCCGGGACGGGCCCGGCCGGGACGGCGCCTCACTTGTGGACCACTTGCCCGCCGGTGACGTCCTTCAGCGTCGAGTCGTACGTGCTCACCGCCTTCTCGGCCGACGCGTCACCGGTGGTCACGCTCTCCATCGCCTCCTGGATCGCCGTGGACACCTTCGGATACGCCGGATACGCGGGCCGGTAGTGCGTGCTGGACACGAGGTCGGTGAAGAACTTGATGCCGGGCTGGGCGGTGGCGTACGCGGGGTCGGCGGCGACGTCCTTGCGCAGCGCGATACCGGAGTTGGCGATGTACCACTTCCTGGCGTTGGCCTCCGTCTGCATCGTCTTGACGAAGTCGAAGGCGAGGTCGGGGTGGGCCGCCTTGGCCGGGACGGCCCACGTCCAGCCGCCGGACATGCTCACCTTGCCCGGTGCCTGCCCGGCTTGCGTCGGCATGTACGCGAGGCCGAGCTGCCGGGACCAGTCCGGCCAGTCACGGCCGCTGCCCGGCAGCCAGTTCTGCGGCAGCCAGGAGCCGTCGAGGTCGATGCCCAGCTTGCCCTCGGGGAGCAGTTCGCCCGCGACGGTGGTGGCGTAGTTCGGGTCGAGGGCGTCGGAGACGTCGGGCCCGAGCTTCTCCTTGTAGACGCTCTCGATGAACTTCAGTGAGTCCGTGAACCCCTGGCCGCCCGTGATCCACTTCTTGCTGCCGCTGTCGTACAACGGGTCGGACGTCCCGTTCCCCGTGCCGTACAGCAGCATCTCCATGCCCTGCATGGTGGCCCGCTCGCCGGCCGGCTTGCCGGTGTAGACGTTGAGCGGGACGACGCCGGGGACCTTCTGCCTGATGGTGCGGGCGGCGGCGAGGACGTCGGCCCAGGTCTTCGGCTGCCAGTCGAGCGGCAGCCCGGCCTTCCGGAACACCCGCTTGTCGAACCACAGCCCCCGGGTGTCGGTCCCGTCCGGCACGCCGTAGGTCTTCCCGTCCTCCCCCCGCGCCGACGCCTTCGCCGTGTCGAGGAACTGCTTCCAGTCCGGCCAGCCGGCGAGATAGGGGTCGAGGGGCTTCAAATACCCGCTCGTGATGTCGGAGTTGATGAGGAAGGTGTCCTCGTAGACCAGGTCCGGCGCGGTCCTCGGCGAACGCATCATCTGCTGGACCTTGGTGTAGTACTCGGAGTCCGGTGCCTTCACCGGAACGAACTCGACCTTCTTCCCCGGGTACTTCTTCTCGAACTCCTTCTTGATCCCGGCGAGATAGGTGTCCATCACCTTGATGGAGTTGTCGGTCGACTGCTTGTACGACACCTTCAGCGTGTTCGGACCGCTTCCGGAACCGCTGCCGCACCCGGTGAGAGTCGCGGCGGCGAGAGCGGCGGTGAGGAGGGCGGAGAGGGCGGCGGTGGGGCGCACGGGCATGACCTCCTGAGCGCACGTGGGGATGGCGCGGAGATGACTGCCGTGTGAAGGTAAGAGGAGTGGTCTAGTCAGGTCAATGGATGTGCGCGGGATTGGGGTACGGGGGGCTGCGGCGGGGGCTGCGGCACACTCCTCAAGTACTGCCGGGGGAAGGGGCTGGAGTGCCGGAACGAGACGTCACCGTCGGGCAGTTGCTGCTCACCGAGTACCAGACGCTCAAGGACGAGCAGAAGACCCGGATCGGGTTCCGGGACAATCTGCTGTACGTCACCCTGACCGTCGTGGCCGCCGTCATCGCCGCCGCCGCCCAGGCCAAGCAGGCGTCGATGCTGCTGGCGCTGCCGCCGGTGTGTGTCGTACTCGGGTGGACGTATCTCGTGAACGATCAGAAGATCTCGGCGATCGGGGCGTACGTACGCGACGACCTGGGGCCGCGACTGACCCGACTCGCGGGCGCCCCCGACGACTCTTCTGTCTTTCGCTGGGAAACGGAGCACCGCACTGACGCACGCCGCAGGTCGCGCAAGGCCATTCAGCGCGTGGTGGACCTGACGGCCTTCTGCGTCGTACCGTTGGCGGCCCTCGTGTTGTTCTGGGCGGCGGGGGACGGCGGTGGGATGCTCGTCGCGGTCTCCGTGCTGGAGGCACTGGCGGTGGTCGGCCTCGGTGTGCAGGTCGTGTCGTACGCGGGATTCGCCACGGCGGAGTAAGAAGCCGCGGGTCACGGCGGACCTCGCCCTTCAGGCGCTGCTCCGGGCACTGGCGTGGCGCAGAGACGCCGGGCCGGCGCGGCCTCACCGCCCCTGTGCCACCCACCGGTACACCAGCTCCGGCCTTCCCACCTGCCCGTACAGCGGGCTGCGTCCGGCTCGGCCCGAGTCCACCAGATGCTCCAGGTAGCGTCGGGCGGTGATGCGGGAGATGCCCACCGACTCCGCCAGGCCCGCTGCCGTGAGGCCCTCCGAGGCCTCCCGCAGTGCCGCCGTCACGCGTTCCAGCGTCGGGGCGCTCAGCCCCTTCGGAAGGGCGGCGGGGGACGGCGCACGGAGGGTCGCGAGGGCGCGGTCGACCTCGTCCTGGCCGCTCGCCTCGCCTGCCGCGGCGTGGAACTCGGCGTAGCGGACGAGGCGGTCGCGGAGGGTGGCGAAGGTGAAGGGCTTCAGGACGTACTGGACGACACCCAGGGAGACGCCCTCGCGGACCACCGCGAGGTCGCGGGCCGAGGTCACCGCTATCACGTCCGCGTGATGGCCCGCCGCGCGCAGGGAGCGGGCGAACTGGAGGCCGTGCACGTCGGGGAGGTGGAGGTCCAGCAGAAGGAGGTCCACGGGCGTGCGGTCCAGGACGCGGCGTGCCTCCGCGCCGGTGTGGGCCTTGCCGACCGCGACGAACCCGGGGACCCGGCCGACGTACAGCACGTGCGCGTCGGCGGCCACCGGGTCGTCCTCGACCACCAGCACCCTGATCGCCGGTGCATCCGTCATGTCGTGTCGCCTCCCGGCACCGGGGAAGCCGCACGCGTCGGCAACCGCACCTCGAACACCGCTCCGCCCTCGCCGTCCGCGCCGTTGTCGTCGGATTCCGCCACCGTCAGCGTGCCCTCGTGGCGGGCCACCGCCTGCCGGACCAGGGCCAGCCCGAGGCCCCGCCCGCCGGGCCCGGCCGGCTTGGTGGAGAACCCCCGCTGGAATACCAGGTCCGCATGGGCCGGGTCGACACCGGGGCCGGTGTCGGTCACCCGCAGGACCACCTCGTCGTCCGAGGCGTACGCCGTGACCGTCACCCGCGCCCCGGCGCTGCCCTGCGCCGCGTCCACCGCGTTGTCGATCAGGTTGCCGAGGATCGTGACCAGGTCGCGGGAGGACAGTTCCGCCGGGAGCAGGCCGTCGTCCAGGCGGCTGTCGGGGGAGACGACCAGTTCCACGCCCCGCTCGTTGGCCTGGGCCGTCTTGCCGAGCAGCAGCGCGGCCAGCACCGGCTCGCTCACCGCCGCCACCACCTGGTCGGTCAGGGCCTGCGCCAGCTCCAGCTCGGCCGTGGCGAACGCCACCGCCTCCTCGGCCCGGCCCAGCTCGATCAGCGAGACGACCGTGTGGAGGCGGTTGGCGGCTTCGTGGGCCTGTGAGCGCAGGGCCTGGGTGAAGCCGCGTTCCGAGTCCAACTCGCCCATCAGCGCCTGGAGTTTGGTCACGTCGCGCAACGTCACCATCGTTCCGCGCCGCTCGCCGCCCGACACCGGGGAGGTGTTCACCACCAGGACCCGGGAGGTCGTCAGATGGACCTCGTCGACCCTCGGCTCCGACGACAGCAGCGCGCCCGTCAGCGGGCCCGGCAGGCCGAGGTCCGCCACCGAGTGGCCGATCACCTCCTGCTCGCTCCCCACCCCCAGCAGCTCCCGCCCGCCGTCGTTGATCAGCGCCACCCTGTACTGCGCGTCCAGCATCAGCAGGCCCTCGCGGACCGCGTGCAGCGCCGCCTGGTGGTAGTCGTGCATCCGGCTCAGCTCGGTGGCGTTCATGCCGTGGGTGTGGCGGCGCAGGCGTGCGTTCACGACGTAGGTGCCGACCGCGCCCAGCAGCAGGGTGCCGCCGGCCACCCCGAGCAGGGCCGTGACCTGGCCCTGGACCCGCTCGCTGATCGCCTCTACCTTGATGCCGGCGCTGACCAGGCCGATGACGCGGCCGCCGTCCTCGACCGGGGTCACCGCGCGGACGGACGGGCCGAGGGTGCCGGTGTAGGTCTCGGTGAAGGTGTGGCCGTGCACGGCGGGGTCGATACGGCCGAGGAAGCGCTTGCCGATCTGCGAGGGGTCGGGGTGGGTCCAGCGGATGCCGTCCGTGTTCATGATCGTCACGAAGTCGACGTCCGCGTCCCGGGTGACCTGGAGGGCGTAGGGCTGCAGCGCGGCGGAGGGGTTCGGGGTGTGGATCGCCGAGCGGACCGAGGGGGCGTCCGCGATCGACCGGGCCACCGCGACGACCTGCCGCTTCGCCGCGTCCTCGGCCTGCCCGCGGTCGCTGACGTAGGTGAACAGCGCGTACCCGGCCACGACCAGTGCGATCAGCACGGCCTGCATGGCGAACAGCTGGCCCGCCAGGCTGCGAGGTCGGGGGAGGGAGGGAACGCGCATGTCAGCAGTGTGCCCCCTCGGTTAAGCGTGAACTAAATGAACGGAAGGGTGACCGCTCTCACAGGCCGGGAGATAGTCACGGCATCCCCCACAACACCCCCGGACGTGAGCCGCACGCCGGTGATGCCGACGAAGACGTCAAGGAGGGCAGCCGTGGCCGCCAGCACCCCCGATACGGCACCAGCCGTACCCCGCGTGAAGCGGGACCGGACTCATTACCTGTACATCGCCGTGATCGCGGCGGTCGTGCTCGGCATCGCCGTGGGGCTCATCTGGCCCGATGCCGCCGTCCAGCTGAAGCCGCTCGGAACCGGTTTCGTGAACCTGATCAAGATGATGATCTCGCCGATCATCTTCTGCACGATCGTGCTCGGCATCGGATCGGTACGGAAGGCGGCCAAGGTCGGCGCCGTCGGCGGTATCGCCCTCGGCTACTTCCTCGTGATGTCGCTGGTCGCGCTCGGCATCGGCCTCGTCGTCGGCAACGTGCTGCACCCGGGTGACGGGCTGCACCTGACCAACGCGATCAAGCACACCGGGCACGCCCAGGTCTCCAGCGACGCGCTGCCGCCCGTCGAGTTCGTGCTGTCGATCATCCCGACCACGTTCGTCTCCGCCTTCACCGAGGGCCAGGTCCTCCAGACGCTGCTGATCGCCCTGCTCGCCGGGTTCGCGCTCCAGGCCATGGGCCCGGTCGGGCAGCCGGTGCTGCGCGGTGTCGAGCACATCCAGCGGCTGGTCTTCCGCATCCTGTCGATGGTCATGTGGCTCGCGCCGCTCGGTGCCTTCGGCGCCATCGCGGCCGTGACCGGTTCGGCCGGCATCGACGCGCTCAAGAGCCTTGCCGTGCTGATGCTCGGCTTCTACATCACCTGCGTCCTGTTCGTCTTCGTGGTGCTCGGCGCGATCCTGCGGATCGTCGCGGGGGTGAACGTCTTCTCGCTGTGCAAGTACCTCGCCCGTGAGTTCCTGCTGATCCTGTCCACCTCCTCCTCCGAGTCCGCGCTGCCGCGGCTCATCGCGAAGATGGAGCACCTGGGCGTCAGCAGGCCGGTCGTCGGCATCACCGTGCCGACCGGGTACTCGTTCAACCTCGACGGCACGATGATCTACATGACCATGGCGTCGCTCTACATCGCGGACGCGCTGGGCACGCCGATGTCGATCGGCGAGCAGATCCCGCTGCTGCTGTTCCTGCTGCTGGCGTCCAAGGGCGCGGCGGGCGTCAGCGGGGCCGGTCTCGCGACCCTGGCCGGCGGCCTCCAGTCGCACAAGCCCGCGCTGGTCGACGGCGTCGGTCTGATCGTCGGCATCGACCGCTTCATGAGCGAGGCCCGCGCCCTGACCAACTTCGCGGGCAACGCGGTGGCGACGGTGCTCGTGGGCACCTGGACCAAGGAGATCGACAAGGAGCGGGTGCGGCGGGTGCTCGCCGGTGAGCTGCCCTTCGACGAGACGACGCTCATGGACGAGGGCCACGGGACGGTGGCCGAGGTGCCCGAGCAGCGGGAAGATGCGCTGGCCAAGGCCTGACCCCGAAAGAAGCTCCGGATGTCCGGCCCCGCCTGAACCGGGGCCGGGCATCCGGCATGTCCACGGCACCGCTACGGCGCTGCTACGACTCCTCACTCACCTCGGCCACCAGCTCGGTGGCCGTCGAGGCGGGCACGCCCGCCGCGGTCAGGACCGTGACCGTGGCCGAGCGGCCCGCCTCCGCCGCTGTCAGGAGGCCGTCGTTCACCGCCTCCATCACGGCGAACAGCAGCTGCTCGTGCACGTACGCCAGCGCCGGGGCCGGCAGCGGTGAGCTGAACACGCCCTTCTCCAGCCCGCGCTCCAGCAGCCGGACCTTGTTCGCGCGCAGCGGGGCGAGGCGCTCTCGGATGCCCTGGACGGTGACCGTGCGCTGGGCGAGCGCGACCAGCAGCCGGTAGCGGTCGGCGATCTCCCAGATCGCGAGCACCGACCGGGCCACCGCCTCCGCCGGGTCGGCGACCTCCCTGCGGGCGCCCGCGTCCGCGTCCGCCAGCGCCGCCACAGCCTCGTCGACCAGCGTGCTGATCAGCGCCTCGCGGCTGGGGAAATGGCCGTACACCGTCCGTCGTACGACCCCCGCGGCGCGCGCGATCTGGTCCATGGAGGCGTCGGGGTCGCGCAGCAGTTCCGCGAGGGCGACGTCGAGGATGCGGCGCCGGTTGGCGTCGGCGCGGCTGTTACCCGTGGTCATGGCAGTCATTCTGCATGCCCTTCACGATTTGCACACCACTGTGCAACGGCGTACATTACACATGGTTGTGCAATTGCACGTCACTGTGCAAGTCAGCACCGTTCCGCACCAACCGTCGCGATCCGAGGAAGGCGACCCCTGCCATGCGACTCGTCATGACCGAACCGGTCGAGAAGATGGAGCGCCCGTACGCCCGGCGCTGGTGGGCACTGCTCGTGCTCTGCCTGAGCCTGCTGATCATCGTGATGGCGAACACCGCCCTCACGGTCGCCGCACCCGACATGACGAAGGACCTCGGGCTCTCCAGTGCCGATCTCCAGTGGGTGATCGACGGCTACACCGTCCCGTACGCCGCGCTGATGCTGCTGCTCGGCGCGATCGGCGACAAGTACAGCCGGCGCGGCGCACTCGTCCTCGGTCTCGCGGTCTTCGGCGGCGGCGCCGTCTTCGGCTACCTCGCCGACAGCTCCACGACCGTCATCGCGGCCCGCGCCGTGATGGGCGTCGGCGCGGCGCTGATCATGCCCGCCACGCTCTCCCTGCTCGCCGCGACCTTCCCGCGCGCCGAGCGCGCCAAGGCGATCGTGCTGTGGACCGCCACCGCCGGCCTCGCCATCGCCGCCGGACCGGTCGTCGCGGGCGCGCTGCTGCGCGACCACGGCTGGTCCTCGACCTTCCTGATCAACGTGCCCGTCGCGGCCGTCGCGATCGTCCTCGCCTTCGTGCTCATCCCGCCGTCCAAGGCCGGTCACCACGACCGCATCGACTACGTCGGCGGCCTGCTCTCCGTCCTGTGGACCGGCTCCCTCGTCTACATGATCATCGAGGGTCCGCACTTCGGCTGGCACGCGAAGGCGATCACGGCCGCGGCCGTCGCCGGCGCCGCCCTGGTGGCGTTCGTCCTCTGGGAGCTGCGCCACCCCCGCCCCATCCTGGACGTCCGCCGCTTCGCGCACCGCCGCTTCGCGGGCTCCAACCTCGCCGTCGCCCTGTTCTTCCTCGCCGTCTTCGGCGCCTTCTACTACCTGACCCAGCACCTCCAGTTCGTCCTCGGCTACGACGCCCTCCAGACCGGCGTCCGGATGCTCCCGCTGGCCGGCGCGGTCTTCGTCGGCTCGGCCCTGACCGGCTTCCTGACCCCGCGCGTCGGCATGAAGTGGACGGTCGGCGCGGGCATGGTCGGCGGCACCACCGCCCTCGCCCTGCTGACCCGGGTCGACGCCGGCTCGACGTACGGCGACTTCCTCGCCCCGCTGATCATCCTGGGCCTCGCCATCGGTCTCGCCCTCTCGCCCTGCACCGACGCCATCATGGGCGCCTTCCCCGAGTCCGAACTGGGCGTCGGCGGCGCGGTCAACGACACCTCGCTGGAGCTGGGCGGCTCGCTCGGCATCGCCATCCTCGGCTCGCTGCTCGCGACGTCGTACGGCAACCACCTGAGCGACGCCACGGCCGGCAGCAAGCTCCCGGCGAGCGCCCTGGACACCGCGCAGGACTCGGTCGGCGCCGGCTACGCGGTCGCCCAGGGCATCGGCGACAAGGCGCACGCACTGGCCGCACAGGCCGCGAAGGCGACCGACCCGCAGCAGGCGGCGCAGCTCAAGCAGCAGGCCGCCGAACTCGCCGCCGGCGCCCGGCAGATGGCCGACGCGGTCGGCTCCTCCTTCTCCGACGCCGTCGCGCACACCAGCCTGGTCGGCGCGGTCATCCTCGGCATCGGCACCGTCCTGGTGGCCGTTCTGCTCCCGCGCCGTGAAAAGACCGCGCCCGAGGTGAAGGAGCAGGAGAGGGAACTGGTGGACAGCACCGCCGCCTGAGCACTCCTCGCCCCCGTCCGCTAACGTGCCGCTCCGGATCAGTCGGAACGGCACGTTCGCGCGTGGCGTCCGTACAGGCGAGACATCAGGTACACGCAAGTGGAGGCTCGGGGGACATGAAGATCGACTGGGACCGGCGGACCTGCGCGCGCAAGGGCCATACGACCTACGCGCCCGACGAGCCCACGCTGCGGCCGCGGCTGCACGCCGGGACCGCGCTCGGGGACGCCTGGCGCTGTCTGCGCTGCGGCGACTTCGTGCTCGGCGAGCCGCACGGCTCGGGCCCGGCGGCGAACGCCCCGCTGGTGCCGCGCGGCAAGGTGCTGCGGGACCTGTTCATCCTGCGCTTCCTCGCGATCGAGCGGCTGGTGCGCGGCGTGTTCATCGTGCTGGTCGCCATAGCGGTCTGGAAGTTCAGCAACAGCCAGGACGCGGTGCGCCGCCTCTTCAACGAATACCTGGACGTCCTGCGCCCGGTCTTCCGGCACTTCCACTACGACCTCGACCACTCACCCGTGGTCGGCTCGATCCAGAAGGCGTTCGGTTACAAGCACTCCACCCTCATGATCGTCGCCGCCCTGGCGCTGGCCTACGCCCTGATCGAGCTGGTCGAGGCGGTCGGCCTGTGGTACGCCAAGCGCTGGGCGGAGTACCTGACGGTCGTCGCGACGGCCGCGTTCCTCCCCCTGGAGATCTACGAACTCACCGAGAAGGTCAGCTATCTGAAGATCGCCACCCTCGTCCTCAACATCCTGGCCGTCCTCTACATCGCCGTCGCCAAACGCCTCTTCGGCCTCCGGGGCGGCGCCAGGGCCTTCGAGGAGGAGCGGCAGAGCGCGTCGCTGATGGAGGTCGAGGAGTCGGCGGGGGTCCAGCCGGTCTTGCCCTGACCCCGGCGTCAACGCCTACCGTCGTCGTCATGCGAATCGGCGAGCTGGCCGCGCGGGCCGGGACCACGACCCGCGCGCTGCGGTACTACGAGTCGCGCGGGCTGCTGCCGGCCCGGCGCGACACCAAGGGGCACCGCACGTACGACGAGGGGGATCTGCGGCTGCTGGCGCAGATCCGGACCCTCCAGGACTTCGGGTTCGGGCTGGAGGAGACGCGGCCCTTCGTGGAGTGCCTGCGGGCCGGGCACCCGGAGGGCGACTCCTGCCCGGCCTCGCTCCAGGTCTACCGGCGCAAGCTGGCCGAGCTGGACGCGCTCATCGGGCAGCTCCGGTCGGTGCGGGAGACGGTCGCGGGGCAGCTGGTGCGGGCCGAGGAGGCGCGGGACGCGCTGGCCGCCGACGCGCTGGTTCCGGGGGGTCCGGAGCCCGGGTGCGAACTGGGAGGACAGCAGCGGTGATCAACGCGGCGGGCGTGGCCGAGGTGCGGGACGCGGATTTCGAGGCGGAGGTGCTGCGGGCGGATCTGCCGGTGCTGGTCGAGTTCACGGCCGACTGGTGTCCGCCGTGCCGGCAGATGGGCCCGGTGCTCAGCGCACTCGCGGCCGAGGAGGAGGGCCGGCTGAAGGTCGTACAGCTGGATGTGGACACCAGTCCGGAGACCACGAACGCGTACAAGGTGCTGTCGATGCCGACGTTCATGCTGTTCCGGGGCGGTGAGCCGGTGAAGGCGATGGTGGGGGCGCGGCCCAAACGGCGCCTGCGCGAGGAACTGGCCGACGTGCTGGACGACATGCGGTAAAGAACAGCCGGGCACCAAAAAATCCCCTGAGCAATTGCGCTCGGGGGATTTCTCTGCGTATATTCGGTGGTTCGCGACTTCAATCCTGCGATGTCGCGAGGAAGTTCACTGAGCAGAGTATATCCGGGCGGGAGTGGAATTGTCAAACAGTGAATATCCAGGCGATGAATTGCGCAACGAGCAGGAATTCATCGACGGACTGTACGCGCGCGTGGACGTACTGCGCGGGGAGACCGAGACCTCGGTCACGGACGCGCTCGCCCAGGGCGACAAGCCCATGCAGGCCCGGCTGGAGCGGGACATCCTCGTCGCCGAGCGCTCGGGGCTGCTCGCCGCGCTGAACGCCGTGGACGGCTCGCTCTGCTTCGGCCGGATCGACCTGGCCGACGGCACCGCCCACCACATCGGCCGGATCGGGCTGCGCGAGGACGACGCCGAGCACACCCCGGTACTGATCGACTGGCGGGCCGACGTCGCCCGGCCCTTCTACCTCGCCACCGGGCACACCCCGATGGGCCTGCGCCGCCGCCGGCACATCGGCACCGAGGGCCGCACCGTGACCTCGCTGCACGACGAGATCCTGGACCTCGGCGACACCACCCGCACCGGGCACGAGGACCCGAGCGGCGACGCCGTGCTGCTGGCCGCGCTGAACTCGGCACGCACCGGCCGCATGAGCGACATCGTGCAGACCATCCAGGCCGCACAGGACGAGATCATCCGGGCACCGCACCGCGGGGTGCTGGTGGTCGAGGGCGGGCCGGGGACGGGCAAGACGGCGGTCGCGCTGCACCGCGCCGCCTATCTGCTCTACGAGTACCGCGAGCTGCTGGCCCGTCGCGCCGTGCTGATCGTCGGCCCCAACCCGGCCTTCCTCGGCTACATCGGCGAGGTGCTGCCCTCGCTCGGCGAGACCGGCGTGCTGCTCGCCACCGTCGGCGAGCTGTTCCCCGGCGTGAAGGCCACCGCGACCGACACCCCCGAGGCGGCCGCCGTGAAGGGCCGCGCCGACATGGCCGAGGTGCTGGCCGCCGTCGTCCGCGACCGGCAGGCCCTGCCCGACCCGGTGATCACCGTCCAGCACGACCGCGAGGTGCTGATGCTCGACGACGGACTCGTCTCCGTCGCCCGCGAGCGCACCCGCGCCGCGAAGCTCCCGCACAACGCGGCCCGCGAGTACTTCGAGGGCCACATCCTCAACACCCTCACCGAGCTGTACGCCGAACGCGTCGGCACCGACCCCTACGACGGAACCAGCCTGCTCGACGCCTCCGACATCACCCAGATCCGCGACGAACTCGCCGAGAACCCCGAAGTCTGGTCCGCCGTCGACCGGTTGTGGCCCCGGATCACCCCGCAGCGCCTCGTCGCCGACTTCCTCGCCGACCCGCACGACCACCTGACGCAGGCGGACGCGGACGCGATCCGCAGACCCGTGACCCGCGCCTGGACGGTCGCCGACGTCCCGCTCCTCGACGAGGCGGCCGAACTCCTCGGCGAGGACGACCGCTCGGCCCGCGCCCGGGCCGAGCGGGAACGCGAGACGCAGGTCGCCTACGCGCAGGGCGTGCTGGACGTCTCCTACGCGTCCCGGACGTACGAGTTCGAGGACAAGCAGGACGACGATTCCGAGGTCCTGTCCGCGCACGACATCATCGACGCCGAGCGGTTCGCCGAGCGGCAGGAGGAGGCGGACCACCGCAGCGCCGCCGAACGGGCCGCGGCCGACCGCACCTGGGCGTTCGGGCACATCATCGTGGACGAGGCGCAGGAGCTGTCGCCGATGGCCTGGCGGCTGCTGATGCGGCGCAGCCCGACCCGCTCGATGACCCTGGTCGGCGACCCGGCCCAGACGGCGGAGGCGGCCGGTGTCGGCTCCTGGGCGGACATCCTCGCGCCGTACGTCGAGGACCGCTGGGAGCACACCCGGCTCGGCGTCAACTACCGCACCCCGGCCGAGATCATGGAGCTGGCCGCGGCCGTCGTACGCGCCGAGCACCCGGACTTCGAGCCGCCCAGCTCGGTCCGCTCGACGGGCGTACGGCCGTGGGTGCGCCGGGCGGCGGACGACCTGCCCGGCGCGGTCGCCGAGGCGGTCGCCGAACTCACCCCCGCCGAGGGCCGCCTGGCGGTCATCGCCCCGCGCGAGCTGCACCGGCGGCTGGCCGCCCGCCTCGACGGCGTCACGGCCGGCGCCGAACCCGACCTCACCCGCGGCGTCGTCCTCCTCGACCCCCGCCAGTCCAAGGGCCTGGAGTTCGACGCGGTCCTCGTGGTGGAACCGGGCCGCTACGGCACCAGCGACCTCTACGTCGCCCTCACCCGGGCCACGCAGCGGCTCGGGGTGCTGTACACGGACGCTCTGCCCGAGGCGCTCACGCCGGCCGCAGCCACACCGTAGCCAGCGGGGGCAGGGTCAGCCGGATGCTCGCGGGGCGGCCGTGGGCCCCCCTCGGCTCCGGCTTGACCACGTCCGGGTGGACGACGCCGCTGCCGCCGTAGCGCACGGCGTCGGTGTTGAGCACCTCCGCCCACGCCGGCACGTCCTCCGGGACGCCGAGGCGGTAGTCCTCGCGCACCACCGGCGAGAAGTGGCAGACGGCGAGGAGCGGGGTGCCGTCGGCGGACCGGCGCAGGAACGCGAGGACGTTGTCGTCGGCCGCGTCCCCGGTGATCCACTCGAAGCCCGCCGGGTCGGTGTCCCGCTCCCAGAGCGCGGGGGCCGCGCGGTAGCGGGTGTTCAGGTCCCGGACCAGGTCCCGTACCCCCCGGTGGTCGGCCTCGGCGCCGTACGCCGGGTCGAGCAGCCACCAGTCGGGGCCGTGCGCCTCGGACCACTCGGCGCCCTGCGCGAACTCCTGGCCCATGAAGAGGAGTTGCTTGCCGGGATGGGCCCACATGAAGCCCAGATA
>NZ_JBHJYK010000009.1:0-363102 GCF_042269865.1 Streptomyces sp. NPDC055966
AGGAAGACCGGCAGCGGCATCAGCGTCGGCGTCTCGTCGGACGCGTAGCCGAACATCAGGCCCTGGTCGCCCGCGCCCTGCTTGTCCAGCTCGTCCTCATCGCCCTCGACGCGGTTCTCGTACGCCGTGTCGACGCCCTGCGCGATGTCCGGGGACTGCGCGCCGATGGACACCGACACGCCGCAGGAGGCGCCGTCGAAGCCCTTCTTGGAGGAGTCGTAGCCGATCTCCAGGATCTTGTTGCGGACCAGGGTCGCGATGTCCGCGTACGCCTTGGTCGTGACCTCGCCGGCCACGTGCACCAGGCCGGTGGTGATCAGCGTCTCGACGGCGACCCGGGAGGTCGGGTCCTCGCGCAGAAGCGCGTCGAGAATGGTGTCGCTGATCTGGTCAGCGATCTTGTCGGGGTGGCCCTCGGTCACGGACTCCGAGGTGAACAGGCGACGGGACACAACGCTCCCTGTGGTTGCAGCGGCTGCTGGCTGATCATTTTCTGTCGGCACGAGGGCTGCGCCTGATGCCGACCTGGAACAGTTTATCGGTCGCACTCGCCCGATGGGCCACAGTCTCACCTCTCGGGAGTGCTGTGACCTGCGGCACGGGCATTCTGCCCAATGCCCGGTGGCGTTGGCCAGGGTCGCCACACGCGAATCGAGAGGTGATCGAGAAGTGCTCGCGCACGCCCCCAGCGGGCGTCCGCGGGGGCGCGCCGGGGCTCAGCGCAGGCGCTCGGCGACCAGGTCCCACACGGTGTCGGCCAGGGCTTCCTTGGGCCCGTGCGGCACGGCGGTCTCGCTGCCGTCGGCGCCCAGCACGACGGCTTCGTTCTCCTCGGAGCCGAACGTCCTGCGCTCCCCCACCTCATTGACGACGAGCAGGTCACAGCCCTTGCGGGCGAGTTTGGTGCGGCCGTTCGCGAGGACGTCGTCGGTCTCGGCGGCGAAGCCGACGACCACCTGCCCCGGCCGGGCACGATCGGCGGAAATCTCCGCAAGAATGTCCGGATTCCGCAGGAGGACGATCGGCTCGGGCTCCTGGCCGTCCTTCTTCTTGATCTTCCCGGCGGCGTAGACGGCCGGGCGGAAGTCCGCGACGGCGGCGGCCATGACGACCGCGTCGGCGTCCGCCGCCGCCTTCACGACGGCCTCGCGCAGCTGGACCGCCGTACCGACCGGGACGACGTCCACGCCCGCCGGGTCGGGCAGGCCGGTGTTGGCCGCGATCAGCGTGACCCGGGCGCCGCGGGCGGCGGCGGTGCGGGCGAGGGCGTAGCCCTGCTTGCCGGAGGAGCGGTTGCCGAGGAAGCGGACCGGGTCGAGGGGCTCGCGGGTGCCGCCGGCCGACACGACCACGTGGCGGCCTTTCAGGTCGGGCTCGGTGGCGCCCCGGGCCAGCACCCGGCGGCAGACCTCGAAGATCTCGGCCGGGTCGGGCAGCCGGCCCTTGCCGGTGTCGACCCCGGTGAGCCGGCCGACGGCGGGCTCGATGACGACGGCGCCGCGGCGGCGCAGCGTGGCCACGTTCTCCTGGGTGGCCGGGTGCTCCCACATCTCGGTGTGCATGGCGGGCGCGAAGACGACCGGACAGCGGGCGGTCAGGAGCGTGTTGGTCAGCAGGTCGTCGGCGAGGCCGTGGGCGGCCTTGGCCAGCGTGTCGGCCGTGGCGGGCGCGACGACGACGAGGTCGGCGCCCTGGCCGATGCGGACGTGCGGGACCTCGTGGACGTCGTCCCAGACCTCCGTCGAGACGGGGTTGCCCGACAGCGCGGACCAGGTGGCGGCGCCGACGAAGTGCAGCGCCGAGCCGGTGGGGACGACGCGTACGTCGTGACCCGACTCCGTCAGTCTGCGCAGCAGCTCACAGGCCTTGTACGCGGCGATTCCGCCACTGACCCCCAGAACGACCTTCGGCTTGTCCACCGTCTCTCCCCGGCTCGGAACCTACGGGACCATCACACACCACAGGCCCGGCAGCATGCCTGCCGGGCCTGTGGATAAGTCAACTGCGATCTGAAAGTACTACTGCGCGGGGCCCTCGATGGCCTCGGACGTCAGCAGACCCGCGTTGATCTCACGCAGGGCGATCGAGAGCGGCTTCTCGTGCACGTGGGTGTCGACGAGCGGGCCGACGTACTCCAGCAGGCCCTCGCCGAGCTGGGAGTAGTACGCGTTGATCTGACGGGCGCGCTTGGCGGCGTAGATCACGAGGCTGTACTTCGAGTCAGTGGCCTCAAGCAACTCGTCGATCGGCGGGTTGATGATGCCCTCGGGCGCGGTGATGGAAGAGGACACGCTCTACCTTCCGAAAGAGGGAAAAAGATCGAGAACGATCACACAACGTCCATCAAGGCTAGCAGCTCGCGCGCCACGTCCTCGACGGAGGTGTTGACCAAGGTCATGTCGAACTCCGGCTCGGCCGCCAACTCGGTCCTGGCCGCCTCCAGGCGGCGCTCGATGACCTCGGGCGACTCGGTACCCCGGCCGGTCAGCCTGCGCACGAGCTCCTCCCAGGAGGGAGGAGCCAGGAACACCAGTCGGGCGTCGGACATCGACTCCCGGACCTGTCGGGCGCCCTGGAGGTCGATCTCCAGCAGAACGGGCTCGCCGTTCTCCAGGCGCTCCAGCACGGCCGCGCGCGGCGTGCCGTAGCGGTTCCCGGCGAACTCGGCCCACTCCAGCAGCTCACCGTTGGCGATCAGCTTGTCCATCTCCTCGTCGGTGACGAAGAAGTAGTGGACTCCGTGCCGCTCGCCGGGGCGGGGCTTGCGGGTGGTGGCCGACACCGAGAGCCAGACCTCGGGGTGTTCCTTGCGCATATGGGCGACGACCGTGCTCTTGCCGACCCCCGAGGGGCCGGAGAGCACGGTCAGCCGCGGACGTTCACTCATGCAGCGATTATTCCAGCAATCCCGGGGTGCCCGGGACGCCCGGTCTGCTCCCCGTGGACCGGGGAGCAGGACTCAGGAGCCGGTGCTGCCGAACTCACGCTCCAGGGAGGCGATCTGGTTGGAACCGAGACCCCGCACGCGGCGGCTCTCGGAGATGCCCAGACGCTCCATGATCTGCTTGGCGCGGACCTTGCCCACGCCGGGCAGCGACTCGAGCAGCGCGGAGACCTTCATCTTGCCGATGACGTCGTTCTCCTGGCCCTGCTTGATGACCTCGTGCAGGGAGGCGCCGGAGTGCTTGAGTCGATTCTTGACCTCGGCCCGCTCCCGGCGAGCCGCGGCGGCCTTTTCGAGCGCGGCTGCGCGCTGTTCAGGGGTAAGGGGCGGAAGAGCCACGCCTACGTCACCTCGGATGTCGAACTGTCGGATACGGACCGGTGAGGAACCTAGTCGCCCCACACCTGGGGAGCCACGAGCAACACGCTGCCCGTTCTCCCCCACTGTCTTGAGGGCGCGGGAGGTGCCCCCACTGCTCGGAGACTAGCGGGCAAGTCCGCCAGAGTCAGCGAGAACAGCGGAAAAGTCCTGGTCAGCCTCCGCCAGGACGGACATTTCAGACATAATGCCCCCGATTTGAGGATGTATTCACACTCAAGTCGCCGACCTGCCGCCTGCCCGGACATACATCGGAGGGCTCAGGAACCTGCGACGACGGCCTGAATCTCCTCGGCGAAACGCTCCGCGGCCGCGCGCACCGCCGCCGTGTCGGGACCGTGACGCAGAACACCCCGGCTCACGTTCGGCACGACGTTGCGCAGCGCCGAGCCGAAGACCTTCGGCAGGTCGGCCGCCGTCGCCCCCTGCGCGCCGACGCCGGGCGCCAGCAGCGGGCCGTTGATCGCGAGGTCGTACGACGACAGGTCGCCGACCGTCGCGCCGACGACGGCGCCGAAGGAGCCCAGGGGCTCCTCCCCGGCGTTCTCGGCGGCCAGGTGGGCCAGCATGGTCGCCCCCACGCTGCGGCCGTCGGCGCGCACCGCGTGCTGCACCTCGGGGCCCTCCGGGTTCGAGGTCAGCGCCAGCACGAACAGGCCGGCGCCGCTCTCGCGGGCGAGGGCCACGGCCGGGCTGAGCGAGCCGTAGCCGAGGTACGGCGAGACCGTCAGGGCGTCGGAGAACAGCGGGGCGTCCTGGTGCAGGTACGCCTCCGCGTACCCGGCCATGGTGGAACCGATGTCGCCGCGCTTGGCGTCCATCACGACGAGCGTGCCGGCCGCGCGCGCCTCCCGGACGACCGTTTCCAGGACGGCGACGCCGCGCGAGCCGAAGCGCTCGAAGAAGGCGCTCTGCGGCTTCATCACGGCGACCCGGTCGGCCACGGCCTCGACGACCGTGCGGCTGAACCGCTCCAGACCGGCCACGTCGTCGTTCAGATCCCACCCGGCGAGCAGCGAGGCGTGCGGGTCGATGCCGACGCACAGTGGGCCGCGCTCGTCCATGACGCGGCGCAGCCGGGCGCCGAAGGGCTCCATCGAGGTCATGCGGGCTTCCTCACGTCGGCGCCGACCGCGTCGGCGAGGGTGGCGTAGGGGCTGGTGCGCAGGCGCGCGGCGAGGCCCTTGTGGATCGTGCGGGCCCAGAAGGGACCCTCGTAGATGAAGGCGCTGTAGCCCTGGACCAGCGTGGCGCCGGCCAGGATGCGCTGCCAGGCGTCCTCGGCGGTCTCGACGCCGCCGACGCCCACCAGGGTGATCCGGTCGCCCACGCGCGCGTACAGGCGGCGCAGGACCTCCAGGGAGCGCTCCTTGAGCGGGGCGCCGGACAGGCCGCCGGTCTCCTGCACGAGCGAGGGTGCGGAGCGCAGGCCGAGGCCCTCGCGCGCGATGGTGGTGTTGGTGGCGATGATGCCGTCCAGGCCCAGCTCCACGGCCAGGTCGGCGACGGCGTCGACGTCCTCGTCGGCGAGGTCCGGGGCGATCTTCACCAGCAGCGGGACGCGGCGGTTCGCGACCGTGCGGTCGGCGGCCGCGCGCACGGCGGTCAGCAGCGGGCGCAGCGACTCGGTGGCCTGGAGGTTGCGCAGGCCGGGTGTGTTCGGCGAGGAGACGTTGACGACCAGGTAGTCGGCGTACGGCGCGAGCCGCTCGGCGGACTTCACGTAGTCGCCGACGGCCTCCGCCTCCGGGACGACCTTGGTCTTGCCGATGTTGACGCCCACGACGGTCCTGAAGACCGGCTCGCGGGTCGCGAGGCGGGCCGCCACGGTCAGGGAGCCGTCGTTGTTGAAGCCCATGCGGTTGATCAGCGCGCGGTCCGCGACGAGGCGGAACAGCCGCTTCTTGGGGTTGCCGGGCTGCGGCTCCCCCGTCACCGTGCCGATCTCGACATGGTCGAAGCCCAGCATCGCCATGCCGTCGATCGCGACGGCGTTCTTGTCGAAGCCCGCGGCGAGCCCGAAGGGGCCGTGCATGCGCAGCCCGAGGGCCTCGGTGCGCAGTTCCTTGTGGCGGGGGGCGAGGGCGGCCGCGACGAAGGTGCGCAGCACGGGGACGTGCACGGCCAGACGGATCCAGCGGAAGGCCATGTGGTGGGCCTTCTCGGCGTCCATCCGCCGGAACACCAGACGGAAGAAGAGCTTGTACATCTCGGGAAAGTCCTCGGGGTCCTCAGGGGGGTCCTCGTACAGAGGGGGACACCGTTTCCGGTGTCCCCCTCAGGGCTGCTAGTCGCGGGCCGCGGTCAGGTGTTCCGCGTGTTCCTGGAGCGAACGGACGCCCACGTCACCGTGGTTGAGGGCGTCGATGCCCTGGACGGCGGCGGCGAGGGCCTGGACGGTCGTCAGGCACGGCACCGAACGGGCCACCGCCGCCGTACGGATGTCGTAGCCGTCGAGGCGGCCGCCGGTGCCGTAAGGGGTGTTGACGATGAGGTCGACCTCGCCGTCGTGGATGAGCTGGACGATGGTCTTCTCGCCGTTCGGGCCGGTGCCCTCGGACTGCTTGCGCACGACCGTGGCGTTGATGCCGTTGCGCTTGAGGACCTCGGCGGTGCCGGAGGTGGCGAGCAACTCGAAGCCGTGCGCGACCAGTTCGCGCGCCGGGAAGATCATCGAGCGCTTGTCGCGGTTGGCGACCGAGATGAACGCGCGGCCCTTGGTGGGCAGCGGGCCGTACGCGCCGGCCTGGGACTTGGCGTACGCCGTGCCGAAGACCGAGTCGATGCCCATGACCTCACCCGTGGAGCGCATCTCCGGGCCGAGGACGGTGTCGACGCCGCGGCCCTGGATGTCGCGGAAGCGCGACCACGGCATGACGGCCTCCTTGACGGAGATCGGCGCGTCCAGCGGCAGTTCGCCGCCGTCGCCGGTCGCCGGGAGCAGGCGCTCGGCGCGCAGCTCCGCGATCGTCGCGCCCAGCGAGATCCGGGCGGCGGCCTTGGCCAGCGGCACCGCGGTCGCCTTCGAGGTGAAGGGCACGGTGCGCGAGGCGCGCGGGTTGGCCTCCAGGACGTAGAGGATGTCACCCGCCATCGCGAACTGGATGTTGATCAGGCCGCGCACGCCGACGCCCTTGGCGATGGCCTCCGTCGAGGCCCGCAGGCGCTTGATGTCGTAGCCGCCCAGGGTGATGGGGGGCAGGGCACAGGCCGAGTCGCCGGAGTGGATGCCGGCCTCCTCGATGTGCTCCATGACGCCGCCGAGGTACAGCTCCTCGCCGTCGTAGAGGGCGTCGACGTCGATCTCGATCGCGTCGTCCAGGAAGCGGTCGACGAGCACCGGCCGGGATGGGCTGATCTCGGTCGACTCGGCGATGTAGGACGCGAGGCGGGTCTCGTCGTAGACGATCTCCATGCCCCGGCCGCCCAGGACGTACGAGGGCCGGACGAGCACCGGGTAGCCGATCTCGTCGGCGATGGCCTTGGCGCCCTCGAAGGTGGTGGCCGTGCCGTGCTTCGGGGCGGGCAGGCCCGCCTCGGCGAGGACGCGGCCGAAGGCGCCGCGGTCCTCGGCGGCGTGGATGGCCTCCGGCGAGGTGCCGACGACCGGTACGCCGTTGTCCTTCAGGGCCTGGGCGAGGCCCAGCGGGGTCTGGCCGCCCAGCTGCACGATCACGCCCGCCACCGGGCCGGCCTGCTGCTCGGCGTGGACGATCTCCAGCACGTCTTCCAGCGTCAGCGGCTCGAAGTACAGGCGGTCGGAGGTGTCGTAGTCCGTGGAGACGGTCTCCGGGTTGCAGTTGACCATCACCGTCTCGTAGCCCGCGTCGCTCAGCGCGAAGGAGGCGTGGACGCAGGAGTAGTCGAACTCGATGCCCTGGCCGATGCGGTTCGGGCCGGAGCCCAGGATGATGACGGCCGGCTTCTCGCGGGGCGCGACCTCGTTCTCCTCGTCGTAGGAGGAGTAGAAGTACGGCGTCTTCGCCGCGAACTCGGCGGCGCAGGTGTCGACCGTCTTGTAGACCGGGCGGATGCCGAGGGCGTGCCGCACCTCGCGGACGACGTCCTCGCGCAGGCCGCGGATCTCGGCGATCTGCTGGTCGGAGAAGCCGTGCCGCTTGGCCTCGGCGAACAGCCCGGCGGTCAGCTCGGGGGCCTCGGCGAGCTCGTCCGCGACCTCCTTGATCAGGAAGAGCTGGTCCACGAACCAGGGGTCGATCTTCGTGTACGCGAAGACCTCCTCGGGGGTGGCGCCCGCGCGGATGGCCCGCATGACCGTGTTGATGCGGCCGTCGGTGGGCCGTACGGCCTGTTCGAGGAGGCCGTGCTTGTCGCCGGGCTCGCCGACGAAGGTGAACTGGCTGCCCTTCTTCTCCAGCGAGCGCAGCGCCTTCTGGAAGGCCTCGGTGAAGTTGCGGCCGATGGCCATGGCCTCGCCGACCGACTTCATGGTGGTGGTCAGCGTGGAGTCGGCCTGCGGGAACTTCTCGAACGCGAAGCGCGGCGCCTTGACGACGACGTAGTCGAGCGTGGGCTCGAAGGAGGCCGGGGTCTCCTGCGTGATGTCGTTCGGGATCTCGTCCAGCGTGTAGCCGACGGCCAGCTTGGCGGCGATCTTCGCGATCGGGAATCCGGTGGCCTTGGAGGCGAGGGCGGACGAGCGGGACACGCGCGGGTTCATCTCGATGACGATCACGCGACCGTCCTCGGGGTTCACCGCGAACTGGATGTTGCAGCCGCCGGTGTCGACGCCGACCTCGCGGATCACGGCGATGCCGATGTCCCGCAGGATCTGGTACTCGCGGTCGGTCAGCGTCATCGCGGGCGCGACGGTGATCGAGTCACCGGTGTGCACGCCCATCGGGTCGAAGTTCTCGATGGAGCAGACGACCACGACGTTGTCGTGCTTGTCGCGCATCAGCTCCAGCTCGTACTCCTTCCAGCCGAGGATGGACTCCTCCAGGAGCACCTCGGTGGTCGGGGAGAGCGTGAGGCCCTGGCCGGCGATGCGGCGCAGCTCCTCCTCGTCGTGCGCGAAGCCGGAACCGGCGCCGCCCATGGTGAAGGACGGGCGGACGACGACCGGGTAGCCGCCGAGGGTCTCGACGCCCTGGAGGACGTCCTCCATGGAGTGGCAGATGACCGAGCGGGCGGACTCGCCGTGGCCGGTCTTGCGCCGGACCTCTTCCACGACGTCCTTGAACAGGTCGCGGTCCTCGCCCTTGTGGATGGCCTCGGGCTTGGCGCCGATCAGCTCGACGCCGTACTTGGTGAGGACACCGTTCTCGTGCAGCGAGATCGCGGTGTTCAGGGCCGTCTGGCCGCCCAGGGTGGGCAGCAGGGCGTCGGGGCGCTCCTTGGCGATGATCTTCTCGACGAACTCCGGGGTGATCGGCTCGACGTACGTCGCGTCGGCGATCTCCGGGTCGGTCATGATCGTCGCCGGGTTGGAGTTGACGAGGATGACGCGCAGGCCCTCGGCCCTGAGCACGCGGCACGCCTGGGTGCCGGAGTAGTCGAACTCGGCGGCCTGGCCGATGACGATCGGGCCGGAGCCGATGACCAGGACGGACTGGATATCGGTGCGCTTAGGCACGCTGGCCCTCCATCAGGGAAACGAAGCGGTCGAACAGGTAGGCGGCGTCGTGCGGGCCCGCTGCCGCTTCGGGGTGGTACTGGACGGAGAAGGCCGGCTGGTCGAGCAGCTGGAGCCCCTCCACGACGTCGTCGTTCAGGCAGACGTGCGAGACCTCGGCGCGGCCGAACTTCGTCTCGCTGACCTGGTCGAGCGGCGCGTCCACGGCGAAGCCGTGGTTGTGCGCGGTGACCTCGACCTTGCCGGTCGTGCGGTCCTGGACCGGCTGGTTGATGCCACGGTGGCCGTACTTCAGCTTGTAGGTGCCGAAGCCGAGGGCGCGGCCGAGGATCTGGTTGCCGAAGCAGATGCCGAACAGCGGCGTCTTCCGCTCCAGGACGGCGGTCATCAGGGCCACCGGGCCGTCGGCCGTGGCCGGGTCGCCGGGGCCGTTGGAGAAGAACACGCCGTCCGGCTCGACGGCGTAGATGTCGTCGGGCGTGGCGGTGGCGGGCAGGACGTGGACCTCGATGCCGCGCTCGGCCATGCGGTGCGGGGTCATGCCCTTGATGCCGAGGTCGATCGCGGCGACGGTGAACCTCTTCGCACCGATCGCGGGGACGACGTAGGCCTCCTTGGTGGCGACCTCCTCGTACAGGCTCAGGCCCTTCATGCGGGGCTGGGCCTGCACGCGCTCCAGCAGCTCGGCCTCGGGGGCGATCGCCTCGCCGGAGAAGACGCCGGCGCGCATGGAGCCGCGCTCGCGCAGGTGGCGGGTGAGGGCGCGGGTGTCGATCCCGGAGATGCCGACCACGCCCTGCGCGACCAGCTCGTCGTCCAGCGAGCGCTTGGCCCGCCAGTTGGACGGCACGCGCGCGGGGTCGCGCACGACGTAGCCGGAGACCCAGATGCGGCTCGACTCGTCGTCCTCGTCGTTCCAGCCCGTGTTGCCGATCTGCGGGGCGGTCGCGACCACGATCTGGCGGTCGTACGACGGGTCGGTCAGGGTTTCCTGGTAGCCGGTCATGCCGGTGGAGAACACGGCCTCGCCGAAGGTCTCCCCCACGGCCCCGTAGGCGCGGCCGCGGAAGATCCGGCCGTCCTCCAGGACGAGTACGGCGGGAACCTTGGCGGCTCCCCTGGTGGAGGTCGTCATCGTGCGCCTTCCGTGTCGTTGATCATGTGGTTCAGGGTGTCGACCCACTCGGTGTGCTCGGCCGCCTGCTCGGAGCGGAAGCCGGAGTCGATCAGCTTGTCGCCGAGCGCCCAGGTCACCACCAGCAGGCCGCCCTCGGGGAGGACCTTGCCGGCGATGGCCGCCTCCAGCCGGGCCCCGCGCAGTGCGGCGGCGGGGATGAAGAAGTCGTTCGCTCCGGGACGCTCGACCTCCAGGCCCGCCTCGGTCAGGGTCAGCTCGGCCCGGCTGCGGGTGCCCAGGCCGTGGGCCACGATGCGGTCCAGCCACTGCCCCGCGGTGGTGGAGCCGTGGTAGCGGCCGCTCAGCTCAAGTTTCACCGGGCCGGTCTCCTCCGGCGCGCTGGGCGGCTCCGGAAGGTCGCTCTGGAGCGTGCCGCGCCACTTCCAGCCCTCGCGCATCAGCCAGTAGACGAGCGCGATGAACAGGAGGAGTCCGACGAGCCAGCCGATGCGGGCCGGCCAGTCGGTGACGTCGGCCGACTTCCTGGCCTCGGCCAGCAGGATGAGAGGTGTCACGTGAGCTTCCCGTCGACGAGCGTGGCCTTGCCCCGCAGCCACGTGTGCGTCACACGGCCCGGCAGCTCACGCCCCTGGTAGGGGGTGTTGCGGCTGCGCGAGGCGAAGCCCGCGGGGTCCACCTGACCACGGTATTCCGTGTCGACGAGGGTGAGGTTGGCGGGCTCACCGGCCGAGACGGGACGGCCGTGCCCGGTGGCCTGTCCGATCTGCGCGGGCTTGACGGACATCCGGTCGGCGACGCCGGCCCAGTCCAGCAGGCCCGTGTCGACCATGGTCTCCTGGACCACTGACAACGCGGTCTCCAGGCCCACCATCCCCATGGCGGCCGCGGCCCACTCGCAGTCCTTGTCCTCGTGCGGGTGGGGGGCGTGGTCGGTGGCGACGATGTCGATCGTGCCGTCGGCCAGGGCCTCGCGCAGGGCGTGCACGTCGCGCTCGGTGCGCAGCGGCGGGTTGACCTTGTAGACGGGGTTGTACGTGCGCACCAGCTCGTCGGTGAGGAGCAGGTGGTGCGGGGTGACCTCGGCGGTGACGTCGATGCCGCGGGACTTGGCCCAGCGGACGATCTCGACGCTGCCGGCGGTCGACAGGTGGCAGATGTGGACGCGGGAGCCGACGTGCTCGGCGAGCAGGACGTCCCGGGCGATGATCGATTCCTCGGCCACCGCCGGCCAGCCCCCGAGCCCCAGCTCGGCGGAGACGACGCCCTCGTTCATCTGGGCGCCCTCGGTCAGCCGCGGCTCCTGCGCGTGCTGGGCGACGACACCGCCGAAGGCCTTCACGTACTCCAGGGCGCGGCGCATGATCACGGCGTCGTCCACGCACTTGCCGTCGTCGGAGAAGACGGTGACCCCGGCGGCCGACTCGTGCATGGCGCCCAGTTCGGCGAGCTTCCTGCCCTCCAGGCCGACGGTGACGGCGCCGATGGGCTGCACGTCGCAGTAGCCGTGCTCCCGGCCGAGCCGGTAGACCTGCTCGACGACACCGGCGGTGTCGGCGACCGGGAAGGTGTTGGCCATGGCGAACACGGCCGTGTAGCCGCCGGAGGCGGCCGCGCGCGTGCCGGTCAGCACGGTCTCGGAGTCCTCACGGCCGGGCTCGCGCAGGTGGGTGTGCAGGTCGACCAGGCCCGGCAGCAGCACCTTGCCGCCGGCCTCCACGACCTCCGCGCCCTCGGCGGACAGGCCGGTGCCGACCGCCTCGATGACCTCACCTTCGATCAGCACGTCCTGCGGCTCGCCGCCGAGCACCTTCGCACCACGGATCAGGATCTTGCTCATGGGTCTTACTTCTCCTCGGAGCCGGTGGGGCGGGTGTGGGTGACGGCGGGCTCGTTGCCGCCGAGCAGCAGGTACAGGACGGCCATCCGGATGGAGACGCCGTTGGCGACCTGCTCGACGACGGTGCAGCGCTCGGAGTCGGCGACCTCGGCGGTGATCTCCATGCCGCGCACCATCGGGCCGGGGTGCATCACGATGGCGTGCTCGGGCATCTTCGCCATGCGCTCGCCGTCGAGGCCGTAGCGCCGCGAGTACTCGCGCTCGGTCGGGAAGAAGGCGGCGTTCATCCGCTCGCGCTGGACGCGGAGCATCATCACCGCGTCGGACTTCGGCAGGACGGCGTCGAGGTCGTACGACACCTCGCAGGGCCAGGTCTCGACGCCGACGGGCACCAGGGTGGGCGGGGCGACCAGGGTGACCTCGGCGCCGAGGGTGTGCAGCAGGTCGACGTTGGAGCGGGCCACGCGGCTGTGCAGGACGTCGCCGACGACGGTGATGCGCCTGCCCGTGAGGTCCTTGCCGAGGCCGGCGTCACGGCCGATCAGCCGCCGGCGCATGGTGAAGGCGTCCAGCAGGGCCTGGGTGGGGTGCTGGTGGGTGCCGTCGCCGGCGTTGATGACGGGTGCGTCGATCCAGCCGGAGTTGGCGAGGCGGTACGGGGCGCCGGAGGCGCTGTGCCGGATGACGACGGCGTCCACGCCCATCGCCTCCAGCGTCTGCGCGGTGTCCTTGAGGGACTCTCCCTTGGAGACGCTCGATCCCTTGGCGGCGAAGTTGATCACGTCTGCGGAGAGGCGCTTCTCGGCGGCCTCGAAGGAGATCCGGGTCCGGGTCGAGTCCTCGAAGAAGAGGTTGCAGACCGTGCGGCCGCGCAGGGTCGGCAGTTTCTTGATCGGCCGGTCGGCGACCCGGGCCATCTCCTCGGCGGTGTCGAGGATCAGGACGGCGTCGTCGCGGGTGAGGTCGGCGGCCGAGATGAGATGACGCTGCATCTGTCAGGCTCCGTAAGGCAGTTCAAACGGGAGAATTGGGGCAATCGGCTGCGTACGCGAGTACGCCGAAGCGGGCGTGCGCGCCTGACTTGCTACTGGTCGGCCGGCTTCACACCGAGCAGCACGGTGTCGCGACCGTCCTCCTCGGCGAGCTGGACCTTGACCGTCTCCCGCAGCGACGTGGGGAGGTTCTTGCCGACGTAGTCGGCGCGGATCGGCAGTTCGCGGTGGCCCCGGTCGACCAGGACCGCGAGCTGCACCGCGCGGGGGCGCCCGATGTCGTTCAGGGCGTCGAGGGCGGCGCGGATCGTACGGCCGGAGAAGAGCACGTCGTCGACGAGGACGACCAGCTTGCCGTCGAGTCCGTCACCGGGGATCTCGGTACGGGCCAGCGCGCGCGGCGGGTGCATGCGCAGGTCGTCGCGGTACATGGTGATGTCGAGCGAGCCGACCGGGATCGTGCGCTCGGTGATCTGCGCCAGCTTGACGGCGAGCCGCTGGGCGAGGAAGACGCCGCGGGTGGGGATGCCGAGGAGCACCACGTCGTCGGCGCCCTTGGCGCGCTCGACGATCTCGTGGGCGATGCGGGTCAGCACCCGCGCGATGTCGGGGCCCTCAAGGACGGGCCGCGCATCGGTTGCCTGCGCGGTGGCGGGCGAGTCGTGCTTGTCCATAGGAAACGGACCTCCTTCTCCGCCTCACGGGACGGACCTTAAAGGACGTCGGATTTGCGCCATCTACCGTAGCAGGTCATGAGGTGGGCCCCGATCACCCCCTCCTTCACCCGCTCGGCCCAACCGGCTGCCGCTGGCACGGAAGCGTCGGTGTGGACCATTCGGCTTGACGCGCAAGAGTCACGCTGCGTAACCTCACAGTGAGTTACCAGCCGCGCGGTGGACAACCCAGTCGGCCGCGTCGACACAGTGTCCGGGGAGCTATATGTCCAGCGAATACGCCAAACAGCTCGGGGCCAAGCTCCGGGCCATCCGCACCCAGCAGGGCCTTTCCCTCCACGGTGTCGAGGAGAAGTCCCAGGGTCGCTGGAAGGCCGTGGTGGTCGGGTCCTACGAGCGTGGCGACCGTGCGGTGACCGTGCAGCGGCTTGCCGAGCTGGCCGATTTCTACGGTGTCCCGGTCCAGGAGCTCCTGCCGGGCACGACGCCGGGCGGCGCCGCGGAGCCCCCGCCGAAGCTGGTCCTCGACCTTGAGCGGCTGGCCACCGTGCCGGCCGAGAAGGCGGGCCCGCTCCAGCGCTACGCGGCGACGATCCAGTCCCAGCGCGGTGACTACAACGGCAAGGTGCTCTCGATCCGCCAGGACGACCTGCGCACACTCGCCGTCATCTACGACCAGTCCCCCTCGGTCCTGACCGAGCAGCTGATCAGCTGGGGTGTGCTGGACGCGGACGCGCGCCGCGCGGTGGCCACGCACGAAGAAGCCTGAGCCGCTTCACACCTGCGCAGAAACGTGCCGTCGGGGTGGCCGGAACCGTACGGTTCCGGCTGCCCCGACGGCGTTTCCCGTGTGCGGGCGCGACAGGAACGCCGGAGGGCCCACAGCGGCGCGCTGTGGGCCCTCCGGCGTGTCGTAACGGGCTCTACGCCTCGTCCCGGCGCAGAGACGGCTTGAGCTCCTTCAGACGGCCCAGCAGGCCGTTCACGAACGCGGGCGAGTCGTCCGTGGAGAACTCCTTCGCCAGCTGCACCATCTCGTCCAGGACCACGGCGTCCGGGGTCCCGTCGACCCAGATCAGCTCGTACGCGCCCAGCCGCAGGATGTTGCGGTCCACGACCGGCATCCGGTCGAGCGTCCAGCCGACCGCGTACTGGGCGATCAGCTCGTCGATGCGCCGCGCATGCTGGGCGTAGCCCTCGACCAGCTGCATCGTGTACTCGCTGACCGGCGGCTGCCGGGTGTCGGACCGGGACAGCCGGACCCAGTCGGCGAGGACCGTCAGAACGTCGGCGCCGCGCTGGTCGCCCTCGAAGAGGATCTGGAAGGCGCGCTTGCGGGCCGTGTTGCGGGCAGCCACGGTTAGCTGTTCACCCGGCCGAGGTAGTCGCCCGTGCGGGTGTCGACCTTGATCTTCTCACCGGTGGTGATGAAGAGCGGGACCTGGATCTCGTAGCCGGTCTCCAGCTTGGCGGGCTTGGAGCCGCCGGTGGAGCGGTCGCCCTGGACGCCCGGCTCGGTGTGCTCGATGACCAGCTCGACGGCGGCCGGCAGCTCGACGAAGAGCACCTCGCCCTCGTGCGTGGCGACGGTGGCCTCGAAGCCCTCGATCAGGAAGTTGGCGGCGTCGCCGACGGCCTTCCGGTCGATCATGAGCTGGTCGTAGGTCTGCATGTCCATGAAGACGAAGTACTCGCCGTCCATGTACGAGAACTGCATGTCGCGCTTGTCGACAGTGGCGGTCTCGACCTTGACGCCGGCGTTGAAGGTCTTGTCGACGACCTTGCCGGACAGCACGTTCTTCAGCTTGGTGCGCACGAAGGCCGGGCCCTTGCCGGGCTTGACGTGCTGGAACTCGACGACGGACCAGAGCTGGCCGCCTTCGAGCTTGAGCACCAAACCGTTCTTGAGGTCGTTCGTGGAAGCCACGGTTGCGGAATCTCCTGGACTGACGTACGACCCAGGAGCACGCGCTAGAGCGCGAGCAGCTCCTTGGTCGTGATGGTGAGTAGCTCGGGTCCGCCGTCCGCCTCGGGGCGCACGACGAGCGTGTCATCGATCCGGACACCGCCCCGGCCCGGGAGGTGGACCCCCGGTTCGACGGTGACCGGCACGCAAGCGTCCAGTTTACCCATGGCCGCGGGCGCCAACTGCGGGTCCTCGTCGATTTCGAGTCCGACGCCGTGTCCGGTGAGCGGAGACAGGGCCTCCGCATAGCCGGCCGAGTCCAGCACATGGCGTGCCGCACGGTCCACGTCGCGGCAGGCGGCGCCGGGCGCCAGGGCCTCGCGCCCGGCGCGCTGGGCGGAGAAGACCAGGTCGTACAGCTCTACCTGCCAGTCGGCGGGCGACGTGCCGATCACGAACGTACGGCCGATCTCGCAGCGGTAGCCGCGGTAGGCCGCGCCCAGGCACACGGTGAGGAAATCACCCTCCTCCACGCGCCGGTCGGTGGGACGGTGCCCGCGCCGGCCGGAGTGGGGGCCGGTGGCCACCGAGGTGGGGAAGGCCGGGCCGTCGGCCCCGTGGTCGACCAGCCGGCGCTCCAGTTCCAGCGCGAGGTGCCGTTCGGTGCGGCCGACCAGGATCGACTCCAGCAGCTCGCCGAGGGCCTGGTCGGCGATCTCGGCGCCGATGCGCAGACAGGAGATCTCCTCCTCGTCCTTGACCACCCTGAGCTGCTCGACGGCTCCGCCGAGGTCGGTGAGGCGCAGTGCGGGGGCGGCGGCGGAGACGGCCCGGTGCCGGGCCACCGTGAGGTGGTGCTCCTCCACGGCCAGGGAGTCGGCGTCCTGGCCCACGGCGAGGTCCGCCGCCCCGACCGCCGCGTCGCCGCCGGCTCCGGCGCCGTCCGGCGCAAGGACGTGCAGGCGCAGGTTCTCGTCCGGGCGGCCGTCGCCCACGCGGTCGTCGGGCGGGCCGGCGCAGACGAGGAGGTCCTCGCGTCTGCCGAGCAGCAGCGCGGAGCCCCGCGGGGCCGCGGCGGCGAGGTAGCGCACGTTCGCCGGACGGGTGACGAGCGCTGCCGCGGTGCCGGCCGCGGTGAAGTGGTCTCTCAGCCGGGATCGGCGGGTCGCGTACACCTCTGACATGAGACGAGCGTAGAAGTTTTGCGGCGGTTGTGCCGATTTGAGAACGGCCGAGTGGGGTGCGGGCAGGCCAGGGGGAGCTACCAGCTCGGCGGACTCGCGATGGCTCGCGCCAGGACCTCGTCCAGCACACGGGCCGTGCCCGGGACGTCCAGCTGGGAGTTGTCGATGATCGGCAGGCCCGAGCCGTACCAGCCGGCCATGCGGCCGTGGATGCGGGCCACCTCCTCGTCGGTGAGGCGGCGGTTGCCGGAGCGCTCGGCGTTGCGCTCCAGGACGATGTCCAGGCCCGGCAGGAGGACGACCGGGAGCAGGCCGGGGCCGACGTGCCGCTTCCAGCCGCCGAGGCCCACGACCGGGCGGTCCGGGAACACCGCGTCGTCCAGGATGCAGGAGATGCCGTTGGCGAGGAAGTTGCGGGCGGCGAAGCCGCAGGTGCGGCGGGCGAGGCGGTACTGGGCCTCGGAGTTGTCGTTCCAGCCGGACTGGGGGTCGGCGAAGCCCGAGCGGACCCATTCGCGGACGTCGTCCAGGCTGATGTGCGCGGTGGGCACCCGGCGGTGGTCCGCCCAGAACTTGGCGACGCTGGTCTTGCCCGCGCCGGCCGGGCCGATCAGCAGGACGGCCAGGGTGGTGGTCGTCGGGTCGGGCACCGGGGCCTGTGCCGGGGGTGCCGCGGGCACGCCGACCGGTCCGCCGGGCGGCAGCGGCACATGGCCGGTGGTCTCGGGGGCGGGCGGCGCGGAGGTGTGCTGCGGGGCCGGGGGGTGCACGACCGGGGGCACGGGCGCGGGAGGCTGCGGGGGCGTGGGCGGGACGGCGCCGGTGGGGGCCGGGAAGCCCGGCGGCGCTGGCACGGGGACGGCTCCCGGGTGCGGGCCCGGGTGGGGGTGTGCGGCCGACGCCCAGCCGGCGTGCGGCACCTGCCCCGGCTGGTGGGGCGGCAGCGGAGATCCCACTGCGTGCTGCATCCGTTGCCACTCCGTCTCGTCGTCCTCGGCTCGATCGCCGCTCCCTCGCGACGGGCGAGCGACGGACCATCGGTGCTGGTCGCGGGGGTGGGCCCCGCTGTTTCACCGAACGGTACCGTCCCCGGCCGTCGTTTGGTGAAACGGCCGGGGGCGGCCCGAAGTGCCCATTCCGCAAAGGAAGTCGAGGTCAGGAAACGGACGGACGGAACAGTCGGGTACTTACTGTCCGACCTCGCCGTAGGCGGCGAGCAGGACGGCCGGGTCGGGGCCCTCCATCACCGTCGGCTTGGCCAGGCCGTCGAGGACGATGAAGCGCAAGCGGTCGCCGCGGGACTTCTTGTCGACCTTCATCGTCTCCAGCAGCTTGGGCCACTGGTCGTAGCGGTAGTGCAGCGGGAGGCCGACGGCTTCGAGGATCGTACGGTGGCGGTCCGCCGTCGCGTCGTCCAACCGGCCCGCCAGACGGCCCAGTTCGGCGGCGAAGTGCATGCCGACGGCGACCGCGGCGCCGTGCCGCCACGTGTAGCGCTCGTTCTTCTCGATGGCGTGGCCGAGCGTGTGGCCGTAGTTGAGGATCTCCCTGAGGCCCGACTCCTTCAGGTCGGAGGAGACGACCTCGGCCTTCACCCGGATCGCGCGCTCGATCAGCTCGGGGGTGTGCGGGCCCGCCGGGCTGCGGGCGCCCTCGGGGTCGGACTCGATCAGGTCCAGGATCACCGGGTCGGCGATGAAACCGGCCTTGATGACCTCCGCGAGCCCGGAGACGTAGTCGTTGACCGTGAGGGAGTCCAGCGCGGCGAGGTCGCACAGGACGCCGGCCGGCGGGTGGAAGGCGCCGACGAGGTTCTTGCCCTCGGCGGTGTTGATGCCGGTCTTGCCCCCGACCGCGGCGTCCACCATCGCGAGCACGGTGGTGGGGATCGCGATCCAGCGCACCCCGCGCAGCCAGGTGGCGGCGACGAATCCGGCGAGGTCCGTCGTCGCGCCGCCGCCCACGCCGACGATCACGTCGGTGCGGGTGAAATGGGACTGGCCGAGCGCCTTCCAGCAGTAGGCGGCGACCTCGGCGGTCTTCGCCTCCTCCGCGTTCGGCACCTGGACGGCGATGGCCTCGTAGCCCTGCTCGGCCAGGTCGGCGCGGAGCGCGTCACCGGTCTCGGCCAGCGCCTCCGGATGGATCACCGCGACCCGCTTGGCGTTCGGGCCGACCAACCCGCCCAGCTCGCCGAGCAGTTGGCGGCCGACCAGTACCTCGTACGGCTCGGTGCCCGCCGTGCCGGCGACCTGGATCCGGGTGACTGCCTCGCTCATGCCTTCTTCAACTCCAGTGCGTCCAGGGCTGCTTGCGTGACCTCTTCGGGGGTGCGGCCGTCCGTGGCGACGACGGCGGAGGCGACCTCCGCGTACAGGTGCCGCCGGGCCTCCATCAGCTCGCGCCACTGCTTGCGCGGGTTGACCGCGAGCAGCGGGCGGGCGGCGTTCAGGCCGGTGCGCTTGACCGCCTCTTCCACGTCCATCGACAGGTAGACCACGCGCTGCCCGGTGAGCAGCGCGCGCGTGTCCGCGTCGAGGACGGCGCCGCCGCCGAGCGCGAGGACGCCCTCGTGCTCGGCCAGCGCGGTGGCGACCGCCCGCTTCTCGATCGCCCGGAAGGCGGGCTCGCCCTCGTCGACGAAGATCTCGGCGATGGCGCGGCCCTCGGCGGCGACGATGTCGTCGTCGGTGTCCCGGTAGCCGAGGCCGAGGCGCTCGGCGAGCAGCTGCCCGACGGTGGACTTGCCGACGCCCATCGGGCCGACCAGCACGATCGCAGGCACGGTGCTCACCGGATGTGGAGGTTGTCGAGGTACGACCGGACGTTGCGGCTGGTCTCGGCCACGCTGTCGCCGCCGAACTTCTCCGCGACCGCGTCGGCCAGCACCAGCGCGACCATGGCCTCGGCGACGATGCCGGCGGCCGGCACGGCGGAGACGTCGGAGCGCTGGTGGTGCGCCTGGGTGGCCTCGCCGGTGGTCACGTCGACCGTCTTCAGGGCGCGCGGCACGGTCGCGATCGGCTTCATCGCGGCGCGCACGCGCAGCAGCTCGCCGGTGCTCAGGCCGCCCTCGGTACCGCCGGAGCGGCCGGAGACCCGCCGGATGCCCTCGTCGGTCCTGACGATCTCGTCGTGCGCCCGCGAGCCCGGCACCCGCGCCAGCTCGAAGCCGTCGCCGATCTCGACGCCCTTGATCGCCTGGATGCCCATGAGGGCGCCGGCCAGCCGGGCGTCCAGCTTGCGGTCCCAGTGCACGTGCGAGCCGAGGCCCACCGGCACGCCGTAGGCCAGGATCTCGACCACGCCGCCGAGCGTGTCGCCGTCCTTGTGGGCCTGGTCGATCTCCGCGACCATCGCCTTGGAGGCGTCCGCGTCCAGGCAGCGCACCGGGTCGGCGTCCAGCTTCTCGACGTCGGCCGGGGTCGGGTAGACGCCCTGCGGGGCCTTGGCGGAGGCCAGCTCGACCACGTGCGAGACGATCTCGATGCCCGTCGTCTCCTTCAGGTACGACCGGGCGACCGCGCCGAGCGCCACCCGGGCGGCCGTCTCGCGGGCGGAGGCGCGCTCCAGGATCGGACGGGCCTCGTCGAAGCCGTACTTCTGCATGCCCGCCAGGTCGGCGTGGCCGGGGCGGGGCCGGGTCAGCGGCGCGTTGCGGGCGAGCCCGGCGAGGATCTCGGGGTCGACCGGGTCGGCCGCCATGACCTGCTCCCACTTGGGCCACTCGGTGTTGCCCACCATGATCGCGACCGGGGAGCCGAGGGTCAGACCGTGCCGGACGCCGCCCAGGAAGGTGACCTCGTCCCGCTCGAACTTCATGCGCGCACCGCGGCCATAACCGAGCCGCCGCCGCGCGAGGTGGTCCGCCACCATCTCCGTGGTGATCGGCACGCCGGCGGGAAGACCCTCCAGCGTCGCGACAAGTGCGGGACCGTGGGACTCCCCCGCGGTCAGCCAACGCAGCCTGCTCAACGGTCTGCTCCTCAGTGCTCGCGCCCGGTACTGCCCTGCGTACGCGCGTCCTCGCGTACGGCGACGGCGTCACCGGGTGCGCGACCCCGGTACGCCACCTCTGATCCTCCCACGTCCGGCGCGGTTGTCCGGCCGCCGGTCCAGCAAGCGGACGCGCGGGCGGGCGCTCAGTGCGCGGCGAGCGCCTTCTCACCGGCGTGCCGCATGGCCTCCAGCGGCGCCGGGGAGCGGCCGGTCATCTGCTCGACCTGGAGGACGGCCTGGTGGACCAGCAGGTCGAGGCCGCTGACCACGGCGCCGCCGAACATGGACCAGCGGGCCGCCAGCTCGGTGGGCCAGGGGTCGTAGAGCACGTCGAAGAGGGTCGCGGGGCGCTCGGGGACGGCGGCGGCCAGAGCGTCGGTGGTGCCGGCGGGCGTGGTGGCGACGACCAGCGGGGCGTGCAGCGCCTGCCCGGCGTCGGCCCAGTCCGCCGTACGGACGTCCACGTCGAGCCGCTGGCCCCACTGCCGCATCTCGGCGGCGCGGTCCTCGCTGCGGACGTAGACGGTGATCTCGCCGGTGCAGATCCGGGCGAGGGCGGCGAGGGCGGAGGAGGCTGTGGCGCCGGCGCCGAGGATCGCGGCGGAGTCGACCTGTGCGATGCCGTGCTCGCGCAGGGCGGCCACGATGCCCGGGACATCGGTGTTGTCGCCGCGGCGGCGGCCGTCCTCGGTGAAGACAACGGTGTTGACCGCGTCGACCGAGGCGGCCGTCTCGCTGATCTCGTCCAGCAGCGGGATGACCGCCCGCTTGAGCGGCATGGTCAGGGACAGGCCCGCCCACTCCGGCCCGAGCGTGTCGAAGAAGCCGGGCAGTGCGGCCTCGTCGACCTCGAAGCGCTCGTACGACCACTCGGTGAGCCCGAGCTCGTCGTACGCCGCCCGGTGCAGCACCGGGGAGAGGGAGTGACCGATGGGCTTGCCGAGAACGGCCGCCCGGCGGGCGTCAGTCGTCTTCACTGCCATGGATTGTTCTCAGCCCTTGTTCCTGGACGCGTTCCACTCGTTGACCAACTTCTCGTGCTCGGCGAGCGTCTTGGTGAACTGGCTGGTCTTGCCGTCCATCGAGATGAAGTAGTACCAACCGTCGTGCGTCGGGTTGAGCGCCCCCTGGATGGCCTCCTCGCCGGGGTTGTCGATGGGGCCCGGCGGCAGGCCCTTCGTGAAGTACGTGTTGTACGGGTTGTCGTACTTGCGCAGCTCGGTGACGCTCAGGTCGATCTTGCTCTGGTTCTTCACGTAGTTGTACGTGGAGTCGAACTCCAGCCGCCCGTAGGTCTGCGGGTTGTCGGGCTGGAGGCGGTTGTAGACGACTTCGGCCATCTTGCGGAAGTCGTCGTGGCTCGTGCCCTCGGCCTGCGCCAGGCTCGCCACGGTGAGCAACTGCCAGGGGCTGTCGAGGCCCAGCGACTTGGCCTTGTCCGCCAGGCCCAGTTCCTGGTACTTGGAGCTGGCCTGGGACACCATGCTCTTGAGGACGTCCTCGGGTTTCTGGCCCTTGGTCACCGCGTAGCTGGAGGGATAGAGGAAGCCCTCCAGCGGGTCCTTGAGGTTCGGGTGGTTCAGTGCCCAGGCGGGCAGACCCAGCTGCTTGTAGTCCTTCTTGGCGATGCCCGCCGTGGTGCCCGCCGCCACGCCGAGGCGCGTGTCGATGAGGTCGTACACCGCCGTGTTGCGCAGGCCCTCGGCGATGATGAGGTTGCTGCGGCTCTTCGGGCTGAGCATCAGTTGCACCGCGCTCGCGGCGGACATGTGCTTCTGCAGCGTGTAGACGCCGTCCTGGAGCGTCTTGCCGTCCGGGTTCGCCTGCATCGCGGAGACGAACGCGGCCGCGCTCTCGACGACACCCGCCTCCTTCAGCTTGTCACCGATCGTCCAGCCGCCGGCGCCCTTGGGGATGACGACCGTGATCTGTTCGCCGTTGCCGCTGCCCGCGTAGTCCGGGGCCGTGCCGAAACGGTTCTGGTAGAACTTGTAGCCGAAATATCCGACTCCGCCGAGGCCGCCGCCGAAGACCAGGACGACCACCATGCAGGCGCAGCCGGTGCGCCGTTTCTTCTTCTTGGCAGGCTTCTTGCCCTTGCCCTTGCCCTTGCCGCGCCGCTCCGACCGGTCGGCGAGTTCGTGCGCATCGTCATCGTCGTCGTCATCGTCGGCGCCCGTGAAGAAGGGGTGGGTCTCCTCCTCGGGCACGGCGTCGGGATCGAGCTCCGGATCCGGCTCGGGGCGCCTGCGGCCGGGCGGCTCCGGCGGCGGGTAGGCGTCGTCGGTGCCGTAGAAATCGGGCTGTTGCCCGCCGTAGCCACCGGGCTGCCGGCCGTAGGGGTCGCCGGGGTCGGGTGCGTACGGGACCTGACCGTGGGTGCCGGTCGCGTCCCAGCCGCCCTGTTGCTGGTACTGCTGCTGGGCGTGACCGGCGTACTGCTGCTGACCCTGCTCGTCGTAGTACGGGTACTGCTCATGGCCGTATCCGGGCTGCTGCCCCTGGCTCCAGCCGCCGTGCTGCTGCGGCTGCTGGGGGTAGTGCTGCGGCTGGCCGCCGTAGGGCTGCGAGCCGTCGTGCGGCTGCTGCCCTCCCCATCCGCCGTCCCCGTACAACGGGTCCTGCGGATGCCACGGTTCGGAGCCTTGGCCCCGGCCATACTCAGTCATCGATCCCCTAGAGCCGCGAGGCCGAGCGGTCACGTGGCCGGTGGGCCGGCTTCCGTTCCGCCTCTTCTTGTGTCCCGGCTGTTCGAACACCGGCACATCGCGCGGAACGTTACCGTATCGCGATCAGATGACCACTTCGACGCCCTCGCCCGGTGCTTTACCTGACACCCGTTCGGATTCGAGGGCTTGCTGGAGGATGATCACAGCGGCGGCCTGGTCGATGACCGAGCGGCCCTTCTTCGATTTCACCCCCGAAGCACGCAGTCCCTGACTGGCCGTCACGGTCGTCATCCGCTCGTCCACCAGGCGGACCGGCACCGGCTTGATGCCCTTGGCCAACTCCTGGGCGAAGGCCCGGACCTTGACCGCGGCCGGGCCCTCGCTTCCCTTGAGGGAGCGAGGAAGGCCGACGACGACCTCGATCGGTTCGTACTCCTCCACCAGCTGCCGCAGCCGACGGTGGGCGGCGGGGACGTCGCGGCCGGGGACCGTCTCCACCGGTGTGGCGAGGATCCCATCGGGGTCGCACGAGGCGACCCCGATCCGGGCATCCCCGACGTCGATCGAGAGTCGACGTCCTCTGCGCATTTCTGACCGTTTCCTTGCGTGCCCGTTACTTGGCGGTATCGGCGACGAGGCGCTCGACGGCGTCGACGGCCTCGCCCACGGCGGCCGGGTTCTGGCCGCCGCCCTGGGCGACGTCCGGCTTGCCGCCACCGCCGCCGCCGAGGGTCTTGGCGGCGGTGCGGACCAGGTCACCGGCCTTGAGACCACGCTCGCGGGCGGCCTCGTTGGTGGCGATGACGGTCAGCGGCTTGCCGCCCGTGACCGTGAAAAGGGCCACAACCGCGGCCCGGCCGCCCTGGATGCGGCCGCGCACGTCGAGGACCAGCTTGCGCAGGTCGTCCGGCGTGGTGCCGTCCGGGACCTGACCGGTGACGACGGCCACACCGCGCACGTCCTTGGCCGACTCGGCGAGACCGGCGGCGGCCTGGAGCACCTTCTCGGCGCGGAACTTCTCGATCTCCTTCTCGGCGTCCTTCAACTTGCCGAGCATGGCGGAGACCTTCTCCGGAAGCTCCTCCGGACGGCCCTTGATCAGCTCCTGGAGCTGGGCGACGACCGTGTGCTCCCGGGCGAGGAAGTTGTAGGCGTCCACACCGACGAGGGCCTCGATACGGCGGACACCGGAACCGATGGACGACTCGCCGAGCAGCTTCACCAGGCCCAGCTGGGCGGTGTTGTGCACGTGCGTGCCGCCGCACAGCTCCTTGGAGAAGTCGCCGATGGTCACGACGCGGACGCGCTCGCCGTACTTCTCGCCGAACTCGGCGATGGCGCCCTGCTTCTTGGCCTCGTCGATGCCCATGATCTCGGCGTGCACGTCGAGATCGCGGGCCAGCACCTCGTTGATCTTCTGCTCGACGTCGGTCATCACGGCCGTGGGAACGGCGGACGGGGAGCCGAAGTCGAAGCGGAAGCGGCCGGGCTGGTTCTCGGAACCGGCCTGGGCGGCCGTGGGGCCGAGGGCGTCGCGCAGCGCCTGGTGGGTCAGGTGGGTGGCGGAGTGGGCGCGGGCGATGGCCTTGCGGCGGCGGTTGTCGATCGAGGCGTGGGCCTTGGCGCCCACGGTGACCTCGCCGACCTGGACGACGCCCTTGTGGACGTACACCCCCGGGACCGGCTTCTGGCAGTCGCGGACCTCGATGACGGCACCGGAGTCGACCTTGATCCGGCCCGTGTCGCCGATCTGGCCGCCGCCCTCGGCGTAGAACGGGGTGCGGTCGAGGACGATCTCGACCTCGTCGCCCTCGGTGGCGGCCGGCGAGGAGGCGCCGTCGACCAGGATGCCGACGATCGTGGACTCGCCCTCGGTGTCGGAGTAGCCGATGAAGTCGGTCTCGCCGACCTTGTCGGCGATCTCCCGGTAGGCACCGGCGCCGGCGTGCCCGGTCTTCTTGGCCTGGGCGTCGGCCTTGGCGCGCTCCCGCTGCTCCTTCATCAGGCGGCGGAAGCCGTCCTCGTCCACGGACAGCCCCTGCTCGGCGGCCATTTCGAGGGTGAGGTCGATCGGGAAGCCCCAGGTGTCGTGGAGCAGGAAGGCCTTGTCGCCGGAGAGGACCGTGCCACCGGACTGCTTGGTCTCGGTGACGGCGGTGTCGAGGATGTTGGTGCCGGCCTTCAGCGTCTTGAGGAAGGCGTTCTCCTCGGCGAGGGCGACCTTCTCGATGCGCTCGCGGTCGGTGATCAGCTCGGGGTACTGCTGGCCCATCATGTGGATCACGGTGTCGATCAGGTCCTGGACGACCGGACCGGTGGCACCGAGCAGGCGCATGTTGCGGATGGCACGGCGCATGATGCGGCGCAGGACGTAGCCGCGGCCCTCGTTGCCGGGGGTGACGCCGTCGCCGATGAGCATCACCGACGTGCGCATGTGGTCGGTGACCACGCGCAGGGAGACGTCCGAGGCGTGGGCGTCGCCGTAGCGGACGCCGGTCAGCTCGGTGGCCTTGTCGATGACGGCCATGGAGGTGTCGATCTCGTACATGTTCTGCACGCCCTGCAGAATCATGGCGAGGCGCTCCAGGCCGAGGCCCGTGTCGATGTTCTTGCTCGGCAGTTCGCCGAGGATCTCGAAGTTGTCCTTGCCGATGCCCTCGCCGCGCTCGAACTGCATGAAGACGAGGTTCCAGATCTCCACGTACCGCTCGTCGTTGACGGCGGGACCGCCCTCGGCGCCGAACTCGGGGCCGCGGTCGTAGTTGATCTCGGAGCAGGGGCCGCAGGGGCCGGGGACGCCCATGGACCAGTAGTTGTCCTTCATGCCGAGGCGCTGGATGCGCTCCTTCGGCACACCGACGACCTCGTGCCAGATGCGCTCGGCCTCGTCGTCGTCCTTGTACACGGTGATCCAGAGCTTCTCCGGCTCCAGGCCGTAACCACCCTTGTCCTGGGGGCTGGTGAGCAGCTCCCAGGCGTAGGTGATGGCGCCTTCCTTGAAGTAGTCGCCGAAGGAGAAGTTGCCGCACATCTGGAAGAACGTGCCGTGGCGCGTGGTCTTGCCGACCTCTTCGATGTCCGGCGTGCGCACGCACTTCTGCACGCTGGTGGCGCGGTCGAACGGCGGCTTGACCTCGCCCAGGAAGTAGGGCTTGAAGGGCACCATGCCGGCGGGGACGAGGAGCAGAGTCGGGTCGTCCGCGATGAGCGACGCCGAAGGCACGACGGTGTGCCCGCGCTCCTCGAAGAAGCTCAGCCAGCGGCGGCGGATCTCAGCCGACTCCATCAGTGGTCCTCATTCCGGTTGTACGAGTACATAGGGGCTTCGATGTACTTCGGTGGGGTGCGGTTGATGCCCGGGCTCGCCTCGATGGCGGTGAGGCGCCGGGGGGCCGGGAGTTCGGGGTCCTCGTGGATCCCGAGGGCCTCCTCCAGCTCGGCCTCCCGCACGGCCATGTTGTCGCGGACGTCGAGCGCGAAGCCCACCGCGCGGTCCTTCAGCCGATGACCGGTCTCCAGGGCCTTGTTGGCCGCGGTGGCGGCGAGGCTCTCCGGGGTCAGCTGCTTCAGCTTGCGGTTGACCTTGGTGGTGGCCCACACACCGGCGGCGACGCCGGTGGTGAACCAGAACGTACGACGGAACATCGCTCGGTCTCAGTCCTTACTTCCGCTTGCGTCGCGCGGCGGGGACCGTGCGGCCCACGATCACGGTACGCCGGGGCGCCTTGGCGGGCACGTCCTCCTTGCGGCCGCCCAGCGCCCGGCGCACGCCGTAGCCGAAGGCCGCGACCTTGACCAGCGGGCCGCCGAAGGTGGAGGCGACGGTGGTCGACAGCGCGGAGGCGTTCGACGTGACCTCCTGGACGTCCGTGGCGATCGCGTCGACGCGGTCGATCTGGGTCTGCGCGGAGCGCACCGCCTGGGAGGCGTCGGCGAGCAGCGGGACGGCCTGTTCGGTCACGTCCGCCACGAGCTTGGTGGTCGCCTTGAGCGTCTGGGCCAGCCTCGCGAGTGCCACCGCGAGGAAGGAGACCAGGATCGCCCAGAAGACGGCCACCAGGATCCCGGCCACCTCTCCACCGGACACTGTGCGCACCCGCTCCCTGAAACGTGCCTCAACATCGAAAACATCGAAAACCAGCGTCCCGAGCCTATCGCGCCGGGGCCGGGGCTCCGTACCGGATTACCGGGTGGTGCGGACGGAGTTGCGGGAAGCGATTGTACGGAATGAACACACTTCAGTACGCTCCGTGTCCCATGCGAGGTCCTCAGCGCCCAGACCCCTTCCCCGACGGTGATCCGCCCCTGGAACTGACCACTTTCGTCGGGCGCACGGCCGAACTCGCCGGGCTGGCGGCGGCGCTCGGCGAGGCGCGGCTGGTGACCGTGACCGGGGCCGGCGGGGTCGGCAAGTCCCGGCTGGCCGCGCGGGCCGCCGCCGGATGGGGCGCCGCATCGGGTGCCGTGGCCGGGCGCGTCGAGCTGGCGGCGGTACGGGATCCGCAGTTCGTGGAGTACGCGGTGGTGGAGGCGCTCGGGCTGACCGACCACACCGCCCGGCTGCCCCGCCAGACGCTGCTGGAGCACCTCGCCGGCCGCCCGGTGCTGCTGGTGCTGGACGGGTACGAGCATCTGGCGGCAGCCTGTGCCGAACTGACCGCGGAACTGCTGCGCAAGCTGCCGCGGCTGAGGGTGCTGGCCGCGGGCCGGCGTCCGCTGGGGCTGGCGGGCGAGCGGCTGTTCCCGCTGGCGCCGCTCGGCGCGGACGAGGCGGTGCAGCTGTTCACGGACCGGGCCCGGGAGCAGGGGCTGACGGTGTCCGACGGTCCCGAGGTGCGCGAGCTGTGCCGCCGGCTGGAGGGGATCCCGCTCGCGCTGGAGCTGGCGGCCGGGCGGGTGCGAGCCCTGTCCCCCGCGCAGTTGGTGCAGCGGCTGGACGACCGGTTCCGGCTGCTGGTCGCGGACGCCCGCGGCGATGGCGCCCACCCGGTGCCCGGCGGGCCGCCCGCCCGGCATCAGACGCTGCGCACGGCGATCGGCTGGAGCCACGAGCTGTGCACCCCGGCCGAACGGCTGCTGTGGGCGCGGCTGTCGGTGTTCGCGCAGACCTTCGACCTGGACGCGGCCGAGTACGTGTGCAGCGGGGACGGGCTGCCCGCCGAGGACGTGCTCGACGTGCTGTCGGCGCTGCTGGTCCAGTCCGTGGTGACCCGCGAGGACACCCCGGCCGGCCCCCGCTACCGGATGCTGGACACCGTCCGGGCCTACGGCGCCGACTGGCTGGAGGCGGCCGGGGACGCGGGCAGGCTGCGCAGGCTGCACCGGGACTGGTACCTGGGCCTCGCGACCTGGTGCGAGCTGGACTGGTTCTCGCCCCGGCAGCACGAGATCGCCGAGCGGGTCGAGGCGGAGCTGCCGAATCTGCGGGCGGCGCTGGAGTTCTGTCTGACCGAGCCGGACGAGGCGCACCTCGGCCAGTGCCTGGCGGGGTCGCTGTGGTTCTGCTGGGTCGGGTGCGGGCGGCTCGCGGAGGGGCGCCGCTGGCTGGAGCGCGGCGTGGAGCTGGAGTCGGAGTACGAGCAGTCCCGGCTGAAGGCGCTGTGGGTGCTCGGCTACGTGGCGATCCTCCAGGGCGACACCGTGCCGGCGCTGGCGGCGCTGCGGGAGTGCCGGGAGCAGGCGGAGCGGGCCGCGGATGCGACGGCGGTGGCGTACGCCGAGCACCGCGCCGGATGTCTGGCCCTGGTCAGCGACGACATGGCGCGCGCAGAAACGCTGCTGCGGTCGGCGCTGGAGCGCTATCAGGAGATCGGCGAGCTGAACAGCAACGTCCTGATGGCCCAGGTCGAGCTGGCGATGACCCGGGCCTTCCAGGGCGATCTGCCGGACGCGGTGCGGTTGTGCGAGGACGTACGGCAGGTGTGCGAGGACCACGGGGAGCGCTGGGCGCGCTCGTACGCGCTGTACGTGCTGGCGTACGCCGCCTGGCTGGACGGCGAGCCGGCCCGCGCGCGGGTGCTGCTGGCGGACTGCCTGGGCCATGCCCACGCGTTCCGTGATCTGCTCGCCGAGGTGCTGACGCTGGAGCTGCTGGCGCTGGTGACGGTGACCGAGGGCGACGCGGCCGAGGCGGCCGTGCTCCAGGGAGCGGCGGCCCGGCTGTGGCCGTCGGTGGGGCTGCCGCTGTTCGGCTCGGCGTACTTCGACGCCCCGCACGAGCGCTGTGCGGCGCTGGCCCGGCAGGCGCTGGGGGACGCGCGGTACGAGGAGTGCGTGCGGGAAGGGGCCCGGCTCGACCGCGCCTCGGCGGTGGCGCGTGCGCTGGGGCACGAGCGCCCCGCGGGGGACGCGCGGAACCGCGCGGTCGGCCCCCACCGGCCGGAACCGTTCGGACGACGGGAAACGCAGACCCGCCGCCTCGCCCGCCCGGCAGGACCGGGCAGGGAGACGGCGGGCTGAGAACGTACGCCGGGGCTGGGATCAGCGGGCGTAGTACTCGACGACGAGCTGCTCGTCGCAGATCACCGGGATCTCCTTGCGGTTCGGCTCACGGTCCAGGCGGAACGCCAGGGCCTTGAGGTTCACCTGGAGGTAGCGCGGGGTCTCGCCCTCGGGGGCGAAGCCACCCTCACGGGCGATCGTGAAGAGCGTCTTCTCCTTGGAGCGGTCGCGGACCTGCACGACGTCGTCCGGACGGACACGGAAGGACGGCTTGTCGACCTTCTGGCCGTTGACCTGGATGTGGCCGTGGACGACCATCTGACGGGCCTGGTAGATGGTGCGGGCGATGCCCGAACGCAGGACCAGGGCGTCGAGACGGCGCTCGAGCTCCACGATCAGGGCCTCACCGGTCTTGCCCTGGACCTTGGACGCACGCTCGTAGGCGCGGACCAGCTGGCGCTCGGAGATGTCGTACTGCGCGCGCAGACGCTGCTTCTCCAGCAGACGGACCTTGTAGTCCGAGTTCTGCTTGCGGCCACGGCCGTGCTCACCCGGCGGGTAGGGGCGGGCCTCGAAGTACTTGACGGCCTTCGGGGTCAGCGCGATGCCGAGGGCACGCGACTTCTTGACCTTGGGGCGGGACTGGTTCGCCACTGTCTCAATCTCTTTCGTAGTGTTCGGCTCGTCAGGGTTAGGGAGGTCGCATCCGCAGCCGGGAAAACCCGCCGGGTCCCGAGGGACCTGCCGGGCAGCCGCTTCCCTGGTCTGGGCACATACGTGCAGCACGCGAGTGGCCCACCGACCGTCCCGGGACTCCGAGTGGTGGTGGGCTGCCCGCGACACCGATCGACGGTGCGCGACGCTCCTGGAGTCAGTCCGCGAGGGACCGGATCTCCGGCTGACTGTCCCGCTCTGACAGCGCGGGACTCAGCACTTCGGGGCAGTCTACAGGGTGCTCAGGAGCGCTTGCGACCGAGGTGTTTCCTGGTCCACTCGACCGCGTCGGCGTATCTGGCCTCGGTCCCGTGCCGGGTCGGGGTGTAGTACGTGCGGTCCTTCAGGGCGTCCGGGGCGTACTGCTGCTCGGCGATGCCCTCGGGCAGGTCGTGCGGGTACACGTATCCCTGCGCGTGGCCGAGCTTGGCCGCTCCCTTGTAGTGCCCGTCGCGCAGGTGGGGCGGGACCGGGCCGGCCAGGCCCGCCCGGACGTCCTCCATCGCGGCGCCGATCGCGGTGGTCGCCGCGTTGGACTTCGGGGCGAGGGCGAGCGCGATGGTGGTGTGGCTGAGGGTGAGGGCGGCCTCGGGGAAGCCGATCATGGCGACGGCCTGGGCGGCGGCGACCGCGAGGGGCAGGGCGTTCGGGTCGGCCAGGCCGATGTCCTCGCTCGCGGAGATCATCAGGCGGCGGGCGATGAAGCGGGGGTCCTCGCCGGCCTCGATCATGCGGGCCAGGTAGTGCAGGGCCGCGTCGACGTCGGAGCCGCGGATGGACTTGATGAGGGCGCTGGCGACGTCGTAGTGCTGGTCGCCGTCGCGGTCGTACTTGACCGCGGCCCGGTCGACGGTCTGCTCCAGCGTCTCCAGGCTGATCTCGCCCTCGCCCTGGTCGAGAGCGGCGCCGGCGGCGGCCTCCAGGGCGGTCAGGGCCCGGCGGGCGTCGCCGCCGGCGATGCGCAGCAGGTGCTCCGCGGTGTCGTCGGGCAGGGCGACGGCGTCCTTCAGACCGCGCTCGTCGCTCAGGGCGCGCCCCAGCAGCCCCCGGATGTCGTCGTCGGTGAGCGGTTCGAGCGTGAGCAGGAGGGAGCGGGAGAGCAGCGGGGAGATCACCGAGAAGTAGGGATTCTCCGTCGTGGCCGCGATCAGCGTCACCCAGCGGTTCTCGACGGCCGGGAGCAGGGAGTCCTGCTGGGCCTTGCTGAAGCGGTGGATCTCGTCCAGGAAGAGGACGGTCTCCTTGCCGAAGCCGCCGGTGGCGCGGCGGGCCCCGTCGATGACCGCGCGGACCTCCTTGACCCCCGCGGTGATCGCGGAGAGTTCCACGAAGCGTTTGTTCGTCGCCTTGGAGACGACGTACGCCAGCGTCGTCTTGCCCGTGCCCGGCGGGCCCCAGAGGATCACCGAGGAGGGCCCGGCGGGGCCGCCGGACCCCTCGCCGACCAGCCGGCGCAGCGGGGAGCCGGGTTTCAGCAGATGCTGCTGGCCCACCACCTCGTCGAGGGTGCGCGGGCGCATCCGCACCGCCAGGGGGCTGCCTGCCGGGTCCTTCTCCTGGCGTTCTTCCGCCGCTGCGGTGAAGAGGTCGGGTTCCACGTCCAAAACCCTAAATCACCGCACTGACAACCCGGCTCCGGCCGCGGGTCGGTCCGGGTCAGGCCCAGAGCTGGCTGCCCCAGCGGGTCAGGATCAGCATGGCGATGATGCCGCAGTGGGTCACCGGGATCACCCAGGTGAACTCGCCGAGGAACCGCTTCAGCCGGCCCGGCGCCGGCAGGAAGCCGTTGCGGACGTTGAACGAGGTCACGTACCAGAACATGGTGATCGTGGCGACCCAGGCCAGCGAGCACCACAGGCACAGGGCGTTGATCCGGTACAGGGACTGGAACTGGAGCCAGGTGACGAAGCAGACACCGAAGAGCGTGCCGACGTTGAAGGTCAGCCAGTACCAGCGCGGGAAGCGGGCACGGCCCAGCAGGCTCATGCCGACGCAGACGACGATGCCGTAGCAGACCAGGCCCAGCCAGGGGTTCGGGAAGCCGAAGGCGGCCGCCTGCTTGCTCTCCATGACGCTGCCGCAGGACACGATCGGGTTGACACTGCAGCCCGGCGTGAACGTCTTCCCCGCGATCTTCGCTTCGAGGAGCTTGTTCTTGTCGAGCGTGATGACCCAGGCCGCCAGCAGACCGGCCGCGCCGGTGATCACCAGCAGCAGGGCGAAGGCGCGGCTGCCGCCCACCGTGCGGGGGGCGTCGGCGGGACGCTCGGACCCGGGATCTGTGGAGACGTCTTTGACTGTCGTCTTGCTCATCCGCCGATTCCGTCGCTTGAGACTTGGACCAACTTCGGGCACGGGTCATTGTGCCGCACGCGCATGTGTGCCCACCGTTCGAAGGACATAAGGAGGTACGCGCGGTGGTCACGGACCGTTCGGTTCCGGCCGAGGCCCGGGGGCATGACAGCACACGCGAACGAACGAGCGGTGGACGTCCGGGGGGCTGTGCAAGCGGTACGGGGGCAGGACCGCCGTCGACGGGCTCGACCTGGGAATCCTGCGCGGTGAGGTGGTCGGTCTGCTCGGGCCACCGCGGTGGAGATCCTCCAGGGCAACCGGTCCCGGGACGCCGGCGAGGTGTCCGTTCTCGGCACGGTCCCGGCGACGGGCACGCGCGCGTGGAGATCCCGGGTGGGAATCGTCCGGCAGGACGAATCGGCGCCCGTGGAGTTGACGGTCCGCGAGACGGTGCGGCACGTCACCCGCTCCTCCCCGCGCCCGCGCGACCCGGAGCAGGTCGTCGGCCCGGTCGGCCTGGAAGACAAGCCCGGCAGCCGGGTCAAGGCGCTCTCCGGCGGTCAGCGGCGCCGCCCGGACGTGCCGACCACCGGCTTCGACCCGGCCGCCCGCCGCCGGTTCTGGGACCTGATCCGCCTCCTCGCCGACCGCCTCGCCGTCAGATCTTCGGCAAGTCGGGGGTGACCGGCGCGATGCGTCACGGCCTGCTGGAGCGGTGAAAGCGAGAGGGGCGCCGGAGAGACCTCCGGCGCCCCTCTCACCGTTCGACTAGCCCAGCCGGGACTGCAGTTCGGCCAGGATCCCGTCCACCGCGATCGCCGTCTGCTCGCCGGACTCCATGTCCTTGAGCTGGACGACGCCCTCGGCGAGGTCGCGCTCGCCGGCCACGAGGGCGTAGCGGGCGCCACTGCGGTTGGCGTTCTTCATGGCGCCCTTCAGGCCCTTGCCGCCGTACGAGAAGTCCGCCGCGACCCCGGCCTTGCGCAGCTCGGTGACCTTCGCGAACAGCAGCCGGCGGGCCTCCTCGCCGAGCGGGACGGCGTAGACCGACGTGGTGGACGGCAGGGCCAGCTGCACGCCCTCCGCCTGCAGGGCGAGGACCGTGCGGTCGACACCCAGGGCCCAGCCGACCGAGGGCAGCGCGGGGCCGCCGATCATCTCGGAGAGACCGTCGTAGCGGCCGCCGCCGCCCACCGCGGACTGGGAGCCCAGACCGTCGTGCACGAACTCGAACGTGGTGCGGGTGTAGTAGTCCAGACCGCGCACCAGCTTCGGGTCGTCCTCGAAGGCCACGCCCGCGTCGGTCAGCAGTTCGCGGACCTCCTCGTGGTACGCCTTGCAGGCGTCGCACAGGTAGTCGCGCAGCAGCGGGGCGCCCGTGAGCTGCTTCTGGACCGACTCGCGCTTGTCGTCGAGGACGCGCAGCGGGTTGATCTCCGCGCGGCGCAGGGTGTCCTCGTCGAGGTCCAGGCCGCGCAGGAAGTCCTGGAGCGCGGTCCGGTACACCGGCCGGCACTCCTGGTCGCCCAGGCTGTTCAGCAGGATGCGGAAGTTGCTCAGGCCCAGCGAGCGGTACGCCTGGTCGGCCAGGATGATCAGCTCGGCGTCGACCGCCGGGTCCTCCACGCCGAGCGCCTCGGCGCCGACCTGGGAGAAGTGCCGGTAACGGCCCTTCTGCGGACGCTCGTAGCGGTAGTACGAGCCGGAGTACCAGAGCTTGACCGGGAGGTTGCCCGACTTGTGCAGGTTGGCTTCGAGGGCCGCGCGCAGCACGGAGGCCGTGCCCTCCGGGCGCAGGGCGAGCTTGTCTCCGCCCTTGGTCTCGAAGGCGTACATCTCCTTGGTGACGATGTCGGTGGACTCGCCGACACCGCGCGCGAAGAGCTCGACGTTCTCGAAGCCGGGTGTCTCGATGTAGCCGTAACCCGAGTTGCGCAGCGGAGCGGCGATCGCCTCGCGCACCGCGAGGTACGTGGCGGAGTCCGGCGGAATCAGGTCGTAGGTGCCCTTGGGGGCCTGGAAGGTACTCACGGAAGGCTCTCTCGTCACATTCCTCGTCGGGGAGCGGTGTTCACGTCCGCTCCCTGGCCGACCGCCACCTGCCGCAGATAGGGGTTGGTGGCGCGCTCCTGGCCGATGGTCGTCTGGGGGCCGTGGCCGGACAGCACCACGGTGGAGTCGTCGAGCGGCAGGCACACACGGGCCAGCGACTCGACCATGTCCGCCATGGATCCGCCCGGCAGGTCGGTGCGTCCGACGGAGCCGGCGAACAGCAGATCCCCGGAGAAGAACACCGACGGGATGTCGGCGGTCTCGGGCATCCGGAAGGTCACCGACCCCTTGGTATGGCCCGGCGCGTGCGCGACGGAGAACTCCATTCCCGCCAGGTCGAGGCTGGTGCCGTCGGTCAGCTCGCGGACGTCGTCCGGCTCCCCCACGGTCAGCTCGCCCATCAGCGGCATGCCGATCGACCGGCCGAGCGCCTTCTCGGGGTCGCTCATCATGAACCGGTCCTCGGGGTGGATCCAGGCGGGTACGTCGTGGGCCCCGCAGACCGGGACGACCGAGGCCACGTGATCGATGTGGCCGTGGGTGAGGACGACGGCGACGGGCTTGAGCCGATGCTTCTTCAGTGCTTCCTCGACGCCTTCGGCGGCCTGGTGGCCCGGGTCGATGATCACGCACTCCTCACCGGGGGCGGGGGCGACGAGGTAACAGTTCGTCCCCCAGGCCCCGGCGGGGAACCCGGCAATGAGCACGATCGTCCTTCGTTGTGTCGATGGGGTACGGCTTGCGGACGGCTCGCGGAAGGCTTGCCGGCGGCGTCAGCCGCAGTCAGAGCCTACCGGCGCTGCCGTTTCCTCAGCGAACCCATATACCGTACGGGGCTACACGCGGCGGTCGGCCCACGAGAAGCACACAGCCGCACGCGTACCGGTCGACACACGACACGCATGAGGAGAGAACCCGGTGGTCAGCCAGGAGCAGCGGCGGCGTCAGCTCGCCCGGGAGAAGTTCTTGCGGCAGCAGCAGCGGCGCACCCAGGCGCGCCGCAAGGCTCGTACGCGCAACTCCGTGATCGCGTCGGTACTGGGCGTGATCGTGATCGGCAGCGTCGCGCTCTACACGACGGGCGTGATGAAGGGCGACGACAAGAAGGACACCGCCGCCGGCGTCACGCCCAGCGCCACGCCGACCAGCAAGGCCCCGGACCCGTGCGCGAAGCCCGCGGCCGGCTCGGCGAAGAAGCTGAGCTGGAAGAAGGAGCCGGCGATGACGATCGACACGTCGGCGAACTACAGCATGAAGCTCGCGACGACGTGCGGTGACATCGACATCGCGCTGAAGACGGCGGCGGCCCCGCACACGGTGAACTCGTTCGACTTCCTGGCGGGCCAGGGCTACTTCGACCACACCAAGTGCCACCGTCTGACGACGGACGGCATCTTCGTGCTCCAGTGCGGCGACCCGCAGGGCACCGGCATGGGCGGGCCGGGCTACACGCTCCCGGACGAGAACCTGAAGGACAACAGCCTGAAGGGCAACAAGTACCCGGCGGGCACGGTGGCGATGGCCAACACCGGCCAGAAGCACACCGGCGGCAGCCAGTTCTTCCTGGTCTACAAGGACAGCCCGCTGCCGCCCAGCTACACGCCCTTCGGCACCGTCTCGGACGCGGGCATGAAGGTGCTGCAGAAGATCGCCGCGGCCGGCGCGCAGGCGGCCGACCCGACCTCGGGCAACACCGCGCCGAACGCGACCGTTGTGATCAACAAGGCGACGGTGTCGAAGTCCTGACACATTCCTGAAGACCAAGACGGCCAGCTGCGGAATTTCGGTCGCGCTGGATGCGGACAGGCCGCCCGCCGGTCGCCTATGTTGGCCGTGACGAAACTGTGGACGATGCCCGGGGCCCGAAACCCCCCGCCAGGCATCATGTGGAGGAGGCGCTGTGAGCAGCGACCCGTGGGGCCGCGTCGACGAGACGGGGACCGTGTACGTGCGTACGGCCGACGGTGAGCAGGTCGTCGGTTCCTGGGCGGCAGGCTCCCCTGAGGAGGCGCTTGCCTACTTCGAGCGCAAGTACGAGGGCCTGGTTGTCGAGATCGGCCTCCTCGAGAAGCGAGTGCAGACCACCGACCTGTCGGCGAAGGACGCCCAGACCGCGATCGACCACCTGCGCGAGCAGGTGGACGCGCACCACGCGGTCGGCGACCTGGCCGCCCTGCGCGAGCGGCTGGACAAGCTCGTGAAGACCGTCGAGTCGCGCCGCGAGGAGCGCAAGCAGCAGCGGGCCAAGCAGTCCGACGAGGCCCGCAAGGCCAAGGAGGACCTGGTCGTCGAGGCGGAGCAGCTGGCGCAGTCCGACCAGTGGCGGGCCGCCGGTGAGCGGCTGCGGTCCCTGGTGGACACCTGGAAGGGTCTGCCGCGCCTGGACCGCAAGTCCGACGACGAACTGTGGCACCGCTTCTCGCACGCGCGGTCGGCGTTCTCCAAGCGGCGCAAGGCGCACTTCGCGCAGCTGGACGCGCAGCGCGAGGAGGCCCGCCAGATCAAGGAGCGGCTGGTCGCCGAGGCCGAGTCGCTGTCGGGGTCGACGGACTGGGGTCCGACGGCGGCCCGCTACCGCGAGCTGATGGCGGAGTGGAAGGCCGCGGGCCGCGCCCAGCGCGAGCACGAGGACGACCTGTGGAACCGCTTCCGCGGCGCCCAGGACGTCTTCTTCGCCGCGCGCAGCTCGGTGTTCGCCGAGCGGGACGCGGAGCAGTCCGAGAACCTGAAGCTGAAGGAGGAGCTGGCCGGGGAGGCCGAGAAGCTCCTGCCGATCGGCGACCTGAAGTCCGTGCGGGCCGCGTTCCGCTCGATCAACGAGCGCTGGGAGGCCATCGGCCATGTCCCGCGGGACGCGCGGCCGAAGGTCGAGGGCCGGATGCACGCCGTCGAGCGGGCGATCCAGGACGCCGAGGAGACCGAGTGGCGCCGGACCAACCCGGAGGCACGCGCGCGTGCCGAGGGTCTGACCGGTCAGCTCCAGGCCGCCGTGGACAAGCTGAAGGCGCAGATCGAGCAGGCCCGCGCCCAGGGCAACGGCTCCAAGGCCGACAAGCTGGAGCGTGAGCTGGAGGGCCGCCAGGCGCTCCTGGACCAGGCCCTGAAGGGCCTCCAGGAGTTCGGCGGCTGAATCCCCCCGCTGCTTACGTGAAAGGGCCCCGTACGCGCGTACGGGGCCCTTTCAGCTGTCCATGAGTCCGTGAGTCCGTGAGTGTGACTACGGCCTGTCGGCTACGACCGGCTGCGTCCCGACGTCACGCGGTACACGTCGTACACGCCCTCCACGCCCCGTACGGCCTTCAGGACATGGCCGAGGTGCTTCGGGTCGCCCATCTCGAAGGTGAACCGGGAGGTGGCCACCCGGTCGCGGGAGGTCTGGACGGCCGCGGAGAGGATGTTGACGTGCTGGTCGGACAGGACGCGTGTGACGTCCGACAGCAGCCGGGAGCGGTCCAGCGCCTCGACCTGTATGGCGACCAGGAAGACCGAGGACTGGGTGGGCGCCCACTCGACGTCGAGGATGCGCTCCGGTTCGCGCGAGAGCGACTCGACGTTGACGCAGTCGCTGCGGTGAACCGATACGCCGCTGCCGCGCGTGACGAAGCCGATGATCGGGTCGCCGGGCACGGGCGTGCAGCAGCGGGCCAGCTTGACCCACACGTCGTCGACGCCCTTGACGACGACACCCGGGTCGGCGCTGGAGCGGCGCTTGCGGCCCCGGCTGCGGGACGGCGGGACCGCCTCGTCGATCTCCTCGGTGGCCGCCTCCTCGCCGCCGAGGGCCTGGACGAGCTTCTGCACGATGTTCTGCGCGGAGACGTGTCCCTCGCCGATCGCCGCGTACAGCGCGGAGATGTCGGAGTAGCGCATCTCGTGCGCGAGCGTGACGAGGGAGTCGCCGGTGAGGATGCGCTGGATCGGCAGGTTCTGCTTGCGCATCGCCCGGACGATCGCGTCCTTGCCCTGCTCGATCGCCTCGTCCCGGCGCTCCTTGGAGAACCAGGCGCGGATCTTGTTGCGGGCGCGGGGCGACTTGACGAAGCCCAGCCAGTCCCGGGACGGCCCGGCGCCGGGCGCCTTGGAGGTGAAGACCTCCACCAAGTCGCCGTTGTCCAGGGTGGATTCGAGCGGTACGAGCCTGCCGTTGACCCGCGCTCCTATGGTGCGGTGGCCGACCTCGGTGTGGACGGCGTACGCGAAGTCGACCGGGGTGGCCCCGGCCGGGAGCGCTATGACGTCGCCCTTGGGGGTGAAGACGAAGACCTCGTTGCGCGACAGGTCGAAGCGCAGGGACTCCAGGAACTCGCCCGGGTCCTCGGTCTCCTTCTGCCAGTCGAGCAACTGCCGCAGCCACGCCATGTCGTTGATGGCGTCCTTGTCCTTGCCGGAGGCCTTGGGCACGTCGGTGCGCACCTTGGAGGCGCCGGCCACGGCCTCCTGCTTGTACTTCCAGTGCGCGGCGATGCCGTACTCGGCGCGGCGGTGCATGTCGAAGGTGCGGATCTGCAGCTCGACCGGCTTGCCGTTGGGTCCGATGACCGTCGTGTGCAGCGACTGGTACATGTTGAACTTGGGCATCGCGATGTAGTCCTTGAACCGGCCGGGGACCGGGTTCCATCGCGCGTGCACGGTGCCGAGGGCCGCGTAGCAGTCGCGGACCGTGTCGACCAGGACACGGATGCCCACCAGGTCGTAGATCTCCGCGAAGTCACGGCCGCGGACGATCATCTTCTGGTAGACGCTGTAGTAGTGCTTCGGGCGGCCGGTGACGGTCGCCTTGATGCGGGCGGCGCGCAGGTCGGCCTGGACCTCGTCGGTCACTATCGCGAGGTATTCGTCGCGCTTCGGCGCCCGCTCGGCCACCAGACGCACGATCTCGTCGTACATCTTGGGGTAGAGGATCGCGAACGCGAGGTCCTCCAGCTCCCACTTGATGGTGTTCATGCCGAGGCGGTGGGCGAGCGGAGCGTAGATCTCCAGCGTCTCGCGCGCCTTCTTCTCCTGCTTCTCGCGCTTGAGGTAGCGCATGGTGCGCATGTTGTGCAGGCGGTCGGCGAGCTTGATGACCAGGACGCGCGGGTCCTTGGCCATCGCCACGACCATCTTGCGCACGGTCTCGGCCTGCGCGGCCTCGCCGAACTTGACCTTGTCCAGCTTGGTGACGCCGTCGACGAGCAGCGTGACCACGTCGCCGAAGTCGCGGCGCAGGTCCTCCAGGCCGTACTCGGTGTCCTCGACGGTGTCGTGCAGCAGGCCGGCCATCAGCGTGGCCGGGTCCATGCCCAGCTCGGCGAGGATCGTGGTCACGGCGAGGGGATGCGTGATGTACGGGTCGCCGCTCTTGCGCTTCTGGCCGCGGTGCCAGCGCTCGGCGACCTGGTAGGCGCGCTCGATCTGGCGGAGCGTGGCGTTCTCGATCTTGGGGTCGTTGCTGCGCACTATCCGCAGCAGCGGCTCCAGGACCGGGTTGTACGGGTTGGCGCGCTGCACGCCGAGGCGGGCCAGGCGGGCGCGGACGCGGTTGGAGGAGCCGGTGCGCGCGCTCTGGACGGCGGGCTGGCGCACCACGGGCGGCTGCACCGGGCGCTCGGGCGGGGCCGGCTTGGGACGGGTGGCCTCGGCAGCCTTCTCGACGGGCGCGGACTGGGCGTGCTCGATCGGCCCGCGGGTGTCGTTCTTCGCGTCGGACGCGTTCGGCGCGGGCTTGGCCGCGGGCGCCGAGGCGGGCTCGGGCTTGGCGGCGGTCAGTGGCTGGGCCTCGTCTGGCAAGAGGGCTCCTCGTGCGCGATCCGGGTCCCCCGGTCAGGCTCCGGAGACCCCATGGTAGCGATCCTGCGGCTGGTCATCGCCTTCAGGCCGCCGAGAGGACCGTCTACCAGGCAAACACCGGCGGCCGCCGCCGGATTCCGGGAGGTGGATCGCGGGTGTGCCGGGGGCGTGCGGAAGGTGGCCGGGAAGCGGTCGTCGCGGGCGTCCGCCGCATGCGTACGGCCGCCCCGGAGCGGTGCCGGGACGGCCGTACGACGAACGGGCAGGGGCTGTCAGACCTGGAGCAGTGCCTCCAGCGGGGCCTCCGCGAGGGCCGGTGCCAGGCGGGCGCGGGCGTCGAGGAAGCCCAGCTCCATGAGGACCGCCAGGCCCGAGACCTGGGCGCCGGCGCGCTGGATGAGGTGGATCGCGGCCTCGGCCGTACCACCGGTCGCGAGGACGTCGTCCACGATCAGGACGCGGTCGCCGGAGGTCAGGTCCTCGGCGTGCACCTCGATCTCGGCCGAGCCGTACTCCAGGTCGTAGGCCTGGCGCAGGGTCGCGCCGGGCAGCTTGCCCGCCTTGCGGACCGGGACGAAGCCTAGGCCCGCGCGGACGGCGACCGGGGCACCGAGGATGAAGCCCCGGGCCTCCAGGCCGACGATCTTGGTCGCGCCGGTGTTGGCCGCGATCTCGGCGAGCGCGTCCGTGAGCGCCGTGAAGGCGGCCGGGTCCGCGAGGAGCGGGGTGATGTCCTTGAACATCACGCCGGGCTCGGGGTAGTCGGCGACGTCGCGGATACGGCTGAGCAGCAGCTCCTGAATGTCGGTCATCGTCGCTTCCCGGAGGGTCGGCCGCGGCCGCGGGTGCGGGACGCGGGCTGGTTGCGGGGGCCCACGACGGCGGGGGCGGTGTCATCGTCGTCGTCCACCGCGGTGGCCCGGTCGGCCGCGAGGTCCTCCTCGGTGGCGGCCTGGGCGCGCTTGGCCAGGACCCGCTTCCTGAGGGCCTTCATCGCGGGCTCGCGCTCCTTGAGGTCGGCGACGAGCGGCGTGGCGATGAAGATCGAGGAGTAGGCACCGGCCGCGAGGCCGACGAACAGCGACAGCGAGATGTCGTTCAGCGTGCCCGCGCCGAGGAAGCCGCCGCCGATGAACAGCAGGCCGGCGACCGGCAGCAGGGCGACGACCGTGGTGTTGATGGAGCGGACCAGGGTGCCGTTGATCGACTGGTTGGCGATGTCGCTGTAGGTGAAGCGCGTCTGCTTGGTGATGTCCTTCGTCTGCTCCTTGAGGCTGTCGAAGACGACGACCGTGTCGTAGAGCGAGTAACCGAGGATGGTGAGCAGACCGATGACCGTACCGGGCGTGACCTCGAAGCCGACCAGGGCGTAGATCCCGGTCGTGATGGTGATGTCGTGGATCAGCGCGACGAGGGCCGCGACGGCCATGCGCCACTCGAAGGCGATGGCCAGGTAGATCACGACGAGCACCATGAAGATCGCCAGGCCCTCCCAGGCCTTGTCCGCGATCTGCTGGCCCCAGCTCGGACCGACCAGGTCGGCGGCGAGCTTCTCCGGGTTGAGGTTCAGGTCCTTGGCCAGGTCCTGCTTGATCTTGTCGGACTGGCCGGTGTCGATGCCGGCGATCTGGATGCGCAGGCTGCCGTTGCCGAGCTTCTGCACGATCGCCTCATGACCGGAGGCGTCCTTGGCGTACGTCTCCGCCTGGGTGACCGAGGCACTCATCCCGGTCGGCGTGGTGAAGACCGCACCGCCCTTGAACTCGATGCCCATGTTCAGCCCGCGCACCGCCAGGCCGAGGATGGCCGTGATGGTGATCAGGATGGAGACGCCGTACCAGAGCTTGCGCTTGCCGACGAAGTCGTACGAGATCTCGCCGCGGTGCAGTCGAGCGCCGAGGTTGCCGAGTTTCGACATCGCTCAGGCCTCCTTCGGGTCGACAGGGCCGGCGGCGGGACCGGCGGGACGGCGGGTGCGGCGCAGCGGCGCCTTGGCACCCAGGCTCTTCGGGTCGAGACCGGACCACTTGTGGCCGTTCGAGAAGAACGGGCGGCGGGCGAGGAGCGTCATCAGCGGCTTGGTGAAAAGGAAGACGACGACGACGTCGAGCACGGTGGTCAGGCCGAGTGTGAACGCGAAGCCCTGCACCTTGCCGACGGTGACGATGAACAGGACGGCGGCGGCGAGGAACGACACGAAGTCGGAGACGAGGACGGTGCGCCGGGCGCGCGGCCAGGCCCGCTCGACGGCGGGGCGCAGCGAGCGGCCCTCGCGGATCTCGTCCCGGATGCGTTCGAAGTAGACGATGAACGAGTCGGCGGTGATACCGATGGCGACGATGGCACCGCAGACGGCCGGCAGGTTCAGCGCGAAGCCGATGGCCGGGCCCAGCAACGACATGATCACGTAGGTCAGGATGCCGGAGACCAGCAGCGAGGCCATCGCGACGAGCGACAGACCGCGGTAGTAGACCACCAGATAGATCACGACCAGCGCGAGACCGATCGCGCCGGCGAGCAGACCGGCGTGCAGCTGCTCACCGCCGAGGGCGGCGGTGACGGTCGTGACCGACTGCTCCTGGAACGACAGCGGCAGGGCGCCGTACGACAGCATGTTGGAGAGGCTCTGGGCCTCCTGCTGGGTGAAGCTGCCGGAGATCTCCGCCTGGCCGCCGGTGATGGCGTTCTGCACGAACGGGCTGGAGACGACGTCGCCGTCGAGCACGATGGCGAACTCGTTCTGCGGGGACTGGTTCTTCGCCAGCGTGCCGGTGACGTCGGCGAACTTCTTGGCACCGCCGGAGGTGAAGGTCATCTGGACCTGCCAGCCGGAGGCGCCCTGGGTGTCGAACACGGCCTGCGCCTTCGACACCTCGGTGCCGTCCACGGCGACCGGGCCGAGCACGTACTTGTACCAGGTGCCGCGGATCTGGCCGCAGGCCACGGTGGAGTCACCGGGCTTGACGTTCTTGCCGGCGTTGGCGCGGTCCGCGGGCTTGGTGCAGTTCAGCGCCGCGTACTGGGCCTGGAGCTTGGCGGCGTCCGCGGCGGCACCGCTCGCTGAGGCCGAGGGAGTGGCCGACGCCTTGGGGCTGCCGGAGGCGGACGTGCTCGGCGAGGGAGTGGAGCCGGCCTTCAGCGCGTCGGTGACGGCGCGGCCCTGGGAGGTCGCGGAGGACGTCGGGGACGCGGAGGAGCCGGAGGAGGCCTTCTGCTTGGACGAGGAGCCCGCGGAGGGGTGGGTGCTCGCGCCCGGCTTCGGCGAGGAGCCGCCGCTGGAGGAGGCGCTCGGCGAGGGGCTCGCGGTGGCGGCGCTGGGCTCGCTGGCCAGGACCGGCCGGAAGTACAGCTTGGCCGTGGTGCCGACCTGCTGCTGGGCCTCCTTGGAGTTGGTGCCCTTGGGGATGTTGACGATGATGTTGTCGTTCCCCTGGGTCTGCACCTCCGCTTCGGAGACGCCGAGGCCGTTGACGCGGCGGTTCATGATGTCGACCGCGGTGTCCATGTTGGCCTTGTTGATCGCGGACCCCTGGTCGGCCTTCGCCTTGAGCGTGATGCTCGTACCACCGGCGAGGTCGATGCCGAGACGCGGAGTGGTGTGCCCGGAGAGGAACATGCCTCCGGTGAGCGCCACGATGGCGATCAGGATGAGGGCCAGCGAGCGCCCTGGCTTGCTCTGGGCGCTCGCGCTCCGGCCCCTCTTAGGTGCTGCCACCTTCTCGTACTCCCTCTCGGGCCGCCCCGCGCCCGGTCGGCGCGGTCGGCCATGACATGGTGTCGGGCTCCCGTGAAACAGACGCGCCCGGTGGTGCGCGGCGTGATTATGCCGCGTGGCGCACCACCGGGGCGTGACTACTTCGCGTCGGAGTCGCCGTCGGTCTTCTTCGGCTCGTCGTCGGCCTTGGCCTCGGCGGCCTCCGCCGCGTCGGTGCCGTCCTCGGCAACGTCCTTCTTACCGAGGTCGACGGCCTTGTCGTCGGAGGCGGCGGCAGCGGGCGAGTCGGCCTCGTCGGTCTCGGTGAGGGAGGACGCGTCGTCCGGGACGATGTCGGCGTCGGACTTCAGGTCGTGCTCGATGCCGTGGACGATGCGGTTGTACTCGTCGTCGGTGAGGACGGCGCCGATCGCGTTCTTGGCGAAGAGGAGCTCGACACCGGGACCGGCGTCGAGGAGGACCGCGTCCTCCTGGACCTCCTTGACCGTCGCGTACATCCCCCCGATCGTGCGGACACCGGAGCCGGGCTGCATCTCGTTCCGCATGCTGGCGGCCTGCTGCTGCTTCTTCTTGGCCGAACGTGTCATCAGGAACATGGCCGCGATGAGCACGATGAAGGGGAGAAGGGTAAAGGCATTCACGGGACGGAATTTCCTTCGCGCGACCGCGACGGACAGCGGCCTGTTGACGGGGGTGTGGTCGGCGCCGCCCACAAGGGCGGCATCGGCGGAGTCTAAGCGAGTCCGCGTGCATGGAACAACGCTCAGCATGGCACCTGGGTTCCTGCTCCGGCCACAATGCGCTCGCCGTCACTGCGTGGTCACAGCTCCCCCGGCGCCCCGGCGGCGCCGTCACCGGGCCGTCAGGACCCGAACAGGTCCCGTTGTCCGCTTCCCCCGGCCGACCCGCGCGGCGGGGTCAGGCCGAGGTGCGCCCAGGCGGCGGGCGTGGCGACCCGGCCCCGCGGGGTGCGGGCGAGCAGGCCCTCCCGGACGAGGAACGGTTCGGCGACCTCTTCGACGGTCTCCCGCTCCTCCCCCACCGCGACCGCGAGCGTGGACAGACCGACCGGGCCGCCGCCGAACAGCTTCAGCAGGGCTTCGAGCACGGCGCGGTCCAGCCGGTCGAGGCCGCGCGCGTCGACCTCGTACACGGCGAGGGCGGCCCCGGCGATCTCGCGGGTGATCAGGCCGTCCGCCTTGACCTGGGCGTAGTCGCGGACGCGGCGCAGCAGGCGGTTGGCGATACGGGGCGTGCCGCGGGAGCGCCCGGCGACCTCGGCGGCGCCGTCCGGCTCGATCTCCACGTCGAGCAGGCCGGCCGAGCGGTGCACGACGCGCTCCAGCTCGTGCGGCTCGTAGAACTCCATGTGCGCGGTGAAACCGAAGCGGTCGCGCAGCGGGGGCGGCAGCAGGCCCGCGCGCGTGGTGGCGCCGACCAGGGTGAACGGGGGCAGTTCGAGCGGGATGGCGGTGGCGCCGGGGCCCTTGCCGACGATGACGTCGACGCGGAAGTCCTCCATCGCCATGTACAGCATCTCCTCGGCGGGCCGGGACATGCGGTGGATCTCGTCGAGGAAGAGGACCTCTCCCTCCTGGAGGGAGGAGAGGATCGCCGCGAGGTCGCCGGCGTGCTGGATGGCGGGACCCGAGGTGATGCGGATGGGGGCGCCCATCTCGGCCGCGATGATCATCGACAGCGTGGTCTTGCCGAGGCCGGGCGCGCCGGAGAGCAGCACGTGGTCGGCGGTGGCTCCGCGCGCGCGTGCGGCGCGCAGCACGAGGTCGAGCTGTTCGCGGACCTTCTCCTGGCCGATGAACTCGCCGAGGTCCTTCGGGCGCAGGGCGGCCTCGACGGCCTGGTCCTCCCCGTCGGCGGACGCACCGACGAGCCGCTCGGCGGCGGGGGTGTCGGTGGTGTCGTCCCAGTTCATATCCGTGTGCCTCGATCGTCGTGGGTCAGCGTCGCGGGTCAGCGGGCGCGGTTCAGGGTCTGGAGGGCGGACTTCAGCAGCAGACCGACCTGCGGGGGCCCGCCCGCGGCCTCGGCCTGCGGGGCCACGGCGGCGACGGCCTCGTCGGCCTCGCGGGTGGCGTAGCCGAGGCCGATCAGGGCCGCGTGCAGCTGGTCGCGCCAGCCCTGGGTGACCGGCGCGCCGACCACGGGGGCGCCGACCGGCTCGCCGAGCCGGTCCTTCAGCTCCAGCAGCAGCTTCTGCGCGCCCTTCTTGCCGATGCCGGGGACGGCGGTCAGGGCCTTCTCGTCACCGGTGGCCACGGCACGGCGCAGCGCGTCCGGGGTGTGCACGGCGAGCATCGCCTGGGCCAGGCGCGGGCCGACGCCGCTCGCGGTCTGGAGCAGCTCGAAGACCTGGCGCTCGTCGTCGGCGGCGAAGCCGTACAGGGTCAGCGAGTCCTCGCGGACCACCAGGGAGGTGTGCAGCTTGGCGGGCTGGCCCGTGCGGAGCGTGGACAGGGTGTTCGGCGTGCACTGGACGGCCATGCCGACGCCGCCGACCTCGACGACCGCGGCGTCGGGGGCGAGCGCGGCGACCGTGCCGCTGACGAAGGCGATCATGCCGTTCGGCCTTTCGTTGCCTGGGCTTTCGCTGCCGGAGTGTTTGTTGCCGGAGCGTTTGTTGCCTGAGCTCTTGTTGCGTGGAGGGAGTGGCGGGCGACGGCCTGTTGGAGCCGGTTCTGGGCGGGGGCGCGCCAGATGTGGCAGATGGCGAGCGCGAGGGCGTCGGCGGCGTCGGCGGGCTTGGGCGGCGCGGCGAGCCGGAGCAGCCGGGTGACCATGGCTCCGACCTGCGCCTTGTCGGCCCGACCGCTGCCGGTGACGGCCGCCTTGACCTCGCTCGGGGTGTGCAGGGCGACGGGGATGCCGCGGCGGGCGGCGCACAGCATGGCGACGGCGCTGGCCTGGGCGGTGCCCATCACGGTGCGGACGTTGTGCTGGCTGAAGACGCGCTCGACGGCGACGAACTCGGGCCGGTACTCGTCCAGCCACTGCTCTATGCCCTCTTCGACGGCGAGCAGCCGGTGACTGAGCTCGGCGTCCGCGGCGGTCCGCACGACGCCGACGCCGAGCATGGTGAGCGGCCGGCCCGCGACCCCCTCGACGACGCCGACACCGCACCGCGTCAGTCCGGGGTCCACCCCCAGTACCCGCACCGCGCCCCCTCCCGTCGATCGCCTGTTTGTGCAGGCTATCGGTTGCCACTGACAACGCCCCGCACCAGCGCCCGGTACGGCGACGGGCCGACGGGTTGTCCCGTCGGCCCGTGAAACCTGCGAAGCCCGTGCGGCCCGCGGCGGCGCTTACGCGTCGACCTTCTCCATGACCTCGTCGCTGACGTCGAAGTTGGCGAAGACGTTCTGCACGTCGTCGCTGTCCTCCAGCGCGTCGATCAGCTTGAAGATCTTCTTGGCGCCGTCCTCGTCCAGCTCGACCTGCATGGTCGGGACGAAGTTGGCCTCGGCGGAGTCGTAGTCGATCCCGGCGTCCTGGAGGGCGGTGCGGACCGCGACCAGGTCGGTGGCCTCGCTGAGCACCTCGAAGGACTCGCCGAGGTCGTTGACCTCCTCGGCGCCCGCGTCCAGGACGGCGCCGAGCACGTCGTCCTCGGACAGCTCGCCCTTGGGGACGATCACGACGCCCTTGCGGTTGAACAGGTACGACACCGAGCCCGGGTCGGCCATGTTGCCGCCGTTGCGGGTCATGGCGACGCGGACGTCGGAGGCGGCGCGGTTGCGGTTGTCGGTGAGGCACTCGATGAGCACCGCGACGCCGTTCGGCCCGTAGCCCTCGTACATGATCGTCTCGTAGTCGGCACCGCCGGCCTCAAGACCGCCACCGCGCTTGATCGCGGAGTCGATGTTCTTGTTCGGGACCGACTGCTTTTTCGCCTTCTGGACGGCGTCGTAGAGCGTCGGGTTGCCGTCGAGGTCGACCCCGCCCATGCGCGCGGCGACCTCGATGTTCTTGATCAGCTTCGCGAAGAGCTTGCCGCGCTTGGCGTCGATCACGGCCTTCTTGTGCTTCGTCGTAGCCCATTTAGAGTGGCCGGACATCTGCCTGTCTCCTTCGCGTAACCCTCTACATAACGAACGCCAGAGATCCTACAAGGACTCGGCCGTGCGGTTCGCGCGCACCATGTCCACGAACAGGGAGTGCACGCGGTGGTCGCCGGTCAGTTCCGGGTGGAACGACGTGGCGAGCACGTTGCCCTGGCGGACGGCGACGATGTGGCCGTCGTGCTCGGCGAGCACCTCGGCACCGGCGCCCACCGACTCCACCCAGGGGGCGCGGATGAAGACACCCTCCACAGGATCGCCCGCGACGCCCCGCACGTCGACCGCGGCCTCGAAGGACTCGTTCTGGCGGCCGAAGGCGTTGCGGCGCACGATCATGTCGATGCCGCCGATGGTCTCCTGGCCCGAGCGCGGGTCGAGGATCTTGTCGGCCAGCATGATCATGCCCGCGCAGGTGCCGTAGACGGGCATGCCGTCCCGCACGCGCGCGCGAAGGGGCTCCATCACTCCGAAGAGGACGGCCAGCTTGGAGATGGTGGTGGACTCGCCGCCGGGCAGCACGAGGGCGTCGACCTCGGCGAGTTCCTCGGGGCGCCGCACCGGCCTGGCCACGGCGTCCGCCGCGGCCAGGGCGATGAGGTGCTCCCGTACGTCGCCCTGGAGGGCCAGGACGCCTATGACGGGGGTGTTCATGTGTGTCGGTGCCTTACCAGCCGCGGTTCGCGTAGCGCTCGGCCTCGGGGAGGGTGTCGCAGTTGATGCCGACCATGGCCTCGCCGAGGTTGCGGGAGGCGTCCGCGATGATCTTCGGGTCGTCGTAGAAGGTCGTGGCCTTCACGATGGCGGCGGCACGCTTGGCCGGGTCGCCGGACTTGAAGATGCCGGAGCCGACGAAGACGCCCTCGGCGCCGAGCTGGCGCATCAGGGCCGCGTCGGCCGGGGTGGCCACGCCGCCGGCGGAGAAGAGGACCACCGGGAGCTTGCCGAGCTCGGCGACCTCCTTGACCAGCTCGAACGGGGCGCGCAGCTCCTTGGCGGCGGCGTAGATCTCGTTGTTGTCGCAACCGCGCAGCTTGGCGATCTCGCCCTTGATCTGGCGCAGGTGGCGAACGGCCTCGACGACGTTGCCGGTGCCGGCCTCGCCCTTGGAGCGGATCATCGCGGCGCCCTCGGCGATGCGGCGCAGGGCCTCGCCCAGGTTGGTGGCACCACAGACGAACGGGGTGGTGAAGGCCCACTTGTCGGAGTGGTTGACCTCGTCGGCCGGGGTGAGGACCTCGGACTCGTCGATGTAGTCGACACCGAGGGACTGGAGGACCTGGGCCTCGACGAAGTGGCCGATGCGGGACTTGGCCATGACCGGGATGGAGACGGCGTCGATGATGCCCTCGATCATGTCCGGGTCGGACATGCGGGCCACGCCGCCGTCCTTGCGGATGTCGGCCGGGACCCGCTCCAGGGCCATGACCGCGACCGCGCCCGCGTCCTCGGCGATCTTCGCCTGCTCCGGCGTGACGACGTCCATGATCACGCCGCCCTTGAGCTGCTCGGCCATGCCGCGCTTCACGCGCGCGGTGCCGGTCTCGGGAGCCTGGTTCTCGGTGGTGGACACGGGTGACCTCACTGAAGGGAAGAGGGTTACTGCCTCACCGAGGAAACGCGAATGGACCAGGCCACAGCAAGGGCCAATGGGAAGCCGGTGGATCCTTTTGGTTCACCGGGGGTTCAGCGGGCGTGCTCAGGCGTCGCGCTCCACGAGCGCCGCGGGCGGCTCGTCGTCCATCTCGAAGGCCAGCGGGAACGGGGCGTGGCCGGCGAGCCGGAACCAGCGGACCTTGCGGTGCTCGCGGAGCCTGCGGGCCGCGCCCACGGCGTCGTTGTGGAAGCGGCGGGCCATCGGGACCCGGCGCACGGCCTCGGCCAGCTCATGGGCCGCCGCCTCGCCGCCCGGGGCCTCGCGTACGGCCTCCACCTGGGCCGGGTCGGCGAAGACCGCGCGCAGCGCCTGGCTCAGCTCGCTCTCCGCGACCTCGCGCTGCTCCTCCTCGGCCTGCCGGGATGCGTGCGCCGCCTCGTACAGCACGATCGAGGCGGCCGGGTCCAGCACACCGGAGGTGGCCAGCTCCTGCGTCACGGAGGCCCGCCGCAGCAACTGGGCGTCCAGGGCGGCCCGCGCGGCGTCCATCCGCACGTGCAGCCGGTCCAGCCGCCCGGCCGTCCAGCTGAGATACACGCCGATCACGACGAGGGCGACAAGGATCCAGATGAGGGTTGCGGTCACGCCGGAAGGCTATCGGCTGCGCACCGACGCCCTCGGTGTCGGTCCCCGACCGGCCGGGGCCGTCAGTCCCGCGCCAGCCCGAACCGCGCCCGCAGTCCCGTCGTGCGCTCGTCCGCCGCGACCGCTGCCGCGCCGGCCGTCACCGTCTCGTACACCGACAGGATGTCCGCGCCGACCGTCGACCAGTCGAAGCGCCGGACGTGGGCGCTGCCCCGCTCGCGCAGCTCCGCCAGGCGGGCCGGGTCCGACAGCAGCCGTACGGCCGTCTCGGCGAGCGCGTCGGCGTTCTCGTTGGCGAAGACCTCGCCCGCCTCGCCCTGGTCGAGGACCTGGACGAAGGCGTCCAGGTCGGAGGCGAGGACGGGGGCGCCCGCCGACAGCGCCTCGACGAGGATGATGCCGAAGCTCTCGCCTCCGGTGTTCGGCGCGACGTACAGGTCGACGCTGCGCAGGAGACGCGCCTTGTCCTCGTCGCTGACCATGCCGAGGAACTCCACGCGCGCGCGTACCTCCTCCGGGAGGTCCTCCACGGCCGCTTCCTCGTCGCCCCGGCCGGCGACCAGAAGGCGCGTCTGCGGGCGGGCCGCGAGGATCTTCGGCAGGGCTTTCATGAGGACCGGCAGGCCCTTGCGGGGCTCGTCGATGCGGCCGATGAAGCCGATCGTGTCGCCCTGCCACTGCGGCTTCGGCTCGGCCTTGGCGAAGAAGTCCACGTCGACGCCGTTGGGGATGACCACCGCGTCCCCGCCGAGGTGCTCGACCAGGGTGCGCCGGGCGTACTCGCTGACCGCGATCCGCGCGCTGATCTTCTCCAGCGCGGCCTGAAGAATGGAGTACGCGGCGATCATCGCGCGCGAGCGGGGGTTGGAGGTGTGGAAGGTCGCGACGATCGGGCCCTGCGCCGCCCAGCAGGTCAGCAGCCCGAGCGAGGGCGAGGTCGGTTCGTGGATGTGCACCACGTCGAAGTGGCCCTCGTGCAGCCAGCGCCGTACGCGCGCGGCCGACAGGAAGCCGAAGTTCAGCCGGGCCACGGAGCCGTTGTACGGCACCGGGACCGCGCGGCCGGCCGAGACGACGTACGGCGGCAGCGGGGTGTCGTCGTCGGCCGGGGCGAGCACGGACACCTCGTGGCCGAGCCGGATGAAGTACTCGGCGAGGTCGCGGATGTGGAACTGGACGCCCCCGGGCACGTCCCAGGAGTACGGGCAGACGATCCCGATTCTCACGACGGCCCCTTCGCCGGATCGAGGTCGGCGAGCCACAGGCGTTGGAGCATGTGCCAGTCCTCCGGATGGTCGGCGATCCCGGTGGCGAAGGCGTCGGCCAGCGCCTGTGTCATCACGGACGTCTTCTCCGCGCGCGTGCCTGACCCGGGTACCTCTATCGGGGGATGCACCTGCCCCTTCATGATCGGCGAGTCGTCGTACCAGAGGGTGACCGGCAGCAGCAGCGCGCCGGTCTGCTGGGCGAGCAGGGCCGGGCCCGCGGGCATCCGGGTGCGCTCGCCGAAGAAGTCGACCTCGACGCCGGAGGCGGACAGGTCACGGTCGGCGACCAGGCAGACCAGACCGCCGTCGCGCAGCCGCCGGGCCAGGGTGCCGAAGGCCGAGCCGCCGCTGTGCGGCAGGACCTCCATGCCGAGGCCCTCGCGGTAGGCGACGAAACGGTCGTAGAGCGTCTCGGGCTTCAGCCGCTCGGCGACCGTCGTGAACGGCGTTTCCAGCTTCGTGGTGACCCAGGCGCCGGCCAGGTCGTAGTTGGCCATGTGCGGCAGCGCGAGGACCACGCCCTGGCCGGAGGCGAGCCCGTCGGTGAGGTGGTGGATGTCCTTGGGGTCGAACCCGGTCCGCACCCGCTCGCGGCTCCAGGCCGGCAGCCGGAAGGACTCCATCCAGTAGCGCAGGTACGAGCGCATGCCCGCGCGGGACAGCTCGGCGAGGCGCTCGGGCGTGGCGCCGGGCACCACGCGCGCGTAGTTGCTCTCCAGCCGCTGGACGCCCTTGCCGCGCTGCTTCCAGGTGAGGTCGGCGATGGTGCGGCCGAGCCGGACCGCGGCCGGTTCGGGGAGCTTCTTGACGGTGCTCCAGCCGAGGCCGTACAGCGCGTCGCTGAGCCGGTCGGCGGTGCTCACTTCGCCGCCTCGCTCCCCCGGGACGCGTTCTGCCGGGCGGCCTCGTCCGCCTCGGCGGACTCGCGGCGGACGGTGACGACCCGCTGGATCAGCGTGACCAGGCTGCCGGCGGCGACGATCCACAGGGCGATCGGCAGCAGCCACTGGATGCCCGGCACACCGAACGTGTGCAGGCCCGCGAGACCGGCCGCGACCAGCGAGATCACCAGGCGCTCGGCGCGCTCCACCAGCCCGTTGACGGCGACCGGCAGCCCGATCGACTCGCCGCGCGCCTTGGTGTAGGACACCACCTGGCCGCTGGCCAGGCAGAAGATCGAGACGGCGCACAGGACGTTGTCGTTCCCGTTGCCCGCGTACCAGAGCGCGAAGCCGCCGAAGATCGCGCCGTCGGCGACCCGGTCGAGGGTGGAGTCCAGGAACGCGCCCCAGCGGCTGGAGCGGCCCAGCTGGCGGGCCATGTTTCCGTCGACCAGGTCGGAGAAGACGAACAGGGTGATGACGACCGTGCCCCAGAAGAACTCGCCCCGGGGGTAGAAGACCAGCGCGCCCGCCACCACGCCGGCCGTGCCGATGAGCGTGACCGTGTCGGGGCTCACCCCCCGCCGGATGAGAAACGCGGCGAACGGTGTGAGGACACGCGTGAAGAATGCACGCGCGTACTTGTTCAGCATGGCCTTCCCGACGGTCGGTGTCGCCGCGGCCCTGGTGGCCTCCGGCTGGCCCATCGTAGTCACGCGCGCGCGTGCGTGGCGGGCGGGCACCCGCAGCCCGTGGCGTGAACCGGCGTGCGCCGACGCGCGCCGGGCGTGCGTGACGCGTTCGGCGCCCGCCGCTGTCCTTCGTATGGACGCAACGTGACGGGAGTGGAAAGCTCGAATAACCGCGGGCGTCGCCGGAGCCGCCACCACACGCGGATCCCGCGTGTCCGCGCCCACAGTGACCTCACCGTGCACGGGAGGCAGGATCATGGGCGACAAGGCACAGACACACCACCCCGGGGCCGCCGGCAGGGCTCTTGAGGCCGACCAGCCCGCGTCTGTACGGAACGTGGTGCTGGTCGGCCACTCCGGTTCGGGCAAGACGACCCTGGTGGAGGCCCTCGCGCTGACCGCGGGGGCGGTGAACCGGGCGGGCCGCGTCGAGGACGGCGGCACCGTCTCGGACTACGACGAGATCGAGCACCGGCAGCAACGCTCCGTACAGCTCTCGCTGGTGCCCGTCGAATGGAACGGCATCAAGATCAACCTCCTCGACACCCCCGGGTACGCCGACTTCGTCGGGGAGCTGCGGGCCGGTCTGCGGGCGGCGGACGCGGCCCTCTTCGTCGTCTCGGCCTCGGACGGGGTGGACGGCGCGACCCGGATGGTCTGGGAGGAGTGCGCGGCCGTCGGCATGCCCCGCGCGATCGTGATCACGCACCTGGAGGCCGCGCGCGCGGACTTCGAGGACATGACCCGGACCTGCGCCGAGGCCTTCGGCGGGGACGACCCCGACGCCGTGCTCCCGCTGTACACGCCGCTGCGCGGCCCGGAGGGACCCGACGGGCACGCGCCGGTGACCGGGCTGGTCGGGCTGCTGACGCAGAAGCTGTTCGACTACTCGACCGGGGAGCGCAAGGAGTCCGAGCCCGGCGCGGACCAGCTGCCGGACATCGAGGAGGCCCGCAACCGGCTCATCGAGGGGATCATCGCCGAGAGCGAGGACGAGACCCTCATGGACCGCTATCTCGGCGGCGAGCAGATCGACGTCAAGACCCTGATCGAGGACCTGGAGCGGGCCGTCGCCCGCGGCTCGTTCTTCCCCGTCCTGGCGGCCGCCCCCGCCGCCGAGGGCGCCCGGCAGGGGCTCGGCACGGTCGAGCTGCTGGAGCTGATCACCGGCGGCTGTCCGACTCCGTTCGAGCACGCGCTGCCCGAGGTCAGCGGCATCGACGGCACACGACGCGAGCTGAAGCCGTGCGACACCGACGGCCCGCTGGTCGCCGAGGTCGTCAAGACCGCCTCCGACCCCTACGTCGGCCGCGTCTCCCTCGTCCGCGTCTTCTCCGGCACCCTGCGCCCCGACCAGACGGTGCACGTCTCCGGGCACGGGCTCGCCGACCGCGGCCACGAGGACCATGACGTCGACGAGAAGGTCGGCGCCCTGTCCATGCCCTTCGGCAAGCAGCAGCGCCCGGTGACGCACGCCGTCGCCGGTGACCTGGTGTGCGTGGCCAAGCTGGGCCGCGCCGAGACCGGGGACACGCTCTCCGCGAAGGACGACCCGCTGCTGATGGAGCCCTGGCGGATGCCCGACCCGCTGCTGCCGCTCGCCATCCAGGCACACAGCAAGCCCGACGAGGACAAGCTCTCCCAGGGCCTTTCCCGGCTGGTCGCCGAGGATCCGACGATGCGTCTGGAGCAGAACCAGGACACCCACCAGGTGGTCCTGTGGTGCCTGGGCGAGGCCCACGCGGACGTGGCTCTGGAGCGGCTGCGCAACCGTTACGGCGTCCAGGTCGACGTCGTCCCGCACCGGGTCTCCCTCCGGGAGACGTTCGCGCACAAGGCGTCCGGGCGCGGCCGGCATGTGAAGCAGTCCGGCGGGCACGGGCAGTACGCGATCTGCGAGATCGAGGTGGAGCCGCTGCCGGGCGGCTCGGGCATCGAGTTCGTGGACAAGGTGGTCGGCGGCGCCGTGCCGCGCCAGTTCATCCCGTCCGTCGAGAAGGGCGTACGGGCGCAGGCCGCCAAGGGCGTCGCCGCCGGGCATCCGCTGGTGGACGTGCGGATCACGCTGCTGGACGGCAAGGCGCACTCGGTGGACTCCTCCGACGCCGCCTTCCAGACGGCGGGCGCACTCGCGCTGCGGGAGGCCGCGGCCGACGCCAGGATCCATCTGCTGGAGCCGGTGGCCGAGGTGTCGGTGCTGGTCGGCGACGACTACGTGGGCGCGGTGATGAGCGACCTGTCGGGCCGGCGCGGCCGGGTGCTCGGCACGGAACAGGTCGGCGCCGGACGGACCCTGATCCGGGCCGAGGTGCCCGAGTTCGAGATCGGCCGGTACGCCGTCGACCTGCGCTCGCTCTCCCACGGCACGGCCCGCTTCGACCGGAGCTACGCCCGGCACGAGCCGATGCCTCCGCAGATCGCCGAGCGGATCCGCGAACAGGCGGACGAAACGGTGTAGTTCACGGCGGGACGCACCCCGATCGGGCGGACGGCTTCGGCCGTCCGCCCCCGTATCCCGGTGGCTGGGGATACGCTGATGACCTGATCAACAGGTGTGCGGAGTACGGAAGTCGGGAAGGCCGCAGGAGCGGGGCGGCGGCAAGTGGGGGCGGGAATGAGCTTCGAGGACTTCTTCGGGCCACAGGTGCCCAGGCCGGGCGGCGGTGAGCAGGCCCCGACCTTTGCCCTGGCCTCGGCGGCGTACCGGGACACGCCGATGGAGGAGATCAAGAAGGCCGACAACGAATGGCACCAGTCGACGGTCACCGAGCACCGTTCGTGGGCGAAGATCTTCCGGCCCAACTTCGGTGAGGCGTACGCCCAGGCGGTCATCGACCGCATGCTGGGCGTCGACAGGAAACCGCTCATCCAGTCCTTCGGCTGCGAGCCGCAGGTGGTCGTCGAGCACTGCCTCGCGGCCAACCGCATCCGCCGGGAGCGGGACACGAAGCTGACCGCCCTCATGGTGCTGTGCGGCCTGCTCTTCCTGCCCGGCCTGCTGGTCTGGCTGCTCGTCTTCCAGCTCCGGTCCCTGATGCTGAAGAACGACGACAAGCGGGTCTCGGGCCTCGGCACGCTCCTGGTGGCCGTCGTCGGCGTCGCCACGGTGATCTTCCTGATCCGGACGCCGTTCACCGGCTTCTGGCACTGGTACGCGCGCGGCTGCGCCGTGGTCCCCGTCGCCGGCTGGTTCCTGGCCAAGCGGATCTGCGAGAGCACCGCGCAGGACCTGCGTGAGCGCTGGGGCGATCTGCTCTCCGGCGGCAGCGTCGGCGCGAAGGTCCCCGAGGCGGTGCCGACCAGCCCGGACCAGGCCGCGGCCGAGCAGCTGCGGCAGTCCCTGGCCCGGCTCAGCGCCGAGCAGCAGTCCAACTCGGTCTTCTACGCCGGTCCGAAGGGCATCCTCGGGATGGGCACCCGCTGGGGCTCCTGGCACCTCGCGGAGGAGCTGGTCCCCCTCGACGCGGTCAAGGGCATCCACGAGTTCCGCAGCTGGACGGTCGTCCGGGCGATCCACGACGAGCTGAGCGTGCTGGACCGGCAGCACCTGAAGACCGGCGGCTTCCCCAAGCCGCAGGTGAAGCACTGGATCGTCACGCATGTCGGCGAGGGCGCCAAGGAGGTGTCGAGGCCGGAGGGGACGGACGTCGAGGCGTACCAGGTCAAGCCGAAGGCCGTCGAGGACATCTGCAACAACCAGCAGTTCGACAGCGGCGACCGGCACTACCTGGGCGTGCAGTGGCCGCATCTGTGGAACGGCGACCTGATCCTCACCATGATGATCACCGTGACCGTGCTGAAGGAGACCCTGCGCATCGAGGTCACCGGACACGCCCTCGGCCCGGTCAACGGCCTGTTCCGCGGCAAGCCCGAGGCCCCTGTGAAGAAGGTCGCGAAGACCGTCAAGTTCTGGGAGACCCGGACGATCAAGCTTCCGCTGGTCACCGCCGACGAGGTGGTGCGGCTCGCCGCGCGGGCCGCCATCGGCTGGTACCCGCCGCTGCTGAAGTGGCTCGGCGGCTCGATCGGCCTGCCCGAGCCCTTCGGTCTGAGGCACTCCTGGGCCGATCAGCCCTGGCGGCACCGTTTCATGGCCGACGACGCGCTGCGCGCGGCCACCCCGATACTCCGGGCGGTCCACCGGGCCGTGCTCAGGGTGCTCAGGGAACACGACGTGGACGTCGACAAGTTCAGCTCGCGGGCGTCCGTCCTGAGCGGGTCGGTGCAGGATGCCTCGCCCAAGAAGTCCGACACGTACGACGCGTGAGGGTGCGCCCCTTCTCCGTCGTGAGGAGGCCGGAGGAGGGGCACCCGACGGTTCAGGCCGTGGGCCAGGCCTCCGCCAGCATCTTCCTGGTGTCCGCGAGCAGCTGCGGCAGCACCTTCGTGTGGCCGACGACCGGCATGAAGTTCGTGTCGCCGCCCCAGCGCGGGACGATGTGCTGGTGCAGGTGGGCGGCGATGCCGGCGCCCGCGACCGTGCCCTGGTTCATGCCGATGTTGAAGCCGTGTGCGCCGGACGCGGTGCGCAGCGCCGTCATCGCCTGCTTGGTCAGCTCGGCCAGCTCGGCGGTCTCCGCCCCGGTCAGCTCGGTGTAGTCGGCCACGTGCCGGTACGGCACGGTCATCAGATGGCCGCCGTTGTACGGGTAGAGGTTGAGCACGGCGTACACGTGCTCACCGCGCCGGACGATCAGCCCGTCCTCGTCGGACTTGGCCGGGAGCGAGCAGAACGGGCAGCCGTCGCCCTCCCCCGGGCCGGTCGGCTTGTTCTCGCCCTGGATGTACGCCATCCGGTGGGGCGTCCACAAACGCTGGAACGCGTCCTGCGTCCCCACCCCGATCTGCTGCTCCGGCTCACTCGTCATGCCATGCAGCATATGGCTTCGCCCGTTCCCGGCGTGTCGCCGGGGCAGCCGGGAGACGCTGTCCGGCGAAGCTGGGCCGGTGGACGACGACAGCCCTGCGGCGCGCTGGGAGCAGCGCACCGAGATCCCTCTCTTCGCGGCGGCGCTGCTCTTCCTGGCCGTGTACGCCACCCGCGTCCTGGCCACGGACCTGCCCGTGTTCTGGCGGCACCTGAGCACGTACCTGCTGCTCGCCCTCTGGGTGGTGTCCGCCGTGGACTACGCGGTGCACTGGCGGCTCAGCGGGCAGGGGCTGCGCTTCGTGCCGACGCATGTGCTGCACACGGTGGTGCTCGCCCTGCCGCTGCTGCGCCCGCTGCGGATCGTCCCGCTGTACGACGCGCTCCAGCACCGGTCCGGACAGCCGCGGCTCTCGCTGTACGCGCGGGTGATCTCGTACGCCGGGCTGTCCGCCCTGCTGCTCGGCTTCGCCGGTGCCCTCGCGGTCTACCAGCAGGAGCGCGGGGCGCCTGGTGCGACGGTGCGGACGTTCGGGGACGCCGTGTGGTGGGCCGCCTCGACCCTCAGCACGGTCGGCTACGGCGACGTCACCCCGGTGACCCCCGTCGGCCGGCTGATCGCGATCGTGATGATGGCCGGCGGCCTCGCCCTGCTCGGCGCGGTGACGGGGTCGTTCTCGTCCTGGCTGATGCGGACCTTCTACCGGGAGGGCGACGAGAGGCCCCCGGGGCGGTGAACCTCCCCGGGGGCCTTCGCGCGCGGCGGGTGCCGGATCAGACCTGGGCCCGCTCCTCGACGACCTGGGCGATCTTCGCGATGGCCTCGTCGAACGGGATGCCGTTCTCCTGCGAGCCGTCGCGGTAGCGGAAGGACACCGAGTTGTTGGACATGTCCTCGTCGCCCGCGATGACCATGAAGGGCACCTTCTGCTTCTGGGCGTTGCGGATCTTCTTCTGCATCCGGTCCGAGGAGGAGTCCACCTCGACGCGCAGGCCCTTCCTGCGGGCCGCCGCCGCGAACTTCTCCAGGTACTCGACGTGCGCGTCGCCGATCGGGATGCCGAGGGCCTGGACCGGGGCCAGCCACGCCGGGAAGGCGCCCGCGTAGTGCTCCAGGAGCACGGCGAAGAACCGCTCGATGGAGCCGAACAGGGCGCGGTGGATCATGACCGGGCGCTGCTTGGAGCCGTCCGGGCCCGTGTACTCCAGGTTGAAGCGCTCGGGCAGGTTGAAGTCGAGCTGGATGGTCGACATCTGCCAGGTACGGCCGATCGCGTCCTTGGCCTGGACGGAGATCTTCGGACCGTAGAAGGCGGCGCCGCCCGGGTCGGGGACGAGGGGCAGGCCCTGCTTCTCGGCGACCTGGCGCAGCGTCTCGGTCGCCTCCTCCCAGACCTCGTCGGAGCCGACGAACTTCTCCGGGTCCTTGGTGGACAGCTCCAGGTAGAAGTCGGTCAGGCCGTAGTCGCGCAGCAGGCCGAGGACGAAGGTGAGCGTCTTGTCCAGTTCCTCGGACATCTGCTCACGGGTGCAGTAGATGTGCGCGTCGTCCTGCGTGAAGCCGCGGGCCCGGGTGAGGCCGTGCACGACGCCCGACTTCTCGTACCGGTACACGGTCCCGAACTCGAAGAGGCGCAGCGGCAGTTCGCGGTACGAGCGGCCTCGCGCGTCGAAGATCAGGTTGTGCATCGGGCAGTTCATGGGCTTGAGGTAGTAGTCCACGCCCTCGTCGAGCTGCATGGGGGGGTACATGCCCTCGGCGTACCAGTCCAGGTGGCCGGACGTCTCGAAGAGCTTCCCCTTCGTGGCGTGCGGGGTGTAGACGAACTCGTAGCCCTCTTCCTCGTGGCGGCGCCGCGAGTAGTCCTCCATCGTGCGGCGGACGATGCCGCCCTTGGGGTGGAAGACGGCGAGGCCGGAGCCGATCTGCTCGGGGATGGAGAAGAGGTCCAGCTCGGTGCCGAGCTTGCGGTGGTCGCGCTTCTCGGCCTCGGCGAGGAAGTCCAGGTAGCCCTTCAGCTCGTCCTTGGAGGGCCAGGCGGTGCCGTAGATGCGCTGAAGCATCGGGTTCTTCTCGCTGCCGCGCCAGTAGGCGGCCGCGTTGCGCATCAGCTTGAACGCCGGGATGAGGCGGGTGGAGGGCAGGTGCGGACCGCGGCAGAGGTCCTTCCAGCACAGCTCGCCGGTCTTGGCGTCCAGGTTGTCGTAGATCGTCAGCTCACCGGCGCCGACCTCGACGTCCGCGCCGTCGTCGCTGGACGCGGAGCCCTTGAGGCCGATCAGCTCCAGCTTGTACGGCTCGTCCGCCAGCTCCTCGCGGGCGGCCTCGTCGGTCACCACTCGGCGGGCGAACTTCTGCCCGCGCTTCTGGATCTCCTGCATCTTCTTCTCGATGGCCTTGAGATCCTCGGGCGTGAACGGCTTCTCGACGTCGAAGTCGTAGTAGAAGCCGTCCTTGACGGGCGGGCCGATGCCCAGCTTGGCCTCGGGGAAGATCTCCTGCACGGCCTGCGCCATGACGTGCGCGGTCGAGTGGCGCAGGATGTTCAGGCCGTCTTCGGAGGAGATCTCGACACCCTCGACGGTCTCGCCGTCCTGGACCGCGTAGGTGAGGTCCTTCAGCTCGCCGGCCACGCGCGCGGCGATGATCGAGCGCTCGCCCGCGAAGAGGTCGGCGGCCGTAGTGCCCGTCGTCACCACGCGTTCTTCCCGCTCGGAATCGCGTTGGATGATCACACGGACGTCTGACACCGGTCTCTCCTGACTGAAGGTGGGTGCGGCGCCATACCAGGAGCGCGCGCACAGGCGATCGTACCGACCCGACCGCGCCGACCGCTAAACGGTCACCCTCAGTCCCCCTCCCCGTACTCTCCCGGTCCGCCCTCCCCGCACGCCTCCTCGAAGAAGTCGAGGTTCTCCTGGAGGGCCTTCAGCAGCCGGTCGCGCTCGGCCTCGTCGACCTGGACGGGGACGACCCCGGAGGCTCCGGTGAGCCGGCGGAAGCCGCCCCGGCGCTCCAGCCGGCCGTGCACGCGCACCGGGAGGCCGACGAGATGGGCGTGGCCGGCGATGCGGTAGTCCTCCTCGTCCAGGGTGACGCGGACGTGCGGGACCTCGGCGCCGGCGAGGACGCGCAGCCGTACGGTGCCCTCGCCGCCGGGGCCGGAGCGGCGCATGCGGACCACGGCGCCGGTGATCCGGACCGGCACCGAGGGCTCCTCGCGCAGATAGCGGGCGGCGGCCTCGCGCAGCACGGGCAGATCGCCCGGGGAGAACTCGACGGGTTCGGCGGCGGGCGCGCAGCCCTCCGGGACTCCGGCGCCGGGTGCCCAGGCGACGGCGATCCGGGCGCCCTCGGTGCCCCGGACCAGCGTGGCCAGCGCCTCGGTCAGCTCGCGGCTGACCCCGGCCTCGACGGCGCCGTCGAAGGCGTCCATGCCGCCGGTGGCCCGCTGGTAGTCGATGGCCTCGCGGGCGGCGTACAGCGCCTGGTGGAGGCGGACGGCGAGGGGCCGGCCCGCCGGGACGGGCGCGAACGCGGTGAGGGTGCGGCCCTCGGCGGCGGGCCCGACGAGGACGTGTTCCAGCAGGGCGACGGCCGCGCGGCGGTGGCGGGCGCCGTGGTAGCCGGCACGCGCGCGCGTGGCGAGCGCGGCGGCGAGCAGCATCTGCCGTGCGGCGCCGCGCAGTTGCTCGTCGGCGCTCCAGGGCGCGGCGCCGGCGGGCCCGGCCGGGGCGTCGCGCCACCAGCGGATCTCGTCGCTGGGCAGGGCGAGGGAGATCAGCACCTCGCGCGCGCCGGGCGTCTCGCTGCGGGCGAGCGCGTCGAGGGCCTCGCCGAGCAGGTCGTCGCTGTCGGGGAAGGCGCGGCTCTCCGGCACCAGCAGGCTGGTCGCGCCGGCGCCCGGCCCGGGCGGGGTCCAGCGGCCGTAGCGCCCGGGTGCTCCGCCGCGCCGCTGCCAGCCGTGCCGGTGCAGCAGCGCGCCGAGCACCGCCGGGTCGACCCGGGCGGGGTCGGGGGGCTGCTGCCGGGCGAGGTCGTCGGGATGCGGCCGGACCTGGCGCGGCAGCTCCTCGTACGGACGGCTCCTCATGGTCTGCCTCCCGTCCCGACCCGCGTCATGATCTCGCACAGCGCCCGGTCGTCGAAGATGCGCGAGGTCGGGATCCGCACGGTGGTCCGGTGCCGGCCGGTGACCGGGTGGCCGGCGAGGTTGACCCAGTAGCAGCAGTGCCGCAGGTCGAGCCGGTCGTGGCTGGCGCGCAGCCAGTCGTCCTGGGAGCGCGGGACGAGCATCACGACCAGGATCTTGTGCACCGAGACGGGTGTGCGGGCGAGCTTGCGCAGATGGTCGTTGTCGAGGGTGAAGGAGAAGGAGCGGCCCGGCGGGTTCGGCGGGATCTGGTAGGTGCACTTCAGCTGCACCTTGATGGTGACCTCGTCGTCGACGGTGTGTCCGGGCGCGCTGTGGCTGACGTGCCAGTCGATGCCGTTGTCCGGGAAGGGCTGGGACAGCGAGCATCCCGCCGCGGCGGCGACCGCGTGCAGATAGCCGACCTGCAAGGTCTCCATGCAGGCGGTGGTGGCGAGCGAGCCGCGGACGGTGCCCGGGCGATCGGGCAGCAGCCCGCCCCGCTCGGGCTGCGCTATGGCCATGACCAACAGCCTTCCAAGCAATGAGTGTCTCCGCTGCGGGCCGCTGAACTGCAAAGACCCGTACTCCTGTTGTCTCCTCGCGGCGTACGGCGCAAACAGCCCGGGTATCACCAAACAGGCAGAAGACGGAACGTCATCTGCGGTAGGTGAACAAGGAGTTGGGTTCGGATGACGACCTGGTACGAGGGGCCGCTCGCGGCCTTCGACACGGAGACGACGGGTGTGGACGTCGAGACCGACCGGATCGTGTCGGCCGCAGTCGTCGTCCAGGACGCCCCGGGCACCCGGCCCCGGATGTCCCGGTGGCTGGTGAACCCGGGGGTGCCGGTCCCCGAGGCGGCGACGGCGGTGCACGGGCTGACGGAGGAGCACCTCCAGCACAACGGCCGCTGGCCGGCGCCGGTGATGTACGAGATAGCCGAGCAGCTGGCGGAGCACGCGGCGATGGGCCGTCCGCTGGTGGTGATGAACGCGCCCTTCGATCTGACGCTGCTGGACCGGGAGTTGCGCCGGCACCGGGCGTCGTCGCTGGACCGCTGGTTCGAGTCGGTGCCGCTCAGGGTGCTGGACCCGCGGGTGCTGGACAAGCACCTGGACCGGTACCGCAAGGGCCGCCGCACGCTGACCGACCTGTGCGCGCACTACGAGGTGACGCTGGAGGGCGCGCACGACGCCGCGGCGGACGCACTGGCCGCACTGGATGTCGTACGGGCGGTGGGCCGCCGTTTCGCGACCCGGCTGGAGCGCCTGTCCCCCGCCGAACTGCACACGCTCCAGGCCAACTGGCACGCGGCCCAGGCCCGTGGCCTCCAGGCCTGGTTCGCGCGCAGCGGCTCGACGGAGATCGTCAGCACGGACTGGCCCCTGCGGCCGGAGCTGCCGGCGGCGGCCTGAATACGCGGAAGACCGGCCCGCTGCGGCGGACCGGCCTTCTCCCGGTGGGCGATACTGGGTTCGAACCAGTGACCTCTTCGGTGTGAACGAAGCGCTCTCCCACTGAGCTAATCGCCCGGGAACGCACTGAACAATACAGGTCGAGACGCGGATCCTTCAAACCGCTTCGAGATACCTCAGCAGTCCCCGTCGTCCGGCGGCCATCATCAGCCGGTGGTTGGCGCGGAAGACCGGGCGGCCGGGGACAGCGAGACGCCGCAGCAGGGGCTTGTTCACGCTGACCGCCTGGTCGTAGCGGGCGAGGGTGCCGGGGCCGTCGGCGGTGAGCGTCCAGCGGGCCCAGCCGTCGAGGTCGCCGGACACCGCGATCTCCAGGACCCCGGCGTCCGGGTCGCGGCGTGTCTCGCGTGCGGTGAAGGTCATCGTGTACGGCAGCACGGGCCGGATGGCGAAGACGCCGGTGCGGTCGTCGAGCCGGGTCACCGTCCGGACCTGCGGCCACCAGCGGGGATAGTCCTCGGGCCGCTCCAGCACGGCGTACACGGCCGCCGGCGGGGCGGGCAGGGACCACAGGCTGAGGAAGCGGTACCGGTTCCAGTCCATGGGGGGAGTCTGCCCGCCGGGGCGCCCCGCTCTGAGTACGCGTACTCATGCGCCGCCTCGTGCGGCGGTGCAGACTCGGGGGGCGAGCGCCGCCGCCCGTGCGACGGCGCTCACCCAGCCCTGTCATCCGGGCATCTTGTCCCCGAGCAGGGCCAGGTTCTCGATGGCCGCGAGGCCGTAGAGCGCGGTGTCGTTGCTGGACACCCAGGCCGCCTCGCTCCCCTCCACCAGGGTGACCGGTCCGGTCAGGCTCTCGGTCCGCCACGGCGAGGACTCGGTGTAGCCGTCGGAGCCGTAGAACTTGGTCCAGGCGCGCTCGGCGAGGGTCGCGTCCCCGGTCTGTACGGCGGCGTAGGCGTCCAGGCGCGAGTGCCCCTGGAAGAGCAGGAGGGTGCCGAAGTCGGTGCCGTAGCGGGCCTTCTGTTCGGCCTTGGTGGCGTTGAAGTAGCGGCAGTAGTCCAGGTAGGCCTTCTTGAAGTCGGGCATGTCGACCAGGTGGATCAGCTCGGCGCACAGCTCGTTCAGGCCGAAGACGGCCGAGAGGTGGGACACGGAGACGACCGGCTTGTCGGCGACGGCGAATGCGCCGGTGTCGAGGTCGTACAGCCCGCTGCCCTGCACGAAGCCGTTGGGCTGGGCGGCGATGCCCCGCATCGTGGACAGCACGCGGGCCTTGGCCTTCTCCCACTGGGGGCCCTTGCGCTCCCACTCGGTCAGCCAGGCCGACACCAGGCCGCTCCAGTCCGTGCCGAAGCCGATGGACAGGGCGTGCCGGTCGGGGGTGTAGGGGTCGGTGCGGACCTTGCGCAGCGGGTCGAGGACGAGGAAGGTCTCGTCGGAGTCGACGCCTGCGTGCATGAGGTCGCCGACGCGTTCGTCGCCGGTGAGGAAGTAGTAGAAGCGGCGGTAGGTGGTGTTGGCGATGCGCTGCTGCTTGGCGCTGTCGCCGAAGTGCTGCACACCGTGCCGGGTCCCGAGGCCCGCCCATGCGCCGAGGTGGTAGACGTCTACCTCGCCGGTGTGCCGGGTGAGCGCCTCGGCGAAGCGGAAGAGGTCGGAGCGGCCGGAGCGCACGTACGCGTACCAGAGCCACAGGTCGGGTGACAGCTCGGAGTTGTCCCAGGCGTAGCCGCCGACGTCGTAGCGCCACTGGTGGCGCACGGTGTCGTAGGTGTGCATGAAGTCGCCGTAGTCCCAGAAGCCGTACCAACGGCGTTGCTCCACCTGGTCCTTGTAGTAGGTGAAGAGGAAGTCGAGGTGGTCCTCGATCTTCGCCTTGGCGGGGGTGGAGCGGTCCGGCTCGGAGAACAGGCCGGGGCCGAAGACCTTGGCCCTGACGAGCTGCCGGGGCGGGGCGGCGAGTTGCGGCAGCACCCGTAGGGCCGCGATCTGCTGGGCGAGGGTGTCGGCGGAGGGCGTGGCGTCGTTGGCCCAGAAGAGGAGTTCGGAGGTCCGGGCGATGCCGTAGGGGGTGCCGAACTTCGGCTCGTAGTCCTCGTAGGTGATGTTGAGGCCTTCGAGCTGCTCGGCGTAGGTGTCCTGGCCCATGCCGTCGTGGTAGAAGCGCAGGTCCATGGGCTGGGCCTCGGGCGACCAGAGCCAGAGGGTGACGGTGGCCTCGTCGGTGTGGGCGTCGCGGATGTCGAGCTGGGCGGGGAACTTCTCCCAGAAGTCCCGGAGGCCGAAGGAGAGTCCGCCGCTCGCGCCGCCGACGTAGCCGAAGCCGGAGGCCCGCCTGCCACCGCCGGCGGCGATCCAGCCGTACCCCTTCTTGGTGCGCTTGCGCAGGGTGAAGCCGTCGGCGGAGAGCTGGGCGAGGGTGTAGTCACCCCAGTGCGGGACGTACGGCAACCGGGTCGTCACGCGCTGGTCCCAGGTCGCGGGGTCCGGCAGCTTCCGGCCCTCGTACTGGGCGCTCTGCACGGCGGCTCCCGGGTCCCGGCGCAGTCCGGTGATTCCCTGGACGGCCTCGCGGAGCAGACCGCTGCCCTCGCCGCCGATGCGGATGTGCCGGTCGTACGCCGCGTCGCGCATCGGCACGGAGAAGCGGACGCCGAGCCCGCGGACGAAGTCCCCGCTCGCCTTGCCGGGCTCCTGCTTCCCGTCGTAGGTGATGGTGTGCACCATGCGGAAGGAGTCGGCGCCGGCGTAGAAGTACAGGCGGAGGGAGAACGGCAGCCAACTGCGGCTTCCCTTGCGGTGCTTGCCGTCGATGCGGACGACCGCGCGGACGGGGCCGTCCTGCTCGACGGTGACCTCGCCGACGGTGCCGTCGAACCGCTCGGTCCTCACGGTGCCCTCGTCCTCGTCCTCGGCCTCGGGCTGGCGGAGGAGGACGAGGCGCCCGTTGCGGGCGATCTCCGTCGTCCCCCGGGTGACGGACTTGATCAGGGTCGAGCCGCTCTTGTCGATCCGCGCGGTGATGACGCCGGTGGAGACGTCGATGGTGCCGCCGTTCTTGTCGACGGTGACCCTCTTGTCGGGTGCGGCGGCCGTCCCGGCGGTCAGCGTGAGCTTGCCGCTGCCCGAACTCACCGCGTGGGCCGTCCACTTGAGGGAGCCGTCGGGCCAGTAGGCGAGCGGCCAGGTCTGGACGGGGACGTCCTTGCCCGCGGCGTCCGTGAGCGCGAACGTCTGGCCCTCCTGGTGGGCGCCCACGGGCCAGGGCACGCCGACCGTGGTGCCGGGCGCGGCGCCGAGGCCGGCGTCCTCCAGCCAGTCCAGGGTGACGGGGTCGTCGCCGCCGGCCGCGGCTCTGGGCGCGGCCTCGGCGTCCTTGGCCCCGAGCGCCCAGCTGAACTGCGCTGCGGCTCCGGCGACGGCGGCCGCCTTGAGGAGGGATCTGCGGGGGATGGGGGACATGGCCTTCCTTCCATAGATTAGTCAGGGGCATGACACGTAGCGCGGCGCCCAGGGGCACCGGCATTGCGGCAGGTCAGCGGCGCCGGTACCGCTCCTCGACGGCGACGGCCGCCGCCGTGACGGCGCCGAGCACGGGCACCGCCAGCGGGGCGATGAGCAGGGCGGAGCAGACGGTGAGCACCGCTCCGCCGACCAGCAGGAAGGATCCGGCGGGGTCGAGGACCGTACGCCGGCCCGCCTCCGCGAGCAGAGCGCGCCAACGGGTGCCGGGCGCCCAGACGGCTGCCGCGCGCAGTCCGGCCACGGCGACCCCGATCAGCGCGAGCAGTCCTACGGCGCCCACGAGCGGTCCGCCGGGCAGCCCGGCGCGTACGGCCCGCACCTCCAGCCAGGCCAGGGCCGGGACGGCCCAGCCCGCGAGCCCGACCGCCCAGCCCCCGCGCACGGCGGCGCGGAAGTCGGCGGCGAACTCCCGCCATCCGCCCGCCCGGTGGCCGGTGCGGCGGCGCAGATGCCGGGCGCCGGCGGCGAAGGCGGCCGGGTAGGTGACGACCCCGAGGGAGGCCACCGCGATCCATATGCCGGTGAGCAGACACTCGGCGAAGACGGCGAACCGCTCGGCGAACACGGACTCCTTGCGTGCCTTCACACGTGCTTCGGCCATGCCGGTCGCCTCACCCCTTCAGTCCGGAGGTCGCCATCCCGTCGATCAGATGGCGCTGGAAGGCGAGGAAGAACAGCAGCACGGGCAGCAGCGCGACCAGGGACATCGCGATCATCCCACCGTAGTCGGCGGCGACGCCGTCGGAGTCGCGGAACATCATCAGGCCCAGGGAGACCGTGTACTTGCCGGGCTCGTTGAGGTAGATCAACGGGCCCATGAAGTCGTTCCAGGCGTTGATAAAGGTGAAGATCGCGCTGGTGATGAGCGCGGGCCGGGACAGCGGCAGCACGATCGACCAGTAGATGCGCAGGTGCCCGCAGCCGTCGAGCCGGGCGGCCTCGTCCAGCTCCCTCGGCAGGTTCCGCATGAACTGCACCATGAGGAAGACGAAGAAGGCCTCCGTGGCGAGGTACTTGCCGATCAGCAGCGGGGTGTAGGTGTTGACCCAGCCCAGCTTCTGGAACATCACGTACTGCGGGATCAGCAGCACGTGGTACGGCAGCAGCAGCGTGCCGATCATCAGCGAGAAGAGCAGGTTGCGCCCGGCGAAGCGAATGCGGGCGAACGCGTACGCGGTCAGCGAGCAGGAGATGAGAACGCCGACGACGGCACCGCCCGCGTAGAAGAGGGAGTTCTGGAAGAAGGTCCAGATCTGGACGTCCGCGATGCCGTCGGCGAGGCCCTTGAAGTTGCTCAGGATCGGGTGGGACGGGAACAGCGTGAGGCTGTTGACGACGTCCTTGCTGGGTTTGAAGGAGGCGCCGATCACCCAGATCACCGGGTAGAGGATGACCGCGAGGATCAGCAGGGCGCCGAGGTGCCAGACGAGGGATCCGGTGCGCCTGCGGATCGGCGGGGACGACGGCTTGGCGGCCGTGGTGGCACTCATCGGGTGTCCTCCTCGTAGTGCACCCACTTCTTCTGGGACCAGAAGAGGACGGCCGTCACCAGGGCCACGGCGAGCAGCAGCATCCAGGCCATGGCGGAGGCGAAGCCCATCTGGGCGTTCTTGAAGCCCTGTTGGTACAGGTAGCAGGTGTAGACGAGCGTGGCGTCGGCCGGGCCGCACTGGGTGTTGGAGACGACGTAGGCCGAGCCGAAGATCTGGAAGGAGTGGATGGTCTCCAGGAGCACGTTGAAGAAGAGCACCGGGGAGATCATCGGCAGGGTGATGGTCCAGAACGTGCGGAAGGGTCCGGCACCGTCCACCTCGGCGGCCTCGTACAGCTCCCTGGGCACCTGCTTCAGCCCCGCCAGGAAGATGACCATGGGCGCGCCGAACTGCCAGACGGTCAGCGCGACCAGGCAGTACAGCACCCAGTCGGCGTTGCCGACCCAGCCGCCGACGTGCCAGCCGAAGAGGGACTGGGTACGGTCCACGATCGCGCCGTCGGAGAACAGCGAGCGCCAGACGAAGCCGACCGAGACGCTCGCGCCGATCAGCGAGGGGGCGTAGAAGGCGGCCCGGTAGAAGGCCTGGCCGCGGCGGCTCTGGGCGAGCAGGAGGGCCACCCCGAGGGCGAGCAGCAGCTTCAGCGGGGTGCCGATGATCACGTACTTCGCCGTCACCTCCACCGACTTCTGCCAGCGGGGGTCGGCGAACATCTTGGTGAAGTTGTCGAGCCCGACCCACCGGGGGCTGTTGAAGAGGTTGTAGTCGGTGAACGCGAAGTACAGCGAGGCGACCATCGGGCCCGCGGTCAGCAGCAGGAAGCCCGCGATCCACGGGGACATGAAGAGGTAGCCGGCGAGGTTCTCGCGGCGGCGGCCGGGCCGCCCCGTGGCGCCGGAGGCGGCCGGGCGCGCCCTGCGGGCGGCGGGCACGGAGTGCTTGACGAGGGTCACGGCATGTTTCCCCTCAGGCCTGGAAGGCGGCCTCGGACTCGGTGAAGAACTGCTTCACCGCGTCGGAGACCTTCGTCTTGCCCTGTCCGAGGTCGCCGCCGATGCGCAGGAAGGCGGCCTCGATGGTGTCGGCACCGGAGGGGTGCGGGGTGATCGTGCCGAGGACGCCCGCCTTGGCGGTGTCCGCCTCGTACTGCGCGATCTCCTTGTTGACCGCGTCGGTCGGCCGGTACGCGTCGTACTGCTCGGTGCTCGCGAGGATGCCGCGGTCGTAACCCATGATCTTGCCGACCTCGGGGTCGTGGGCCATGAAGTCGATGAACTGCGCGGCCTCCTTCGGGTGGGAGGTGCGGGAGGAGGCGCTGAGCATCAGGGAGGCGAGGTACTGGCCGGTCTGCCTGCCGTCCGTGGTCGGGATCGGGGCGAGGCCGTAGGTGCTGTTGCCCTCCGCCGAGTAGCGGACGGTGAAGTTGTCCCAGGTGAACTCCGAGGCGCCGTGGCCGGCGGAGAGCGAGGACTTGGGGTTGTCCTGCTGGACGACCTTCGGGTCGGTGACGATGCCGGCCTTGACCCGGTTGTACCCGTCCGTCCACCACTCCGTCAGGTCGGCCTGGTCGAAGCCGAGTCCGTCCTTGGTGTAGAAGGCCTTGCCGTTCTGGCGGAGGTAGAGGTCGTACAGGTACATGATGGTGAAGTAGCCGGTGTCCCCCGGCATGCTCGTCCTGTCGTGGATCGTCTTCAGGGCCTTGAAGTAGTCGTCCCAGGTCCAGCCCGCGTGCGGTTCGACGCCCGCCTTCCGGAACACCTTCTCGTCGATGACGAGCGCCATGGTGTTGGAACCGACCGGAATTCCGAGCTGTTTGCCGTCGACCTGGCCGACCTTCGTGACGCCCTCCCGGAAGTGATCCAGGCTCAGATTGCCTGCCGTCGCCTGGGAGTTGAGGTCGAGAAGAATTCCACGCTTGTCGTACTTCCGAAGAAAGGTGACGGCGTTCTGGAAAACGTCCGGAGGATTACCGCCGGCGGCCTGGGTCTGGAACTTCTCCCAGAAGGACGCGTACGTCTGGAAGTCCGTCTTGACCTTGATCTTCGGGTATTTCTTCTCGAAGAGGGCGATGGTCTGGTTGATCCTCTTGGCCCGCTCCTCGGCACCCCACCAGGAGTAACGGATCGTCACCGTCCCGTCCCCGGAACCGCTTCCGCCGCCACAGCCGGTCGTCGCCGCGAGCCCGAGCACGGCCGCAGACGCCCCGGCCGCCTTCAGGATCGTACGCCTCTCGAGATTCCTGCTGGTTCCCACAGTCGGGCCCTCCCCGCAGCGTCGTCGCCGCGCCATGAATCGTTTCAAGTAAGCGCTTGCTGGCACAAGGTACGGAGGGGCCAGGGGTGCGTCAATGATTCGGACAGGATTTTCTCGCGGACGGCGCACGCGCCCGAGCGGCATGCCGGGGGTCGGCGCTGGTGGGGGAAGTGCGGCCGGCGGGCCGAACGGGGGCAACGGGGATGGCGGGGCCGGGAGTCGTCGTCCTCGTCCTGATCCGCGTTCGCGTGCTCGCGCTCGCGCTCGCCCCCATCCCCGGCCCCTCGCGCTCGCCCTGCCCCTGACCCTCACCCTGGCCCTGGCCCTGGCCCTGGCCCTGGCCCTGGCCCTGGCCCTGGCCCTGGCCCTCGCCCTCGTCCTCGCCCTCGCCCTCGCCCTCGCGATCGTCGTTGACGGCGAGGGGGAGCGACGGGTTGCTCGTTCCCCGCGTGACCCGGGATCAGGCGGGCAGGGCCGCGAGCCAGTCGAGGAGGATTCGGTTGGTCTCCTCGGGGCGCTCCTGCTGGACGAAGTGGCCGCAGCCGTCGAGGATGTGCGAGCCGAGCAGACCGGGCAGGGTCTCGGGGTACGCCGCGACCGCGTCCGCCAGCCAGGCGAGCGAGGCGTCCAGGGCACCGCCGACGAACAGCGACGGCTGCGTGATCGGCGCACCCGCGTAACCGGCCAGGTCGGCCCAGTCCCGGTCCATGTTCCGGTACCGGTTCAGCGCCCCGGTCAGCCCCGTCCGCTCGAACTCCCCGGCCAGGACGTCGAGATCGCGCTCGCCCAGCCAGGCCGGCAGCCGGCCTGCCGGGAAGCGTTCGCGCAGGGTGCCACCACGGGTGACGAAGTGCGGGTCGGGAGCGCCGGGTCCGGGCATGGTGTCGGCGGACAGGGCCGCGTAGAAGCCGGCGAGCCAGCCGCGTACATCGGGCTCGATCTCCGATTCCGCCCGGCCCGGCCGCTGGAAGTACGAGACGTAGAACTCGTCCGGCACCACGAACTCCCCTGCGGGGCCCGCCGACTGCGCATGCCTCGCGGTCCCCGCGGCTTCGACGCCGGGCCGGCCTTCCGTGTCGTCGTCCACGTCCCGCTTCTCGACTCCGCTGCCGCGGTCGGCACCGGTTCCAGGGCCGTCGCCGGTCGTCTCACAGTCGCCGCGCGCGGCACGCCGGGTACCGGTCGCCGCACGGTCACCCGTCGCCGCACGGTCACCGGTCGACACGAGGTCGAGGCCACCGGTCGCCCCGCCGACGCCGCCGACCTGGTCGCCCGCGGTGCGAGCGCCAGCACCGCTGCCCGCGCCGCCGGGGCCGTGGTCGCCACCGCCTTCGATGCCGGCCCTGCGACCGCCGTCACCACCGTGACCGTCTTCGCCACTGTCATCGTCGCCCGTCCCGGCCATCCGCGCGAAGACCTCGCTGGGGCGCGGACCGCCGGGCGGGGTGTACGGCACGCCCAGCAGGGCCATGGCACGGAACACATCGGGCCTGGTCAGGGCGGAGGTGGCGGCGATCGTCGCACCCCAGTCGTGGCCGACGACCACCGCGGACCGCTCCCCCAGGGCCTCGACCACGGCGACGTTGTCCGCGACCAGGTCGAGCATCCGGTACGCGTCCACGGCCGCCGGTCTGGAGGAGCGGCCGTAGCCCCGGACGTCGACGGCCACGGCGCGGTAGCCCGCGGCGGCCAGCGCCGGCAGCTGGTGGCGCCAGGAGTACCAGGACTCCGGGAACCCGTGCACCAGCAGCACCAGTGGGCCCCGGCCCTGCTCCACGAGGTGAACGCGGCCCGCCGGTGAGGGGACCGTGCGGTGGGACGGGTCGAAGGCGGGGGCGGGGAGCTGGGGCATGACGGCTCCGGGAGGTTGGGGGTCAGTGCGGTGGGGCGAGGCCCGTTGCGGCGCATCGGCCGCTCGTGCGGCGTCTCTCCCGATGCTCCTGTGAACCGCCCGCCGCGCACGAGGCTTGTTGCCGGTTCGGCAAAACGCGCCGGCCCCCGGGGCGCTTGCCCCGTCCCTGCCTGAGCGCCTCCCCGGCCGGCGCGCCCCGGTCCCCGGTACCCGCCGGACATCGGCACAGACGTGGGCACAAACGCCGACGGCCCACCTGCTGTTTCGCAGGTGGGCCGTCGGTCCGGGTGGGCGATACTGGGTTCGAACCAGTGACCTCTTCGGTGTGAACGAAGCGCTCTCCCACTGAGCTAATCGCCCGGGCGCAGGAAGAACATTACCCCATGTCAGGGGGTGCCTCCGACCAGGGGACGGGCCGACGGGCGGCCTGGGCGACGGGCCGGCTCACTCCTCGTTGATCTTCCACGGCACGACGAGGCCGAACCGCCCCAGGTAGACGCCGGCCAGCGCGACGGCGATCGTCAGCCCGACCGCGGTCAGCGTGATGTTGCGACGGCGCACCCTGGGGTCGAGGGCCCGCTGGGCCGCCTCGGTGACCTTGCGTCTGGTCCAGCGGAGCACGAGCTGGGCCCAGACGAACTCGGTCGCCCAGATCGCCATGCCGCCGAAGATCACCACCCAGCCGGGCCCGGGCAGCGGGAGCATGACGATGCCGGCCACGACGACCGCGAGGCCGATCACGAAGACGCCGGCCTGCCAGCTCACATGCAGAACCCGGCGGGCCTTGACGAATTCCGGCGCCCGGGATCCGAGCCCGCCATCGGCCGGCCGTACGGCGTCCCGTCGCGGCGCCCGCGGGCCCGTGTGGACCTCGTCCGCCGTCGCAGGGGTCTCACCCGACTCGTCACTCCCCGTATTCATACGGACAAACCCTACCCGAGTGAATCCCGTCACTGAAATGGTCGTAGGTCTGGTAAGAGTTCTCGGCCGGAAGAGTTACGTAAAGACACGCAAAACGCCCAGAGGGGTTTACAACGGCACCGTAGGTGGCATGTCGATTTCGCCGACGTGCGAATCCCCGAGCGCACACTGAGCGAAAGGCCCTGGCGCTTATGAACACCACGGTCAGCTGCGAGCTGCACCTGCGCCTCGTTGTGTCGAGCGAGTCCTCCCTGCCTGTCCCCGCAGGCCTGCGGTACGACACGGCCGACCCCTACGCCGTGCACGCCACCTTCCACACCGGAGCCGAGGAAACCGTCGAGTGGGTGTTCGCCCGCGACCTCCTTGCCGAAGGGTTGCACCGGCCCACCGGGACCGGCGACGTCCGCGTCTGGCCATCGCGCAGTCATGGCCAGGGCGTCGTGTGCATCGCCCTCAGCTCCCCGGAGGGGGAGGCCCTGCTCGAAGCCCCGGCGCGGGCCCTGGAGTCCTTCCTGAAGCGAACCGACGCCGCCGTGCCGCCCGGCACGGAACACCGGCACTTCGACCTGGATCAGGAGCTGTCGCACATCCTGGCGGAAAGCTAGGCCGCGGCCATCGAAAGCAGCCCGGCGCCGTCCACTCGGGGAGACGGCTCGGGCCAGGACAACCGCATACGGCACAGCCCGGCGCCGTCACCGTGAGCGTTCACGGGGCGGCGTCGGCCTGTGTCCGCCCCCCTCCGCCCCGCGCGGGCGGGACGGGGCCGGGAACCCTGGCGGGCGCGGGGGCGTTGTCCCGGCATGCCGAGTCGGGCAGCGGCCGCTGCGCGGCGCGCGGATGTCGCTACCATCGGCCAGCATCGGCGGGCGTCGCCCGACCCCCAGGCCAGGGAGCGAAACGTGCTGATCACCCACGACACCCGGCGGGCCCTCGACACCGCGGTCGATCTGGTGAACACCGCGCCGGAGGACAGCGCGGCGGCGGACGGACTGCCCGATGTCCCCGCTCTCGCAGATTTCGTACGAAACCACGAAATCAGTGATGTCGGCACGCTGTCGGAGTTCGATCTCTCGGCGGTGCGCCGGGTGCGGGGGCGCTTCGCGGCGATCTTCGCGGCCCCGGACCCACGGTCCGCCGCAGGTTTGATCAACGACCTGGTCGCCGCGGCCGGCACCACGCCACGCCTGACGGACCACGACGGCTATGACTGGCATGTGCACTACTTCGCGCCGGGCGCCTCCGTGGCCGACCATCTCGCCGCCGACTGCGGGATGGCGTTCGCCTTCTTCGTGGTCGCCGGGGAGCAGGAGCGCCTGCGGCGCTGCGAGGCGCCGGACTGCCGGCGTGCCTTCGTCGATCTTTCCCGCAACCGCTCGCGTCGCTACTGCGACAGCCGAACCTGCGGAAACCGGCTGCACGTGGCCGCCTACCGCGCCCGGCGCAAGGAGGCGACGGGCTGACCGGCCGCGCGGCACGCGGTTGCCGTGCGCAGGCGGGATGCTCGGCGGGTCCGGGTCGACGTCGGTCCCGGCGGGTGGCGCCGGGACGGACGCGTACGGCTCACAGCAACAGCAGGTCGTGCAGCGCAGCCATGAGGATCAGACACCCGATCACCGCAAGGAAGATCATCAGCGGTGGCTGGGATAGGGCGAAGAGGCACCCGCGCGGCTCGTCCTTCGGTGGCGGCGGCGCGGCCTCGCTCTGTGTCGTGTCCAGCATCTCGCGGCAGATCATGACGCAGGAGAGGCACCGCACGCGATCAACATGCCACCTGGATGCGAGACTTGCCGCATTCCGTGCCGTCCCGCCCGACTTGCTTCGTTTTGTGAACGGAACCGGACGCGGCCACGCCGCACTGTGTCATTTCGGCCCTGGCGGCCCGACGTGCCCTTATGCCGTCGCGAACGTCATGCGGCCGTCATATGCCGTGCTTCTTGAGGATGGCCTCGATGTCGCTGAAGTCCTCGGTGGCGCCGGTGGCGCGTGGGGCGGTGGCCTGCCGGGTCCCCGGGCCCAGGGAGGGGGCGGAGGCCGCAGGGGCGACCGCGTCCGTCCCGCTGCCGCGGGCCGCTCTGCGCTCGGCCCGGGTGGCGCCGCCGCGCCGGCGCTCGACGGCGCGCGTGCCCGCGAAGATCACCCAGGCCGCGCCCAGCACCCCGAAGCCCGCCCAGGCGACAGGGCTGAAGGCGGTGTCGGCGAGCCAGCCGACGAGCCCGGTCATCACCAGGCCGACCGGCACCAGCGAGTAGGCCGCGATGCGCGCCGCCGCCAGGAAGCGCTTGCGGTAGGCCGTGACCACAGCGATGCCCAGGCCCGCCGCGGACACGGCGGAGCAGACGGTCTCGGCAATCATCCGGTCCTCCTGGCGGGCTCGGTCGGGCGGAAGGCTCCACGCGGACAACGCGAGGATCACGAGGAACGCGAGGAACGCGAGGAACGCGAGCGGCACAGCACGCCGGGCCGACGCGCTCCGTCCCCTCCATCCTGCACCGTCCCGTACCCGCGATGCCATGCCCGCAGCGGACATCAGGGACATCTCCGGGTCGTCTCCTCCTGGAGTGCCGTACGGTCCCGATTGGGTCGGCCGGGCCCGGCCTGGAAGACTGGGCGGCATGAGCGACTCCTCCCCCGCGCGCGCCGACGCCCTCGTCCTCGACGTCTGGTGCGAGCTTCAGTGCCCCGACTGCCGTACCGCCCTGGACGACGTCCGCGCCCTGCGCGCCCGCTACGGCGACCGGCTGGAGCTGCGGCTGCGGCACTTCCCGCTGGAGAATCACAAGCACTCCTTCGCCGCGGCCCAGGCCGCCGAGGAGGCGCTGGCGCAGGGCCGGGGCTGGCCGTACGTGGAGGCCGTGCTCGGGCGGGTCGAGGAGCTGGACCGTCGGGGAGAACCCTTCCTGGTCGAGGTGGCCGGTGAACTCGGGCTGGACGCCGAGGAGTTCGACACCGCGCTGATCGACGGGCGGCACATCCTGATCGTGGACGCCGACCAGGCCGAGGGCAAGGCGATCGGGGTGACCGGCACCCCGACGTACGTCATCGGCGGCGAACGCCTCGACGGCGGCAAGAGCCAGGAGGGCCTGCGCGAGCGCGTCGAGGAGATCGCCGACCGACTGCTGGGCGGGGGCGGGCAGGCCTAGGGGGTGTCGTCTGGATCAGGTCGGCCGTGAGGAACAGTGCGGGCCGGCGGACCCGAGCGGGGTCGTGGGGCCCCTCCCGCGCGAGCGAAGCCGAGCGTGGGGGAGTCGGCGATCGAGGACAACGCCGCTGGGGGTGCCCCCTCTGGGGGGAGCGCGTGCCAGACCCCGCGACGCCGGGATGATCCGAACGACACCCCCTGGGAGCCCCGCGCCGCCTAGGAACCCCGTGCCCCGGTGTCTCCTACAGCAGGGGTTTGGCGAGGGAGTGGGACGTCGTCTCGTAGCCGAGGGACTCGTACAGCCGCTCCGCCGGGGTGTTGCCCGCGAACACGTTGAGGCCGAGGACCGGCCGGCCGGCCTCGATCGCCTGGCGCTCCGCCACCAGCATGAGCGTACGGCCGTGCCCCCGGCCGCGGTGGGCCGCCTCGGTCTCGACGCCGTACACGAACGCGCCGTCGTCCGTGAGCGCCAGCCACAGCACGCCCACCCGGGCCCCTTCGTGTTCCAGGACGCTGAAGCGCGTGCCGTCGGTGGCGAGCCCGTGGGGCAGCAGCCGCTCGTGGTCACGGCGCGCCTTGTCGCGGGCCACGGCCTCGGGCAGGCCGCGGTCCATCCACGTGCGCGCGTACCGCTCGATCTCGTGCTCCTGCCAGGCCGCGAAGTCGGCCTCCGTCATGGGCCGCGCGGCGCTGCCCGCCGGCAGCTCGGGCGGGACGGTGCCGAGCGGCTTGCGCATGCGGCGGTTGCGCAGGCTGTAGCCGAGGGTCTCGAACAGCCGCAGGGCGATGTCCGCCGAGGCGGGCACGACTGTCTCGATCTGGGTGCAGCCCCAGCCGCGCGCCACCTCCTCCGCGGCGAGCACGGCCACCGTGGCCCGGCCGCGCCGCCGGTCGGGCTCGGCGATCCACAGTTCGTCGACGCTCGCCACCGTGTCCCCGAGGGACGGCGAGGTACCGAGGTGGATCTCGCCGACGGGGCGGCTGTTCACGCACACCTGGTAACGGCGCGAACGGGTGCCGTCGGGGTGCTGCTGTAGCGGCTCGACCGGCCGCAGGGTCGTGGTCATCACAGGTGTTCTACCCGTGCCCGAGCTCCGAGTCAGCCCGTTTTCCCAGGCCCCCGCGCCCGTCGGCCCACGGCCCTTCGCCGGCTCAGGGGTCCAGGTCGTCCCCGGAGCGCTCGGCGAAGACGCGCATCGCCTTGGCGGTCACCGGGCCCGGGGGAGCGGGCAGTTCGCGGTCGTCGACGCGGTGCACGGCCTGGATGTCGCGCAGGGTGGAGGTCAGGAAGATCTCGTCGGCGCGCCCGAGGACGTCGAGCGGCAGGTCGGTCTCCCTGGCGCCGATCCACTCGATCGCCAGGGCGCGGGTGATGCCGGGCAGACAGCCGGAGGCGACCGGCGGGGTGTGGATCTCGCCGCCCAGGACGACGAAGACGTTGGAGCCGGTGCCCTCGCAGAGCTGTCCCACCGTGTTGCCGAACAGCGCCTCGGAGGCGCCCTGTTCGTGGGCACGGCCGAGAGCGACGACGTTCTCGGCGTACGAGGTGGTCTTCAGGCCGGTCAGGGCGCCGCGTTCGTTGCGGGTCCAGGGGACCGTGATCACGGCGGTGGAGTCCGGGCGGCGGGTGGTCTCGCCGAGGGCGACCACGAGGGTCGGGCCGTGCTCGCCGCGGTCGGAGCCGAGCGGGCCGTGGCCGCCGGTGTAGGTGATCCGCAGCCGGCCGAGCGGCATCGGATTGGCCGCCAGGACGGCGGCGCAGGCCTCGCGGATCTCGTCGTGGTCCGGGTCGGGCAGGCCGAGGCCCCGGGCCGAGCGGGTGAGCCGGTCGAGGTGTCGGGTGAGGGCGAAGGGCCGCCCGTCGGCCGCCTTCACGGTCTCGAAGATGCCGTCGCCGACCGTCAGTCCGTGGTCGAAGACGGAGACACGGGCGGACTCCAGGTCCCGCAGCCCGCCGTCCAGCCAGATCCTCATGCGTACACCCCTCCACTCGCCCCGTACGCCCCCGACGCTACCGCGAGCAGCCGGGCCGCCTTCAGCTCGGTCTCCCGCCACTCCCCCTCGGGGTCGGACCCCCAGGTGATCCCGGCGCCGGTGCCGAAGCGCAGCAGCGCCGTGCCGTCGCCCGGCCGGTCGATCCAGAAGGTGCGGATGCCGACGGCCAGCTCGCCCGTGCCCCGGTCGGCGTCGACCCAGCCGATGCCGCCGCAGTACGGCCCGCGCGGGGCCGTCTCCAGGGCGTCGATGATCCGCAGGGCGCTCGACTTCGGCGCGCCGGTCACCGAGCCGGGCGGGAACGCGGCGGCGAGGAGCTCGGGCCAGCCGGCGCCGGGCCGCAGTTCGCCGCGGACCGTGGAGACCAGGTGGACCAGGCCGGGGTGCTTCTCGACGGCGCACAGGTCGGGGACGGTCACGCTGCCGGTCGCACACACGCGTCCGATGTCGTTGCGCACCAGGTCCACGATCATCACGTTCTCGGCGTAGTCCTTCTCCAGGAGGTCCGCCTCCGTGCGCCCGGTGCCCTTGATGGGCCCGCTCTCGACGATCCGCCCCGCCCGGCGCAGGAACAGCTCGGGTGAGGCGGTGGCGATCTCCACGCCGTGCTCCGGCAGCCGGATCGTGCCCGCGTACGGCGCCGGGTTGCCGCGGGCCAGCGCGGCGGTCAGGGCGTCCACGTCGGCGTCGGGGGCCACGGGCGCGGTGAGGACCCGGCAGAGGTTGGCCTGGTAGACCTCGCCGGCCGCTATGTGCTCGCGTATCCGGCCGACGGCCGCCGTGTACGCGCGCCGGTCCAGGGAGGAGGTCCACTCCCCGAACGCCGGGCCGCACCAGCCGCCCGGCACCGGGGCGGGCACCGGCTCCTCGCGTACGTCCGCGAAGCGGGCGCAGGTCAGCCCGCCCTCGAAGTCCGCGCAGACGGCCCAGAAGCCGTCCGAGTCCAGGGCGGCCGGGTCGCTGGTGACGTCCAGGAGACCGGTGGCGACGCGGTCGCCGAAGCGGGCCAGGGCAGGGGGCCGGGAAGCGTGGTGAGGCACGCGATCGAGTCTAGGTCGGGTGTCCGACAGATGGCTCCGGGATGTCCCCGAGGGAGCCCTGACCATGTCCTCCGTCGGGTGTACCGCAGCACGCTGCGCAAACGCGTTTTTGTACTGGCCCGGGAATCCGCTAGAGTTCAACACGTCGCCGGGACGCGGAAGCGGACCGAAACGACAAGCGGACGTAGCTCAGTTGGTAGAGCGCAACCTTGCCAAGGTTGAGGTCGCGAGTTCGAGCCTCGTCGTCCGCTCGAAGGAAGTAAGGGTCATCCCGATCCCCTACACTCCTGGTGGAGTGGCCGAGAGGCGAGGCAACGGCCTGCAAAGCCGTCTACACGGGTTCAAATCCCGTCTCCACCTCCAAGGACGATTAGCTCAGCGGGAGAGCGCTTCCCTGACACGGAAGAGGTCACTGGTTCAATCCCAGTATCGTCCACTGGATCTCCCCGGAGGTCCTGCGGATCTTCTCGAAGATCCTCCCCGCGCGATTAGCTCAGCGGGAGAGCGCTTCCCTGACACGGAAGAGGTCACTGGTTCAATCCCAGTATCGCGCACTGACTGTGATCCTCGCGTCACAGCCTGCGGACGATTAGCTCAGCGGGAGAGCGCTTCCCTGACACGGAAGAGGTCACTGGTTCAATCCCAGTATCGTCCACACACCGAAGAAGCCCCCGGCCGTCTCGTACGGCCGGGGGCTTCTTCGTGTGCCCGCCTCGCTCAGCTGGAGAAGAGCATGTGGGCCCAGCTCTTGTGGTGGTGGTCATGGTGACCGTGGTGTCCGTGGCCGCCGTGGTGACCGCCGTGCGGGGCACCCCAGGCGGGCGCGGGCGGCGCCGGGTAGGCCTGGGGAGCGGGCTTGGGCCACTGGGCCTCCAGCTGGGTCAGCGCCTCCAGCTCGCCGTAGTCGAGGAAGATGCCGCGGCAGCCGCTGCACTGCTCGATCTGGACGCCGTTGCGGTTGTAGGTGTGCATCGGCGCATGGCACTTCGGACAATGCATCGTCGGCTCAACTCCTCGCCGGTCGATCCTGCTTGGTGTTTCCCCAGGACAGACTCCGTGTGATCCCGGGCGGTTGCAGCCTAGTTCAGGGGCCGGGGCGCCAACTGGTGCTGAATCCGTACCATTCGGGCACATGCGTCGATCAGTGACTGCTCGATCTCGTCCAGCGGGCGGTTTCCGTCGAGCGCCTTCGTGAGTGCGAGGGCGGCCGTCTGCACGGTGAGAGCACGCGCCGGGACGTCCAGCGCGGGCCAGGGGTCACCGCTCGCCGGTACGGCCGGTCCCCCGGCCCGCTGGTACGCGCCGAGGAAACGGACCCAAGCGTCGGGCGGGAGAAGCCCGCAGGCGTACCAGGCGGCGGGCCGGGCGAGATCCCAGGCCGCGGCGCCGGTACCGAGGTCGTCGACGTCTATCAGCCGCCAGGAGCCGTCCGGCGCCGGGTGCCGGACGAGCTGGCCGAGGTGCAGGTCGCCGTGGCAGAGGATGGCCGGCCCCGGCATCGGGGCTTCGGCGCGCGCCCACGCGGGAAGGGCGGCCCAGGCGGCGAGGACGGGGGCGGCGGCCTCGGGCGGCGGGGCGGCATGCTCCGCGGCCTCGGCGTCCACGGCTTCCACGAGTCGGACATCCACGGTTTCGGCGTCCGCGGCTTCGCAGGCCAGGGCCGTGTGGAGGCGATGAACCGCTCGGGCGGCCCGGGCCGGGCCGCGCATCGGGGGCAGACCGTCGGGCGGGGCCGTGCGGTGCAGACGGGCGAGGAGGGTGGCCGCGGCTTCCCAGGGGGCGGCGTCGGGGTCGTCGGGGTCCACGGGGGTGCCGTACGGCCAGAAAGTGAGGAGGCGGTCGTGCAGGGGGGTGGGGACCGGCGCGAGCGGGGGCAGGAAGACGTCCGGCAGGCGGGCGGCCAGCGCGAGGCGGGGCGTCAGTTCGGCGGGGTCGGTGCCGGGGGCGTGGGCCTTCGCGACGGTGCCGCCGTGCCGGACGACGGTCGCGTCGGGGCGGTCGGCGAGGGGGTCGGGGGTGGCGGGGCAGGCGCAGTCGGCGGCGCCGCGACCCGGGTGCGCGACGGCCTTGGCCTCGGCGGTGAGCGCGGGGAGGAGAGTCACGGGGCGCCTCGGGGATCGGGGTGTGGGGGTGAGCGTATGACGATCGCCGGGCGGGGTGGCGGGTGCGCACCCGGACCCCTGCCCTGACGGCGTGCTCGGGCTGCGATCCCGGCCTCGGCCGACTCCCTTGGGCGGGCGGAGCACAGACGCGTGTGCGAGAACGGCGCAATGCCGGCGCAGCTCCCCAGCTGCGCCGGCATTCGTGCCGTCCGCCGCACCCCCGTCCCCACGGGGTTTCCTGGATGGATGTCCCCGCCCGGACCGCTCTTCCGGGCCTGGGGCGCCGCTCAGCGCCCCAGCATCGCACCCACGGACGACGCCTGTGTGGCCACCGTCTCCCAGCCGTCGAAGACGAGCAGGAGCAGGGCCGCCAGAGGAAGGGCCATGAGCGTCGCCACCAGCGGGTGGCGACGGCCCGTACGACGGGGTGCGAACGACGTGCGCCGCGGTGCCGTGTGGGCCATGGTCCCTCTCCTGACCGTCTTGTGTTCTCTTCGGAGCGGCGGGTGTCTGACCTCGGGGGACGAGTGCTGCACCCGCCGCTTGTCCTCAAATCTAGGGGCGCGGCCCACTGCGGGCGTCATGCCCTCGTACCGATTGCCGGGCCTCCCGGAGGATGAGCCATGACCTGGGGCGTACTCCCCAGGGTGGAGACGGCGGAGCGGGTCTCGGGGTCTTCCCGGAGGGGACGTCCGCCGTATGCCGTCATTTCCGGAGCATCCGGGTACGGGTGGAGTGACATCGATCACTCGGGCGACGGGCCGGAAGGCGGTCGCGCCCGTCTCACCGTCCGCCCGGTCAGCGGTTGACCGGGCGGTGCGGGGTGGGCGTCCGGCGGGCTCGCCGACCGCTGCCGTCTGCCCTCTAGTAGCTTCAACCGCCTTGCCACGATTGCGGGTTGAAGGCGCGGATTGTTCAAGGGCACTGCACAGCCCGGGGTGCTGACCCCGTTTCACATCAGGCGGGCCGTCCGCGCAATCCGTTCGGGCCCGAGGGCGCGGCCTCTGCGCGCCGACGGCCGTGGAAACGTAAGCTGTGCCACGTCACAGAGGCCGGGCAGCGGGGATGAACATGGCGATGATGCGCCTGAGGCGCGAGGACCCGCGCGTCGTCGGCTCGTTCAGGCTGCACCGACGGCTCGGCGCGGGCGGCATGGGCGTGGTCTACCTCGGCTCCGACAAGAAGGGGCAGCGCGTCGCGCTGAAGGTGATCCGGCCCGATCTGGCGGAGGATCAGGAGTTCCGGTCGCGGTTCGCCCGTGAGGTCTCGGCGGCCCGGCGCATCCGGGGCGGCTGTACGGCCCGGCTGGTCGCGGCCGATCTGGAGGCCGAGCGCCCCTGGTTCGCCACCCAGTACGTGCCCGGCCCCTCCCTGCACGACAAGGTCGCCGACGAGGGCCCGCTCGTGGCGGCCGACGCCGCCGCGATCGGCGCGGCCCTGTCCGAGGGCCTGGTCGCGGTGCACGAGGCCGGGGTCGTCCACCGGGATCTGAAGCCCTCCAACATCCTGCTGTCCCCGAAGGGGCCGCGGATCATCGACTTCGGCATCGCCTGGGCCACCGGTGCCTCCACCCTCACGCACGTCGGCACGGCCGTCGGCTCCCCCGGCTTCCTCGCGCCCGAGCAGGTGCGCGGCGCGGCCGTCACCCCGGCGACCGACGTCTTCTCGCTGGGCGCGACCCTCGCCTACGCCTCCACCGGTGACTCCCCCTTCGGGCAGGGCAGTTCCGAGGTGATGCTGTACCGGGTCGTGCACGAGGAGCCGCAGCTGTTCGGCGTGCCCGACGCGCTCGCCCCGCTGGTCCGGGCCTGTCTGGCGAAGGATCCCGAGGACCGGCCGAGCACGCTCCAGCTGTCGCTGCGGCTGAAGGAGATCGCCGCCCGTGAGGCGCACGGCATGGAGGCCGGCGTACGGCCGCCCGCGCCGCGCGCCGCGGAGGCGGACCGGCCCACGGGCCGGCTCGTCGACACCTACCCCGAGCAGCAGCACACCCAGCGGCGCCCGGCCGCCGGCACCCCGGTGCCGCGCGGCGGTGTCCCCTCCCGGAGCGGCGGTGCGCCGGCGCGCAACGGCGTGCCCTCGCGGAACGGCGGCAGCGCGCGCGGTGCGGGGGCCGGCGCGCGTCCCGGTGCGGCTCGTCCGACACCGGCGCCGCGCGGCGGCGGCCCGCGCTCCGGCGGCGCAAGCCGGCCCGCTCCGCGCAGCGGCACCGGGCGGCCGGGGCCGCGTGCGACGGGGACCGGGCGGCGTCCGGCCAATCCTCGGCTGCTGCGGCAGCGGCTGTTCGTGTTCGTCGTGGTGACGCTTCTCGTGGCGCTCGGGATCGCGCTGGCGCAGGGCTGCCAGGGTCCGGCGCGCGGACTCGGCGGCGACGGCGAGGGGCAGGGTCAGCACGCCCAGCAGCTACGGCAGCGGTCGCAGGCCGGGGGGCCGGCGGCGGACCGGGACGAGGCGGCTCCGCGGTACGGAGCGGCTCCGCGCCCGGACGCCGGACCGTGAGTGCCCGGCGGTGAGTGCCTGCCGGAGCGGTCGTCAGGACTGCGGGCGGCCGGTCGCCACCGCGTAGAACGCCACCGCCGCAGCCGCGCCCACGTTCAGCGAGTCGACGCCGTGGGACATGGGGATGCGCACCCATTCGTCGGCGGCGACCAGCGCCTGCGTGGAGAGCCCGTCGCCCTCGGCGCCGAGCATCAGGGCCACCCGGTCCATCGTGTGGGGGGCCGCCTCGTCGAGGGAGCGGGCCTTGTCGTCCGGGGTGAGCGCGAGGAGCGTGAAGCCGGCCTCGCGGACCGACTCCAGGCTCTTGGGCCAGGTCTCCAGACGGGCGTAGGGCACCGAGAACACCGCGCCCATCGAGACCTTGACGCTCCGCCGGTACAGCGGGTCGGCGCAGTCGGGCGACAGCAGGACCGCGTCCATGCCGAGCGCCGCGGCCGATCGGAAGATCGCGCCGATGTTCGTGTGGTCGTTCACCGACTCCATGACCACGACCCGGCGTGCGGAGCGCAGCAGTTCGCCGGCCGTGGGCAGCGGCTTGCGCTGCATGGAGGCGAGGGCGCCGCGGTGCACGTGGTAGCCGGTGACCTGTTCGGCGAGTTCGGGGCTCACGGCGTAGACCGGGGCGGGAAGTTCGTCGATGACGTCGCGCATGACGTCGATCCACTTGGCCGAGAGCAGCATGGAGCGCATCTCGTAGCCCGCTTCCTTGGCCCGGCGGATGACCTTCTCGCCCTCGGCGATGAACAGGCCTTCGGCGGGCTCGCGCTTGCGGCGCAGTTCGACGTCGGTCAGTCCGGTGTAGTCGGCGAGACGCGGGTCGTCGGGATCCTCGACGGTGATGAGATCGGCCACAGGGTGATACTGCCTTGTCCTGGAGGTGCTGCCAACGGCTGGGACGGGGTGTGTTACCCCGGGTTACGCGTGATCGGGCCACGCATGGTCAGCGGGCCGGCGACGGGCCGACCGTCACGACCTCGCCGATGACGATGACCGCCGGCGGCTTCACCTCCTCGGCACGCACGGTCTCGGCGACCGTGGCGAGGGTGGCGTCGACGCGGCGCTGCGCGGCCGTCGTGCCTTCCTGGACCAGCGCGACGGGGGTGTCGGGGGACTTGCCGTGCGCGACGAGCGTCTCGGCGATCTTCCCGATCTTGTCGACGCCCATCAGGATCACGAGCGTGCCGGTGAGCTTCGCGAGCGAGGGCCAGTCGGCCAGGGAGCGCTCGTCGTCGGGGGCCACATGGCCGCTGACGACCGTGAACTCGTGGGCGACGCCCCGGTGGGTGACCGGAATGCCGGCCGCGCCGGGCACCGAGATCGAGCTGGAGATGCCGGGGACGACCGTGCACGGGATGCCGGCCTCGGCGAGTGCCTGGACCTCCTCCATGCCCCGGCCGAAGACGTACGGGTCGCCGCCCTTGAGCCGGACGACCGACTTGCCCTGCCTGGCGTGCTCGATCAGCGCGTTGTTGATGGCTTCCTGGGCCATGAAGCGGCCGTACGGGATCTTCGCCGCGTCGATCACCTCGACGTGCGGCGGGAGTTCGGCGAGCAGGTCGCGCGGGCCGAGCCGGTCGGCGATGACGACGTCCGCCTCGGCGAGCAGGCGGCGCCCGCGGACCGTGATCAGGTCGGGGTCGCCGGGGCCGCCGCCGACCAGGGCCACGCCGGGCGCACGGGTGCGGTGGTGCGGCGCCACCAGGGTGCCGTCGCGCAGGCCCTCCACCACCGCGTCGCGGATCGCGGCGGTGTGCCGGGGGTCGCGGCCGCGCGCGTCCGTGGTGAGTACGGCGACCGTGACGCCCTCGCTGTGACCGGTCGCCGGGGTCCAGGCGGTCGCCCGGTCGGCGTCGTCGGAGCGAACGCACCAGACGCGGTGGCGCTCGGCCTCGGCGGAGGCGGCGGAGTTGGCCTCCGGGTCGCTCGTGGCGATGAGGGCGTACCAGGCCTCGGCGAGGTCGCCGTCGGTGTAGGGCCGCCGTTCCCAGGTGATCTCGCCCGCGCCCGCCATGGCCTCGACCGAGGGGGTCGCCTCCGGGGAGACGACGGTGACGTCCGCGCCCGCCGCGATCAGCGCGGGCAGGCGGCGCTGGGCCACCTGACCGCCGCCGAGGACGACCACGCGGCGGCCAAAGAGGCGGAGGCCTACGGGGTAGGCGGGGTGTTCGGCCATGAGGGGCGGCTCCTCGTGCAGCTGTGCGTTGGGGGCCCGCTGCACCTTCGGAGCGGCCCTGACGTGCGATTTTAGCTGTGCGCAGGGCAGAGGGCACGGGCGGTCCGGCAGCTGAACACCGGACCGCCGCGTGCCGTGGCGCCTACTTCTCGGTGACCCCCGCCGAGTCGAACGTCGCCACCTCGTGCATCGCCCGGGCCGTGCTCTGGACCAACGGGAGGGCCAGGAGGGCGCCCGTGCCCTCGCCGAGGCGCAGGTCGAGGTCGACCAGGGGGCGCAGGCCCAGCTTGTTGAGGGCGGCCACGTGACCCGGTTCGGCGCTGCGGTGGCCCGCGATGCAGGCCGCGAGCACCTCCGGAGCGATGGCACGGGCGACCAGGGCCGCGGCGCCGGCGCTGACGCCGTCCAGGATCACCGGCGTACGCAGCGAGGCGCCGCCGAGGAGGAGGCCGACCATGGCCGCGTGCTCGAAGCCGCCGAGGGCCGCGAGGACGCCGAGCGGGTCGGCCGGGTCCGGCTGGTGGAGTTCCAGCGCCCGGCGCACGACCTCGGTCTTGCGGGCCAGCGTCTCGTCGTTGATGCCCGTGCCACGGCCCGTGACCTCCGCCGGATCGGCGCCGGTGAAGACCGAGATCAGCGCGGCGGACGCGGTCGTGTTCGCGATGCCCATCTCACCGGTGAGCAGCGCCTTGTTGCCGGCCGCGACCAGGTCGCGAGCGGTCTCGATGCCGACCTCGATGGCCGCCTTCGCCTCCTCGCGCGTCATCGCGGGGCCGGTGGTCATGTCGGACGTGCCGCCCCGGATCTTGCGGGGCAGCAGACCGGGCGTGGCGGGCAGGTCGGCGGCGACACCGACGTCCACGACGCACACCTCGGCGCCGACCTGCGCCGCGAAGGCGTTGCAGACCGCTCCCCCGCCGAGGAAGTTGGCCACCATCTGGGCGGTGACCTCCTGCGGCCAGGGGGTCACGCCCTGGGCGTGCACCCCGTGGTCACCGGCGAAGATGGCGACGGCCGCGGGCTCCGGGATCGGCGGCGGGCACTGCCGGGACAGCCCGGACAGCTGAGCGGAGATGATCTCCAGCATGCCGAGCGCGCCGGCCGGCTTGGTCATGCGCTTCTGGCGCTCCCAGGCCTCGCCGAGTGCCTTGGCGTCGAGCGGGCGGATCTGTGCGACGGTCTCGGCAAGCAGGTCGTGGGGTTCCTCTCCGGGCAGGGCGCGGCGGCCGTACGTCTCCTCGTGCACCACCCAGGACAGCGGGCGTCGCTTGGACCAGCCGGCCTGCATCAGCTCGGGCTCGTCCGGGAACTCGTCGACGTACCCGACGCACAGGTAGGCCACGACCTCCAGATGCTCGGGCAGGCCGAGCGCGCGGACCATCTCCCGCTCGTCGAAGAAGCTGACCCAGCCGACGCCGAGGCCTTCGGCGCGGGCGGCGAGCCAGAGGTTCTCCACCGCGAGCGCCGAGGAGTAGGGCGCCATCTGCGGCTGCGTGTGACGGCCGAGGGTGTGGCGGCCGCCCCGGGTGGGGTCTGCGGTGACGACGATGTTGACCGGGGTGTCGAGGATGGCCTCGATCTTCAGTTCCTTGAACTGCTTGGCCCGGCCCTTCGGCAGCGACTTGGCGTAGGCGTCGCGCTGCCGCATCGCCAGTTCGTGCATCGTCCGCCGGGTGTCGGCGGAGCGGATGACGACGAAGTCCCAGGGCTGCGAGTGGCCCACGGAGGGCGCCGTGTGGGCGGCCTCCAGGACGCGCAGCAGCACCTCGTGCGGAATGGGGTCGCTGCGGAAGCCGTTGCGGATGTCGCGGCGTTCGCGCATCACCTTCAGGACGGCCTCGCGCTCGGCGTCGTCGTAGCCGGGCGCGGCGGGGCCGGTGGGCTGTCGTGCTTCCGCCACTGCGGCCGTGCCCTCTTCTTCCTGGTCGGCGACCCTGGTCCGGAGGTCCTCCGCGTGCTGTACGACATCGGGGGCGTGCCCCGCGTCCGGCGCCACCGGTGCGAGAGCGTCGCCCTCGCGCGGTGCGGGCACCGTGGCCACCGGCTGCTGCGTCTCCACCTCCGTGGGGAGGACGAGGGGGTGCGGCGGGGTCGGCGCCAGGTGCGGGGTGGTGGGCACCTGTCCGTCGACGGGCACGAACTGTCCGAGGGGCTGCTCGGGCTGCGGCTCCGGCTGCACGTGCGAGGGCAGCGGCTCGGCCTGCTCGGCCTCGGCCGGGACCTGGACCTGCGGCTCGGCGGCTTCACCGACGACGGCGGCCGGGGCGGCGGGCTCGGTCTCCGGGGCGGCCGGAGCGACAGGCGCTTCGGCGGCGGCCGTCTCGGGTACGACGGCGTCCTGTGCGACCGGCTCGGGCTGCGGCTCCGCCTCGACGGCGACGGGCTGGGCCTGCTGCTCCGCGGCCGACTGCGCTGCGTCGTGCACCGCCTGGGCCTCGGGCGCGGCGGACACGACGGGCGTCACGGGTTCGGCCAGCTGCGGGCCCTGAGCCGGGTAGGGCTGCGGCTCGGGCGCCGCGGGAGCGCCTGGGACCGGCGCGGGGGCCTCGGCTGCGGGTGCGGTCGGCACCGCGGCCTCCGCCTCCGCCGGTTCCGGGGCGGGCGCGACGGGCGCTGCCGACTGCTCGGGCGCCGGTACGGCCTCGGCGGGCGGTACGACGTCGGCGGCGGGGGTGTCCGGGTCGGGCTGCGCCGGGGCGGGGGCCTCCGGGGCGACGGCCGGAGCCACCGCGACGGGCACGGCAGCGGCGACGGGGACCTCGGCCACCACCGGCACAGCGTGCTCCGGGGCCGGCTGGGCGGGCTCGGCGGCCTGCACCTGCTCGGGCACATGCACCGCCACGGCGTCGACCGGGGCGACGGCACCGCTCGGGTCCGTCACGGCCTGCGCGGCCTCGGCGACGACGGGTGCTGCCGCGGCGGGGGCCTGCTCGGCCGCGCCGTTCTCCGGTGCCACCACGGCGACCTCGACATTCTCAGGAGCCGCGACGGCGGCAGGAGCCACATAGATGCCGTCGTGGGCGGCCGCGGGCTGCGCACCGTCGTGACCGTGCACGACCGGCGCGGCGGCGGGCACTTCGTCGGCCGCCTGCGGCGCGACCGGGGTGGCGGCGGCCTGGTCGGCGCCGGCCGAGGGACCCGCCGCGTCCACGGCGTCCACGGCGACCGCGACCTCCGCCGGCACGGCGGCGGCCTCCACCGGAACCACTGCGTCCGCATCCGCCTCTGCCGGGGCCACGGCCTCGGCGGGCATCGCGGCCTCCACGGGAACCGCAACCCCCGCGGGCGCGGCGCCGTTTGCCGGGGCCACGGCCGCGGCCGGAACCGCGCTGTCGGCCGCCGTGTCCACCGCGACACCGGCGTCCGGCGTGACGATCGCCGGGTCAACCGTTTCCGCAGCCGGGGCCGGTGCGCCCGACTGGGGCACCGGCGTGGGGGCAGGCGCGGGCGCCGTACCCCAGGGGGCCGCGTTCTGCGGGGCCAACTCGCCCAGCGGCTGGGCGTCGAGGTACTCGGGGCCGGCCGGTGCCGGGGCCGGCTGGCGGACCGGTGCGCCGGCCGGGCCGCGGTCCGCGAGGGAGCGGACCGGGCTGGCGGAGGCGTCCGGGATGGGCGGGCCGAGGTGCAGCGGGCGGCGCGGCGGCTGCGCGGCGGCCTGCGGATCCTGCGGCGCGGAGAGGACGGGGGACGGCGGCGCGGACACCGGGGCCGGGTTCGGCAGGCGGACGCCGCTGAGGTCCACGGAACCGCTGTCGCGGCCGGCCGTCTCGTGCGGGCCCGGCTCGTGCACGGCTTCCAGGACCGGCTCCGGAGCGGGCGGCGGTACCTCGTTGCCCCACGCGCCCTGGGCGCCGGGCAGCAGCAGCTCTTCGTCCTCGGCGGGCGCTTCGGAGAGGTAGGTGTACGCACCGTGCGCGGCGACGCCCGGCTGCTCCACCATGCCTGCGCTCTCCGGCTGTCCCTCGCCCGGGACCTGGCCGGTGTCGGTCATGCGTACCCCTCGCCCATCGGTTAGTGCTCTCCTACGACCAGCTCATCCGGAACGGCGCACCGACCGCCCGTAGTGAAGAACGAGCGTCCGTGCCCAGCGGCACGAACGACCCGCCGGAAAAGGCGACAAAGCCATTCAGTGGCATTGTCCCGGCCGTTGCGCCGTCGCGACAGCATGATCCGCGACAGTCCGCTGTGGACTGCGCCACGTTGCGCGTCCTCCGGTTTCGCAGTACCACACCCACCCCAAAACGGGCGCGCTTTCCGGACATTGGCGAACGAAGTTCCGGGCCGCCCGGTGCGGTACAACGATCGGCCAGCCTACCGCGCGCGGTACGACAACAGGATCACGGGGCGCGATCCGGCAGGACCCCGCTGAGCAGGAAGGCGACGCTGCGCTCGGTCTCGGTCCAGGCGCGGGTGTCGAGGGCGACGGACTGGAGCAGGGCGCACTCGACCCGGTAGCCGTGCTCGGTCAGGTCGCGGCCGACGAGTTCGGCGGCGTCGCGGGTCGCGGCGTGGGTGACGATGCGCTGCGGGCGCCGGTCGGCGACCGCGGAGACGACGGCCGCGCCGCCCCCGCCGACCCGCACGACATCGGGCTCGGGCAGGTTCTCCAGCACGTGCGGGGCGGTGCCCCGGACCACGTGGAGCTGCACGCCGGAGCGGCGGGCGGCCGCGTCGGTGCGGGCGCAGGCCTCCTGGTCCCGGTCGACGGCGATGACGGCGGCTCCGGCGCGCGCGGCCTCGGCGGCGAACGCGCCGGAGCCGCAGCCGATGTCCCAGACGAGGTCGCCGACCCGGGGCCCGAGCCGGGCGAGTTGGGCGGCGCGCAGCAGTTCCGTCTCGCCCTCGCCGAGACCACCGCCGGGACCACCGCCGGGACCACCGCCGGTACCGCTCTCGGTCCCGCCGCCGTAGAACTCGTCGGGCTGGACCCAGCCGCGCGGACCGGTGCCGGGGTCGCGGCCGGCGATCCAGCCGCCGCCCTCCCCCGGGACGCCTCGTGCGGCGGGCCCGCCGATGACGATGACGACGTTGGGGTCGCGCCAGGTGTGGTCGGCGGCCTTGTCGGAGGTGACGACGCTGACCTGCTCGCGTTCGGTGCCGAGTTCCTCGCAGATGACGAAGGTGCGGTGGACGCCGTCGAGCAGCAGACCCAGTTCGGCGGGGCCGGCGCCGGGCGAGGTGAGGACGGCGACCTTGGTGTGGGCGCGGCAGACGTTCACGGCGCGGCGCAGGGTGCGCCGGTGGGCGACCACGACCTGGGCGTCGTCCCAGGGCATGCCGGCGCGCGCGAAGGCGGCGGCGACGGCGGAGACGGCGGGGACGACCTCGACCTCCAGGCCGTACTCCGGGGCGCGCAGGGTGCGCACGACGCCGAAGAAGCCGGGGTCGCCGTCGGCGAGCACGACGGCGGTGCCGCGGTGGGCGGCGATGCGGCGGGCGGCGAGTGCGACGCTGCCCAGGCGGATGCGTTCGGCGGCGAGCGGGACCTCGGGCAGTGCCAGATGGTGGGCCGCGCCCGCCACGAGCGTGGCGGCGCCGAGCGCGGCGCGTGCCGCGGCGGTCAGCGGCGAGCCGTCCCAGCCGATCACCGTCACCCGGTCGGCCATCGTCGTCAGTCTCCAGGTCTTCGCAGGTCGTCAGGGGTACGGGCCCATGGTCGGGCTGGTTGAGACTACCCGGTGGAGCTGTCGGACGCGCGCCGGGGCGAGCCCGCCTGCCGCCCGGACGTCAGTTCCAGTCGGCGTACGACGCGAATTCGCCGGTGTCGGCGAGCTGCTCGTCGGCACCTTCGAGGTCCTCCGGGAGGAGGCTCCAGACGATGTAGTCGCTGCGGACGTCGCTCCAGGTGTCGTCGTCGCCGCGGACGTGGACTATGCAGGCGTTGCGCAGGACGCCCTCGCTGATGCAGCCGATCTTCTGGGCGACCTGCTGGGCGGCGGTGTTGTCGGCGGCGGTGCGCAGCTCGATGCGCTCGAACTTCTGGTCGCTGAAGAGCCAGTGCGCGGTGGCGAGCGCGGCCTCGGACGCGTAGCCCTCGCCGCGGGCCCAGGGCGCGATGATGTACGACATCTCGGTGGAGCGTACCTGCCAGTTGGTCCTGGCGAGCTGGACGACGCCGACCAGGCGCTGGGTGAGGAACTCGGTGACGGCGAGGTCGAGGCCGCGGCCGGCGATGCGTTCGGCGGGGGCGTAGCGGGTGATCCAGTGGCGTGCCTGGTCCTCGCTGTACGGCTGCGGGACGGCGGTCCAGGCGCCGACCTGCTCGTCGTTCATCATCTCGGCCAGGGCGGGCGCGTCGTCCACGTCGAGGGGACGCAGCACCAACCGCTCCGTGCTGATGGAGATGTTGGGGAAGGTGCTAGTCATGCGCCGCTCCGTAACCTTCGGAAGACTTGAGAGACCGTCAGGACCGCCGGGGCCCGCTGAACTGCCCAGCATGCAGCATGAAACCACTCGTGCGCACGACGGGGTCCGCTCCCGCGGCGGTGCGGGAGCGGACCCCGTGCGGGTCGCGGCGGTGCGGACGGACCGTCAGCCCTGGGCCACCGCCAGGACGGAGCCCTGGTACTTGTCCTCGATGAACTTCTTGACCTCGGGCGAGACGAGGAGCTTGGCGAGCTTCTTGACGCGCGGGTCGTTCTCGTTGCCCTTCTTCACGGCGAGGAAGTTGGCGTACGGGTTGTTCTTCGTCGACTCCAGCAGGATCGCCTCCTTGGCGGGCTTGAGACCCGCGGAGATGGCGTAGTTGCCGTTCACCACGGCGGCGTCCACGTCGTCCAGGGAGCGCGGGGTCTGGGCCGCCTCGACCTCCTTGAACTGGAGGTGCTTGGGGTTCTTGGCGATGTCCTGGGGGGTGGCCTCGTTGCCGGTGCCGGACTTGAGGGTGATGAGCCCGTTGTCGGCGAGCAGCTTGAGGGCGCGGCCCTCGTTGACGGCGTCGTTCGGGACGGCGACGGTCGCACCGCTCTTCAGCGCGTCGGCCTTCTTGACCTTGTGGGAGTACAGGCCGAGCGGCTCCAGGTGCACCGTGACGACGGGCACGATGTGGGTGCCGTGCTTCTGGTTGAAGTCGTCCAGGTACGGCTGGTTCTGGAAGTAGTTGGCGCCCACCGAGCCGTCCTCGGTCGCCGTGTTCGGCGCGATGTAGTCGGTGAACTCCTTGACCTCCAGGTCGAGGCCCGCCTTCTTCGCCAGGTTCTTCTTGACGAAGTCGAGGATCTCGGCGTGCGGGGTCGGGCTCGCGGCGACGACCAGCGGACCGCTGTAGTCGTGGGAGCTGGAGGAGCTGCCGGAGCCGCAGGCGGAGAGCCCGAAGGTGAGGGCTCCGGCGGCGAGGACGGCGGTGGTGAGCTTGGCGGTGTTACGCACGAAAAGTGCCTTTCCTTATGGGTGGTGCGACCCCGTCATGGGTGGGCGGGGAAACTCAGGGGGACTGCTCGGCGGACGGCTCGGGCGGACTGCTCAGGCGGCCTTGCCGACGTCTGCCGCCGCCGGCTCCTTCGCCTTGAGCAGGCGGAGCCTCGGCGCGGGACCGGAGCGGGCGCCGCGGCTGTGCAGGGAGCGGGCGGCGAAGTCGCCGGCGAACTGGATGAGGGAGATGGCGACGGCGAGGATCGCGACGGTGATCCACATCATCTGGGTCTCGAAGCGCTGGTAGCCGTAGCGGACGGCGAGGTCGCCGAGGCCGCCGCCGCCGACCGTGCCGGCCATGGCGGAGTAGCCGATGAGGGCGATGATCGTGGTGGTGGTGCTGGCGATCAGCGAGGGCAGGGCCTCGGGGACGAGGACCTTGCGGACGATCGTCCAGGTGTTGCCGCCCATGGACTGCACGGCCTCGACGAGACCGTTGTCCACCTCGCGGACGGCCGTCTCGACCAGGCGCGCGAAGAAGGGGATGCCGCCGATGGCGAGCGGCACGATCGCGGCGGTCGTCCCGATCGTCGTCCCGGTGACCCAGCGCGTGAAGGTCATCAGGGCGACCATCAGGATGATGAACGGCATCGACCGGCCGACGTTCACGATCTGGCCGATCACCTTGTTCACGAGGACGTTCTGCACCAGACCGCCCCGGTCGGTGAGGACGAGCAGGACGCCGAGCGGCAGGCCCACGGCGACGGCTATCAGGGTGGACCAGACCACCATCGTGAGCGTGTCGGTACAGGCCTGCGACAGCAGCGGCTGCATCTCGGACCAGGTCACTTGGCACCATCCTTCACCAGCACGGGCTCCTGGCCCCGGCCCTCGTGGCCGACGACGTCGATCTGCAGGCCCCGCTCGCGCAGGAAGCCGATCGGCACCACGTTGTCCTCGTAGCGGCCGGGCAGTTCGATGCGCATACGGCCGATCTGGAGGCCGCCGACGGTGTCGATGGCGGCGCCGAGGATCGAGATGTCGACGTTGTAGGTGCGCGCCAGCTGCGAGATGACCGGCTGGGTGGCGGCCTCGCCGTGGAAGGTCACGTCGAGGACGGTGCGGTCGTCGCCCGTGCGCTCGCCGCTCACCGGGAACAGCGCGGCGGCCAGTTCGGAGTCCGGGGTGGCCAGCAGTTCGCTGACCGTGCCGTGCTCCACGATCCGGCCCCGCTCCATGAGGGCGGCGGAGTCGCAGATCGACTTCACGACGTCCATCTCGTGGGTGATGAGCAGGACGGTCAGGCCGAGCTGGCGGTTGAGGTCGCGCAGCAGCTGGAGGATGGAGCGGGTGGTCTCGGGGTCGAGGGCGCTGGTGGCCTCGTCGGAGAGCAGCACCTTGGGGTCGCCGGCCAGGGCGCGGGCGATGCCGACGCGCTGCTTCTGGCCGCCGGAGAGCTGGGCGGGGAAGGCCTTGGCCTGGTCGGCGAGGCCGACCAGGTCGAGGAGTTCGAGCGCCTTGCGGGAGCGCTCCTTGCCGGACGTGCCGAGGATCTCCAGCGGCAGCTCGACGTTGTCCTGCACGGTGCGCGTGGACAGCAGGTTGAAGTGCTGGAAGACCATGCCGATACGGCTGCGCGCCCGGCGCAGCTCCCGGCCGGCGCGCGGGCCGCGGCCGGCCAGGGCGGTGAGGTCCTGTCCGGCGACGGTCACGGTGCCGGAGGTGGGGCGCTCCAGCAGGTTGACGCAGCGGATGAGGGAGGACTTGCCGGCGCCGGACTGGCCGATGACGCCGTAGACCTCGCCTTCGCGGACGTGCAGGTCGACGCCGTCGAGGGCGGTGACCTCACGGCCGCGGGAGCGGTAGACCTTGGTCAGGCCCGAGGTGGTGATCACAGGATTTCCGTCACTGTCGAGTGCGCGGGCGTGGGTGTGCCCGGGCACGGGTGCATGCGGTTCAGGCATGGGAAGTGGATGTGCGTCTCGTACGGACTGCGGCGCACGGACATGCCACGGCTCTCGCTTCGGGGCGCGAGGCTCAGCTGATGCGGGGGCCCTCTAGAAGGCGCACATTCGACACATCAGGCGACACATACAACGAGCACCGGGCGTCATGGTCGCCTCGGTCGCAAGGGTGCGGCAGCTCGTCGTGGTCATGCGGCAAGTAAAGCAGACGGTCACTCCTGACCGGTCGTCGCTGTCCGCATGGTGGACAGCGGCGGACAGTACGGGGCCGGGACTCAGCCGCGGACCGAGATCTCCACGCCCGCGTCGGTGACCAGTGCGGACAAGGCCGACAGGTCCCGCACGACGAGGTCGGCGTCCAGCTCGTCGGCCCGGTGGGTTGTGGCCAACGCCACGGTGATCGTCCCGGCGGCGCGGCCCGCCCGGAGCCCGGCCGGGGCGTCCTCGAAGACGACGCGGCGGGCGGGGTCGACACCCAGCTGCCGGGCGGCGAGGAGGTAGGGCTCGGGGTCGGGCTCGCCGTGCGTGATGTCGTCGGCGGCGATCAGCGTCTTGGGCAGGATGCCGACGGCGTCGAGGCGGGCCTCGGCCAGCCGGCGGGTGGCCGGGGTGACGACGGCCCAGCACTCGGCGGGCAGACTCGCCAGGAACTGGCTCGTGCCGGGCAGGAGCCGGACGCCGCCGTCCGGCACGTCGTCGACCTCCAACTGCTCGACCCGGGCGACCGCTTCGGGCACGAGGTGCGCGGGCAGCAGGTCGGCGACTATCTCGGCGGCGGGCCGCCCGGAGCTTGTCGCAGTCCTTGGGGGAGGGTCCAGCAGCGCTCGACGGAGGCGAGGGAGGAGACGAGGGTGCCGTCGTTGTCGACGAGGAGGGCCTGTGCGTGCATCGTCATGGTCCAGACCCTACGGCGTACGGCGGGGTCGGCGGCCTGAGCCCGTTTCGGCCGTAATAGGGTCTCCGCATGCTCAATGCCCTGACGCTGGTGACCGGGATCGCCGCGCTGCTGCTCGCCGCGTGGTGCGGCTGGGCCGCGTACCGCGACCAGCCGACCAAGGACTGGCACTTCATCGGCATGGCCGTGGTGTCGGTCCTGGCCGTGCTCCAGCTGGTGATCGGGATCGTCCAGCTGGTGCGGGGCGAGAAGCCGGAACAGGGTACGACGATCTTCGTGGCGTATCTGCTGGGAGCGTTCGCGTGTGTGCCGGCGGCGGGGATGATGTCGCTGGCCGAGCGGACCCGCTGGGGTTCGGTGACGGTGGCCGCCGGCGGTGTGGTGCTGGCCGTGCTGGAGGTGCGGCTCTATGACATCTGGGGAGGCTGACGTGACGGCGGCGGAGGAGAAGCCGGCCCGGCTGATCAGCGGGCCGGGCATGCTGCTCGTCTGGTTCTACGGCGTGATGGTCGTCGGCGCGGTGTCGCGCTCGGTGTTCCAGATCGCGACGGACTTCCAGCGGGCGCCGCTGGCCTATTCCCTGTCGGCCGTGGCGGGAGTCGTGTACGGGTTCATCACCTACTCGCTCGTCCGGGGCGGAGAGACCGCCCGCAAGGCGGCGCTGGTGTGCTGCGCCGCCGAACTCGCAGGTGTGCTTCTCGTCGGCACGTGGACCGTGGTCGACAGCTCGGCCTTCCCGGACGCGACCGTCTGGTCCGACTTCGGGATGGGGTACGTCTTCATTCCCGTGCTGCTGCCGATCTCCGCGCTGTACTGGCTGCGGAAGTCGCGCGACACCGTCACGCCGTAGCGGCGTACGCCCCCGCCTGCTTCTCCAGGATGATCAGCTCCACGCCGTCCGCGCCCTGGGAGCGGCCGACCGTCTCGTAGCCGGAGCGGCGGTAGAGGCGGAGGTTGCCCTCGCTGCGGTAGCCCGTGAAGAGGCGGAACCGGGTGGCGCCCCGCTCCTCCACCAGCGCCGCCTCGGCCGAGCGCAGCAGCCTCGCGCCGATGCCGTGTCCCTGCAGGCGGGGGTGGACGCAGAGCTTGGCGATGGCGGCCGCGCCGTCCTCGGTGACCTTGCCGCGCACGGAGCCGACGACCTCGGCACCGAGCCGGGCGACGAAGACGCAGTCGGAGGCGACTTCCCCACGGACCGAGTCCAGGGTTTGGACGAGCGGGTCGATGCGGTAGTTGCCGTACAGCGCCGCCTCGCTCTGGAAGCACAGGTACTGGAGCCTGAAGATCTGCTCCGCGTCCTGCTCGGTCGCCACCGAGATGGTCACGCTCATGCCCATGTGCGCACGCCTCCCGCTCACCTGATCACCTGTCGTTCCCACTCCTATCCCCGCGCTTCGCGCGCCGCAACCTCCGGTGTGAGCAAACGCCGTAGACATCCCAGACATCTGGAGCGTTCCGGGCCAAGGCTGCCCTGTGAGATACCCAACTCCCCCGCGATCTCCCGGTATGTCAGATCCTTCGGCGAGAGCAGGGCCTCGATCAGCCGGGGGCAGCGGCCGGGCAGCCGCCGCACCGCCTCGCGCAGCGCGCGGTGCCGGGCGGCGGTGAGGACGAGCTGCTCGGGGCCGGGACGGATGTCGTCGGCCGGCTCGACGCCGTAGGGGCGTTCACGCCGGGTGGTACGGCGGCTGCGGCGGGCCTCGGCGCGGACGGCCTTGCGCAGCCAGCCCTCGGGGTCCGGCGGCGGCCCGTCGCGCTCCAGCCGTTCCAGCAGCCGGACCCAGACGGCCTGTTCCAGGTCTCCCGGTTCGCTCCCCGCGGCATATGCCTCGGCCGAGGCCTCGGCGGTGAGCAGCGGGCTCAGGGCGGCTACGAGGTCGTACGTCATATGCGGAACGACGCGCCGCCCCGGGGGCAGGTTTCCGGGGCGGCGCGGAGTCAGCCCGAACGAGGTGCGGCGGGCCGAACGGTTGACGGGGGATCAGACGGCTCTCAGCCGGCCAGGAAGTCGGCGCGGGCGAGCAGGGCGGTGTCGGCGTTGTCGGTGAAGACGCCGTCGATGCCGGTCGCGAAGTACGTCCGGAACGCGCCGAAGGGGTCGCCGTAGGCGTCGGCCGCGCTGCCCCTGCGGTACTCGGCCGGCAGGAACGGGTTCTCGTTGCGCATGGTGTAGGGGTGCAGGACCAGCCCCACCCTGTGCGCGTCGCGGACCAGCGTGGTCGGCTCGCCCAGGGTGCCGTCGGCGTTCTTCGGTATCACCAGGTCCAGCGTCGGGCCGATGCCCTGCGCGTAGCCGGCGAGCTCACGCAGCCCCTTGGCCGTGATCAGGTCGGCGACCGTGCGCGGGTCGCCCGCCTCGACGAAGTCGTAGGGGCGGCTGCCGGCCGAGGAGAGCAGCACGACGAGCGGGTTGTCGACGAGCCGGTTCAGCCTCTGGATGCTGGTGGGCTCGAAGGACTGCAGGATGACCGGCGCGTTACGGCCGTCCTTGCCGTACTTGGCGAGCAGCTTCGCCACCCGCTCCTCCAGGCCGAGGCCCAGCCCCCGGAAGTAGGTGGGGTGCTTGGTCTCGGGGTAGATCCAGACCTGCTTGCCGCGCTTGCGGGTCTGCTCGTCCTGCCACTTCAGGACCTCTTCGAACGTGGGGATCTCCCAGCGCCCGTTGTAGAGGGTGTTGTGCGGCCGGTTGGCCGGGATGCGCTCGATCGCGCGGAGCGTCTTCAGCTCGGCGAGGGTGAAGTCCTCGGTGAACCAGCCGGTGGTGGCGACCCCGTCCAGCGTCTTGGTGGTCCTGCGGTCGGCGAACTCGGGATGGTCGGCCACGTCGGTGGTGCCGCCGATCTCCGGCTCGTGCCGGCAGACGAGGTGGCCGTCCTTGGTGGGCACCAGGTCACCGGCCTCGACCACGTCGGCGCCCAGGTCCAGGGCCAGGTCGTAGGAACCGAAGGTGTGCTCGGGCCGGTAGCCGCTGGTGCCCCGGTGGCCGATGATCGTCGGCACCGGCAGGCTCTTCAGACCCCGGCCCGCGGGCCGCGCGCTCCGGGTCTGCACCGCGGCCGCGGCGCCCGGCACTCCGAGGACCGCTCCGCCCGCACCGAACACCGCCGCACCGAGGATCGCCCGCCGTCCGGCGCCCTCGCTCCGGCTGCCCTGGGTCTGCTCGTTCGCCTGGTCGCTGCCCATCGATGTCTCCTGCCGTCTTCGTCCGCCCGTGGAACCCGTGTGGCTCCGAGGCACGTCTCAACTCCTGAAGTCCGGCCGATCGTAGGGGCGGGGTCATGACCGAAGAGAGACGTGCGTCCGAACACCCGGGTGACGCCGTGTGACCTGTGGCAGCCGGCCGCCGGGACGTCGCCGGGCGGACACCGTCGGTAAACCCACGTCAACACTTCGTAAGACCTGAGTGAACCGGGCGTCCCCGATGTGCGTTCGGCAGGGGCCCGCGAGTAATGTCCTCACCTGCACAGACTCATAACGCCCCTCGACATCGGAGGACCCGTTGTCCCGCTTCCGGCTCATCAAGGCAGTGCTGGGACCGATCATGCGCCTGATGTTCCGCCCACAGGTGGAGGGCGTGGAGCACATCCCCGGGGACGGGCCGGTGATCCTGGCGGGCAATCACCTCACGTTCATCGACTCGATCGTGCTGCCGCTGGTCACCAAGCGGCAGGTCCACTTCATCGGCAAGGACGAGTACGTCACCGGCAAGGGCTTCAAGGGCCGGCTGATGGCGTGGTTCTTCACCGGCGTCGGCATGATCCCGGTGGACCGGGACGGGGCCAACGGCGGCGTGGCCGCGCTGATGACCGGGCGGCGGATCCTGGAGGAGGGGCGGATCTTCGGGATCTACCCCGAGGGCACCCGCTCGCCCGACGGCCGGCTGTACCGGGGACGCACCGGTATCGCGCGGCTGACGCTGATGACCGGTGCGCCGGTGGTCCCCTTCGCCATGATCGGCACGGACAAGCTGCAGCCGGGAGGCAGCGGCATCCCGCGGCCCGGCCGCGTCACCGTCCGGTTCGGCGAGGCGATGGAGTTCTCGCGGTACGACGGGATGGACCGGGACCGGTATGTGCTGCGGGCCGTGACCGACTCGGTGATGGCCGAGGTCATGCGGCTGGGCGGGCAGGAGTACGTGGACATGTACGCCACGAAGGCCAAGGCCGCCTGAGCGCCGCTGGGGCTTCTGTTCGCTTGCGGGCGCGGGTGCGGGGTCGCTCTTCGCGCCCGCGCGGCGAAGCCGCATATCAGACACGGCCCCGCGCCCCCAGGGGTTTCGCCTACTCGGCACTCTCCAGTTTCTGGTCCTTCAGCAGGAACCATGCGGCCAAGGCGGCGGTCAGGAGGACTGCCGCTCCCGCGCCCGAGGCCAGGTGGAGGCCGTGGACGAAGGATTCGCGGGCGGCGTCCAGCATCTGCTGGGCCGTGTGCGGGGGCAGTTTCGCCGCCGCGTCCGCCGCCGCGCCCAGTGACTCGTGGGCCTCGGGCGGGGTACCCGCCGGGCCCGTGAAGTCGCGGTAGACGCCCGTCACGATCGAGCCCAGCAGGGCGATGCCCAGGGCCGCGCCCAGTTCGTACGCCGTCTCGGAGACCGCCGAGGCGGCGCCCGCCTGTTCCTTGGGCACGCTGGAGAGGATCACGTCGGCCGTCACCGTGAAGGAGAAGCCGGCCCCGACCCCGACGACCAGCAGTGCGGCGCCGAGGACCGGGTAACCCGTCGACACGCCCAGAGCCGTCAGCGCCGCCAGGGCGAGTCCCACGGCGGCGAGACCGCCGCAGACCACGGTCCGCACCGAGAAGCGGCGGGCGGCGCGGCCCGCCATCAGGCCGGCCACCACCGCGCCGACGGCGGCGGGCAGTTCGGCGAGACCCGCCTCGAACGGGCGCCTGCCCTGGACGAGTTGCAGGTACTGGGAGAGGAAGAACACCAGGCCGGACATGCCGAGCACGGTCAGCAGGTCGGCGAGGACCGCCCCGCTGAAGCCGCGCCGACGGAACAGACGCATGTCCAACAGCGGGACCGGCATGGTGAGTTGGCGGTGCACGAAGCCGTGGAGCGCGGCCGCGCCCAGCAGGCCCGCGGCGAGCGTCGGCCAGGTGAAGCCGTGGGTCGCCGCCTCCTTGACCGCGTAGACCACACCGATCATGCCGACCAGGGACAGCAGGACGCTGGCCAGGTCCCAGGGGCCGGGGTGCGGGTTGCGGGACTCGGGCAGCGTACGGATGCCGACGAGGACCAGGACGGCCATCACCGGCAGGTTGATGAGGAAGACCGAGCCCCACCAGAAGTGTTCGAGCAGGAACCCGCCCGCGATCGGGCCGACCGCCGTACCGGCCGAGGCGGTCGCGCCCCAGATGCCGACGGCGAGGCTGCGCTCGCGCGGGTCGTGGAAGAGGTTGCGGATCAGGGCGAGGGTGGCGGGCATCAGGGTCGCGCCCGCGACACCGAGCAGCGCCCGTGCCAGGATCATCAACTCCGGTGTCGTGGCATAGGCGTTGAGGACGGAGATCGCGCCGAACGCGGTGGCACCGCCGAGCAGGATGCGCTTGCGGCCGATGCGGTCGCCGAGGCTGCCCATGGAGACCAGCAGGCCGGCGATGACGAAGGAGTAGACGTCGCCGATCCAGAGGAGCTGGGTGCCGGAGGGGTTCAGGTCTTCGCTGATGTAGGGGGTCGCCAGGCCGAGGACGGTGGCGTCGACGGCCACCAGCAGCACGGCCAGGACGAGGACGGAGAGCGCGAGCCAGCGGCCCCGCCCCTTCTCCGACTCCGTCGCACCGGCCGGCTGCAGGGTGCTGGTCATGATTCCTCTCTTCTTACGCGTTCGTACGTCGTACGCCGCCGAGCAGCAGCTCGACGACCATGTAGGTGAAGTCCTTGGCGGCCACCCGGCCCTCGGACACGCCCCAGGCGCCGGAGGCCAGCAGGCCGTAGAGCGCCTCGGTGAGCCAGGCCGGGGTGAGGTCGATGCGGAACTCGCCGTTCTCCTGGCCGCGCCGGAACAGGGACATGAGGCGTTCGTCGATACGGGCCCAGCCCTGGTTCTGCTCCTCACCCTCGAACAGCTGGTTCTCGGTGTAGAGGAAGGCGAGCAGGCCGGCCGCGGGTTCGATCGCGCGGACCAGACGCCCTACGGCCTCGGCCGCCGGACCGTCGTCCAGGCGGGCCGCGTCCAGCGCCGCCTCGCACTCCGCGATGCCGAGCGCCTCCAGCGCCCGGACGAGCGCGTCGCGCCCGGCGAAGTGGCGGTGCAGCGTGGCCCGGCTGATTCCGGCGGCCTTGGCGACCTCGTCCATGGTCGCGGTGGATTTACGGGTCAGCAGGGCGGCTGCGCTGCGCAGCACGTGGTCACGGTCCAGAGCCATGAGACAAGAGTAGCCCATGTGAGACATTTATGTCTCATCCTGGGTGCGTGTGACTCATGGGAGCTGGTCAGAGGGGGTGCCGGATCAGTGCCAGGGCAGCTGTCCGCGACGCTCCCAGTAGGCGCTCGGGTCCTCGGCGAGCGTGGCGAGGCGGGTCAGCTGGTCCACGTCGAGGTCGACGGCGGGGGCGTGCAGATTCGAGAAGAGCTGCGGGACCGTCGCCGCGCCGGACAGGACGACGCCCGCCCAGGGCTGGCGCAGGATCCAGGCGAGCGCCACGGCGTCACAGCCGAGGGAGGTCTCCTCGGCGACGGCCCTCAGCATCTCCGGGGCATGCGGCGCGGCGAGCCGGCCGTTGGCCACGCCCTCCTTGACGATCACGGTGAGCCCGGCGTCGTGGGCCTCGGCGAGCGCGGGGGCGGCCGAGTGCTCCAGGAGGTTGTACGTCGACTGGACGGTACGGAAGAGGGGCTCGCCGTCGACGGTGATCGCGAGGGCGGCGCGGATGGCGTCGGCCTGGGCGGGGCCGCTGGTGGAGAAGCCGACGCTCACGCCCCGGGCGGCCGCCTCGGCCAGCCTGACGTGCAGGTCCTTGTCGGTCAGGGCCGGGCTGTCCGGGGTCACCGAGTGGATCTGGTAGAGGTCGAGCCGGTCGCCGAGCAGCGCGTCGGTCTCGGCGCGCTGGCGGTCGTAGGCCGCCACGCTGTGGTCCTTGACCTCGTGCTTCTCGGCGTCCGTGGCCCAGCCGGCGGTGTACGTGTAGCCCCACTTGCTGCCGACGACCACGTCGTCGATGTCGGGGCGGGCGTTCAGCCAGTCGGCGAGGAACTCCTCGGAACGGCCGTAGGAGCGGGCCACGTCGAAGTAGCGCACGCCCTGGGCGTAGGCGGCGTCGAGGAGTTCATGGGTGCGGTCGCGCAGGGCGTCGACGCTGCGGTTCTCCCCGAGGTCCTCGTCCCGGCCCAGGTTGATGTAGCCGGGACGGCCGACGGCGGCCAGGCCGAGGCCGATGTGGCAGGTCGGCGTGGTGGCGTGCGCGAGACGGGCGAAGGGCATCGCGGGCTCCGTTCGGTCGGCTGACTGACGACCAACGTAACCCGCGACGCCCTCAGGTCACTTCTTTGCGTCGGCCCAGGCGTGCTGTGCCGCCACGTCCGCCTTGACCTCCGCCAGCTGGACGGCGACCGCGCTGGGCGCCGTACCGCCGCGGCCGTTGCGGGAGGCGAGGGCGCCGGGGACGTTGAGCACGGACCGCACCTCCGGGGTGAGATGTGCCGAGATCTTCGCGAACTGCTCGTCCGTGAGGCCGTCCAGCTCCTTGCCCTCGGCCTCGGCGACCTTCACGCACTCCCCCGCGACCTCGTGCGCCACGCGGAACGGCACGCCCTGCTTGACCAGCCACTCCGCGATGTCGGTGGCGAGCGAGAAGCCGGCCGGGGCCAGCTCCTCCATCCGCTCGCGGTTGACCGTGAGGGTGGCCATCATGCCGGTGAAGGCGGGCAGCAGTACCTCCAGCTGGTCGCAGGAGTCGAAGACCGGCTCCTTGTCCTCCTGGAGGTCGCGGTTGTAGGCGAGCGGCAGGGCCTTGAGCGTCGCCATCAGTCCGGTCAGGTTGCCGATCAGACGGCCGGACTTGCCGCGCGCCAGCTCGGCGATGTCCGGGTTCTTCTTCTGCGGCATGATCGACGAGCCGGTGGAGAACGCGTCGTGCAGGGTCACGAAGGAGAACTCCTTCGTGTTCCAGATGATGATCTCCTCCGCGATCCGGGAGAGGTTCACGCCGATCATCGCGGTGATGAAGGCGAACTCGGCGACGAAGTCACGGGAGGCCGTGCCGTCGATCGAGTTGGCGGCGCTGCCGTGCTCGAAGCCCAGGTCCTCGGCCACGGCCTCCGGGTCCAGGCCGAGCGAGGAGCCGGCGAGGGCGCCGGAGCCGTACGGCGACACGGCCGTGCGCTCGTCCCACTGGCGCAGCCGCTCGGCGTCCCGGGACAGGGACTGCACATGGGCCAGGACGTGGTGGGCGAAGAGCACGGGCTGGGCGTGCTGGAGGTGGGTGCGGCCCGGCATCGCGACGTCGGGGTGGGCCTCGGCGAGGCCGACCAGGGCGTCCTGGAGATCGGCGATCAGGCCGCCGATGACGCGGGCGTGGTCCCTGAGGTACATCCGGAAGAGGGTCGCCACCTGGTCGTTGCGCGACCGGCCGGCGCGCAGCTTGCCGCCGAGGTCCGGGCCGAGGCGCTCCAGCAGGCCGCGCTCCAGGGCGGTGTGCACGTCCTCGTCGGCGATGGTGCCGGTGAAGGTGCCGGCGGCGACGTCGGCCTCCAGCCGGTCGAGCCCGTCGATCATGCGGGTCAGCTCGTCCTCGGTGAGCAGCCCCGCCTTGTGGAGGACGCGCGCGTGGGCACGCGAACCGGCGATGTCGTAGGGCGCGAGCCGCCAGTCGAAGTGGACGGACGCGGACAGCTTCGCCAGGGCTTCGGCGGGACCGTCGGCGAAACGGCCGCCCCAGAGCCGGACGTCACCGCTGTTGCTGCTCACTTGCGCTGCTCCTAGAGAAGGTGGGTGGGTCGGTTGTGGTGCCGGTCGTGCGTCAGGCTATGCCCGCAGGTCCCGCCGTGCGGCGATCTGCGAGGACAGGCCGTAGATGTCGATGAAGCCCTTGGCCGCGGCCTGGTCGAAGGTGTCGCCCGTGTCGTAGGTGGCGAGGTTGAAGTCGTAGAGCGAGGAGGCGGAGCGGCGGCCGGTGACAACGGCGCGGCCGCCGTGCAGGGTCATCCGGATGTCGCCGGACACGTGCGTGCTCGCCTCGTCGACGAAGCCGTCCAGCGCGCGCTTGAGCGGGGAGAACCACTGGCCGTCGTAGACCAGTTCGCCCCAGCGCTGCTCCACCTGCCGCTTGTAGCGGGCGAGTTCGCGCTCGACGGTGACGTTCTCCAGCTCCTGGTGGGCGGTGATCAGGGCGATGGCGCCCGGCGCCTCGTACACCTCGCGGGACTTGATGCCGACGAGCCGGTCCTCGACCATGTCGATCCGGCCGACGCCCTGGGCGCCGGCGCGCTCGTTGAGCCGCTGGATCGCCTGGAGGACGGTGACGGGCTCGCCGTCGACCGCGACCGGGACGCCCGCCTCGAAGGTGATCACCACCTCGTCGGGCTCGCGGGGGACGGAGGGGTCGGCGGTGTAGTCGTAGACGTCCTCGATCGGGGCGTTCCAGATGTCCTCCAGGAAGCCCGTCTCGACGGCGCGTCCGAAGACGTTCTGGTCGATGGAGTACGGGGACTTCCTGGTGGTGGCGATCGGGAGCCGCTTGGCCTCGCAGAAGGCGATCGCCTTGTCCCGGGTCATCGCGTAGTCGCGGACCGGGGCGATGCACTTCAGGTCGGGGGCGAGGGCGACGATGCCGGCCTCGAAGCGGACCTGGTCGTTGCCCTTGCCCGTGCAGCCGTGCGCGACGGTGGTGGCACCGTGCTTCTGCGCGGCGGCGACCAGGTGCTTGACGATCACGGGCCGGGAGAGCGCCGAGACCAGCGGGTAGCGGTCCATGTAGAGGGCGTTGGCCTTGATCGCCGGGAGGCAGTACTCGTCGGCGAACTCGTCCCTGGCGTCGGCGACCTCGGCCTCGACGGCCCCGCAGGCGAGGGCGCGCTTGCGGATGACGTCCAGGTCCTCGCCGCCCTGGCCGACGTCCACCGCTACGGCGATGACCTCGGCGCCCGTCTCCTCGGCGATCCAGCCGATGGCGACGGAGGTGTCCAGACCGCCCGAATAGGCGAGTACGACGCGCTCGGTCACGGGTTTCTCCTCACACTGCAATCCCTGTCATGCATGAGTATGCAGAGCTCTGCATGATTCGTCAATTGAGCAGAGCCTTGAACGCCAGCAACCGCTTTCTCGTACTTCCCCCCGAACGCAGGCGCCGCGTCTCACCGCTGAACCCACTCCTGACCAAGTGAGGCATCCGCATGTCCAGGGCTCTTCCGAAGTACAACAAGCGTCGTGTGGCCTTCATCGGCGGCGCTGCCGCCGTCGTGCTGTCCGGCGCCGTGATCGCGGGCTCGGCGCTCGCCGGGACCCCCGGCAGGAGCGACGGCGCGACGAACGCCCGCACGCTGGCGAGCGCCGGGACGATCACCTGCCCGGACGTCGCCTCCCGGCTCCCGGCAGTGCCGGCGTCGGCGCAGGCCGAGGTCACTCGCAACCTCGCCCTCCTCCAGACCCAGATCCAAGAAGCCAACAACCGTTTGCAAACAACCGTCGGCCAAGGCGGACCCAACTTCGTCAACAACGCCATCCTCGGCCCCCTCAAAGACAAACGCGTCTCCACCATCGACCGCATCGCCATCGCCATCGGCCGCAAGGGCACCAGGCCCACCGGCCTCGGCTCCCTCGCCGCCTGCACGCTGAACGCGGGCGGTGTGAACAGCGGCGCCGGTGCCGGTGCCGGTGCGGGTGCCGGTACCGCACCGAGCGCCTCGGCGAGCGGGCAGACCGGCGGCTCGGCGGCGGGCGGCTCGGCGGCGGGGAACGCGACCTCGGGCGGTGCGGGCGGCGCGGCGGCGAGCGGGAACACGGGGGCCGGAACGATCACCTGCCCGGACGTCGCCTCCCGGCTCCCGGCAGTCCCCGCCTCCGCACAGGCCGAGGTCACCCGCAACCTCGCCCTCCTCCAGACCCAGATCCAAGAAGCCAACAACCGTTTGCAAACAACCGTCGGCCAAGGCGGACCCAACTTCGTCAACAACGCCATCCTCGGCCCGCTCAAGGACAAACGCGTCTCCACCATCGACCGCATCGCCATCGCCATCGGCCGCAAGGGCACCAGGCCCACCGGCCTCGACTCCCTCGCCGCCTGCACGCTCACCAAGTGAGGTAGCAGGCATCCGGGGCCGCCCCGACAAGCGCCGGCCGGGGCGGCCCCGACATGTCCGCACTCCCTCAATTCCTCTGGCGGGCGAAGGGGTTGCCTCGATAATCGTTGGACATGGGAAAGACGTATGAGCGCATCGACGGCAGGCTCCGCACGTTCATCGAGGAGCAGCCCCTGTTCTTCACCGCGACCGCCCCGCTCTCCGGCGACGGCACGGTCAACCTCTCCCCCAAGGGCCTCAAGGGCTCCTTCGTCGTACTCGACGAACTGACCGTGGCCTACCTGGACTTCGCCGGGTCCAACGCCGAGACGATCGCCCACCTGCGGGAGAACGGACGGATCACGCTGATGTGGTGCGCCTTCCAGGGGCCGCCGAACATCGTGCGCGTCCACGGCCGGGGCGAGCCGGTCTTCCGCGACGACCCGCGCTTCCACGAGCTGCTCGCGCACTTCCCGGGCATCGACCCGACCCCGCACGGACTGCGCGCCGTCATCGTCGTCCACGCCGAGCTGGTGCGGGACACCTGCGGCTACGCCGTCCCCTTCATGGCGTACGAGCAGGACCGCGATCTGCACGAGAAGCGCTTCGCACGCGAGGACGACGCGTCCCTCGGCGCGTACTTCGAGAAGAAGGAGCACGTGGCGACTAGCCTGGACGGCCTACCCGGACTGCCGTTGCCGCTCCCCCCGTCTACCGTCTGAGCCATGCGCCCCGGTGTCGTCCTCGCCCTCGTCTCCGCGTCCTCGCTCGCCCTGCTCGGCTCCGCCCCGGCCCCCGGCGCCGGGTCCGAGTCCGGTCCGCTGCCCGCGCTGATGGCGGACACGGGCGGCGGCACCCAGCTGATCACCGCTCAGGCTCCGCGCACCGACTCGACGTCGGGCACGCTCACGTGGTGGGACCTGCGGGACGGGCAGTGGGTGCAGGCGGGCTCGGCACCGGCACGGTTCGGCGCGAGCGGTCTGGCGGAGGGCGCCACCCGCAAGCAGGGCACGAACACGACGCCGACCGGACTGTACGACCTCCCCTTCGGCTTCGGCATCAAGGCGGCGCCGGCCGGGACGAGCGTCACGTACCGTGCGGTGAAGGACAGTTCGTGGTGGTGCCAGGACAACGACTCGTCGTCGTACAACCGGTGGGTCGACCCTCTGCCGGCCGACTGCCGGGCGTCCGAGTCCGAGCATCTGGTCGCGTACGCGGCCCAGTACGCGTACGGGCTCGTCATCGGGTTCAACTACGGCCGGCCCGTGCGGGGCCGTGGTGCCGGGATCTTCCTGCACGTCAACGGGCAGGGCGCCACGGCCGGGTGTGTGTCGGTACCGGAGGATGCGATGCAGCGGATTCTCCAGTGGGCCAGGCCCGAGAAGTCGCCGCACATCGCCGTGGGAACCGACGGCGGCGCCACGGCTGTGACCACGTACTGAGCCTCGCGCACCGTCAGGTCGGCAGAATCACCCTGAACGTCGTGCTCCCCGGTCGGCTCTCCAGCCCCACGCTGCCCCCGTGTGCCTCCGCCACCGCCGCCACGATCGACAGGCCCAGGCCCGCGCCGCCGCCGGAGGCACCGGGGCGGCGGCGGTGCTCCGCCCGGGTGAAGCGTTCGAAGACGCCCGGCCGGACGTCCTCGGGGACGCCGGGGCCGTCGTCGTGGACGGAGAGGACGGCCGCGTCCGGGTCGCGTTCCAGGGTGACCGTCACCTTCGTGCCAACGGGTGTGTGCAAACGTGCGTTGGCCAACAGGTTGGCCAACACCTGGTGGAGGCGGTGGGTGTCGCCCGGGACCGTGACGGGGTCCTCGGGGAGGTCCATGGACCAGCGGTGGTCGGGGCCGGCGGCGCGGGCGTCGGTGACGGCGTCCAGGACCAGGTGCGTCAGGTCCACCGGCTGCCGCTCCAGCGGTCGGCCCGCGTCCAGGCGGGCCAGCAGGAGCAGGTCGTCGACCATCTCGCCCATGCGGGAGGACTCGGCCTTGATCCGCTCCAGGGCCCGGGCGATCTCGGGCGGCACCGGGCCGGGGTGGAGGAGGGCCAGTTCGGCGTGGCCGCGGACCGAGGCGACCGGGGTGCGCAGCTCGTGGCTGGCGTCGGCGGCGAAGCGGCGCAGCCGCTCCTCGCTCGCGTGCCGCTTCGTCAGGGCGTCCTCGACGTGCCGCAGCATGCGGTTGAACGCCGCGGCGACCCGGCCGACCTCACTGCGCGGGTCGTGGTCGGGGGCGCGCGGCGGCAGCACCACCTCGCCGGTGGCCAGCGGCAGCTCGCTGACCCGGGTGGCGGTCGCGGCGACCCGGCTCAGCGGGCGCAGCGACCAGCGGACCCAGAGCGCCCCGGCCACCCCGGCGGCGGTCAGGGCCAGGCCGAAGACGACCACCGCGACCAGTTCGAGCCGTTGCACGGCGGCCCGTACCGGCTCCGTCGGCAGCCCCGTGATCAGCACGTCGCCGTCCCTGCCGCGCCACGCCATCATGCGGTAGTCGCGCAGGTGCGACAGGCACACGGTGTGGCCGGTGCCGTCCACCGGGATCCGGGCCAGGGCCGCACGGTCGCGCGTGGTCAGCGTGATGCCGAGATCCTGCCTGTCGCTGGCGGGGACGACGGCCGCGCTGGTGACCCGGCCGGCCAGCAGGCGGGCGCCGAAGGTCTCGGCGGCCTGGCGGCGGGTGTCGCCGTGCTCGTCGCCGTCGTGGTCCGAGGGTTTCGAGAGCGTGTAGGTGCCGTGCTCCAGGCTCTGTGGGAAGGCCGTGCCGGTCTGCTGGAGCTGCTGGTCGAGCCGGCGGGTGAGGAAGCCGTTCAGTTCGACGACGGCCGCCACGCCGACCGCGGCACAGCTGATCGCGAGCAGCACCACGAGCCCGGCGGTGAGCCGGGCGCGCAGGGTGCGGGGGCGGGGCAGGCGGCGCGGGAACCGTGGCGGCGAGGCCATCAGCGGGCCGCCGGCTTGAGGACGTAGCCCGCGCCGCGGACGGTGTGGATCATGGGCTCGCGGCCCGCGTCGACCTTCTTGCGCAGGTAGGAGATGTACAGCTCGACCACATGGGCGCGGCCGCCGAAGTCGTAGGACCAGACCCGGTCGAGGATCTGTGCCTTGCTGAGCACACGGCGCGGGTTGCGCATGAGGAAGCGGAGGAGTTCGAACTCGGTCGGCGACAGTTCGACCAGGTCGCCGGCCCGGGTCACCTCGCGGGCCTCCTCGTCCATCACCAAGTCGCCGACGACCAGGCGCGGCCCGTCCTCCAGCTGGCGGGCCATGCCCGCGCGGCGCAGCAGTCCGCGCAGCCGGGCGACGACCTCCTCCAGGCTGAAGGGCTTGGTGACGTAGTCGTCGCCGCCCGCGGTGATGCCGGCGATCCGGTCCTCCACCGCGTCCCGCGCCGTGAGGAAGAGCACACAGACGTCCGGCTTCACCTCGTGCAGCCCGCGCAGCACGGTGAAGCCGTCGGTGTCGGGGAGCATCACGTCGAGGACGACGGCGTCCGGCAGCAGCTCGCGCGCGGTGCTGAGGGCGCAGGCGCCGTCGCCGGCGGCGCGCACCTGCCAGCCCTCGTAGCGCAGGGCGCCGGTGAGCACCTCCGCGAGGTCGGGGTCGTCGTCGACGACGAGGACGCGCAGCGGGGTGCCGTCGGGGCGGGTGAGGGCCGGGCGGCCGGAACGGGTCGTGTTCATCGCACCTCCCAGCATCACCCCCGCCGGCGGGTGCGGTGTACCGCCCCACCTCTGAGTTTTCTGTGAGTACGCTCACCGCCGTCCTGCCGCCGCCCGCCCCGCTCCGCTGAACGCCGGATGAGAAACCCCTCTGAGTCCGCTGTCGAAAGCCCTGGTCAGGGGGGTGGCTCAGAGGTGGCTCAGAGATTCGGCGGGCACAGTGGCCGGGCATGACGGACGAAAGGGCGTTGAACCCATGACCACGGTCGATACACGACGGACGGCCCCGCCCGTGCCCGTGGCCGGCCGGCGCTCCCCCGCGGGGCCCGTGCTGGCCCTGCTGTGGGCCGGTGCGGCGGGCGCGGCGGCGCTCTGGTGGACCGGCACCGGTTCCGTGATCGGCTCGGCCGGCTGGCTGACCGGCGCCGGGCGGCTCGCCGGACTGCTGTGCGGGTACGCCTGCGCGGTGCTGGTCGGTCTGATGGCGCGGGTGCCGCTGCTGGAGAGCCGGGTCGGCTCGGACCGGGTCGCCCGCTGGCACGCGATGGCGGGCCGCTACACGGTCTGTCTGCTCACCGTGCACATCGGGCTGATCCTCGCCGGGTACGCCGCCCAGGACCACGCCTCGCTGTGGCACGAGACGGTCTCCGTCGTCCTGGACTACCCGGACATGCTCAAGGCCACCGCCGGCACGGTGATCCTCTTCGCGGTCGGCGTCACCTCGGCCCGGGCCGTGCGCCGCCGGACGAGCCACGAGTTCTGGTACTACGTCCACCTCCTCACCTACGCGGCGGTGTTCCTGGTCTTCTTCCACCAGGTGTCGCTGGGCAACGAGTTCAACGGCAAGCCGGTGGCGAGCGCGCTCTGGTACGCGCTGTACCTGGGCGTCGCGGCCCTGGTGCTGTGGTTCCGGATCCTCGCCCCGGTCCGGCTCAACCGGCGTCACCAGCTGCGCGTGGACTCGGTTCACAAGGAGTCACCGGGTGTGTACTCGGTTGTCGTGCGCGGGCGGCATCTCGACGAACTCGGCGCGCGGCCGGGGCAGTTCTTCCGCTGGCGTTTCCTCGGCGAGGGCCTGGGCTGGACGTCGACGCCGTACTCCCTGTCGGCGCCGGCGCGCCCGGACCGGCTGCGCATCACCGTCAAGGCGCTCGGCGACCACAGTGCGGGCGTCGCCCTGCTGCGGCCCGGCACCCGGGTGTGGGCCGAGGGTCCCTACGGCTCCATGACCGCCGACCGGGCCACCAGCCACCGCTCGCTGCTCATCGCGGCCGGGGTCGGTGTCACCCCGCTGCGGGCACTGTTCGAGACGCTGCCCGGCGAGGTCACGCTGCTGTACCGGGCGCGCGGCTCCGAGGACCTGGCGCTGGGCGGCGAGCTGGAGGCGATCGCCCGCTGGCGCGGTGCGCGGGTGCTGTACGCGCTGAACGGTGCGGGCGGCGAGCGGCCGGACATCTCGGCCGAGGCGCTGCGCGCGACGTTCCCCGGGATCGCCGGCCACGACGTCTACCTCTGCGGCCCGCACCGCTTCATGCAGGACGTGTACGAGGCGCTGCGGGCGGCCGGGGTGCCGGACCGCCGAATCCACCACGAGTCGTTCGAGCTGTGAGGACCCTGACGTGCACGCCTTGAAGAAGAACCGTCCGCTGCGCCGGATCGTGCTGGCCGGTGCCGCGACGGTCTCCGGGATGGTGCTCCTGCTGTCGCTGAAGCCGCACACGAGTCCCACGCCGGTCATCGCCGACGCCAAGTCGCCCGCGGTGTCGAGCAGTTCGGCCCCCTCCGCGTCGTCGAGCGGCGCCGGCTCGGGCAAGAGCACCGGTACCAGGACCGTGACCGGCGAGACCGTGCAGACCCGCTGGGGTCCGGTCCAGGTGCGGGTCACGATCAGGAGCGGAAGGATCACGGACGTGACGGCCGTGCAGTACCCGCAGGACAATCCGCGCGACCAGGAGATCAACAGCTACGCGCTCCCCCAGCTGCGACGTGAGGCGCTGGCCGCGCAGAGCGCGCAGATCGACATGGTGTCGGGCGCCTCGTACACCAGCACCGGCTACCAGCAGTCCCTCCAGTCCGCGCTGGACTCGGCGGGCCGCTGAACACACGGATGAACACGCGGCGCATGCGGCACGTATCTGAGGGCCAAGGGCCGACTCCCCCGAGTCCCCACGGAGGAACCGTGACCACCACCCTCGCCGGCGGCCGTGCCGCCCGCCGCCAGACGATGCGCCGCATCCGCCCGCGCCGCTCTCCGGCCGTCCCGCTGCTGCTCGCGGTGTGGGCCGGCGCGGCGGCGGTGCTGTGGCTGTGGTGGCGGAACACACCGTCCGTCGCCGACGACACCGGCCGCATCCTGAACGCGGGCCGGATCACCGGCCTGCTCGCCGGCTATCTGATGGCGCTGGTCGTGCTCCAGATGGCGCGCGTGCCGGCGCTGGAGCGGCGGGTCGGCTCGGACCGGGTGGCCCGCTGGCACGCGATGAGCGGCCGCTACACGCTCTGCCTGATCGTCGCGCACGTGTTCCTCACGATGTGGGGGTACGCGCGCCAGGCGGGCAAGACGCTGAGCGACATCGTCCAGCAGACGATCGACTCGGTCAACCAGCTGCCCGACGTCGGCAAGGCGGCCATCGGCACCGGCCTGTTCGTGCTCATCGGGCTGACGTCGATCGGCCCGGTGCGCCGCCGGATGCCGTACGACACCTGGTACCACGTCCATCTGCTGACGTACGCGGCGGTGTTCCTGACGTTCTGGCACCAGCTGACCACCGGCAACGACTTCGCGGTCCAGCCGATGGCGAAGACCTTCTGGTACGGCCTGTACGGCACGGTCACCGCCCTGGTGCTCTGGTACCGCGTGCTCACCCCGATCCGGCTGAACCTGAAGCACCGGATGCGGGTCGAGGCGGTCGTCGAGGAGACGCCGGGCATCGTGTCGGTGCTGATCGGCGGGCGCAAGCTGCACCGGATGGGCGCGGAGGCGGGCCAGTTCTTCCGCTGGCGCTTCCTGGCGCCCGGCATGCGCTTCAGCTCGCACCCGTACTCCCTGTCGGCGGCGCCCCGCCCGGACATGCTGCGGATCACCGTGAAGGCGATCGGCGACCACAGCGAGCGGCTGCGCGAACTGACGCCCGGTACGCGGGTGTGGGCCGAGGGGCCGTACGGGGCGCTGACCGCGCAGCGCCGCAGCCGGGGCAAGGTGCTGCTGGTCGCGGGCGGGGTCGGGATCACGCCGATGCGGGCGCTGTTCGAGACGCTGCCGGGCGCGGCCGGGGACATCACCCTGCTGTACCGGGCCAACACGACCCAGGATCTGGCCCTGTGGGACGAGCTGGCGGCGATCGCCGACGAGCGGGGCGCCCGGCTGATGTACGCGGTGAACAGCCCGGAGGGCGAGCGCCCGGACATCTCCGCGGAGAACCTGGAGCGGAAGATCCCGGACATCGACCGGCACGATGTCTTCATGTGCGGCCCGCCCGGGTTCGCGCAGTCGGTGTACGAGGCACTGCGCGGCGCGGGGGTTCCCGCCCGCCGCATCCATCACGAGTCCTTCGAGATGTGAGCGGGAGCTACGAAGACATGAGGAAGAACCACCCGGTCCGACGGGTCGTCCTGGCCACCGCCGCGACGGTGTCCGGTGTCGTGCTGCTGCTGTCGCTGAAGCCGGCGTCGGATCCGACGGCGGCCGCGGCGCCGCAGCAGACCGCCGGGGCGCAGCAGTCGCCCCAGGGCGGCACCCGGCCGGCCGGTGCGGCCACCGGCACGGTGACGGGTGACGCGACACCGACGCAGTACGGCACCGTGCAGGTACGGCTGACCGTCGCGGGCGGGAAGATCGCCAGGGCGGAGGCGGTGCAGGCGCCCAAGGGCGGGCTCAGCGACCAGAAGACCGCGATGGCCGTCCCGAAGCTCAACCAGGAGGCCGTGGCGGCGCAGAGCGCGCGGATCGACGCGGTGTCCGGGGCGACGTACACGAGCAACGGCTACAAGAAGTCGCTCCAGTCGGCGCTGGACAGGATGAAGTCCGCCGCGCCGCCCACGCACTCGGCATCGTCTCCCGCCGCATCCGGGTCCGGGTCCGGCGCCGGTGCCGGTGCCGCGCAGGCCCGTACGGTCACCGTCACCGGGAAGGTCGCACAGACCCCGTACGGTCCGGTGCAGGTGCGGATCACGGTGAGCGGCGGAAAGATCGCGCAGGCGTCGGCGGTGCAGGCGCCCAAGGGCGGGCTCAGCGACCAGAAGACCGCGATGGCGGTCCCGAAGCTGAACCAGGAGGCGGTCACTGCCGGGACCGCGCACATCGACGCGGTGTCGGGCGCGACCTACACCAGCACCGGCTACCGGCAGTCCCTCCAGTCGGCGCTGGACCAGGCCGGTGGCTGAGGCGATGACCGGGCCGGCCGAGGCTCCCGCCGCGGTGCGTCACGCGGAGGAGGTCATGGGGACCGTCTTCTCCATCGACGTCCGCGGCGGGGAACCCGACGCGGTGCGGGCCGCGCTCGCCGAGGCGGTCGCGGGCCTGCACCGGGTCGACGCGCTGTTCTCCACCTACCGCGAGGACAGCGAGGTCTCCCGGCTGGCCCGGGGCGAGCTGACCGTCGCGGACTGCGCCCCGGAGATGGCCGAGGTGCTGGACCTCGCGGCCGAGGCGGAGCGGGTGAGCGGCGGCTGGTTCAGCCCGCGCTACCAGGGCTCGCTGGACCCCACTGGCATCGTGAAGGGCTGGTCCGCCGAGCGGGCGGCGCGGCTGCTGGCGCAGGTGGAGGGGGTGTGCGGGGTCAGCGTGAACGGCGGCGGTGACGTGCAGCTGCTCGGCGCTCCGGAGCGGGAGCGCCCGTGGCGGGTCGGGGTGGCCGATCCGCTCCGGCCGGGCGGGCTCGCGGCGGTGGTCTCGACGACGGGGGTGGACGAACTGTCCGTCGCGACGTCGGGGACGGCCGAGCGGGGTGCCCACATCGTGGACCCGCGGACGGGGCGACCGGCGGTGACGGACCTGGTGGCGGTGACGGTCGTGGGTCCCCGGCTGACCTGGGTGGACTGCTGGGCCACGGCGGCGTTCGCGATGGGCTCGCGGGCCGGTCTGGCGTGGCTGGAGTCCCTGCCGGACGTCGAGGCCCTGCTGATCACGGCGGGCGACGAGGTGCGGTGCACCGGGGGCCTGGCGGCGAGGCTCGGCTGACGGCGACGGCTGCTCCCGCCTGTTCGCTGCACCGGCCGTGCTCGCCCCGCCCGCCGCTCCCCGGCTCAGTGCCCGTTCTGTGCCAGTTGCAGCATGTGGTCCGCCAGTGCCTGACCGCCGGTCGGGTGCCGGCTGATCAGCATCAGGGTGTCGTCACCGGCGATGGTGCCGAGGATGTCGTGCAGTTCGGCCTGGTCGATGGCCGAGGCGAGGAACTGGGCGGCGCCCGGCGGGGTGCGCAGGACCACGAGGTTGGCGGAGGCCTCCGCGGAGATCAGCAGCTCCTGGGACAGGCGCCGCATCCGCTCCTCCTTGGCGGACTCGCCCAGCGGCGCGCGCGGCGTGCGGAATCCGCCCTCGCTCGGCACCGCGTAGATCAGGTCGCCGTCGGTGTTGCGGATCTTCACCGCGTTCAGCTCGTCGAGGTCCCGGGAGAGCGTCGCCTGGGTGACGCTCAGCCCGTCGTCGGCGAGCAGCTTGGCCAGCTGGCTCTGCGACCGCACCGGCTGCCGGTTGAGGATGTCCACGATCCGGCGGTGCCGTGCGGTGCGGGTCTGCGGTACGGCGGGCCCGGCACCCGCCGCCTGCTCGTGGTCCTGCGCCTCGCTCATCGTCGTCTCATTCTCCGGATCGTCCGTCCCCGTCCATCGGGTCCGCTGCGTCGAGGATGCCGGGCAGCGCCTGGAGCAGCGCACCCACCTCGTCGTCGCGGAGGTTCAGCGGCGGCATGAGCCGCACGACGTCCGGGGCGGGCGCGTTCACCAGGAACCCGGCCTCCTGGGCCGCCTGCTGCACCTGCGGTGCGCGCGGCCCGGTGAGCACGATACCCAGCAGCAGGCCGGCACCCCGAACATAATCGATCAGCGGGTGGCCCAGCGCCTCGATTCCCTCGCACAGCGCGGCGCTCTGCCGCTTCACGTTCTCCAGCAGGCCCTCGCCCGCGATGGTGTCGAGGACGGCCAGTCCGGCGGCGCAGGCGACCGGGTTGCCGCCGAAGGTCGTGCCGTGCTGGCCTGGCCGGAGCAGTTCGGCGGCCCGGCCGAAGGCCACCGTGGCGCCGAGCGGGAGTCCGCCGCCGAGCTGCTTGGCCAGGGTGACGACGTCGGGGAGCACGCCCTCGTGGGCCTGGTATTCGAACCAGGTGCCGGTGCGGCCGATGCCGGTCTGCACCTCGTCGAGGACCAGCAGGGCGCCGGTGGCGGCGGTGATCGCACGGGCCGCCTTGAGGTAGCCGGCCGGGGGTACGACGACGCCGTTCTCGCCCTGGATCGGCTCGATGACGACGAGTGCCGTCTCCTCGGTGACCGCCGCGGCCAGGGCCTGCGCGTCGCCGTACGGCACGTGGGTGACGTCGCCGGGCAGCGGCCGGAACGGGTCCTGCTTGGCGGGCTGTCCGGTGAGCGCGAGGGCGCCCATCGTACGGCCGTGGAAGCCGCCCTCGGTGGCGACGACATGGGTCCGCCCGGTGAGCCGGCCGATCTTGAAGGCGGCCTCGTTGGCCTCGGCGCCGGAGTTGCAGAAGAAGACCCGGCCCTCGCGGCCGAAGAGCTGGAGCAGCCGCTCGGCCAGCGCGACGGTGGGCTCGGCCATGAAGAAGTTGGAGATGTGGCCGAGGGAGGCGATCTGCCGGCTCACGGCCTCGACGATCGCCGGATGGGCGTGGCCGAGGGCGTTGGTGGCGATGCCGCCGACGAAGTCGAGGTACTCGCGGCCCTCGGCGTCCCACACCTTCAGGCCCGCGCCGCGCACCAGGGGCAGCCGGGGCGTGCCGTAGTTGTTCATGAGCGTGCCCTGCCAGCGCGCGGTCAGCTCCTGGTTGCTCATGACTCCCCCTGTTCGTCCGGCACGACCATGGTGCCGATGCCTTCGTCGGTGAAGATCTCCAGCAGGATCGAGTGCTGGACCCGGCCGTCGATGACGCGGGCGGTCCGCACGCCGCCTCGCACGGCGTGCAGGCAGCCCTCCATCTTCGGCACCATGCCGGAGCTCAACTCCGGCAGCAGCTTCTCCAGTTGGGAAGCGGTGAGGCGGCTGATCACCTCGTCGGAGTTCGGCCAGTCCTCGTAGAGTCCCTCGACGTCGGTGAGGACCATGAGGGTTTCGGCGCCCAGAGCGGCAGCGAGTGCCGCAGCCGCCGTATCGGCATTGACGTTGTAGACATGTCCGTCGTCCTGGCTGCGGGCGATGGAGGAGACGACCGGGATACGGCCGTCCGCCAGCAGGGCGTCGATCGCGCCCGTGTCGATGTCGGTGATCTCGCCGACCCGGCCGATGTCGACCGGCTCGCCGTCGATCTCGGGGGTGTGCCGGGTCGCGGTGATGGTGTGGGCGTCCTCGCCGGTCAGGCCGACGGCGAGCGGGCCGTGCTGGTTGAGCAGGCCGACCAGCTCGCGCTGCACCTGGCCCGCGAGCACCATCCGTACGACGTCCATGGCGTCCTCGGTGGTGACGCGCAGGCCCGCCTTGAACTCGCTGACGATGCCGTGCCGGTCGAGGGCGGCGCTGATCTGCGGGCCGCCGCCGTGCACGACGACGGGCTTGAGGCCGGCGTGGTGGAGGAAGACGACGTCCTGGGCGAACGCGGCCTTCAGCTCCTCGTCGACCATGGCGTTGCCGCCGAACTTGATCACGACGGTCTTGCCGTTGTGCCGGGTGAGCCAGGGCAGGGCCTCGATGAGGATCTGGGCCTTGGGGAGCGCGGTGTGTTTACGCGTCGTGGTCATGAGGAGTAGGCGCTGTTCTCGTGGACGTAGTCGGCGGTCAGGTCGTTGGTCCAGATGGTCGCGGCCTCGCTGCCCGCGGCGAGGTCGGCGGTGATGCGCACCTCGCGGTAGCGCATGTCGACCAGGTCGCGGTCCTCGCCGACGGAGCCGTTCTTGCACACCCAGACGCCGTTGATGGCGACGTTCAGCCGGTCCGGCTCGAAGGCGGCGGCGGTGGTGCCGATCGCGGAGAGGACGCGGCCCCAGTTGGGGTCCTCGCCGTGGATGGCGCACTTGAGGAGGTTGTTGCGGGCGATGGAACGGCCCACCTCGACGGCGTCCGCCTCGCTGGCCGCGTTGATCACCTCGACCTTGATGTCCTTGCTGGCGCCCTCGGCGTCGCCGATGAGCTGGCGGCCCAGGTCGTCACAGACGGTCCGTACGGCCTCGGCGAACTCCTCGTACTCCGGGGTGACTTCGGAGGCACCGGAGGCGAGCAGCAGCACGGTGTCGTTGGTGGACATGCAGCCGTCGGAGTCGACGCGGTCGAAGGTGACCCTGGTGGCCGCGCGCAGGGCGCGGTCCAGGGTCGCGCTGTCGAGGTCGGCGTCGGTGGTGAGGACGACGAGCATGGTGGCGAGGCCGGGCGCGAGCATGCCGGCGCCCTTGGCCATGCCGCCGACGGTCCAGCCGTCCTTGGTGACCACGGAGGTCTTGTGGACGGTGTCGGTGGTCTTGATGGCGATGGCGGCCTTCTCGCCGCCGTGCGGGCTGAGCCGGGCCACGGCCTTGTCGACGCCGGGCAGCAGCTTGTCCATCGGCAGCAGGACGCCGATCAGGCCGGTGGAGCAGACGGCGACCTGCCCCGGGGCGTGGCCGCCGGTCCGGTCGTGACCCGCCGCGTTGAGGGACTCGGCGACCTTCTCGGCGGTGGCGTGGGTGTCCTGGAAGCCCTTGGGGCCGGTACAGGCGTTGGCGCCGCCGGAGTTGAGGACGACCGCGGTCAGCTCGCCGGCCTTGAGGACCTGCTCGGACCACAGCACCGGCGCGGCCTTCACGCGGTTGGAGGTGAAGACACCGGCGGCGGCGCGGCGCGGTCCGTCGTTGACCACGAGGGCCAGGTCGGGGTTGCCGTTCTCCTTGATCCCGGCGGCGATGCCGGCCGCCGTGAATCCCTTCGCTGCCGTCACGCTCACTGTGTCTCCTCGTTCGCTTCTCCGCCCGTGCAGCGCAGCGGTGCGGCTTTCGTCGTCGTCTGCCGCCCGGCGGCTGCACGTGCGTCGCTCACGGCGCAACTCCGATCGTCGTAAGCCCGGTGGTCTCGTCGAGACCCAGGGCGATGTTCATGCTCTGGACGGCACCGCCGGCGGTGCCCTTGGTGAGGTTGTCGATGGCGCTGATCGCGATGATGCGGCCCATGGCCTCGTCGTACGCGACCTGCACCTGAACGGCGTTGGAACCGTAGACGGACGCCGTCGCGGGCCACTGGCCCTCGGGGAGCAGGTGGACGAACGTCTCGTCGGCGTAGGCCTTCTCGTACGCGGCCCGCAGGGACTCCTCCGTGACACCGGGCTTCGCCGCGGCGTTGCAGGTGGCGAGGATGCCGCGGGGCATCGGGGCGAGGGTCGGCGTGAAGGACACCGCGACCCGCTCCCCGGCCACTCCGCTGAGGTTCTGGATCATCTCGGGGGTGTGCCGGTGGCCGCCGCCGACGCCGTACGGCGTCATGGAGCCCATGACCTCGCTGCCCAGCAGGTGCGGCTTGGGGGTCTTGCCCGCGCCGGAGGTGCCCGACGCGGCGACGATCACCGCCTCGGGCTCGGCGAGTCCGGCCGCGTACGCCGGGAACAGGGCGAGGGAGACGGCGGTGGGGTAGCAACCGGGCACCGCGATGCGCTTGGACCCCTCCAGCGCGGCGCGGGCACCCGGCAGTTCGGGCAGGCCGTAGGGCCAGGTGCCGGCGTGCGCGGAGCCGTAGAACCGCTCCCAGTCGGCCGGGTCCTTCAGCCGGAAGTCGGCGCCCATGTCGACCACGAGGACGTCGGGGCCGAGCTGCTCGGCGACCGCGGCGGACTGCCCGTGCGGCAGTGCCAGGAAGACGACGTCGTGTCCGGCGAGCGCCTCGGCCGTGGTCTCGGTCAGGACCCGGTCGGCCAGCGGCAGCAGGTGGGGCTGGAGCGCGCCGAGCCGCTGGCCGGCGTTGGAGTTCCCGGTCAGGGCACCGATCTCGACCCCGGGGTGCGCGAGGAGCAGTCGCAGGACCTCTCCGCCCGCGTATCCGCTCGCTCCGGCCACCGCCGCACGTACCGCCATGTCCATCCTCCTCTTGATGGCATGACTATACGTAGCGTTGCAGTTTTATGCAACGCAACCGTTCGGTCATGTCACCTGCCCCTTCCGGGCCGCGTAGGCCCGGGCCGCGCGGACGCGGTTGCCGCACTTGGTGGTGCACCAGCGGCGGGCGCCGTGGGAGCGCAGGAACCAGCGGGCGCAGCCCTGGGCGGCGCACTCGGTGAGCTGGCCCGCGTCGGCGCCGGTGAGCAGGTCGGCGGCGTCCTCGGCGAGGAGCGAGAGGGCGGCGGCGGCCGGGTTGCCGGTGTCCGGGACGTCGGCGCGGCGGGGGCCCTCGGCGGTCCAGGCGAGCCTGGGGGTGGCGGGGGCGGCCGCGAGGGCGGCGTTCAGGGCGTCGAGGGCGTCGGCGGCCGGAGGCGCCGCGGCGGCGCGGGCCTCGAACAGGGCGCGCAGCGCCTCACGGAGGATGCGCAGCCGGCCGGACTGCCTGCCGTTCAGCTCCACCCGGTCGGGCAGCAGCGCGTGCCGGACGAGCCACAGATGGGCGGCTCCGGCGTCGTCGAGCAGGTCGACGCGCCCGTGGCTGACGGTGAACCGGGTGTTGACGAGCGCCAGCGAGACGTACCGGTCCTCGCCCGGGACCGGGAGCTGGTGCAGATAGACGGGGGCCTCGTGATCCACGGCCCCATGCTAGTCGGTCCTCATGGCAATCCTTGCGGTTCTCCATGAGACGGGTTTAGCGTGCCTCACGGAGAATCCAATCAGAAACCGTGAGAGGTGAATCGTCGTGGCCTTCGACGTGGACGCGCTGCGCAAGGACTTCCCGATCCTGGAGCGGACCCTGGACGGCGGTGTCCCGCTCGTCTACCTGGACTCCGGGGCCACCACCCAGAAGCCCCTCCACGTCCTCGACGCCGAACGGGACTTCTCCCTGACCCGCAACGCGGCCGTGCACCGCGGCGCGCACCAGCTGGCGGGCGAGGCGACGGAGGCCTACGAGCAGGCCAGGGCGACCGTCGCCCGGTTCGTCGGGGCCGCCGCCGACGAGGTGGTCTTCACCCGGAACACCACCGAGGGCATCAACCTCGTCGCGTACGCGCTGGGCAACGCCGGCCGGCTCGGCCCGGGCGACCGGATCGTGGTGACCGAGATGGAGCACCACGCGAACCTGGTCCCCTGGCAGCAGCTCGCCGCGCGGACCGGGGCGCGGCTCGACTGGTTCGGGCTGACCGACGAGGGCCGGCTCGATCTGTCCCGGGCCGACGAGCTGCTCGACGAGCACACCAAGGTGCTCGCCCTCACCCACCAGTCCAACGTCCTCGGCACGCTCAACCCGGTGCGCGAACTGGCCGACCGCGCCCACGCGTTCGGCACCCTGGTGGTCGTCGACGGCGCCCAGTCGGTGCCGCACCGCCCGGTCGACGTCACGGAACTGGGCGCGGACTTCCTCGCCTTCTCCGGCCACAAGATGCTCGGCCCGAGCGGGGTCGGCGTGCTGTGGGGCCGGGCGGAGCTGCTCGCGGACCTGCCGCCGTTCCTCACCGGGGGCTCGATGATCGAGGTCGTGGAGATGGACCGCAGCACCTTCCTGCCACCGCCCCAGCGCTTCGAGGCGGGCGTGCCGATGACCGCCCAGGCGGTGGGCCTCGCGGCGGCGGTGGAGTACCTGGAGCGCCTCGGCATGGCGGAGGTGGCGGCGCACGAGGAGGTGCTCACCGCCCGCGCGCTGGCCCTGCTCGCCGAGATCCCGGGCGTGCGGGTCGTCGGCCCCGCCGAGGTCACCGACCGGGGCTCGGCCGTCTCCTTCACGGTCGACGGCATCCACCCGCACGACGTCGGCCAGGTGCTGGACGACCGGGGCGTGGCCGTCCGCGTCGGCCACCACTGCGCCCGCCCGATCGTGCGGCGCTACGGCATCCCGGCGACGACGCGGGCGAGCTTCTACGTCTACAACACCCCGGCCGAGGTGGACGCGCTGGCGGAGGGCGTCCGGGCAGCCCAGAAGTACTTCGGGTGATCGGGAGCGGGGCCCGCCCGCAGGGGAACGGCTGACGGTGAGCCGTAAGCTCGACGCATGGATGTGCAGCAGCGGTACTGGCCGGTCGCCGATGTGCTGACCCATCTGGCCGGGCGCTGGCGCGTCGAGCGGACGGTGCGGGATCTGGCGAGCGGGGACGAGGGGAACTTCTCCGGGGTGACCGTCTTCAGCGCACTGGACGGCGGCGGTGGGCTGCTGCACGCGGAGTCCGGTGACTTCACCTGGCAGGGCACGACCCGGCCCGCGACCCGGACGCTGCGCTTCCTGCCGGGGGCCCGGCCGGGCACGGCGGACGTGCGCTTCGCCGACGGGCGCCCCTTCCACGAACTCGACCTCACGACCGGGCGGTTCATCGCCGGCCACCCGTGCGCGGCCGACCTCTACCGGGGCGAGTTCACCGTGCGGGACGCCGACCACTGGCGCACGGTGTGGCGGGTCGGCGGGCCCGCGAAGGATCTGGTGCTCACCACCGACTACGCGCGCGAGGGCTGAGCGGCGACACCGTCGAAGCGGAGGTTCCAGCGGCCCGCGCGGCCGGTGACGGTGGTCGTGGACAGCGGGCGCACATCGATGTTCCAGTAGCTCGCGGGCGGCGCCTTCAGGGCGTAGACCAGGGCCGCGCGGACGACACCGGGTTCGGCGACGGCGACGATCCGGCCGCCCTCCGCGGCCGGCCGGGTGTCGAGCCAGCCCCCGACGCGGGAGACGAAGGCCAGCAGGGACTCCCCGCCGTGCGGGGTGGCACGCGGATCGGCGAGCCAGGCGTCCACCGCCGCCGGCTCGCGGGCCATCGCCTCGCCCAGGGTCAGCCCGCGCCATCGGCCCATGTCGCAGTCCCGCAGCGCCGGCTGGACCAGCGGCGTGTACCCGAGCGCGTCGCCCGTGGCCCGGCTGCGCAGGGTCGGCGAGCAGTAGCGCAGCTCGGCGCCGGCCAGCGGCAGCAGTTCCCCGGCGGCGCGCTGCACCTCGTCCCAGCCGGACCGGTCCAGCGGCCGGTCGTCGTCGAACCGCTCCGCGAGCAGCGGGGCACTGCGCGCGGCGGCGACGAACGTCACCCTCAGTGGCATGCGGTGATGGTGGGCCGCGAAGGAGGGCAGGTCAAGGGGTGTTACCTGCGGGTTGCGGCGGATATGCGGACGCTCACCCGAAAGTTCTTCACGTGAAGAGGTGGACCATCCACGGCTCGGGCCGCTCCAGAGGCTGGAGGACGCGGCGCAGCCCGAACGGCTCCAGGTGGTCCCGGATGCGGCCGACGCCCTTGCCCCGCACCGACGCTCCCGAGAACTCACAACCGTCGGGGAGTTCGGGTGTGTCGCTCATCGGCCGAGCATCGCAGAGGTGTCCGTGGCACCTGGCGGCGATCTGGTGACCCTGGCCCGGAGCACCTCGTCACACGCCGCTCGCAGCCGCCGTACGCCCTCTGTGATCTCTCCGGTGCCGGCGACCGCCGCGAAGCTCAGGCGGAGGTGGGCGGCCGGGGGTTCGGCGCTGAAGTAGGGGCGGCCGGGGGTGAGGGCGACGCCCGCGCGCAGGGCGGCCGCGGTGAGAGCGGACTCGTCGGTACCGTCGGGCAGGCGCAGCCAGAGGTGGTAGCCGCCGGACGGGATGTGCGGCAGGGCGAGTTCGGGCAGCCGCAGGGCCAGCGCGGCGGTCATCGCGTCGCGGCGCTCCTTCAACTCGGCGGAGATCGACCGCAGATGGCGGGGCCAGGCCGGGGAGCCGACCAGTTCCAGGGCCGCCTCCTGGAGCGGCCGGGGCACGAAGAAGCTGTCCACGACCTGGATGGCGCGCAGCCGCTCCAGCACGGGTCCGCGCGCCGCCAGGGCGCTGACCCGGAAGCTGGGCGAGGTCGCCTTGGTCAGCGAGCCGACGTGCACGACGACACCGTCCGGGTCGTCGGCGGCCAGCGGGCGGGGCAGGGGGCCCGCGTCGGCGTGCACGAGGCGCCGGACGAAGTCGTCCTCGACGACGAACGCGCCCGCCTCACGGGCGATGCGCAGCACCTCGGCGCGGCGCTCGGGGGCGAGCACGGCGCCGGTCGGGTTCTGGAACAGGGGCTGGCAGACGAACACCCGGGCGCCGCTGGCCCGGAAGGCGTCCGCGAGCAGTTCGGGCCGTACGCCGTCGGGGTCGACCGGCACCGGGACCGGGCGCAGTCCGGCCGCGCGGGCGAGGGCCAGCATGCCGGGGTAGGTCGGTGACTCCACGAGGACGGGGGCGCCGGGCGGGGCGAGCGCGCGCAGGGCGGTGGCCAGCGCGGACTGGCCGCCGGCCGCGATCAGCACCTCGGCCGCGGTGACCGCCCCGCCGATGCCGCGCGCGAACCACTCCCGCAGCTCCGGCAGCCCCTCCAGCGGCGGCCGCCCCCAGGCACCCGGCCGGCGCCCGGCCCGGGCCAGGGCCGCCGCCATGGCGCGCTCCGGCTGGAGCGAGGGGTGCAGATAGCCGCCGTTGAACTCCAGCACGCCGGGCGGCGGGGCGGCCAGCGAGACCGTGACCCCGGAGGCGTCCACCGTGCGCGGTACGAGGTCGGCGGCGCCGTCGGCGCTCAGCGCGACCTCCTGCCAGGAGGTGTCCCCGGCCGGGGTCCCGGCCGCGCGGGGCCGGGCGCGGAAGGCGCCGGCGCCGGGCCGGGTGACCACCAGCCCCTCGGCGGCGAGCTGGGCGAGGGCCCGCGAGACGGTCACCGGGCTCACCCGGAACCGCTCGACCAGGTCCCGGCTTGACGGGAGCTTTCCACCTGGAGAGTAGCGGTCGAGGTCCCTTCGGAGCTCTTCTGCCAGTTCACTCACGCTGCTACGCTGGTGCATGAAGACACAGAGTAGCGCTACTGTCCCGACCTCGATAGCGGTGACCGGCCCGCAGGAGCGGGGTGGCGTCGGCACCGCCCTGGCCTTCCTCGGCGTCGCCTCCTTCTCCCTCACCTTCCCGGCCACCGCCTGGGGTCTGGAGGGGTTCGGCCCCTGGTCGCTGGTGGCCGCGCGCTGCGTCCTCGCGGCGGTCGTCGCGGGCGGCTGTCTCCTGGCTCTGCGCGTGCCCCTGCCGGAGCGGCGGCATCTGCCCGGGCTCGCCGTCGTCGCGGCCGGTGTCGTACTGGGCTTCCCGATGCTGACCACGCTCGCCCTGCGGACCTCCACCACCGCGCACGCCGCCGTCGTGGTGGGGCTGCTGCCGCTGACCACGGCCGTGTTCTCGGCGCTGCGCACGGGCAGCCGCCCCTCGCGCCGCTTCTGGCTCGCCGCGCTCGCGGGCGCCGCGGCCGTGGTCGCCTTCACCCTCGCCCAGAGCGGCGGCGCGCTCACGGTCGCCGACGGCTATCTCTTCGGGGCCCTGCTGGTGTGCGCGGCGGGATACACCGAGGGCGGGCGGCTGGCCCGGGTGATGCCGGGCTGGCAGGTCATCGGGTGGGCGCTGGTGCTGTGCGCGCCGCTGACCGTCCCGGCCGCCGCGCTGGCGCTGGCGTACGAGCCCCTGCACCTCACCTGGCACGGGATCGCCGGCCTGCTGTGGGTGGCGCTGGGCTCGCAGTTCCTCGGCCTGGTCGTCTGGTACCGGGGCATGGCGGTCATCGGCGTCCCGCGGGCCAGCCAGTTGCAGTTGGCCCAGCCGCTGCTCACACTGGTGTGGTCGGCGCTGCTGCTGGGCGAGCACTTCACGGCCGCCGCTCCCCTGACCGCTGTCGCCGTGCTCGTGTGCATCGCCGTCACCCAGCGGTCGTGAGCGTGAGGAGGGCCCGACATGCGTGCTTCCAAGGGCGACAAGCTGGTCCAGCACGGCAGAGTGGTCGGCCAGCACGACCAGGAGTCCGAAGTCGTCGAAGTGATGGGCGAGAAGGGCGAACCGCCCTATCGCGTCCGGTTCCCGGACGGACACGAGGCGATCATGTCGCCGGGACCGGACTGCCAGGTCAAGCACAAGAACGCGCGCCAGAAGTGACTCACCGCGGTGGTGTCGCCGATCGCCCGTAGTGATCGGCGACCACGCGCGCCATCGCGCCGATCGGGTCGTCCGCCACGTCCTTGGCGGCGAAGAACACATGCCCGCGCACCTGCGGGTGGCGCGCGGCGAGCGTGAGGTGCCGGGACAGCTCGGCGGGATCCTGCCAGGCCGGGGGCTGCCCGGCGGCGCCCGCCTTGTAGAGGGCCTCGCCGATGTGGAGCCGGGTCCCGGAGCCCTCGGCGACGGCCGCCCACCAGTCGACCAGCTTCGCGTAGTCGGCGGCGGCGAAGCCGATGTTCCAGTAGATCTGCGGGACGACATAGTCGATCCAGTGCTCGCGCACCCATCTGCGGGTGTCCGCGTACAGGTCGTCGTACGTCTGCGTGCCCGCCTGGGTGTCCGAGCCGCGGGGATCGGTCGAGGCGTTGCGCCACACCCCGAAGGGGCTGATGCCGAAGCGGGTGCCGGGCCGGAGCCGTCTGATGCCGGCGGCCGTCTCCCGCACCAGCCGGTTGATGTTGTCCCGCCGCCACTCGGCCCGGCTGCCGAAGCCGCCGCCGTAGCGGTCGTAGGCGGCGTCGTCGTCGAAGGGCTGCCCGGCGACCGGATACGGGTAGAAGTAGTCGTCGAAGTGGACGGCGTCGACCGGGTACTTCGCGACCGCGTCGAGCATCGCCCGCCGGACGAAGGCGCGGACCTCGGGCAGACCGGGGTTGTAGTAGAGCTTGCCGCCGTAGGCCACCACCCAGTCGGGGTGGCTGCGGGCCGGGTGCGAGGGGGCGAGCCGGTCGAGGTCGGTGTCGAGCGCGATCCGGTACGGGTTGCACCAGGCGTGCAGCTCCAGACCCCGGGCGTGGGCCTCACGCACCGCCGTGCCCAGCGGGTCCCAGCCGGGATCCTGCCCCTGGGTGCCGGTGAGATACGCGGACCAGGGCTCGTACGACGACGGCCACAGGGCGTCGGCGGTGGGCCGTACCTGGAACATCACGGTGTTGAGCCGGTCCCGGGCCGCCTCGTCGAGATACGCGATCAGCTCCCTGCGCTGGTCGGCGGCCGGCAGACCGGGCCGCGAGGGCCAGTCCCGGTTGTCGACGGTGGCGAGCCACACGCCGCGCATCTCGGCGCTGCCCCGCGCCCGGCGCCCGGCCCCCTCGGCGCGCGGCAGGGCCACCGCGCCGGGCGCCGCGGCCAGGGCCGACAGCGTCGCCAGGGCGAAGGCCCGGCGTGACACGTGCCCCATCCGCACACCCCCGTACGCTCCGGATCCGTACCGTCACGGACCGTCCCGCGCTCCAGGATGCTCCTACCCGCGCGATCGATCATCGATACTTGGCGGTAACGTGCACGATCGGAGCAGGCACCGAAACCCGGGGGTCCTGCGAGTGCCGTAGATCAGCGAAGGGGTCGATGTGACGGGCATCCCAGCGGGAGACATCGCACGCGTCGGAGTCGTGGGCTGCGGCCAGATGGGCGCGGGCATCGCCGAGGTGTGCGCCCGCGCCGGACTGGACGTGAAGGTCGCCGAGACGACGGGCGAGGCCCTGGAGATCGGCCGCACCCGGCTGTACAACTCCCTGGCCAAGGCGGCCGAGCGCGGCAAGATCAGCGAGCAGGAGCGGGACGACACCCAGGCGCGCCTGAGCTTCACCACGGACCTCGGCGAGTTCGCCGACCGCGACCTGGTGATCGAGGCCGTGGTGGAGAGCGAGCAGGTGAAGACGGAGATCTTCCAGGTGCTCGACCAGGTGGTGACCCGCCCGGACGCGATCCTGGCCTCCAACACCTCCTCGATCCCGCTGGTGAAGCTGGCGGTCGCCACCTCCCGCCCGGACCACGTGGTCGGCATCCACTTCTTCAACCCGGCCCCGGTGCAGAAGCTGGTCGAGCTGATCCCGGCGCTGACCACCTCGGAGGGCACGCTCAGCCGCGCCCAGCTCTTCGCCGAGAAGGTGCTCGGCAAGCACGCCATCCGGGCCCAGGACCGCTCCGGCTTCGTGGTCAACGCACTGCTCGTGCCCTATCTGCTCTCCGCGATCCGGATGTTCGAGTCGGGCATCGCGAGCCGCGAGGACATCGACAACGGCATGGAGATGGGCTGCGCCCACCCGATGGGCCCGCTGCGGCTGTCCGACCTGATCGGCCTGGACACCATCGTCTCGATCGCGAACAGCATGTACGCCGAGTACAAGGAGCCGCTGTACGCCGCTCCCCCGCTGCTCCAGCGCATGGTCGAGGCGGGCCGGCTGGGCCGGAAGACCGGCTCGGGCTTCTACACCTACGGCTGATTACTGCCTGCGACGCGCATGGGCCCGGCACCGGGATGGGTGCCGGGCCCACGCGTTTCACACTCCGTGTGCGCACCGGGCACGCATATGCCCCTCGCGCACTCTCCCCTCACGCTCACCAGGCGAGTTCACTCTTCATGCGCATGCAATGGGATGCGGAACGGCATCTTCGACTACGCAAAGGAGTGGACCCGTGGCCACCGATCAAGAGCATCCCGTGGTCCAGGGAGAACTCGCAGAGTTACGTCGCCGCCTCGACGTGGCCTACGCACAGGTCGAGGGAGGACTGAACCTGCTCAGCCACCGCACGAAGGAGACGGCCAAGGAACTGGACGACCTGAACACCCGGCTCGCCTCACTGGAGCACGCCCGCTGGCCCCTGCCCTCGCTCGCCGCGCTCACCGCGCTGGGCGCCCTCGTCGTCACCGTCTGGCAGGCGCTGGCCCGCTAGCCGTCGGCGAGCCTGAGGTGGTGCAGCAGCAGTAACGCGGCCGCCATGTTGGCGGCCGGGACCTCCCCACGGGCGATCAGATCGGGGACGAGTTTGAGCGGCACCCACTCGCGCCGGTCGGACTCGAAGTCGTCCACGGGATGTCCGACGTACTCGCCCCGGTCGGACCAGTAGATGTGGTGCCGGGCGTCGGAGAGGCCGTTGGACGGCTCCACCGTCATGAGGTGGTGCAGGGGTCCCGGCCGCCAGCCGGTCTCCTCCTCCAGTTCTCTGGCGGCCGCTATGGCGATGTCCTCGCCGTCCTCGACGACACCCGCGGGCAGTTCCCAGCCCCAGCTGTCGGTGATGAAGCGGTGCCGCCACAGCAGCAGCACCTCGCCCGCCTCGTTGACGACCGTGGCCACGGCCACGGGCCGCAGCCGGATCAGGAAGTGGTCGAGATGCCGGCCGTCCGGCAGCTCGACGTCAGCGAGATTGACGCTGAACCAGCGATTCGCATACACAGTTTGTTCGTTCTGTTTCGTCCACTGCACGGTTCTGCCACCTTTCGATGAGTAAGTGGCAATATCGCAGCAGGGACGAGGTACCCACAGAGGGCGTGTGGAGGGCCTACAGCGGTACGCGCAGTGCCCCGTCGATGAGTTCGGCGGCCTCGGCGGTGCCGGCCGAGCCGCATCTCACCAGGTGCTCGCGTACCGCGCGCAGTCTGTCGCGCAGGCGCTGGGACTCCATTCCGCGCGCCTGCTCGGCCATCTGCACGGCGGTGGCGACCGCCTTGTCGGCCTGTCCCTGGCGCAGTTCGATCGTGCAGAGCATGGCGAGCCGGTGCACCCTTCCCCGGTCGTGGGCGGGATTGTCGACGGCCGCCACCGCGTGCTCGCGCGCGGCGGCGAGTTCACCGAGACTGAGGAGCGCCTCGGCCACCTGCACGTTGACCAGCCCCGGCTGCACATAGCCGGTCTCGTCGGGCTCGTACCCGCGCCGGATCCGGTCGGCGGCCGTCTCCGCGCGCCGGATGCACGCCAGGGCGCTGCCGGCGTCGCCGAGATGGGCGTACGCCTTGGCCTGCATCGCGTACAGGTCGGAGGCGAGCGCCGGGGTGATGTGCCGGCCGGCGGCCCGCAGCGCCGACTCCGCGAAGGCGACGGCCTGCCGGTACTCCCGCATGAACAGCGACTGGTTGACCAGCAGGGCTATCACATACGCCCCAAGTCCCCTGTCACCGCTGGCCTTTGCGAGCCTGAGCGCCTGATGGAAGTACCGCTGGGCGAGACCGTGCGCGTCGGAGTCGTACGCGCAGATCCCGGTGACGGCCACCAGACCGCCCGTGGCCCGGTGCAGTTGGCGGCCCGTGGCGTCGGTGTAGCTGCCGCGCAGCAGCGGCGCCGCCTCGGCGTTGAGGAAGCCGACGATCCGGGTGCGGGTCGCGATGCCGCCCGCCTTGCGGTACATCTGCTCGTAGTGGCTCCGCGCGGCCCGCAGCATCTCGATGTCGGCCGTGGTCACCCGGTGCCGGCCGCCCCGGGAGACGTCGACGTCCTCGGGCGGGTTCTCCCACTCCCACACCGGCATGACCGCCGGGGTCCCGGTGACGGCGGGGGCGCCCAGCACATGGGGCCGCTGCTGTTCGTCCGAGCGCCACAGGGCGGTCGCCCGCTCCACGAAGCCGGACAGCGACCCGGCGTGCGGGGTGCTCGGCTCGCCCGGCACCCCGAGGCCGATGTCGTCGAGGGTCACCGGGCGCTGGAGCCGCCCGGCCAGCACCTCGCAGATCAGGTCGGGCACCTGTCCGCGCGGCCGCTGCCCCTTCAACCAGCGCGCCACGGCGGTGTGTTCGTACCGGAGCACGAGGCCGCGTCTGCGGCCCGCCTGGTTGACGTGGGCGGCGAGCCCGGCGTGCGAGATCCCCGCCTCGTCCAGGATCGCGTCGAGCAGAGTGTTGGGCTGCATGGATGCCCCCCGAGTGGCCTGGTGCCATTCAGCGTAGTGTGTTCGGTTTCACACGGGGTGTGAACGGAACGCATGCATCCGCGCTGTACACGCGGTGTCGCTCAGCGTGGTCTACCGGTTGACTGGGGTCCCGGCCAAGCCACCGGCTCCCCCTCGAAAAGCGGCGGCTTGGCCGGGTCGACCGTCCCCGTGCGGGCAAGCGTGCCCCGCCTGCGGTCGTTCCGCAGGACCAGCAGGGCGATGTCGTCCGTCGGCCGCCCCGCCGTGTGGTGCAGGAGAGCCGTGAAGACCGAGCGCAGCACCGACTGAGGGGACACCGGGTGATCGTGCACGGCCTCCCGCAGCACGGTCGGCAGCGAGAAGAACCGCCCCCGGGCGTCCCGCGCCTCCTCCGCGCCGTCCGTGAAGAGGACGAGGGAGTCGTCCGGGAACAGGCGACCGCAGGAGTGCGATTCCAGTTCCGCCGGCAGCGGGAACAGGCCCAGCGGAGGCAGCGGGTCGACGCGCGTCAACTGGTCGACGTTCGTGCCGCTGACCCGATACGGCCAGGGATGGCCGCAGTTCAGGGCGCGCACGTCGCCGTCCCGGCCGATCTCCAGCAGCAGGAGGGTGACGAACTCCTCCGCGACCGGATGTCCGGCGCGGGCCCGCTCGCGCAGATGGCGGGCGAGGGCGCGGTCCAACCGGCGCAGTACACGGCCGAGTTCGGGCTCGTCGTGGGCCGCCTCGCGGAAGCTGCCGAGGACGGCGGCGACGGTGGCGAGGGCGGCCAGTCCGTGGCCTCGTACGTCGCCCATCACCACCCGCACCCCGTGCTCGGTGGCGACCGCCTCGTACAGATCCCCGCCGACACAGGCGCCCCGGTCGGCGGACAACTGGGCGGCGGCGACGTTCAGCCCGTCGAGGCGCGGGGGCGGCGGACGCAGTACGACACTCTGCGCCGCCCGCGCGACCCGGCGGGCCTGCCGCAGCTCCCGCAGCAGGGTGCGCCGGACATGGACGATGAGTCCGGTGCCGACGGCGAGGAAGACGGCGCTGGTGACGATGCGCGCACCGAGCCCGTCCTGCTGCGCGAGCGGGCAGCCGAACCGGTAGCCGACGGCCACACCGCCCCAGACCATGGGCAGTACGGCTCCCCGCGCGGTGGGTGCCCGTGCCTTCATACGGATCATGCCTCTGGATCCCCCATTAGTCCCTGACAAAGCAGACGGACCGACCCCGAAAGGCCGGTCCGATTCTGTCCAGGGCATGGTCCGGAAGGACCAGATCGCCGACGATTCCCACCCGAATGAGTGAGTCTGCGCAGGCCAACCCGCATTTATGCAGGGGCGGAAGGGGCGCTAGCCCCGCAACACCGCCCCGGTGCGCTCACCCGCCAGGGCAACCGCCGCATCCCGCGCGGCGGACGCCTCGTCCACGGTCAACGTACGGTCCCCGGCCCGGAAGCGGAGCGCGTACGCCAGCGACTTCCTGCCGTCGCCGAGCTGCTCGGCGTTCTCGTACACGTCGAACAGCCGGATGGACTCCAGCAGTTCGCCCGCGCCCTCGCGCAGCGCCGCCTCGACCTCCGCGGCCGGGACCGGCAGGTCGACGACCAGGGCGACGTCCTGTGTGGCGACCGGGAACGTGGAGATGCCCGGCGCCTGCGGGACACCGTCGCCGGCCGCCTCCAGGGCGTCCAGGTTCAGCTCCATCGCGCAGGTGCGCTCCGGCAGCCCCAGGGCCTTCAGCACACGCGGGTGCAGTTCGCCCGCGTGGCCCACGACCTGCTCCGTACCGTCGACGACGATCACCAGCTGGGCGCAGCGGCCGGGGTGCCACGGGCCGTACTGGCCCTTGCGGACCGTCAGTTCGGCACCGGCCTCACGGGCGACGGCGCGCGCCGCCTCCACCGCGTCGGCCCAGTCGGCCGGACGGCCCTTGCCCCACCAGCCGGCCTGCTCGCGCGCACCGGCGAGAACGGCGGCCACGTGCCGCGGCTGCTCGGGCAGCGCGGCGTTCAGCGCGGCGATCTCCTCGTCGGTCGGCCGCCGGTCGACGGGCAGATGGAAGGCGGCCCTCTGCTCCTCGCGCGGGTGGAAGACCAGACCGGTCTCGAACAGGGCGAGGTCGTGGCTGCCCCGGCCGGCGTTGCGGCGCAGCGCGCCGAGCAGGCCCGGCAGCAGCGTCGTACGGAGCGCGGGCTCCTCGTCGCTCAGCGGGTTGACCAGCCTGACGACGCGGCGGGCCGGGTCGTCGGAGTCCAGGCCGAGCTGGTCGAAGACCTGCTCGCCGACGAACGGGTAGTTCGGCGCCTCGACGTAGCCCGCGCCGGCCAGCGCGCGGCCGGCTCGGCGGTGCAGTCGCTGCCGGTGGGTCAGACCGCGCTGCGAGGGGAGCTTGGGGAGCGTGGAGGGCAGGTTCTCGTAGCCCTCCAGGCGGATGACCTCTTCGGCCAGGTCGTTCGGGTCGACCAGGTCGGGCCGCCAGGACGGGACGGTGACGATCAGCTCGTCCTGCCCGTACACGTCGCAGCCGACCTGCTGGAGGCGGCGTACGACGCTCTCGCGGCCGTAGTCGACGCCCGCGACCTTGTCGGGGTGGTTCGCCGGGACGGTGATGGTGTGCGGGGCCGAGGGCGCGATGATCTCGGTGACACCGGCCTCGGCCGTGCCGCCCGCGAGCAGGACCAGCAGGTCCACCGTGCGCTGCGCGGCGGCCGCGGCGGCCTGCGGGTCGACGCCGCGCTCGAAGCGGCGGGACGCCTCGGACAGCAGCTTCTGGCGGCGGGACGTACGGGCGATCGCGACGGCGTCGAAGTGGGCCGCCTCGATGACCACGTCGGTGGTGCCGTTGACGCCGTCCTCGGTGACCTCGTGGTCGGCGATCTCCGTGTTGGCGCCGCCCATGACACCGGCGAGGCCGATCGGGCCGCGGTCGTCGGTGATGACCAGGTCCTCGGCGTGCAGCGTGCGCTCGACGCCGTCGAGGGTGACGAGCTTCTCGCCCTCCTGGGCCCGGCGCACGCCGATGGTGCCCTGGACCAGGGACCGGTCGTAGGCGTGCAGCGGCTGGCCCAGCTCCATCATCACGTAGTTCGTGATGTCGACGGCGAGCGAGATCGGGCGCATGCCGACCTTCTGCAGCCGGCGCTGGAGCCAGATCGGGGAGCGGGCCTCGGGGCGCAGGCCGGTGACCGTGCGCGCGGTGAAGCGGTCGCAGCCGAACGGGTCGGTGACCTGGACCGGGTAGCCGTAGGCGTTCGGGGCCGGCACGTCGATCAGGGCCGGGTCGCGCAGCGGCAGGCCGTAGGCGATGGCGGCCTCGCGGGCGACGCCGCGGATGGACAGGCAGTCGCCGCGGTTGGCGGTGACGGCGATGTCCAGGACCTCGTCGACCAGCTCCAGCAGCTCGATGGCGTCCTTGCCGACCTCGGTCTCGGGCGGCAGCACGATGATGCCGTGGGTGCCGTCGTCGCCCATGCCCAGCTCGTCGGTGGAGCAGATCATGCCGTGGGACGTCTTGCCGTACGTCTTGCGGGCGGCGATGGAGAAGCCGCCGGGCAGGGTGGCGCCGGGCAGGACCACGACGACCTTGTCGCCGACCGCGAAGTTGCGGGCGCCGCAGACGATCTCCTGGGGCTCACCCGTGCCGTTGGCCTGGCCGACGTCGACGGTGCAGAAGCGGATCGGCTTCTTGAAGCCCTCCAGCTCCTCGATCGTCAGCACCTGGCCGACCACCAGCGGGCCCTTGAGGTCGGCGCCGAGCTGCTCGACGGTCTCGACCTCCAGGCCGGCCGAGACGAGCTTCTCCTGGACGTCGCGGCCGGATTCCGTCGCCGGCAGGTCGACGTACTCCCGCAGCCAAGAAAGCGGGACCCGCATCAGATCTCCATCCCGAACGGCCGGGTGAACCGGACGTCACCCTCGACCATGTCTCGCATGTCCTCGACGTTGTGGCGGAACATCAGCATCCGCTCGATGCCGAACCCGAAGGCGAAGCCGCTGTACTTCTCCGGGTCGACGCCGCAGGCGGTGAGCACCCGCGGGTTGACCATGCCGCAGCCGCCGAGCTCGATCCAGCCCTCGCTGGAGCAGGTGCGGCAGGGCCGGTCGGGGTTGCCGACGGACTCGCCCTTGCAGACGTAGCAGAGCATGTCCATCTCGGCGCTCGGCTCGGTGAAGGGGAAGAAGTTCGGCCGCAGCCGGGTCTTCATGCCCTCGCCGAACAGGGACTGGACCATGTGGTCCAGGGTCCCCTTGAGGTCGGCCATGGTCAGGCCCTCGTCCACGGCGAGCAGCTCGACCTGGTGGAAGACGGGCGTGTGCGTGGCGTCCAGCTCGTCGGTGCGGTAGACGCGGCCGGGACAGATCACGTAGACCGGCAGCTCGCGCTCCAGCAGGGAGCGGATCTGCACGGGCGAGGTGTGGGTGCGCAGGACGACGCCGGACTCGGTGCCGCCGTTTCGGCCCTGCACGAAGAACGTGTCCGCCTCGCCGCGGGCCGGGTGGTCCGGGCCGATGTTGAGGGCGTCGAAGTTGAACCACTCGGCCTCGACCTGCGGGCCCTCGGCGACCTCGTAGCCCATGGCCACGAAGATGTCCTCGATGCGCTCGGACAGCGTGGTCAGCGGGTGCCGGGCGCCGGCCGGGACGCGGTCGTACGGCAGCGTGACGTCGACCGACTCCTCCACGAGGACGCGGGCGTCGCGCTCGGCCTCCAGCTCGCTCTGGCGGCTCGCGAGGGCCTTGTTGACGGCGCCGCGGGCCATGCCCACGCGCTTGCCGGCCTCGGCCTTGGCGTGCGGGGGCAGGGCGCCGATCTCGCGGTTGGCGAGGGCCAGCGGGGAGGCCGGGCCGGTGTGGGCGACCTTTGCCTCGTGGAGCGCGTCGAGGGAGTCCGCGGCGGCGAAGGCGGCGAGCGCCTCGTCCCGCATGCGCTCGATCTCTTCCGGTTTCAACGCCTCGACCTCTACAGGGTCGTACGACTTATTCGGTGCCGACATCTCTTCCCGTGCTTCCGATTGGCTGGCGGATGGTCCCCGAGACCGTTGGTGGGCCGTGTGAAGGACACAAAGGTGCCAAAGGCCGAGTCTAACGGGGTGGAGGGGGACGAAGAGCCCGTGGGCCGTCAGGCGAGATACGCCGGGGCCGCCACGGGCAACGTAAATCGGAACTCGGCGCCACCGACGGAGGCGCGGCCGACCGTGATGGTGCCGCCGTGGGCCTCGACGATGCCCTTGACGATGTACAGCCCAAGACCCGTGCCGCCGCGCTTGCTGCCCCGCCAGAAGCGGGTGAAGACGCGGTTCATGGATGCCTCCGGGATGCCGGGACCTTCGTCGCTCACCGTGACCGACGTGCCGGTTTCCTCGCCGTCGCGCGGGGATGCGCAGGGCGTGACGTCAATGGTGACGGTTCCCTCGCCGTGCCGCACCGCATTTTCGATCAGGTTGCTCAGCACCTGGTCGACCTTGTCGGGGTCGGCCCACAGGGCGGGCAGCGGCTGTTCGATGCGGAGCAGGAAGCGGTCGGCGGGCTGGCCGGCGGCGACGTAGGCCTGGATGTGCCGGGAGACGGCGGCCCCGATGTCGACGGGCTGCCGGCGCACCTCCAGGCGCCCGCTGTCGATCCGCGAGATGTCCAGCAGCTCGGCGATGAGGCGGGTGACCCGGTCGGCGTCGGCGTCGACGGTCTCCAGCATCAGCCGCTTCTGGTCGTCGGTGAAGCGTTCCCACTTGGCGAGGAGGGTGGCCGTGAAGCCCTTCACGGAGGTCAGCGGGGAGCGCAGCTCGTGGGCGACGGTCGCTATCAGCTCGGCGTGGCTGCGCTCGGTGCGGCGGCGGGCCTCGGTGTCGCGCAGCGAGACGAGAACGCGGCGGACGGGCCCGAGGGGCTCGGCGCGGATGTAGCGGGCGGAGACGAGCACCTCCCGCCCGCCGGGCAGCAGCAGATTCCGCTCCGGCTGCCGCACCCGGATGGCCAGCCCGCCGTACGGGTCGGTGAGCTGCCACCACCGGCGCCCCTCCAGGTCCTCCAACGGCAGCGCCTTCTCCAGGGGCTGCCCGAGGGCGTCGGCGGCGCGTACGGCGGTGATCCGGCTGGCGGCGGTGTTGAAGCAGACCACGCGCCCGCGCTCATCGGCGATGACGAGGCCGTCGGGGAGCTGGTCGGGGTCGAGGCCCGCGGGATCGCCGCACCGGGACACGGCTGCCCGCCGCCCGTCCTGCCCCTCCGGTCCCCCCGGCGCGGTGCTCGTGCCGGCCACACTCATCCCCGTACCCCACCTCTCAGACGGCGCAGGGCCCCGAGTTCGTCACCCTACTAGCTCTCGGTGACGGAGCGGCACCCTCCGGAGGCGCGCTGTGCACGGGCCGACGCGTAGAGACATACGGCGGCGGCGGTGGCGAGGTTCAGGCTCTCGGCCTTTCCGTGGATGGGGACGCGGACGACGGCGTCGGCGAGGGCGCGGGTCTCCTCGGGCAGCCCCCAGGCCTCGTTCCCGAACACCCAGGCGGTCGGCCCGCCCATGGTCCCCTTGTCCAGCTCCTCGTCGAGGTCGCGGTCCCCGGCGCCGTCGGCGGCGAGGATGCGCACACCGGCGTCCGTCAGCCCGCGCACGGCCTGCTCGACGGGCACGCCGACGGCGACGGGCAGATGGAAGTGGGAGCCCACGGAGGCGCGTACGGCCTTGGGGTTGTACAGGTCGACGGAGGCGTCGGTGAGGATCACGGCCTCGGCCCCGGCGGCGTCGGCACAGCGCAGCACGGTCCCCGCGTTCCCCGGATCCCGCACATGGGCGAGCACGGCGACCAGCTTCGGCCGGGCGGCGAGGATGTCCTCGAACGGCGTGTCCAGGAAGCGGCACACGCCGACCAGCCCCTGCGGGGTCACGGTGGTGGAGATGTCGGCGATGACGTCCTCGGAGGCGAGGTGCACCCGGGCGCCCACGGTCCGCGCGGCGCCGATAATGTCGGCGTACCGCTCCGCGGCCTCGACGGTGGCGAACAGCTCGACGAGGGTCGGCTCACCCCCGGCCCGGTGCCCGGCCGCCTCCCTGACGGCCTGCGGCCCCTCCGCGAGAAACAGCCGGTCCTTCCCCCGAAAATTCCGCTTCGCCAACCGCCGGGCGGCGCTCACACGGGCGGACCGGGGGGAAATCAGCTCGGGGGTCGGCATTCCGTCCTTCACCTTCAGAAAGTCTCACTCTGGGGCGCCGCCGGGCTGCAGCATGCCCAGGGGCGCGGGGAACTGCGCGACAAGCCCCCACCGGCCCGCAGCCGAAAGAACCACACGCGGACCCCAACAACAGGACCCGCAAGCTGAACAGCTTGCGGGTCCTACAGTCACGTCGGCCTAAAGCCTGCGCAGCGTCACGCGGCCTTGGGCGCGTTGACGTCCGACGGCAGCGCCTTCTGCGCGACCTCGACGAGCGCCGCGAAGGCGTTCGCGTCGTTCACGGCCAGCTCGGCCAGGATCTTGCGGTCGACCTCGACGTTCGCGGCCTTCAGACCCTGGATGAAGCGGTTGTAGGTCATGCCGTTGGCGCGGACAGCGGCGTTGATGCGCTGGATCCACAGCTGACGGAAGTCGCCCTTGCGCTTCTTGCGGTCGTTGTAGTTGTAGACCAGCGAGTGGGTGACCTGCTCCTTGGCCTTGCGGTACAGGCGCGAACGCTGACCGCGGTAGCCGGAGGCCTGCTCGAGGATCGCCCGGCGCTTCTTGTGGGCGTTGACTGCCCGCTTGACGCGTGCCACTTGTTAACTCCTTGTAGCGGGGTCGTGGTGGTACTCACACGACCCGGAAACGACTGGGTCCCGGTCCTGACGTGCGGCGCTCAGTGGTGGCGAGCGCCGGTCACGTCACTTGCCGAGAAGCTTCTTGATCTTCGCGGTGTCGCCCGGGGCCATCTCGGCGTTGCCGGTGAGGCGACGCGTGACGCGGGAGGACTTGTGCTCAAGCAGGTGGCGCTTGCCGGCGCGCTCGCGCAGCACCTTGCCGGAGCCGGTGATCTTGAAGCGCTTGCTGGCACCGCTGTGCGACTTGTTCTTCGGCATAGCGCCGTTATCTCCTCGTCGGTGGCGCTCCGGTGCCCGGTCGCGAAACCGGGCACGGTGGAGCGTCGCTCTTCTCTGGGTTACATCCACTGGGGACTGCCGTCCCCCGGGATCACGCCTCGGCGGGCTCCTCGGAAGGTGCCTCAGCCTCGGCAGGGTTCTGCGACTTACCGGGGTTCGCCTTCGCCTCGGCCTTGCGGGCTTCCTGCGCCTGCCGGGCCTCGGCCATGGCCTCGGTCTTCTTCTTGTGCGGACCGAGGACCATGATCATGTTGCGGCCGTCCTGCTTCGGGTTCGACTCGACGAAACCGAGGTCCTGGACGTCCTCCGCGAGGCGCTGCAGCAGTCGGTAGCCCAGCTCGGGCCGGGACTGCTCGCGACCACGGAACATGATCGTGATCTTGACCTTGTCGCCCTGCTTGAGGAACCGGACGACGTGACCCTTCTTGGTGTCATAGTCGTGCGGGTCGATCTTCGGCCGGAGCTTCATCTCCTTGATGACCGTGTGCGCCTGGTTCTTGCGCGCCTCACGGGCCTTCATGGCCGACTCGTACTTGAACTTCCCGTAGTCCATGAGCTTGCACACGGGCGGACGGGCGTTCGCCGCGACCTCGACCAGGTCCAGGTCGTACTCCTGCGCAAGCTCCAGTGCCTTAGCGAGCGGGACAATGCCCACCTGCTCGCCACTGGGACCGACAAGTCGCACCTCGGGAACGCGAATCCGGTCGTTGATGCGGGGCTCGGCGCTGATGGATCCTCCTCGGTAGCACCACACGGTTGTCTGGCGGACAGCCGCGTATGTCTCTTTTCGTTAGACCTAACCGCGCCGAAGCAAAGAAAATGCCCCGGACGATCACAGGCGGGGCTCCACAACACAACCGGAGCACCGCCGCGATGCCGCGGGGCGCGATTCGGGCGACTCCATCGTCCGTACGGAACGATGGTGGCCGCCTGACCGGATGACCCGCCGTCCCGGAGGACGGTCAGGTGGGAGTTCGGAGCCTCCACTTGTGGGCCGGGAACTCTGCCATGGGGCAGGGCACGTCCGGCCGGTCGTCCACCAGGTTAGCAGGATCGCTTGACAAGGCCTAATCGGGAGCCCGTCATCCCGATGATCCCCGCGGTCACGGACCGCTTATCGTGTGGGGCATGAGTGAGACCCCTCCTGAGAACCCCGACTTCGACGCGATGACCCGGGACATCGCCGAGGTCCCCGCCGTCGAGGTGATCGTGACGGTCGCCGTCAACCTGATGAGCGCCGCCGCCGTGAAGCTCGGGCTGAGCGAGGAGGGCGAGAAGTACAAGGACCTGGACGAGGCCCGCAAGCTGATCACCGGTCTCGCCGGCCTGCTGGACGCGAGCGCGACCGAGATCAGCTCCTTCCACGCGGCCCCGCTGCGCGACGGCCTGAAGTCGCTCCAACTGGCCTTCCGCGAAGCCTCGGTCGTCCCGGACGAGCCGGGCCAGGGCCCGGGCGAGAAGTACACCGGCCCGGTCTACGGCTGAGCTATCCCTTTACGTACAAGGGCTCGCCCGGAGGCGTGCTCCCGGCCGGCAGCAGTGCCAGGTCGAGGCCGCGCACCAGGCGGGCCCTCAGCGTGTCGTCGGCGGCGAGACGGCCGGCGACCGCGCGGGCGGCCTCGGCCGGTGCCGCGGCCGGGTCGAGGACGAGGGCGAGGGTGCCGTCGGACTGTCCGGGGCCGAGGTGGGCGCGCAGCACGGCGGGCTCCGCCGCCACGGCCGTCCGCACGGCCTCCCGGACGGCCGGGTCGGCGAGCGGGTCGGTGCTGGTGCGGCCCTCGGCGAGGGCGAGCAGCGCGGGCCCGGTCAGCTCGAACGGCACCGGTCCGGCGAGGTCCAGCACGACGGTGTCGGCGTTCTCGTGCGCGGCGGCCTGGAGCGCCTGGTGCAGGGGTACGGCGACGGGGCGGGCCGCGGGGTCCCAGCGGGCGAGGGAGTCGGTGGAGGTGAAGGCGGGCAGCGCGGTGCGCCCGCCGGCCTTCAGGGTGGGTACGGCCATGTCGCTGGTCTTCTCGCGGCGCAGGCCGTTCTCGTCCTCCTCGACCTCGCCGAGCACGGCGACGACCGGGACGAGCAGGCGGGCGCCCTTCAGGGCCTCCAGGACGGGCCCGAGCGCGCTGCGGTCCTCGGCCCAGGCGGCGAGCGCGGCGCTCAGCCGCGGGTCGGCGGAGCCGTCGTCGTCGGAGAAGCCGGGGTCGGGAATGTTCTTGTTCGCCACGGTCACCGACCCTATCGGGGGGACGCCGCCGGGCCGGTGCGGGGCCGCTTTCACGGGAATCCCAGGTTGCGCTGACCGTCGTCTCATCCCGGTCCGACGGGGCGCACAGTCCGCGCCCCGAGCATCGCCGCCATGGAGTCCCCCAAAGCCCGCCATGGCCGTCGTGCGCGCCCGTCCCGGCGCCGTCCGCTGCCGCACACCGTGCTCGCGGTGGTGGCCGTCGTCGGGGTCACGGCCGCGGGCACGGCGTACGTGAAGGCGCGGGCGCACCCGGGGGCGGCGGCCGTATCGTCGGCGGCGACGGCCCCGGCGTCCTCCTCGGCCGGGGCGAGCGAGGAGGCATCGGTGACGAAGGCGGCGGTGGACCGGGACGCACGGCTGAGCGAGGCGATGGCGGCGGTGAGCGTGCCCTCGGGTGCCGAGGTCTCGGCGGCCGTGCTGGCGGTGGACTCCGGGGAGAGCGCCGGATACGGCGAGGCGGCCTTCGACACGGCGAGCATCGTCAAGGTCGACATCCTGGCCGCGCTGCTGCTCCAGGCGCAGGACGCGGGCCGACGGCTGACGGCGACGGAGCGGGCGTACGCGGCGAAGATGATCGGGAACAGCGACAACGCGTCCGCGACGGAGCTGTGGCACTCGATCGGCCGGGCGGACGGCCTGGACGCGGCCAACCGGCGCTTCGGGCTGACGGGCACCTCCGGCGGCGACGGCGAACTGTGGGGACTGACCCAGACCACGGCGGCGGACCAACTCACCCTGCTCCAGCAGGTGTTCGGCGGTGACGGGCAGCTGAGCGCGGCCTCCCGGGCGTACGTCCAGGGCCTGATGGCGTCGGTCGAGGCCGACCAGCGGTGGGGGGTGTCGGCCGCCGACGACGACAACTCCTGTCCGCTGAAGAACGGTTGGCTGGCCCGCAGTGCGACCGGCCTGTGGGACGTGAACAGCATCGGACGGGTGACGGTGGACGGCACCGGCTATCTGGTGGCGGTGCTGTCGAAGGGCACCGGGACCCGGGCGGAGGGCATCGCGCTGGTCGAGGCGGCGGCGCGGGCGGCGGTGTCGGCGTTCGCCGGCAAGTGATCTCGGCCTCAGAGTCAAGAGGCCCGGAATTCAGGGCACTTGACGTTTTCCCCCGACGCCCTCAGGCCGTCCGCCTGCGCCCCAGCCACAGGACCACGACGCCCGCCACCAGCAGCACCCCGCCGGTGCTGCCGGCCAGCGGTCCCGCCCAGTCGGCGGCCGAGGAGGTGGCCTTGGGGGCGTCCGGGCCGGCCCCGAAGTACTTCTTGCCGTAGGCCGTCACGCGCAGGCTCTCGGGCTGGATCCGGTCCGCCGCCTTCAGCGCGGCGGCCGGGTCGATCATGCCGAAGCCGCGGGAGTCGTCGCGGCCGCCGACCGGCGCGTCCTCGGCGGTGTCCTCCAGGAGCTTCTTGATCTGGGCCGGGGCCAGATCGGGGTGGGCGGCCTTGATCAGGGCCGCGGCGCCGGAGACGAACGCGGAGGCGGCCGAAGTGCCCCAGCCCTCGTAGTACTTGTGGTCGGGGTCGGCGATGACCACGTTCACGCCGGGGGCGCTGACCGCGGCGTACCAGCGGCGGGTGGAGAAGGCGGCGCGGGTGCCGTAGCGGTCGACGGCGGTCGCGACGATGACGCCGGGGTAGGCGGCCGGGTAGGAGATGTGGTCGCCCTTCTCGCCGCCGTTGCCCGCGGAGGCGACGACGACCACGCCCTTCTTCAGGGCGTACTGCACGGCCTCGTCCTCGCTCGGTTCGGGGTGCGCGGAGTTCGAGTCGTCGCCGAGGGAGAGGTTGATGACGTCGGCGCCGTGGTCGGCGGCCCAGCGGATGCCGTCGGCGAGGGCGTTGCCCCGGGTGGTGCGGGCCTTGGTGCGGGCGGGGTCGCCGTCCTCCAGGATCACCCGGACGGGCAGGATCTTCGCCTCGGGGGCGACGCCCATGACGCCGGCGGAATCGCCGGGTCCGTGTCCGTGCCCGGCGATGATGCCGGCCATGGCGGTGCCGTGCCGGGCCCAGGTGCGGTCGCCCTGCCTGGCGCCGAAGCCGATCATGTCCTGGCCGGGCAGGACGTTGCCGACGAGGTCGGGGTGGTCGGCCTCGACGCCGGTGTCCAGGACGGCGACGGTGACGCCCTTGCCCTTGGTGGTCTGCCAGGCCTCGTCCAGGTGCAGGGCGTCGAGGCCCCACTGCTGGGCGCGGATGCCGTCGGCGTGGGCCGCGCCGGCCGGCAGCACGGCGAGGGCGCCGGCGAGCAGCAGGCTCACGGCGGCCGCGGCGGGGGGCGCGGCGCGGCGGGCGCGTATCGGGCGCCGCGCGGAGGTTCCCGATCGACTCGTGCCGAGGGTCGAGCGCCTCATGAAGGGTTCTCCGTGGCCGTGCCGATGTGCTGGCGCAGGCGGCGTTCGATGCGGTCGGCCAGGCCCTGGGCCTCGTTGCCGAGACCGGCCTGGGCGGGTGCGGTGGTGGCGGTGGGGCTGACGGCGTCGGCGGCGGGCTGGGGCGCGTCGGCCGCACGGCCGTCGGCCCAGCCGGAGACGGCGTAGGCGACGACGGGGGCGTAGGTGAGGACGGAGACGGTCCAGGAGGCGCGCTGCTTGTCGCCGAAGCCGGCCGCGAGGGTGCCCGCGGCGGCGTACGGCCGGGGCAGCAGGTCGGTGCGCCGGTCCAGGTGCTCGGTGCGGAAGCGGGCGGCGAGCGCGGACATGGCGGCGGGGTCGGCGCCGGTGAAGAGCAGGCCGACGGTGGTGACGTAGCTCTGTGTGGCGTCGGTGTAGGTGGCGCGCAGCAGCCGGCGGCAGCCGACCGGGGCGAGGACCTTCTGGAGCAGCGGGTCGAAGGCGTGGGCGCAGCCGCTGTCCGGGGCCACGGCGATCCTGGTCCAGGTGCGGTCGGCGCCGCCGGGTCCGGCCCCGGTGCCCTGGACGGTGGTCGGGAACAGCTGGTCGACGGGCACGTTGTGCCAGAGCGCGGCGGTGGTGGTGAAGTGGTCGGCGGCGGTGTCGCTCCCGCCGTCGCCGGTGAGCCAACTCCCGGCCGCGGCACCGCCGATGAGGCCGAGCCCGAGCACGAGACAGGTGGCGGCGACGGCCGTGCGCCGGCCCGCCCGGAGCCGGGACGGCTCGCTGAAGGCCTCGGGCCGCCCGAACGACACGACGGGGCGCGCGGCCGCGCCGGCGCTCCAGGACAGCGCCGGGTCAGGTACGGCGACGGGCGGGAGCGGACCGGCGGGGTGGGCGGGCTCCAGGGGGCTCCAGCCGCCCGTCGTACCGGAACCGGCCCCGGTACGGCGCGCACCGGCCGCTGCGGCGGACGCGGACGCCTGCGCGGGCGCGGAGGCGGCTCCGGCGCGCGGCGGCTTCGGGGAACCGGGGACCGGCGCGGGAATCGGCCGGAGCCGGGTCGTGGTCTCCGCCGCCGTGGGTTCCGGGGCCTTGGGGTCCTTGGGGTCCGGAGCCGTCGGTCCCGGAGCCGTGGGTCCCCGTCCCGGTGCCGTGGGTTCGGACGCGGGTACGGGGCGGAGCCGGGTCGTCGTCTCCGACGCGGTCTCGGCGGGGGCCACCGGCCGACGGGACCCCTGGCCGGTCTGTCCGGTCTGTCCGGGCCGCTGGCGGCCCTGGCGCCCCGGGCGCGGCGGCGCGTCGGGGAACCGGGCCGAGGCGGGCGGTGGCGGCGGGCTCACGGGATCGGCGCCCTCGGGCACGACCGGCTTCGCCCCGGCGCCGGTGGTCTGCTCCTCGCGCGCGAAGTCACCGCCGGACGGCCGGCCGGCGCGCGGTGTGAAGACGGACGGCTCGTCGTCGGGGTCGTCGGCCGGAGCGCTGTCGGCCGGGCGGCCGAGTGCGGCCGACGGGCGCGCCGGGGTCTGCGGCCGGGCCGGGCCGGCGGGGCGGGGTGCGCCGGCGGACCCCGCCGGACGGGTCGTGGCCGCCGGACGCGGCGGAGCCGGGGCCCCTCCCGGCGTTCCCGCACCCGGCGGGCGCGGCGGGTGCGAGGGGACGGGCGGCGCGGCCGGACTCGCCGCGGAGGACGACCGCGGCGACGTGAACGCGCCCTGCGGGCTCGGCGCGGCGGAAGGCCGCGGCGGCGCGGAAGGTGCCGGCGCGCCGGGCAGTGCCTGCGGGGAAGCGGGAGCGGACAGGCCCTGCGGAGAGGAGTGACCGGGCGGGGTCGACGGTCGTGGCGGCACCGGGGCGCGGCGCGCTTCCGTGCTCATGCACCCCCCGTTTCCTCGTGCCCGGGCCGTCGTCGCGTACGCGGGCCGTTCCACTCCTCGGCCGCACCCGGTGCGCACAGCTCCGTCCGGGCACGCATACCCGTACGGCTGGACCGGCATCCCGGTTCAGGTGAAACGGCCGGGCGTGTTCCGCCGTACGTGCGCGTCACTCTACGGGTTGTCCCTGAGAGAAGGAGAACCAGTACACGCGCCGGGGGCATCTGCCCGGAACGTCCCCCTACCCTGCGGTAATCCTGTCTGGCAGGCTTCCGTCATGACTGCGCTCGCCGCTGACCGGGCCCGTTACGACCGGGCCACCGCCCATCTCGACGCCCCCCTCGCGATCGTGGACCTGGACGCCTTCGACGCCAACGCGGAGGATCTGGTCCGCCGGGCCGCCGGGAAGCCGGTCCGGGTCGCCAGCAAGTCGGTTCGCTGCCGGGCCCTGCTCGAACGGGTCCTGGCCAGGGACGGCTTCCGGGGCATCATGTCGTTCACCCTGGCCGAGTCGCTGTGGCTCGCGCGCTCCGGGTTCGACGACATCCTGCTGGCGTATCCCTCCGCCGACCGGACCGGCTTCGCCGAACTCGCCGCCGATCCCAAGCTCGCCGGTGCCGTCACCGTGATGGTGGACGACGTCGCCCAGCTCGACCTCATCGACGCCGCCCGGGACGGGGGGCGTGCAGTGGTCCGGGTCTGCCTGGAGTTGGACACCTCGCTGAAGCTGCTGGGCGGCCGGGTGCGGATCGGCGCCCGGCGCTCTCCGCTGCGCTCCCCCGGCCAACTCGCCGACCTGGCCCGGTCGGTGGCCCGGCGGCCGGGGTTCCGGCTGGTGGGGATCATGGCGTACGAGGGTCACATCGCCGGGGTCGGCGACTCCCTGGCCGGACGGCCGCTGCGGTCCCGCGCCGTGCGGCTGATGCAGGCGGCGGCCCGCCGGGAACTGGCCGAGCGCCGGGCCGCGGTCGTACGCGCGGTACGGGCCGTCGTGCCCGGTCTGGAGTTCGTCAACGGCGGCGGCACGGGCAGTGTGCAGCACACCGCGGCCGAGGACGCCGTGACCGAGATAGCGGCCGGTTCGGGGCTGTACGTGCCGCGGCTCTTCGACAACTACACGTCGTTCACCGGCCGTCCGGCCGCCCTGTTCGCCCAGCCCGTCGTGCGGCGGCCGGGCGTCGGGGTCGTCACCGTGCTCGGCGGCGGCTACCCCGCCTCGGGCGCCGCGGGCCGCGACCGGCTGCCGGTGCCGTATCTGCCGGAGGGGCTGGTGTACGACCCGCAGGAGGGCCCCGGTGAGGTGCAGACCCCGCTGCTCGGCTCGCCCGCCGACGATCTGCTCATCGGCGACAAGGTGTGGTTCCGGCACGCCAAGGCGGGCGAGCTGTGCGAGCGGTTCGCGGCCCTGCAGCTGATCGAGGGGGACACGGTCACGGCGACCGTGCCCACCTACCGGGGCGAAGGGCACACCTTCCTCTGACGAGCGGTCACTACACCGGCGTGACGTACGCGCCCGCGATGCCGCCGTCCACCAGGAAGTCGGTGGCGTTGACGAAGGAGGAGTCGTCGCTGGCCAGGAAGGCGACGGCGGCGGCGATCTCCTCGGCCTCGGCGAACCGGCCGAGCGGGATGTGGACGAGGCGGCGGGCCGCCCGCTCCGGGTCCTTCGCGAACAGCTCCTGCAGCAACGGGGTGTTGACCGGCCCGGGGCAGAGGGCGTTCACACGGATCCCCTCCCGCGCGAACTGCACGCCGAGCTCCCGGGACATGGCGAGGACGCCGCCCTTGGAGGCGGTGTACGAGATCTGCGACGTCGCCGCGCCCATCCTCGCCACGAAGGACGCGGTGTTGATGATGGAGCCCCTGCGCTGCTCGCGCATGTAGGGGATGGCGGCCTTGCAGCACAGGTAGACGGAGGTGAGGTTGACCTCCTGGACGCGCTTCCAGGCCTCCAGGCCGGTCTCCAGGATGGAGTCGTCGTCGGGCGGGGAGATGCCCGCGTTGTTGAAGGCGACGTCGACGCTGCCGTAGGTGTCGTACGCGGTCTTGAACAGCGCCTCGACCTGCTCGGGGTCGGTGACGTCGGTCTTCACGAAGAGTCCGCCCACCTCGTCGGCGACGGCCTTGCCGCGGACCTCGTCGACGTCCGCGCAGACGACGTGGGCGCCCTCGGAGGCGAGCCGGCGGGCGGTGGCGAGGCCGATGCCGCTGCCGGCTCCGGTGACGACGGCGGTACGGCCGACCAGGCGGCGGCAAACAGATTCTGCGGTCACTGTGCGGGGCCCTCCGTGCTGATGAAGACGTTCTTGGTCTCGGTGAATGCGGTCAGGGCGTCGGGGCCGAGTTCGCGGCCGAGGCCGGACTGCTTGTAGCCGCCGAACGGGGTCCAATAGCGGACGCTGGAGTGGGAATTGACGGACAGGTTGCCCGCGCGGACGGCCTGGGACACGCGCAGGGCGCGGCCGAGGTCCCGGGTCCACAGGGAGCCGGACAGTCCGTAGGGGCTGTCGTTGGCGAGGCGGATCGCGTCGGCCTCGTCGGTGAAGGGCAGCAGGACGGCGACCGGGCCGAAGATCTCCTCGCGCGCGGCCTCGCTGTCGTGCCGTTCGCCGGTGAGGACGGTGGGCGGGAACCAGAAGCCGGGGCCGTCGGGGGCGCTGCCGCGCAGGGCGGGCGCGTCGTCGCGGACGTACGACCGTACGCGCTCCAGCTGCTGACGGGAGATCAGCGGGCCCATCTGGGTCTTCTCGTCGGCGGGGTCGCCCACGACCACGGCGGCCAGCGCGTCGGCGAGGAACTCCCGGGCCTCCTCCAGCACCGCCTCCTGGACGAGGATGCGGGTGCGGGCGCAGCAGTCCTGGCCGGAGTTGTCGAGGAAGGAGAACGGGTCGAGGGCGGTGGTGAGGTCGGCGTCGGCGAAGACGATGTTCGGGCTCTTGCCGCCGAGTTCGAGGGTGACCGGCTTGACGAGCCTCGCGCAGCGCTCCATGACCTCGCGGCCGGTGCGGCTGGAGCCGGTGAACACGATCTTGGCGACGTCCGGGTGGTCCACCAGGGCGCGTCCGGCGGTGTGGCCGTGGCCGGGCAGCACCTGGAAGACGTGCTCGGGCAGGCCCGCCTCCAGAGCCAGTTCGGCCAGTCGCAGGGCCGTCAGCGGAGTGGTCTCGGCGGGTTTGAGGACGACCGCGTTGCCGGCCGCGAGCGCGGGGAAGGAGCCCCAGGCGGCGATCGGCATCGGGAAGTTCCAGGGGGCGATGACGCCGATGACGCCGAGCGGCTCCTGGAAGGTGACGTTCCAGCCGCCGGGGACCGGGATCTGCTTGCCGAGGAGGCGTTCGGCGCCGCCGGCCGCGTACAGCAGCAGGTCACGGGCGTTGCCGGCCTCCCAGCGGGCGTTGCCGACCGTGTGGCCGGCCTCGCGGACCTCCAGCCGGGCCAGTTCCTCGGTGTGGGCGTCGACCACGTCCGCGAAGCGGCGCAGCAGCCGGGCCCGGTCGGCGGGGGCGAGGGCGGCCCACCGGGTCTGGGCGCGTACGGCCCGTACGACGGCGGCGGCCACGTCCTGTTCGCTCGCGGCGGCGACGGTGGCGACGACCTCTTCCGTGGCGGGGTTGAGGACCTTCAACTCGTCCGCATCAGACACGAATTGCCCTTTCACAGTCTGGTTCACAGGCGTTCGAAGGAGCGGCGCAGCTCCCAGTCGGTGACCGCGGCGTCGAAGGCCGCCAGCTCGACGCGCGCCATGTTGCGGTAGTGGGCCACGACCTCGTCGCCGAAGGCGGCCTTGGCGATCGGGCTGTTCTCCCACAGCTCGGCGGCCTCGCGCAGGGTGGTCGGGACGTGCTCGAAGTCCGCGGTGTAGGCGTTGCCGGGGCAGGGCTCGGGCAGTTCCAGCTTCTGCTCGATGCCGTACAGGCCGGCCGCGACGAGTCCGGCGACGGCGAGGTAGGGGTTGACGTCCCCGCCGGGCAGACGGTTCTCGAAGCGCAGCGAGCGGCCGTGCCCGACCACACGCAGCGCGCAGGTGCGGTTGTCGTGGCCCCAGGCGACGGCGGTGGGGGCGAAGGAGCCCGGCTGGAACCGCTTGTAGGAGTTGATGTTCGGGGCGTACAGGAGCGAGAACTCGCGCAGGGCGGCGAGCTGTCCGGCGAGGAAGTGCCGCATGACGTCGGACATGCCGTCGCCGTCGGCCATGGCGTTGTTCCCGTCGGCGTCGGCGAGCGAGAGGTGGATGTGGCAGGAGTTGCCCTCGCGCTCGTTGTACTTGGCCATGAAGGTGAGCGAGACGCCCTCCTGGGCGGCGATCTCCTTGGCGCCCGTCTTGTACAGGGCGTGCTGGTCGCAGGTGACGAGGGCCTCGTCGTAGCGGAAGGCGATCTCGTGCTGGCCGGGGTTGCACTCGCCCTTGGCGGACTCGACGGTGAGGCCCGCGCCCGCCATGTCGTTGCGCAGCCGGCGCAGCAGGGGTTCGACGCGGCCGGTGCCGAGGATGGAGTAGTCGACGTTGTACTGGTTGACCGGGGTGAGCCCCTGGTAGCCCGCGTCCCAGGCCGCCTCGTAGCTGTCCTTGAAGACGATGAACTCCAGCTCGGTGCCGACCTGTGCGGTGTAGCCGAGGTCGGCGAGCCGGTCCAGCTGGCGGCGCAGGATCTGGCGGGGCGCGGCGACGACCGGGGAGGCGTCGTTCCAGGTGAGGTCGGCGACGAGCAGGGCGGTGCCGGGGTGCCAGGGGATGCGGCGCAGGGTGGTGAGGTCGGGGCGCATGGCGAAGTCGCCGTAGCCGCGCTCCCAGGAGGACATCGCATAGCCGTCGACGGTGTTCATCTCGGTGTCGACGGCGAGGAGGTAGTTGCAGCCCTCGGTGCCGTGGTGCAGGACCTCGTCGAGGAAGAAGCGGGCGGCGAACCGCTTGCCCTGGAGCCGCCCTTGCATGTCGGGGAAGGCCAGGACGACAGTGTCGATCTCACCGCTCGCGACGAGGGCGTGCAGTTCCTCGACACTGAGCGGGGGTGTGCGGTCTGCCACGGGAGAGCCTCCTTCGGCGCCTTCGCGTTCGAGAGCGGCGCCTTCGCGCTTTTTCGGCCGGGCCAAGAGCCATAAGGTATTGCTCAGAACCATTGCTTGGGAAGGGGGTACGGCCGGATGTCCTGGGAGAGTGACGCGCAGGGGGTGGGAGACCGGCTCGCTCCGGTACTGCGGCCGGTGCGGGCGGGCAACGGCTTCGAGGAGGCGCTGGAGCAGATCCTCCAGGTCGTGCGGCTCGGCCTGGTGCCGGGCGGGGAGCGGCTGCCGGCCGAGCGGGAGCTGGCGGAGCGGCTCGGGATCAGCCGGGTGACGCTGCGCGAGGTGCTGAAGGTGCTCCAGGACCAGGGACTGGTGGAGGCGCGGCGCGGCCGGTACGGCGGAACGTTCGTGCTGCCCCGTTCGGACGCCGGCGGCGAGGACGAGCTGCGGCGGCGGATCACCGAGGTCGACATCGAGGACGTGCTGCGCTTCCGCGAGGTGCTGGAGGTGGGCGCGGCCGGCCTGTGCGCGGCGCACGGGCTGGCACAGGAGCAGGCGGACCGGCTGCGCGAGGCACTGGCCCGCACGCACGACGCCCCGCTCGCCGACTACCGGCGCCTGGACACGCTGCTGCACCTGACGCTGGCCGAACTGTGCGGCTCCCCCTCCCTGACGGCGCAGTACGCGGCGGTGCGGGCCACGGTCAACGACCTGCTCGACTGCATCCCGCTGCTGGTGCGCAACCTGGAGCACTCCCAGCGGCAGCACACCGCGCTGGTGGAGGCGGTGCTGGACGGGGACGCGGACGGGGCACGGGAGATGATGCGCGAGCACTGCGCCGGGACGGCCGCGCTGCTGCGGGGCTTCCTGGCGTAACGACAGCTGCTGTAAAGGTGTGTCAGTGAACCTTTAGCGTCCGGGGAGGGCGATATGGCGACCGTACGACCGCTGATCGGGATCAGCACGTATCTGGAGTCCGGGGCACGCTGGGGCGTGTGGGAGCTGGACGCGGTGCTGCTGGCGGCCGGTTATCCGCGGCTGGTCCAGCGGGCCGGCGGACTGGCCTGCATGCTGCCGCCGGACGCGCCCGCGCGCGCGGCGGAGGCGGTGGCCCGGGTGGACGGGCTGGTCGTCGCCGGCGGCCCGGACGTGGACCCCGCCCGCTACGGCGCGGAGCGCTCGCCGCGCACGGGGCCGCCCGCGCCGGAGCGGGACGCCTGGGAGCTGGCGCTGATCGACGCGGCGCTGGCGGCGGACGTACCGCTGCTCGGGATCTGCCGGGGCATGCAGCTGCTGAACGTCGCCCTCGGCGGCACGCTCGTCCAGCATCTCGACGGGCACACGGAGGCGGTCGGCGTCTTCGGCCGCCATCCGGTCAAGCCGGTACCCGGCACGCGCTACGCCGGCATCGTCCCGGAGGAGACCGCCGTACCGACCTACCACCACCAGGCCGTCGACCGGCTCGGCCGGGGCCTGGTCGCCTCGGCGTACGCGACGGACGGCACGGTCGAGGCACTGGAACTGCCGTCGGCCGACGGGTGGGTGCTCGGGGTGCAGTGGCACCCGGAGATGGACGAGGACCCGCGGGTGATGCGGGCCCTCGTCACAGCGGCAGCCGCCGCCTGAGCCAGGCCGACGCCGCGTCCCCCTGGGCGCGCTGGAAGGCGCGCAGGGTGGGCAGGCCGGGCGGGGACGGGTTCAGGGAGCTGCGCAGGAAGAAGCCCGTGAGAGCGGCGAGTGCGGCGGTCACGGCGTCCGGGTCGGCGGCCCGGCCCAGCGGATGCGCGGTGAACAGTTCCTCGGGATCCGGGCCGCCCTGCGCCCGCACGCACGGCAGCATGACGAGCAGGTCGAACCAGGGCGCGGCGCGCATCGCGTGCGGCCAGTCCACGAAGGCCACTTTCCCGTCGGCCGTGAGCAGCACGTTGTCCGCGCGCAGGTCGGCATGGACCAGGGTGTCCCCCGATGCGCCCTCGGGCCAGCGGGCCTCCAGCGCGGCGAGCTCGGGCAGGTGGCCGGCGGTCCACGCGCCGAGCCGGTCGCGCACGTCGCCGACACCGCCGGCCTCGCCGTCGAGGAGCCGGCGCCAGCCGCTGAAGGCCTCGGCCAGGTCCTCGGCGACGGGCGGGACGTCGAGCGGGCACGGGGTGCCGGTGCGGGCGAGCACGGTCACGGCGTCGAGCACCCGGCGCAGCTCGTCCGGCCGCCAGGGCACATGCGGCTGGCGTCCCTCCACCTCCTCGAAGACCAGCGCCACCCAGGTGCCGTCGTCGTACGTCCCGAGCAGCCGGGGTGCGGGCACGACGACCGGGAGCGCGGCGGCGACCCGGGCCTCCCGGCGGTGCAGGCCGGGGCTGTGCGGGTTGGCCTCGGCGCTCACCGCCTTGACGAAGCCCGTGCCGCCCGCGGCGGTGCGCACGCGCGCGGCGACGCCGGGCGAGAAGCCGCCGTTCTGCGTCTCGGCGCGCACGACCGGTGCGCCGAGCGTCTCGCCGACGGCGCGCCGGACCGAGGCCGGGAGCTCTTCCCAGGGGGTGCGGACGCCGGTGGCGGGCGGGGCGGTGAGGGTCATGCGGGACATGCTGCCGGGCGGGCGGAGCGGCCGGCCAAGGGTTTTCTCCGCCGCGCGGTTCCCCGCACCCCTTCGGGCGCCGCCCCTCACCCCCGCGTCAGCGACAGCAACTCCCGTGCGGGGCCCGTCGGTCGGTGGCCCGTCGGCCAGACCGCCCGCAGATCCCGCTGCAACGAGACTCCCTCCACCGGAATGCTGACCAGTCGCCGCATCGCCAGCTCCTCCCCCACCACCAGCTCGCTGAGGACCGAGGGGCCCGCTCCGCTGACCGCCGACGCCTTGACCGCCGTGGTGGAGGACAGCTCGATCAGGGGGCGGGCGAGGCCGCCGAGTGCCGCGTCGAGGACCTGCCGGGTGCCGGAGCCCCGCTCGCGCAGGATCAGCGGGGTCCCGGCCAGCTCCCGTGCCGTGAGCGGGCGCCGGCGGCGGGCCCAGGGGTGGCCGGGGGCCGTGACGACGATCAGCCGGTCGCGGGCGATGACCGTCGCGTCCAGGCCGCTCGGCACCGTCAGCCCCTCCACGAAGCCGAGGTCCGCCTCGCCGGACAGCAGCAGTTCCGCCACCTTCGTGGAGTTGCCCGCGAGCAACGAGACGGCCGTGTCGGGGCGTTCGGCGTGCAGGGCGAGGAGCCAGCCGGGCAGCAGGTACTCGGCGATGGTCATGCTCGCCGCGACCCTGAGGCGCGAGTCCCGTCGGTCCCGCAGCGCCCGCGCGCCCGCGTCGAAGGCGGCCGCCGCCTCCACCACCCGGCGGGCCCAGTCCGTCACGAGGGCCCCGGCGTCGGTGAGCCGGGAGCCGCGCGGCGAGCGGTCGACCAGGGCCACCCCCAACTGCCGTTCCATGGAGCGGATCCGGCTGCTGGCGGCGGGCTGGGTGATGCCGACCTCGCGTGCCGCCGCGCCGAGACTGCCCAGCCGGGCCACCGCCAGCAGCAGTTCCAGCGCGGCCAGGTCCGGCACCCGGTGCGCCAGGGACGCCGTGCGCTCGTGCCGCCCCTCCGCCTCAGCCATAAGACACCTCGCTCATAAGACCAGCTTATGCCCTCATAGGGAGGAACTCCCTGGTCAGGGGCGGATCCCGGCGGGACGGTGGGGTCATGGTCATCGCAGCCCATCCCTCGTCCGCCCCCTCCGCCCTGCACGCCGCCCGTCTGCGGCACCTCGGGCCGAACTGGTACGCCGCCGTCATGGGCACCGCCATCGTCGGCTCGGCCGGCGTCGCGCTGCCCGGCCACGGGGCGGTGCGCAGCGGTGCGCTCGCGGGAGTCTGGGCGCTGTCCCTGCTCGCTCTGACGGCCCTGCTGGCGGCCCGCGCCCTGCACTGGACCCGCCACCGCGACCAGGCCCGGGCGCATCTGCTCGACCCCGGCATGGCGCCCTTCTACGGCTGCCTGGCCATGGGGCTGCTGGCGGTCGGCGGCGGTGCCATGACCGCCGGACAGCCCCTGATCGGCACGCGGACGGCCGTGGCGCTGGACACCGTGCTGTTCACGGCCGGTACGGCGGTCGGGCTCGTGGCCGCCGTGGCCGTGCCGTACCTGATGGCCGTACGCCATCGCGTCGAGCCCGCGCAGGCGACCCCGGTGTGGCTGCTGCCGCTGGTCGCGCCGATGGTGTCGGCCGCGCTCGGCCCGCTGCTCGTGCCGCACCTGCCGCCGGGGCAGCCCCGGGAGACCCTGCTGCTGGCCTGCTTCGCGATGTTCGGGCTGAGCCTGTTCGCGACGCTGGTGATGCTGCCGCTCGTCTTCGCCCGGGTGATCGGCCCGGACCCGCTGCCGCTCGCGCTGACCCCGACCCTGTTCCTGGTCCTGGGCCCGCTCGGGCAGTCCACGACCGCGGTCGGCAAGATCGCGGACGCGGCTCCCGGCGTCGTACCGGCCCCCTACGACCGCGGTCTCGACGTCCTCTCCGTGCTCTACGGCGTGCCCGTGATGGGCTTCGCGCTGCTGTGGCTGGCGCTCTCGGTCGCGCATGTGGTGCGGGCCCGGCGCCGGGGCATGGGGTTCGCGATGACCTGGTGGGCGTTCACCTTCCCGGTGGGCACGTGTGTCACCGGCGCCGCGGTGCTCGACCGGCACACGGGCCTCGCGTTCTACGACGCCCTGGCCGTGTGCCTGTACGCCGTCCTGGTCACCGCCTGGCTGGCCGCCGTCGCCGGGACCGTACGCGGCCTGCTCAGCGGTGAGTTGCTCGCAGCGCCTCGCCCAGCACCCGTGGCGCTTCGGCCAGCGACGGGCCGTACCACGTCAGGTGCCGTCCGCTGACCAGGGCGCAGGGCAGGCCGGGGAAGGCCTCAGGGCCGTCGTCGGCGGTGAAGCGGTAGGGCTCGTCGGGCAGCACCACCAGGTCCGGGGCCGCCGCGCGCAACTCCGCCAGGGGGACGCGGGGATAGCGGTCCGGGTGACCGGCGTGGACGTGGTCCACGCCGAGCCGGGCCAGGACGTCGCCCGCGAAGGTGTCCCGGCCGAGGACCATCCAGGGCCGGCGCCAGACCGGTACGACGGCGGTCCTGCGCCGGGCCGGCTCCGGCAGCGCGCTCCAGGCCGATTCCGCCTCCGCGAGCCAGCGCGGGCGCGTGGGCGCACCGCACGCGGCGAGCACCCGGGCCAGCTCCGCGAAGGCCTGCGGCACCGCGCGCACCTCGGTGACCAGCACGTCCAGGCCGGCCGCGCGCAGGGCGTCGAGGTCGGGGGCGCGGTTCTCCTCCTCGTTGGCGATCACCAGGTCGGGGGCGAGGGCGAGGATCCGGTCGAGGCGGGGGTTCTTCGTACCGCCGATCCGGGTGACGTCCAGGCCGGCCGGCCGGACGCACCAGTCGGTGGCGCCGGCGAGGACGCCGGGCAGGGTCGCGGCGACCGCTTCGGTGAGGGACGGGACGAGGGAGACGACCCTCGTCAACGGGGCCGGTCCTGCATGGCCTCGATGTGTTCCGCCACCGCCACCACGATCACCCGGGTGTCCGGGACCGTAGCCCGCCAGCGGTGCCGTACCCCACCGGTCAGGTAGAGGGTGTCGCCGCGGCCGAGGCGGTACGCGCGGCCCTCGGCCTCGATCTCCACCGCGCCGTCGGCGACGTACATCAGCTCGTCGTTGCGGTGCTGGAACTCGCGGCCCGCCTCGTGGTCGCCGGTGATCTCGGAGGCGTGCAGCTGGTGGTGGCCACGGACCAGGGCGCGGGTGCGGGGCTCGAAGTCGCCCTCGGCGGCCGGCTCGGCGCGCACGACGTCCACGCTGGCGGCGGGGTCGGCGGCGGCGAGGAGTTCGACGGCGGTGGTGCGCAGGGCGTCGGCCAGCTTCTCCAGGGAGGTGCGGCTCGGGCGGGCCCGGTCGTTCTCGACCTGGCTGAGGAAGGGCACGGACAGGCCGCTGCGCTCGGCCACGGCGGCGAGGGTCAGTTCCAGCGAGCGGCGGCGTCGCCGGACGGCCGCGCCCACTCGCACGGGCTGTTGCTCTTTGTGGTCGCCCATCGCTCCGGCTCCCTCCCTCGCTCGTCGTGCCGCGGACTCTTCTGATGACTTCTCTGCACCCTACGCATGTTCGGCAAACCGTTTCACGCGCCTGCCACATCCCTGTCCGGTCCGCACACCCCCACCCTTACGGTTCACGCCAGATTGTCGGGTTCTCCCGGCCGGTCGCGGAGGTGCCCCGGCCCGTGGTGAATATGCCGACGAGCTGGGTCGGGAGCGCCGGCCCGGGCCCAGGGACGTCACGTTCCGTGATTGGCCGGATCCTTTCCGTACGCGCGTGCCCTCGCGCATGCGCGAGGGGCGGGGCCCGCCGGACGCTCGACACAGCGTGCGGCGGGCCCCGCCCCTCGGGTGGGCGGTCCGGACCGGTCAGGTCACCCGGCCGCCCGGCTCCCGGCCCCCTGCCCGGCGACCGGGGCCCACCTGTCGACCAGGTCGGGGTGGGCGCGCAGCCAGGAGCGCACGGCGTCCTGCTCCTTGCCCTTGCCGGCCTGCTGGACCTGCGACTCCAGGCTCGTGAGCTGCTTCTCGGTCATCGAGAAGTTCTTCAGCCACTTCCCCACCTCGGGGTTGTCCCGGGTGAAGCCCTTGCGGGTCAGGGTGTGCACGCCGTCGCCCTTGCCCCAGGCGCCCTGCGGGTCCTTCAGCTTCTTCAGGTCGTAGTCGCTGTAGGCCCAGTGCGGGGACCACAGGGTGACGACGACCGGCTGCTTCCTGGCGTAGGCGCGCTTCAGCTCGGCGAGCATGGCCGGGGTGGAGCCGTCGATCACCTGGTAGGTGCCGTCGAGGCCGTACGCCTTGAGGACCTTGCTCTTGAGCAGGCTCATCTCGCCCGCGCTGGGCTCGATGCCGACGATCTTCCCGCCGAACTCGGCGGCGTGGGCCTTCAGGTCCGCCAGCGAGTTCACGTCCTTCACGTACGAGGGGACGGTCAGCTCCAGGGAGGTGGGGCCGAACCAGGAGCCGAGGTCGTCGAGCTGCTTGCCGTACTTCTTCCAGTACTCGGCGTGCGTGGTGGGCAGCCAGGAGTCGGTCTCGAAGTCGAGCTGGCCGGTGGCGAGGCCGGTGTAGAGGGGGCCGGCGGCGTACTGGGTGGTGGTGACCTTGAAGCCGCGTTCCTCCAGGATCTCCTTCCAGAGGAAGGTGGAGGCGACGCCCTCGTCCCAGGGGATGTAGCCGATCGTGATCTGCTTGCCCTTGCCGACGTTCGTGCCGGAGGCCTCCGCGGAGGAGCCGGAGGAGGAGCCGAAGATCCCGAGGCCGCCCGCGACGAGGGCGAGGACGACCACACCGGCGACGGCGACGACCGGGCGCGGGCGGTACGACCACGCGCGCGTGGGGGCCTTGGCGAGGGCCCTGCGGCCCTGCGGGGAGAGCTGGGTGCCGAGGGCGCCGGTGATCCGGTCGAGGTAGATGGCGAGGACGACGATGCCGACGCCCGCCTCGAAGCCGTAGCCGATGTCGAGCTGGCCGATGGCCTCGTTGACGGCGCCGCCGAGGCCGCCGGTGCCGACCATGCCGGCGATGACGACCATGGACAGGCCCAGCATGATCACCTGGTTGACGCCGGCCATGATGGTCGGCAGGGCGAGCGGCAGCTGGACGCGGAACAGGATGTCGCGCGGGGTGGTGCCGAACGCCTCGGCGGCCTCGACCAGGTCGGCGTCGACCTGGCGGATGCCCAGCTCGGTCATGCGGACGCCGGGCGCGAGCGCGAAGATCAGGGTGGCGACGACACCGGCGGCGGTGCCGAGGCCGAAGAAGAGCATGGCCGGGATCAGCAGGACCATCGACGGCATCGTCTGGAGCAGGTCCAGGACGGGCCGCAGGGCCGCACCGACCGCCTTGGAGCGGGCGGCCCAGATGCCCAGCGGGACGGAGATCACGAGCGCGAGCACGGTCGCCACGAGGACCAGGGCGAGCGTCGACATGGCCTGGTCCCACAGCTGGAGCGAGTCGACCAGCGCGAATCCGGCGAAGGCGAGGACGCCGGCGACGAGGCCGCGCAGCCACCAGGCGAGGACGGCGAGGATGCCGGCCATGAGCAGCGGCTGGGGCGCGCCGAGGACGGCGTCGATGCCGTTGTACATGCCCTCCATGACGGCCTTGACGGCGTCGAAGAGCCAGGAGAGGTGGTCGACCAGCCAGTTGACGCCGGAGTCGACCCAGTCGCCGAGGTGGATCCTAGGCACGGCTGATCACCTGCTTCCCGTCCCTGTCGCCTTCGTCGCCGCCTTCGTTCTCGCAGGGTGTCGGCTCGGCGTCCTCGTCGCCGAGGAAGCCGACGAGGCGCCGGCGGGGCACGACGCCGACCAGGGTGCGGCGGTCCGTGCCGAGGACGGCGACCGCGTGGGGCACGCGCGCGCTGAGGGCGCACAGCTCGGTGAAGGGCGTGTCGGTCGTCGCGGTCTCGCAGGCGCAGTCGGCCTCGTCGCCGCGCAGGTCGGTGTCCATGACGGCGGCGGCGGTCAGCACGCGGGAGCGGTCGACGTCCTGGATGAAGGAGGCGACGTAGTCGTTCGCGGGGCGCAGCAGGATGTCCTCGGCGGTGCCGGTCTGCACGATCCGGCCGTCGCGCATCACGGCGATGCGGTCGCCGAGGCGCATCGCCTCGTTGAGGTCGTGCGTGATGAAGACGATGGTCTTCTTCAGGGTCTTCTGCAGTTCGAGGAGCTGGTCCTGCATGTCGCGGCGGATCAGCGGGTCCAGGGCGCTGAAGGACTCGTCCATGAGCAGCAGGTCGGCGTCGGTGGCGAGGGCGCGGGCGAGGCCGACGCGCTGCTGCATTCCGCCGGACAGCTCGTCCGGCCAGGACTTCTCCCAGCCGGCCAGGCCGCACAGGGCGAGCGCCTCGTCGGCGCGGCGCTCGCGCTCGGCGCGGGGCACGCCCTGCACTTCCAGGCCGTAGGCGGCGTTGTCGCGGACGCTGCGGTGCGGGAAGAGCGCGAAGTGCTGGAAGACCATGCTGATCTTCCTGGAGCGGACCTCGCGCAGGGCGCGGTCGGTGAGCGCGGTCAGGTCCTGGCCGTCGTAGCGCACGGTGCCCGCGGTCGGCTCCAGCAGCCCGTTGAGCATGCGCAGCAGGGTGGACTTGCCGGAGCCCGACAGACCCATGACGACGAAGATCTCGCCCTCGCCGACGCTGAACGACGCGTCGATCACGGCGGCAGTGGTGCCGTCGCCGCGCAGTTCCTCACGGTCGGCGCCCTGCCGCAGGCGCTCCACCGCCTCGTCCGGTCGTCTGCCGAACACCTTGAACAGATGCTCCGCCTCAAGCCTGGCTGACACGCGTACCTCTCGGATCGGGGACAGAACAGAAGCCGCGCCTCCCCGGTAAGGAGATGGTCAAACTTTTAAGTGGGCCACCTCACATGATCGCGATCCTCGGTGGTGTGCGGCTCGGCGTGACTGTCAGTGGTGTGCGGCATGATGCGAAGCGTGACCGGACGACTCATGCTCCTCGACACCGCATCGCTCTACTTCCGCGCCTACTTCGGCGTCCCGGACTCCGTGAAGGCCCCCGACGGCACGCCGGTGAACGCCGTGCGCGGACTGCTCGACTTCATCGACCGGCTGGTCAAGGACCACCGGCCGGATCAGCTCGTGGCCTGCATGGACGCCGACTGGCGCCCGCAGTGGCGGGTGGACCTGATCCCGACGTACAAGGCGCACCGGGTCGCCGAGGAGCACGAGGCGGGCCCGGACACCGAGGAGGTGCCGGACACCCTGGCCCCGCAGGTGCCGGTCATCGAGGACGTCCTGGACGCGATCGGGATCGCCCGGGTCGGCGTCGCGGAGTACGAGGCGGACGACGTCATCGGCACGTTCACCGCGCGCGCCGCGGGCCCGGTGGACATCGTCACCGGCGACCGCGATCTGTACCAGCTGGTGGACGACGCCCGCGGGATCCGGGTGCTGTACCCGCTGAAGGGGGTCGGCACGCTCCAGCTGACCGACGAGTCGGTGCTGCGCGAGAAGTACGGCGTCGACGGGCGGGGGTACGCGGATCTGGCCCTGCTGCGCGGCGACCCCAGCGACGGTCTGCCCGGCGTGGCCGGCATCGGCGAGAAGACGGCGGCCAAGCTGCTCGCCGAGTTCGGCGACCTGGACGCGATCATGGCGGCGCTGGACGACCCGCGGGCGAAGCTCACGCCGTCGCAGCGCAAGCGGCTCGACGAGGCCCGGCCGTACGTCGCGGTCGCGCCGAAGGTGGTGCGGGTGGCCGCCGACGTGCCGCTGCCCGAAGTCGACCCGGCGCTGCCGCACGCCCCGCGCGACCCGCAGGCGCTGGAGCGGCTGGCCGAGCGGTGGGGGCTCGGCGGCTCCCTCCAGCGGCTGCTGACGACGCTGGCCCGGTGACCTTGACCGAAATTTTCTGGCAAAGGGCGCTCATCGCACTCCCGAACGAGCGGTGTGACCACAGGGCGAGGTGCTAACTTAGGTAAACCTAACCAATTCGCAGGAGGTCCGTGATGGCAGAGCGCCCGGGACGTAAGCCGCGCAAGCCCCGCACCGCCCAGGTGGTGCGCACCGAACGGCTGACCCCGCACATGCAGCGTGTGGTGCTCGGCGGCGAGGGCCTCGCCGACTTCGCGGCGGACACCTGCACCGACCACTACGTGAAGCTGCTGTTCGGCCCCGCGGGCGTGACCTACCCGGAGCCGTTCGACCTGGAGCGGATCCGCGAGGAGTTCCCCCGGGAGCAGTGGCCGGTGACCCGGACCTACACCGTGCGGGCCTTCGACCCCGAACTGCGGGAGCTGACGCTGGACTTCGTCGTCCACGGCGACGAGGGACTGGCCGGCCCCTGGGCGGCCCGCGTGCGGCCCGGCGAGACGGTGCGCTTCATGGGTCCCGGCGGCGCCTACGCCCCCGACCCGGAGGCCGACTGGCATCTGCTCGCCGGTGACGAGAGCGCACTGCCCGCGATCGCCCGGGCCCTGGAGTCGCTGCCCGCCGGCTCCCGCGCGCATGTCTTCGTGGAGGTCTCCGGCCCCGAGGAGGAGCAGAAGATCGACTCCGACGCGGCGGTCGTCTGGCTGCACCGCGGGGGCCGCCCGGTCGGCGAGGCCCTGGTCGCGGCCGTACGGGGCCTGGACTTCCCGGAGGGCCGGCTGCACGCGTTCGTGCACGGCGAGGCGGGCTTCGTGAAGGAGCTGCGCCGGCTGCTGCGGGTCGAGAAGCAGATCCCGCGCGAGGACCTGTCGATCTCCGGCTACTGGCGCCTCGGCCACAACGAGGACGGCTGGCAGGCCTCCAAGCGCGACTGGAACGCCCGCATCGAGGCCGAGCAGGAGGGCGGCGCGGCGGCGGCCGCGTAGTGCCCCGCGCGCTCAGGGTGCCGTCCCGTTGAGCCTGCCGAACGGGATGTGCACGCTGGGCGTGGTCCGTGACGTGCTCTCCAGGTGGGTCACCTGGTCGTCGAAGAAGATGTGCGGCCGGAGCACCTTCAGGACCGCGCCCTTCTCGATCCCGCCGAGGAAGAAGGCGTCGTCGACCCGCACGCCCCACTGCTTCAGGCTCCGTACGGCCCGCTCGTGCGCCGGTGCGGCGCGCGCGGTCACGAGCGAGACGTGCACCCGGCTCGGGTAGTCCGGGTCGGTCCGGCGCCGTTCCTCCTCCCGCCGCTGTATCCGGTTCACGCCGGCCAGGAAGTCGCGCAGCGGCCCCGGGTCGTGCGGGGTCGCCGCGTTGCGGGTCTCGTGCTCGCGGAACTCCTCCAGTCCGCCGGACTGGTAGATCTGTTCGGCGGCGTCGCCGGCGAGCACCCCGTCGAAGTCGAACGCGATCCGCAGTTCCCCGTCCGCGGGGTCGTCCGCGTACGACGATCCGAGCACATGCCCGGCCGGCAGTCCGGCGGCGACCGCCTCGCGCACGTCGGCGCCGTTCGCCGACAGGAACAGGGACATGTTCAGCGCGGTGACGAACGCGTACGGGGCTCTTCCCTGCATGAACACGGCCCGGGTGATGGGCAGTTCACGGGCCTGGATCGAGCGCATGACGCGCAGCCCGGTGTCGGGGTCGTTGCGGGAGAGGATGATGACCTCGACGAGCGGATCGCCCGGCTCGCCGAGGTCGTTGAGCGACAGCAGCCGGCGGATGAACGCGAACGCGACGCCCGGCCGGAGCGTGTCGTCCACGTGTGCTTCCTGGTAGGCCCGGTAGGCCTCCTCGCCCTGCTCGCGGAAGACGGCGTCCGACTCCCGCAGATCGAACAGGGCGCTGGAGGCGACACCGACGACGAGTCGGTCCGCGAGATCGTAGGGCGGCATGCCCTTCATCTGCACACCGGCCGGCCCCCGGAAACCGTCACACCGACCGCTGGTAGGAGCGGACGGTACGGATCGACAGCCACACCGCCGCGGCCGCGAGGGCGAGCAGCGCGCCGCCCCGGCCGAGCACGGCCCCCCAGTGAGGGTGCTCGGACATCGCCGAACGGCCCGCCACCATGGCCCAGTTGACGGGGTTGAAGTCGGCGATGTGCCGCATCCAGCCGGGCATCTGGGCCGGTGCCATGAAGGCGCTGGAGAGGAAGGTCAGCGGCAGCAGCAGGAAGGTGTTGATGCCGATGATGGACTCCCGTTCGCGCACGATCATGCCGAGCGCGTTGGACAGCGCCCCGAAGACCGTGCCGAGCAGGACGGAGGCGAGCACGAGGATCGCGATGCCGCCGACGCCGCCGGGGTAGTCCGCGCCGCCGAGCAGGCCGAGCAGCACGATGACCACCGACTGGAACGCGGTGACCAGGCCGTTGCTGACGACGTTGCCGTTCATCAGCGCGGCCCGGCTGACCGGGGTGGTCAGAAAGCGGTCGAGGGTGCCGCGCTGGATCTCCTCCAGCGTGCCCATCCCGGCCCACATGCTGGCGCCGAGGGCGCTCATCACGACCACGCCCGGCACCAGGTAGTCCAGGTAGGAGCCGGTGCCGAAGCCGCCCAGCCGGACGACCTTCTTGAAGAGGTTGCCGAACAGGAACAGCCAGATCACCGGCTGGATCAGCGTGATGACGGCGTAGGCGGGCTGCCGGGCGAACACCCGCAGCTGACGCTGGGTCATGTACCAGGTCTGGGTGACGGCGGTGCTCATCGCACACCTCCCCCGAGGCCCACGAGCGCCGCGTCGGCCCCGGCGTAGTGGCGGCCGGTGTGCCGGAGGTAGACGTCGTCCAGCGACGGCCGGGCGACGGTGGCCGAGGCGACGCCCACCCCGGCGCGGTCCAGCGCGGCGAGCAGGGCGGGCACCGAGGCCGCCCCGTCGTCGGCGCGCACGCTGATCCGGTGCCCCTCGCACAGCACCTCGTGCACGCCGGGTACGGCCGTCAGGGCGGCGGTGAGCAGGGTGCGGCCACCCTCGCCGACCGGCTCGCGCAGCTCCACGTGGACGGCGTCCCCGCGCAGTTCGCCCTTCAGGGCGTCCGGGGTGCCCTCGACCACGACCCTCCCCCGGTCCACGATCGCGACGCGCTCGGCGAGCCGGTCGGCCTCCTCCAGATAGTGGGTGGTGAGCAGGATCGTCAGTCCCTCCTCGCCGGCCAGCCGGCCGACCTCCTCCCACATCGCGGCGCGCGCCTCGGGGTCCAGCCCCGTGGTCGGCTCGTCGAGGAAGAGCACCTCGGGCCGGTGCACCAGCCCGAGGGCCACGTCCAGGCGCCGGCGCATGCCGCCGGAGTAGCCCTTGACCGGGCGGCGGGCGGCGTCGGCGAGGGTGAACCGCTCCAGCAGCTCGTCCACCCGGCGCTCCAGCGCGCTGCCGCGCAATCCGTAGAGCCTGCCCTGGAGTCGGAGGTTCTCCCGGCCCGTCGCGACCGGGTCGGCACCGGAGTGCTGGGCGACCACGCCGATCGCGCGGCGCACCCGGTCGGGGTGGCGCAGGACGTCGTGCCCGGCGACCGTGGCGGTGCCGGAGTCGGGGCGGGCCAGGGTGGTGAGGATCTTGACGGTGGTGGACTTGCCGGCGCCGTTGGGGCCGAGCAGTCCGAAGACGGTGCCGGGTGCCACGGTGATGTCCATGCCGCCCAGCGCGGTGACATCACCGGGATAGGTCTTGATCAGCTGACGCGCCTCGACCGCGGGCGCACGGGTGTTCATGACGACTGCTCTCCTGACTGAGCGGATGTGGAAGATCCGCGTGCGAGAGCGCCGGGCTATCCTGGGTGTGCCGCACCTCGATCGCCCGGAGCCGCCGCACGGCGGGTCCGTCTCGGGGTTCGAGACCCCGGCGGAGCTGCTGCAACAGCCCGTCGGGGTCGCTCTTCTCAGCTGGGTTCTCAGGTGAGTTCCGCGGGCGGCTCCCCCGTCTCATGGAAGTGCCGCCATGCTTCGACGCCGGGCAGTGAGCCCTTCCTGATCTCCTCCAGGAAGCCGCGGACCCACTCCGCCTGCGCCAGGATCATGTGCAACTGGTACTCGGTCTCCACGAGGAAGAGCCTCGGCAGCGTCTCGTACAGCTTCTCCAGCCCTCCCCGCGCCGCCGCGGCCTGGTACTCCAGGCTCGCCAGGCGCTCCTCCAGCAGCCGCACCACCTCGTCGGGGTGCAGCGCGCCCACGAGGGACAGGGCGCTCGCGAAGATCGGGTACTCCTTCGCCGGGACGGCCATGAGGTCCGACAACCACTCGGTCATCTCCGCACGGCCGGCCTCGGTGAGCCCGTACACCGTGCGCTCGGGGCGGTTGCCCTGCCGCTCCACGTCGGTCACCTCGACGAAACCGTGTTTTTCGAGGTTCTGCACGACCGTGTAGAGCGAGCCGTAGTTGATCTTCGTGCTGGTGTCCTTTCCCTGGCGGCGCAGGGTCTGGGCGATCTCGTACGGATGCATCGGCTTCTGCCAGAGGGTCACCAGGACGGCGAGCGCCAGCGGATTGCCGAGCTTGCGACGCTTCACGGCCATGGCACCCCCTCGGAGTCCTCGATATCGAATATCCGCAGACGAACATATCGCGTATGCATCGCGATGGTCAATGCACACGATGTATCGCGTCCGGCTTCAGGGGTGCGGAAGGGTGACCGCGCCTGTGCCCGCCGGGGGGCTGCTCACCTCGTACCCTTGACCCCGATGAGACGCCGCACCCCGCCCCCGCCCGCCCCGCTCCCCCAGCGCGACGGGGTGGATCCCGTACGGGTCCGGCTGCCGCACGACGGAGCGTGGGCCACGGTGCGGGAGCATCTGGTGGAGCGGCTGACGGGGGCCGGGCCCGGGACGGTCGAGAGCATGTTCGCCGCGGGGCTGATCGTCGGCGCCGACGGGCGCGCGGTGGCGCCGGACGCGCCGTACCGGCCCGGTATGTTCGTGTGGTTCCACCGCGAACTGCCCGCGGAGGTGCCGGTGCCGTTCCCGGTGGAGGTGGTGTACCGGGACGCGCACATCGTCGTCGCCGACAAGCCGCACTTCCTCGCCACGACGCCGCGCGGCTCGCACGTCACCGAGACCGCGCTGGCCCGGCTGCGCCGCGAGCTGGACCTCCCGACGCTGGGCGCCGCACACCGCCTGGACCGGCTGACGGCGGGGCTGGTGCTGTTCACCGTACGGCCCGAGGAGCGCGGCGCGTACCAGAACCTGTTCCGGGACCGGCGGGTGCGCAAGGAGTACGAGGCCGTCGCGCCGTACGACCCCGGACTGGCCCTCCCCCGCACCGTGCGCAGCCGGATCGTGAAGGAGCGCGGGGTGCAGGCCGCCCGCGAGGTCGAGGGCGAGCCGAACGCCGAGACGTATGTGGAACTGGTCGCGCACCGGGGCGGATCGGCCCGCTACCGGCTGCTGCCGGCCACCGGCCAGACCCACCAGCTGCGCGTCCACCTGAACGCCCTCGGCATACCCATCCTCGGCGACCCGCTCTACCCCGAGGTGACCGCCCCGGTCCCGCCCGACAACTTCGGCCGCCCCCTCCAACTGCTCGCACGGCGACTGGAGTTCAGGGACCCGGTGACGGGCGTGGAGCACGCGTTCGCGAGCGGACGCGTGCTCGGCACGCTGGCGCAGAGCGCCCCGTAGAACCGCTACTCCCCCCGCCACCACCTCAGCAACCGCCGCCAGACCCCCCGCTTCCGCACCGGCTCGGGCGCCGCAGGCACGGGCTCGGGGGGCGGCGGTGACGCGGCCGCCGGCGCCCGGTCCCTGCGCAACGCGACGAACCGGCAGACGCGGGAGGACCGACCGCGGCGTCCCCCTTCGCGCCCTACTCCCCCCGCCACCACCTCAGCAACCGCCGCAGGATCCCCCGCTTCCGCACCGGCTCAGGTGCCGCAGGCGCAGGCGCAGGCACGGGCGCGGGGGCGGCGGGGCGCGGTGCGGGCGGCGGTGGCGCGGCCGCCGGCGCCGGGTCCGTGTGCAGCGTGCCGACCTGCCAGCCGGAGCGCGGTGCCGAGACCGCCATCGGCCGCGGCGGCAGCCCGACGTCCTGCTGCGGCTTCGGCTCGAAGCGGACGGGCAGGGCGACCAGATGCCGGGAGGCGATGGAGGACCGCCAGCTCAGCTCGTCCTCCGGGCAGTCGAGCTGCACGTCGGGCAGCCGCATCAGCAGCGCGTCCACGCCGACGTCGGCGATGGCACGGCCGATGTCCTGGCCGGGGCACTCGTGCGGGCCGCCGCCGAAGGCGAGATGCGAGCGGTTGCCCTGCATGCTCGCGGACAGGTCGGGGCGGATCCGCGGGTCGAGGTTGCCCGGCGCGGGCGCGAAGAGCAGCCCGTCGCCCTTGCGGATGCGCTGTCCGCCCAGCTCGGTGTCCTGCTTGGCGTAGTACGCGAGGACGGTGCTGAACGGCGGCTCGTCCCACAGGGACTGCTCGATCGCCTCCGGCACGGTCATCTGGCCGCCGCTGAGCTGGGCGCGGAAGCCCGGCTCGGTCAGGACCATGCGCAGCGCGTTGGCGAGGAGGTTCGCGGTGGCCTCGTAGGCCGCGAAGAGGACGAGCCGCAGGTGTTCGCGGACCTCGTCGTCGGTGAGTCCGGCGGGGTGGGTGACGAGGTGGCTGGTGAAGTCGTCCTCGGGCCGGGCGCGGCGCCGGGCGGTGAGCCGGCTCAGCGCCTCCATGACGTAGGTGTGGCTCTGGATGGCGGTCTCGGTGCCCTTCAGGGCGTCCCGGGCGGCCTGCACCATCCGGTCGTTGTACTCCTCGGACATGCCGAGGATCTCGCACATGACGGCCATCGGCAGATGCTCGGCGAACTGGGAGACCAGGTCGGCCCGGCCGCGTTCGCAGAACCTGTTGACCAGTTCCTGGGTGTAGCGGCCGATGTGCCGGCGCAGGCTGCGGTGCTCGATGGTCTCCATGGCCGCGGTGACCGCCGCCCGCAGCCGCTGGTGCTCGTCGCCCTCGGCGTGGGAGCAGATCGGCTGCCAGGCGATGTGCGGCATGAGCGGATGGTCGGGCTTGACGGTGCCCTCGGCCAGCGGGGTCCAGATCCGGCTGTCGCGGGTGAACACGGAGGAGCTGCGGACCAGGTGGAGGTTCTCGGCGTGGCCGAGGACCACCCACATCGGCACGTCGTCGTGCAGCAGCGCGGGCGCCACGGAGCCGTGCTCCTCCCGCAGGCGTTCGTAGAGGTCGCCCAGTTCCTCCGCGTCGGGGCCGTAGAGGCGGTGCAGCGCACCGGGGCCGCGGCCGTGCGCGGGGCAGCCGGGAGGGGGGCCGGGGAAGGGATCGGTGCCGGTCAGGGACGTGGGTTCAGACGTCACGGTGTCGCTCCGGAACGGAAAAAGGGGTGTGAGGGCCGACAAAAGGTGTGGTGGGGGCGGTGGCCCGCGGGTCAGGCGGGGGCGCGGGACAGGGCGATGGAGTGCAGGAAGCGCATCAGGGTGAGCAGCACGTCCTTGCTGGAGGCCCGGCGGCGTACGTCGCAGTCGATGATCGGGATCTCCGGGGCCAGGTCGAGTGCGGTGCGCAGTTCCTCGACCGCGTAACGCGGCGCGTCCGGGAAGGAGTTGACGGCGATGACGAAGGGCACGCCGCGCTCCTCCAGCCGGTCCATGACGTCGAAGCTGACCTCCAGGCGGCGGGTGTCGACCAGGACGACGGCGCCGAGCGCGCCTTCGAACAGGCCGTTCCACAGGAACCAGAAGCGCTCCTGGCCGGGGGTGCCGAACAGGTAGAGCACCAGTTGGTCGGTGATGCCGATGCGGCCGAAGTCCATGGCCACGGTGGTGGCCGTCTTCGAGTCGGAGCCGTAGTTGTCGTCCACGCCGATGCCGGCCTGGGTCATCGTCTCCTCGGTGGTCAGCGGTCTGATCTCGCTGACGGAACCGACCATGGTGGTCTTGCCGACGCCGAAGCCGCCCACGATCACGATCTTCACCGCCGCCTGGGTGGTGTGCGGCAGATGATCCTCGGTGCGTGGGCCGGGGATGGTGTCAGAGCCGTTGAAGTCCATGCATCACCGCTTCGAGGAGTGAACGGTCGGGGAGCGCCTGGCGGACGATCGGGGCGCGCGCCTGCACCAGTTCGGCCGTGATCAGCTCGGTGATCAGTACGGTCATCGCGCTGAACGGCAGGTTCAGATAGGCCGACAGCTCGGCCACGGACAGGGGGGCGACGCACAGCCGCAACACCGCCGTGTGCTCCGGCGAGGCGCCCGGCTGCGGTGCGGAGCGCGCCACGATCAACGTCACGAGGTCGAGTTCGGCGCGTGCGCCGTCCTCGGCTTCGGCGAAGGCGTACAGCCGCTCGGGGTTCCTGGGCACGGCCTGGCCGTCCGGCGCACCGGGGGCGGGCGGCGTCGGCTGCGGAGGTGGCGGCGGTTGCGGCCGGCGCCGTTTGCGTCGTGGAGGAGTCATACGGTCTGCCCGTTCCGCCGGGGCGGACTGGTGAGGTGGGCGCCGATCCGGACGACGAGGTCACGCATCATGCCGCTCATCCGGCCGGGTTCGCAGGTCACGTCGGCGAGGACGGCGAGGTAGGCGTTGTCGCCGGCGTTCATGAGGTAGAAGTAGCCGCCCTCGATCTCGAAGACGACGACCTTCATGTCACCGGCGCCGGGCAGCTCCTGGATGATGGCGCCCGCCAGGCTCTGCACGCCCGCGCAGGCGGCGGCCACCCGGTCGGCGGCGTCGGGGTCGCCGCCGTAGCGGGCGATGCGCAGTCCGTCGGCGGAGAGGACCACGATCATCTCGATGCCCGGCACGCCGTCGTTGAGCTGCTTGAGCATCCAGTCGATGTTGCCTCGCTGCTGGATCACTTGAGGTCCCCCTCGTCATAGGCCTCGGTGGCGCCCTCGGCGGGCTCGTCCGCGTAGTCGTTGAGCAGGTGCACGTACTTTTCCGGGTGCCTCGTGAAGTCGGTCAGTTCGGGGCCGGTGGCGTCCTCGGGCATGCCCTGGCGCAGGCCGTTCCAGAAGTCCTCGATCCCCTGGCCGATCGGCCGCTCCCGGAGCTTCTTGATCTCGGGGTCCAGCTCGGGCTCGGGCTCCGGTTCACGCTTGGCCTGCGACCAGATGGTCGGCCTGCCCTCACGCTCGGCGCGCTCGATCTCGGCCTGCTCGGCGTACCGCTGGCTCAGCGGGGTCTTCACCTTGCTGCGGCGCTGCGGCAGACCGCCCGCCGTCCACTCGGTGACGATGGGGACGTCGTCCTCCATGGAGATCCCGGCGGGGATCTTGGGGCTGGTCGGGCGGCGCTTCTTGGGCCGGCGCTTCGGGCCCTCCACCGCGCCGAGTTCGGGCTTGGGGATGCCGGTGGCGCCGATGCCGTGGGCGGCGCCCACGCCGGGCTCGGTGGTCGTCATGACCCGCGGGACGATGAGGATCGCCCGGACGCCGCCGTAGGCGGAGGCGCGCAGCGAGACCTCCATGTCGAACATCTTGCACAGCCGGCCCACGACGGCGAGGCCGAGGCGCGGGTTCTCGCCGAGGTTGTGCGCGTCGTCGCCGTTCTTGGCGTCCTCGATCATCCGCTCGATGCGGACGCGGCCTTCCTCGCTGAGGCTGACGCCGGCGTCCTCGATCTCGATGACGACGCCGGTCTGCACCTCGGTGGCCGTGACGTGCACCTTGGTCGAGGGCGGCGAGTAGCGGGTGGCATTGTCGAGGAGCTCCGCGGCGGCGTGGATGACCGGCTCGACGGCGGTGCCCTTGATGTTGATGTTGACGATGGAGTTCAGCTGGATGCGGCGGTACTCCAGGATGCGCGACATGGCGCCGCGCAGCGTGCTGTAGAGGGAGACCGGCAGCGGCCACTGACGGCCCGGCCGGCCGCCGCCGAGGACGGAGATGGTGTCGGCGAGCCGGCCGATCAGCGAGGTGCCGTGGTCGATGCGCAGCAGGTCGTCGAAGACCTCGGCGCTGCGGCCGTGGTCCTCCTCCATCTCCCGGAGTTCCTTGGACTGCTGGTGGACGATGGCCTGGACGCGGCGGGCGATGGTCACGAAGGAGCGCTCGGTCGCGTCACGCATCGAGATCTCGTGGTCGGCGCCGCGCAGCCCGACCCGGAACATCTCGCGGTACATCGGGGGCAGCGCCCGCAGCTCGGGGTCGGCGTCATAGACGTTGGCCAGCACGGTGCGCAGCGGGGCGCCCGCGCGCAGGTGCAGCAGACCGGTGGGGATGACGTCGGTGGCGAACTTCTCGATCAACTGGTCCTGCGCGGCGATCCGGTGTTCCAGATACGCGGTGTGACGGGCGTGCTCGGCCTGTTCCGCGCGGAGCCTGCGGCCGCGCCGGGCGGCCTCCGCGCCCAGGGCGAGGACCAGGAGCAGGGCCAGGGCCCCGACCGCGCCGGCGACGAGCCGGGCGGACTGTGGCGCCAGGGCGACCGCCGCCCCGGTCGCGGCGGCCATCAGTATGGCCGGCGGCAACAGCACGCGCGCATAGGGACGTTCACGGCGACCGGGCGGCTTCTGAACACTCACCATGGATGCCTTCTGAGACGAATCGGCTGGGTGTCGGAGGTGCTTGTGGGGGGAAGGTTCATGGAACTGTGGGGATCTATCACCTGTTTGGGAACAAGCGCGCGAATTACCTCAACTCGGTGCGCCGCGGGCGAGCTTAGTCCGACCGGATCATCGCCGTGTCATATTCAGCAAGCACCTGAAATCGCCCTCGCAACAGGAGTACGCTCAGCCCATTTATACGCACGGCTGCGATTCGAACACATGCGGTAACGACTTCAGGGCATGCGAAAGCGACTCACCGTAACGAGTGAAGGGGCCGCAGAATGCGGCCCCTTCAGACTCCGACGACTCCGAGCGGGTCGGGTCAGCCCACGGACGAGTAGGCGACGACACCCCGCAGCAACTGATCCACGGCCTTCCGCGCGGCCTTCGCCACGGTCGAATCCCCGGAGGGAGACGCCGCCGAGATCTGCCCCAGCACGTCGATCACCTGCTTGCACCACCGCACGAAGTCACCGGCCGGCATCTCCGCCTCGCGCAGCACCTCGTCGAGCCCCTTCCCGGAGGCCCACATGTACGCGGCCCAGGCGAAGCCGAGGTCCGGCTCGCGCTGGCCGACGCCCTCGGTCTGGTTGATCCGGAAGTCCTCCTCCAGGGCATCCAGCCGGCCCCAAATCCGGACCATCTCCCCCAGCGCGGCCTTCGCCTTGCCGGACGGCAGCTTCGGCGCCATCGCGTCGTCGCTGAGCCGTGCCTCGTACACCAACGCCGAGACGCACGCGGCGAGTTCCGCGGGAGCGAGTCCCTCCCAGACGCCGGCGCGCAGGCATTCGCTGGCCAGCAGGTCCAGTTCGCCGTAGAGCCGGGCAAGCCGCTTGCCGTGTTCGGTGACCTCGTCGCCGCGCAGGTAGTCCAGCTCGGTCAGCAGGGCCACGATCCGGTCGAAGGTGCGCGCGATGGTGTTCGTCCGCCCCTCGATGCGGCGTTCCAGCTGCGAGGTGTCGCGCAGCAGCCGGTGGTACCGCTCGGCCCAACGGGCGTGGTCCTCGCGGTCGTTGCAGCCGTGGCAGGGATGGGCGCGGATGGCCGTGCGCAGCCGGGCGATCTCGCGGTCGTCGGCGGCCTGCGAGCGCTTCTTGCGGGCCCGCTCCGGCGGGATGTGCCCGGCCTTGGAGCGCAGCGCGGAGGCGAGGTCCCGACGGGACTGCGGCGAGCGCGGGTTGAAGCTCTTCGGGATCCGCATCCGGTCCAGCGGCTCGACCGGCACCGGGAAGTCCATCGACGCCAGCCGCTTGACCTGCCGTTCGGCGGTGAGGACCAGCGGGCGCGGGCCGTCGTGGTGGTCGAAGCCGCGGTGCCCGGTGGCCCGGCCGGCGGGCAGACCCGGGTCGAGCACGAGGGCGAGGCCGGCGTACTTGCCCGTGGGCACGTGGATGACGTCGCCCGGCTTCAGCTTCTCCAGGGCGCTCGCGGCCTCGGCGCGCCGCTGGTTGACGCCCTGCCGGGCCAGCTCGGTCTCACGGTCCTTCAGCTCGCGGCGCAGCCGCGCGTACTCCTCGAAGTCGCCGAGGTGGCAGGTCATCGACTCCTGGTAGCCCGCGAGTCCCTCTTCGTTGCGCTGCACCTGGCGGGAGATCCCGACGACCGACCGGTCGGCCTGGAACTGCGCGAAGGAGGTCTCCAGCAGCTCGCGCGAGCGGGACCGGCCGAACTGCTCGACCAGGTTGACCGCCATGTTGTACGACGGCTTGAAGCTGGAGCGCAGCGGGTACGTACGGGTGCCCGCGAGACCGGCCAGGTGCTCGGGGCTGATGCCGCGCTGCCACAGCACGACGGCGTGGCCCTCGACGTCGATGCCCCGGCGCCCCGCGCGGCCGGTCAGCTGCGTGTACTCGCCCGGCGTGATGTCGGCGTGCTGCTCGCCGTTCCACTTGACCAGCTTCTCCAGCACCACCGAGCGGGCGGGCATGTTGATGCCGAGGGCGAGCGTCTCGGTCGCGAAGACGGCCTTGACCAGACCGCGCACGAACAGCTCCTCCACGACCTCCTTGAAGGTCGGCAGCATGCCCGCGTGGTGCGCGGCGATGCCCCGCTCCAGGCCCTCCAGCCACTCGTAGTACCCGAGGACGTGCAGGTCCTCGGACGGGATGGCGGCGGTGCGCTCCTCGACCAGGGCCCGCACCTGTGCGCGCGCCTCGTCGTCGTTGAGCCGCAGGCCCGCGTACAGGCACTGCTGTACGGCGGCCTCGCAGGCGGCGCGGCTGAAGATGAAGGTGATGGCCGGGAGCAGGCCCTCGGAGTCGAGGCGCTCGATGACCTCGGGGCGACCCGGCGTCCACACGCGCGAACGCTGTCTGCGCTCGCGCTCCCGGTCCGCCTCGCGCATCGCCCGGCCGCGCCTGCGGTCCTGGTACGACGGTCTGGTGGCCTCCATGCGGGCCAGCCGGACGAGGTCGGGGTTGACGGCCTTCTTGTGGCCCTCGCCCTCCTCGAAGAGGTCGTACATCCGGCGTCCGGCGAGCACGTGCTGGAACAGCGGGACGGGCCGGTGCTCGGAGACGATCACCTCGGTGTCGCCGCGGACGGTGTCCAGCCAGTCGCCGAACTCCTCGGCGTTGGAGACGGTCGCCGACAGCGACACCAGGGTCACCGACTCGGGCAGGTGGATGATCACCTCTTCCCAGACGGCGCCCCGGAAGCGGTCGGAGAGGTAGTGCACCTCGTCCATGACCACGTGGCCGAGACCGAGGAGGGTCTGGGAGCCGGCGTAGAGCATGTTCCGCAGGACCTCGGTGGTCATCACGACCACCGGGGCCTCGGAGTTCACGCTGTTGTCGCCGGTGAGGAGGCCGACCTTGTCGGTGCCGTAGCGGCGGCACAGGTCGGCGTACTTCTGGTTCGACAGCGCCTTGATGGGTGTCGTGTAGAAGCACTTCTTGCCCTGCTGGAGGGCGAGGTGGACGGCGAACTCGCCCACGATCGTCTTGCCCGAGCCGGTGGGGGCGGCCACCAGCACGCCCTTCCCCGCCTCAAGTGCCTCGCAGGCCTCGATCTGGAAGGGGTCGAGGCCGAAGTCGTACATCTCGCGGAAGGACGCGAGCGCGGTGGCCTGCTCGGCTGCCCGCCTGCGGGCTGCCGCGTACCGCTCGGCCGGTGAGAGGTCCTCTGTCATCGTGCTTTCGAGCGTACCGGGCCCCACTGACAACCGGACGATCATTATCCCGATCGTGTGCCCCTGGACACGACGCTGCCCCCGTCCACCTGGGCGGGGGCAGCGTGCGCGGCTCGGTGAGGGTGGGGATCAGGTCACGTCGTCGTAGCCGTTGACCCGGTCCGCGCCCGGATTCTCGGGCAGCGCCCGGCTGGCCGGGACCGGCTCGGCCTCGCCGATGGCCTCGGGGGTGAGGTCCAGCTCGGAGGCCTCGTCGTCGGCGGGGCCCGCCTCCTCACGACGGCGCTTGCGCTTGTCGTTCATCAGCGAGAAGCCGGTCGCGGCGAAGTACAGCAGCCAGATCGGGCCGGCCAGGGCCAGCATGGACAGCGGGTCGGTGCTCGGCGTGGCCACGGCCGCGAAGATCGTGATGCCGAGGATCATGCCGCGCCACCAGCCGAGCATGCGCTGGCCGCTCAGGATGCCGGTGAGGTTGAGGAAGATCAACAGCAGCGGCAGCTCGAAGGAGAGACCGAAGACGATCACCATGCGCGTGACCAGCTGGAGCAGGTCGTCCAGCGGCAGCAGGTTCTTGATGCTGCCGCTCGGCGTGAAGTCGATCAGCACCTTCGCCGTGGTGGGCAGCACCTCGTACGCGAAGAAGGCGCCGGCGAAGAACAGCGGGGCGCCGATGAGGACGAAGGCGTAGGCGTACTTCTTCTCGTGCCGGTGCAGACCGGGCGCGACGAAGGCCCACAGCTGGTACAGCCAGATCGGCGAGGCGGTGACGACACCGGCCATCAGCGAGACCTGGAGGGCCAGGGTGAACGGCGCGAGCAGGCCGTTGATGGTGATCTCCGCGCACTGGTGACCACTCTTGGTCTTCGCCAGTTGCTCGAAGCTCTGTGCGCAACCGACCGAGTCGAGGATCGGCTTGGTCAGGAAGTTGATGATGTCGTTGTAGAAGAAGGCGGCGACGATCGTCACGACGACGATGGCCAGCATTGCCTTCGCGAGCCGGTTGCGGAGCTCACGGAGGTGATCCGCGAGAGGCATACGCCCCTCGGGATCCTTCTCCTTCTTGCGGGCGGGCTTGGGCAACCCACGTCCTCATCTCGTGCGGCAGGCCGGGGGCTTCCGGCCGTGCGTCAGCGCTGGGTGGTGTCCGTCGGCTCGTTGACCGGGCGCGAGCTGGTCACGTCGCCGGGGGCCGCCTGGATGGTGCGCTGGGACTGGGCCTGCTCGTCGGAGGCGGGCGCCTGGGCGGAGGCGTTGCCCTCCTCCTTCATCGCCTTGGCCTCGCTCTTGAGGATCCGCGCGGACTTGCCGAGCGAGCGGGCCATGTCCGGAAGCTTCTTCGCGCCGAACAGCAGGAAGATGACGACGAGGATGAGAATGATCTCGGGGGCTCCGAGCCTTCCGAACATAAGTCTTTACCTTCTCACCGAGGCGGCTGGGGTGGGATGCTGTCCGATCAGTCGGACATACGTCCGATGGTCGTGCTGGCAGCGATCGTAACGCCGGGGGGTAAACACGAAGCAATCCCCTTGCGTACTCCCGGTCCACGGAACGGGCCTCGTTCTCCGCACCGCGACAAGCAGCGTACCTGTCCCGACGGGCAGCGTGACAGGGCGAAGGGTCCCGGAGCGCGTGCGTCGCAGCACTCACCGGGGGCCCGCGGGCGGGCTCACAGGGAATCGGCGGCACGGGCCGCGCTGACGGCCGCCCGCTCCAGGTCCTCGGCCGCCCTGCTGATGCGGCGCCCGGAGTCGGCGACCTGCAGTCCGAGGCGCCGCGCCGCCAGGAAGACCCGGACGGCGAGCACCCCCAGCACGACGAGACCCAGGAAACCCAGCGCTACCGCGAACATCGGCCAGAACATGACGTCGAGACTAGACGGTGGAGTGCAGCCGCAGTGTCCTGACCCCGCCGCCGGTGAGCAGCTCGACGATGCGCTCACCGGCCGGTTTGCGGACGGCAACGCCGCAGTCGGGGCAGGTGAAGGAGTAGAACGTCGTACGGCTGGAGGCGCCGATGGCGAGGCGCAGCGCGCTCGCGGCGAGCTCGAAGCGGCCCCGGCAGTCCGGGCAGCCCGCCTTGAACAGCACGGGGGCGACTCTTCGCATCCCGGCGAAGGCGGATGCCACGGTCATGTCACCAGCAGTGGTCACCGGAGACTCGGTCATGGGCCTGCTCCTTCTTGTGGTTGTTCGCCAGCCGTCGTGCCGTGATGTGCCGTCCCGCGTCCACCGCGCCGTCGTGGCCGGTCGCTCCCCACGTGCTCGGCTTCGCTCGAACCCGGGGGGGACCCCATCACGGCGGCGCCGCGTGTCACGCACAGCCCCGCACCCCTTCAGGGGCGCTGCCCTCACTCCGCGTATGCCGCCAGGGCCTCCCCGGCCGCCCTTCGGGCGCTCTCCGCCAGTTCCGGCGGAGACACGATCCGGCCGTCGGCGCCGAGCCGCAGGCCGAGGCGGCGCAGGGAGGCCGGGTCGGGCGTGCGCAGAGTGATACGCAGCCCGCCGTCGGGAAGCTCATCGGCGCTGTCGTGCGGGTAGTACTCGGCGACCCAGCGGCCGCCGGGGCCGACCTCGACCACCACCTCCGGGTCCTCGGCGGCCGGCTGCACCAGGGCCTCGGAGAGGTCCCGCAGCTCTATCTCGGGCGGTGCGGACGGCTCGTCCAGGATCCGGATCTCGGCGACCCGGTCGAGCCGGAAGGTGCGCCGGGCCTCGGAGCGCCGGCACCAGGCCTCGACGTAGGTGTGGCCGACGCTGACCAGGCGGATGGGGTCGATCTCGCGCTCGGTGACCTCGTCGCGGGCCGGGGAGTAGTAGCGGATCCACAGCCGGCGGCGCTCGGAGATCGCGCGGTCGACGTCGGCGAAGACCCCGCCCTCGGACTCGAAGGTCACCGACAGCCGGGAGCTGGCGCCGGCCGCCTCGCCGGCCGCGGTCTCCACCTTGGCGGTGGCCCGCAGCAGGGCCTGGCGGTCGCCCTCGCGCAGGCCGGGCAGCGTGGCGACCGCGCGGGCGGCCACCAGCAGGGCGGTGGCCTCGTCGGCGGCGAGCCGGAGCGGCTCCGCGGCCTCCTCGCCGAGCGCCGCCGGGTTGTGCCACCAGATGCGCTCGCCGTCGGTGTCGATGTCCAGCAGGTCGCCGCCGCGGAAGCTGGTGCCGCACATGGGCAGCAGATCGAGGTCGGAGACCAGCTCGTCCTCGGTGATGCCGAAGGCGCGGGCGACGTCCGCGATCCGCGCGCCGGGACGCTCCCGGAGATACGTGACCAAAGAGAGCATCCGCCGGGTCTGGTCGATGGCGTTCACGGGCCTGACCGGTTTGCCTGCCACAGTTCCGCTCCCCCACTCAGCCCTTGGCCACGGCACGCAGCCGGTCCACGACGTCCGCGCGCAGCTCGGCCGGCTCCAGCACCACCACGTCCGGCCCGAACTCCACCAGCCATGCGTCCAGGCCGTGCCCGTACGGAATCTCCAACTCGTCCCAGCCGTCGCCGAGTTCCCGGACCTCGATGGCCTTCGCCCGAAGGGGGTACCCGGAGCCGGAGCGCAGCCGGATCAGCGCCGAGCGGTGGGCGATCTCGCCCGCCCAGCTCGCGACGGTCTCGCGCACGGTGACCACGTCCGGCACGGGCACGGTGAAGCCCGTGCCGCGCGAGCGGACCCGGCCGGTGATCCGGGACAGCCGGAAGACACGCTCGGCGCCCCGGTCGCGGTCGAAGCCGGCCAGGTACCAGTGCCCGCGCCAGCACTCCAGGGCCCACGGCTCGACATGCCGGGGCTCGGGGTGGGCGGCGGAGGCCTTGCGGTACTCGAAGAGGACCGGGCGGCGGTCGCGGCAGGCCAGCATCAGCGGCTCGAAGGCGGCCTCGTGCACCGGGATACGGGGTTCGAGCGCGCCGTGCGCCTCGTACGGATCGACGTCCTCCGGGAGCCCCGCGGCCCGCAGCTTCTGCAGGGCGCCGCTCGCGGCGCCGGCGAGCCGGGCCTGCTGCCACACCTTGGCGGCCAGGCCGAGCGCGGCGGCCTCCTCGGCGTCCAGGACGATGGGGGGCAGGCGGTTGCTGTCGCGGCGGGCGAGGTAGCCGACCTCGCCGTCGAGGTTCTCGACCGTGTCGATGACCAGGCCCAGCTCGCGCAGGTCGTCCTTGTCCCGCTCGAACATGCGGTTGAAGGAGTCGTCCGAGCCCGCTTCCAGATAGGCCTCCACGGACCCCCGCAGCTCACGCTTGCTCAGCGGACGGCGCGCCCCGAGCAGGCACAGCGCGAGGTTCATCAGCCGCTCGGCCTTGGCAATGGCCATCGACGCCCTTCGCCTCCCCTTTTCATGCTTCCGACCGATGACCGTACCGCTCCTCGGTGCGGTGGCAAAAGCGAGGGCCCATGCCCGGACAGGCATGGGCCCCAACCGATCGGATCCGATCAGACGGCGAGGAGGTCGACCACGAAGATCAGGGTCGAGCCCGCCGGGATGAGCGGGCTCGGGCTCTGGTCGCCGTAGGCGAGGTGGGCGGGGATGGTCAGCTGGCGACGACCGCCGACCTTCATGCCCTGGACGCCCTGGTCCCAGCCCTTGATGACCCGGCCGGCGCCGAGCGGGAAACGGAACGGCGAGTTGCGGTTCCAGCTGGCGTCGAACTCCTCACCCGTCTCGAAGGTGACGCCCACGTAGTGCACGGTGACGTTCTGGCCGGCCACGGCCTCCGCTCCGTCACCCTCCCAGATGTCCTTGATCTCAAGGTCCTTCGGGGGCTCGCCGCCCGGGAAGTCGATCTCGGGCTTCTCGATGCTCACGTCAAAGCTCCTGCTTGTGTACGACACGAATCACGGACAGTCTTTCATCCCCGTGGCCTCCCCGCCCGCCACGGGGACCGGGGGCTACATCGCCGCGAGCACGTCCACCGTGAACACCAGGGTGGAGCCCTTCTGGATGGGCCCGCCGCTCGGCGGGGTGTCGCCGTAGCCGAGCTCCGGCGGGACGACGATCAGCACGCGGCTGCCGACCTTCTTTCCGACCAGGCCCTGCGCGAGGCCCTTGACCGTCTGCTGCATCTGCTCCAGCGAGAACTGGGCGAGCCGGCCCGAGCCGTACGTCCGCTGGAAGGTCTTGCCGCCGTCCCAGACCAGGCCCTGGAACTGGCACAGCACCGCCTGGTCCGCCTTCAGCTCGTCGCCGTCGCCCTCCAGGACATAGGTCGACACGAGCTTCTTCGGCGGGTCGGTCTTCGGGACCGTGACCTTCGGGACGGCGCCGTCGGTGTTGGTGGCCACCTTCGGCAGGGCCGCGTCGCTCTGCGCGACCGCCTTGCCCGTGACGGAGCTCTTGGAGTTGTAGGACTCGATCACGTCGATGACGAACACCAGGGTGTCGGTGCCCTTGATGCCCGCCTGCGCGTTGCCCGACGTGCCGTAGCCCCAGGTGGGCGGGACGGCGATCTGGACACGGCTGCCGACCTTCTTGCCCGTCAGGCCGTACCGCCAGCCGTCGATGATGCTGCCCTGCGCGAGCTGCATGACCAGCGGGCTCTTGCGGTCGTAGGAGTTGTCGAAGACCTTGGCCGTGTCCCAGATCTGGCCCAGGTAGTTCGCCTTGATGAAGTCGTTCTCGGCGACCGTGCGGCCACTGCCCGCGATCACCGTCTTGACCGCGAGGTCCTTCGACGGCGCGGCCGCACCCTTGGCGACGGTCGGCTTCTCGCCGAACCTCGTGCCCGCCGTGATCGCCGGCAGCGGTCCCGCCACGATCTTCGGCGGCGGTGGAGCGGACACCGACGGCGTCGGCGAGGCACTCGTCTTGCTGGAGGCGGACTTGTTGTCACCGCACGCGGAGAGGGTGACCAGTCCCGCGGGTACGGCGGCGAGGAGGAGTGAGCGTCGGCGCACGGAAGGCCTCGTAATCGGTCGATCTTGTGGATTGGCGTGCGCGCAACTCTACGACGCGAGAAGGGCGCCGTACGGGAAACGTACGGCGCCCGTGTGGCGTTCCGGCATTACGGCGCGGAAACGCCCGACTCGGAATCCTTCGTCACATTCCGGCGATGAGCTTCTCCACCCGGTCGTCCACCGAACGGAACGGGTCCTTGCACAACACGGTGCGCTGTGCCTGGTCGTTGAGCTTCAGATGGACCCAGTCGACCGTGAAGTCCCGGCGCTGCTCCTGTGCCCGGCGGATGAAGTCGCCGCGCAGCCGGGCCCGAGTGGTCTGCGGGGGAACGGACTTGCCCTCGAAGATCTTCAAGTCGTTGCAGACCCGCGTGGCTTGGCCCTTGCGCTCCAGCAGGTAGTACAGGCCACGGCGACGGTGGATGTCGTGGTAGGCGAGGTCTATCTGCGCGACCCGCGGATGCGACATCGTCATGTTGTGCTTGGCCCGGTACCGCTCGATGAGCTTGTACTTCATCACCCAGTCGATCTCGGTGGCGATCCGGTCGAGTTCCTCGCTCTCGATCGCGTCGAGGGTACGGCCCCACAGCTCCAGCACCTGGGCGACCGTGCCGGTGCGGATGCCGCGGCGGTCGCAGAAGTCCACGGCCTTGTCGAAGTACTCCCGCTGCACCTCCAGCGCCGAGGCCTCCCGGCCGCTGGCCAGGCGCACCTTGCGGCGGCCTGTGATGTCGTGGCTGACCTCGCGGATCGCCCGGATCGGGTTCTCCAGGGTCAGGTCGCGCATCACGGTGCCCGCCTCGATCATGCGCAGCACCAGGTCGGTCGCGCCGACCTTGAGCAGCATGGTCGTCTCGGACATGTTCGAGTCGCCCACGATGACGTGCAGCCGGCGGTAGCGCTCGGCGTCCGCGTGGGGTTCGTCGCGGGTGTTGATGATCGGCCGCGAGCGGGTCGTGGCCGAGGAGACGCCCTCCCAGATGTGCTCGGCGCGCTGGCTGACGCAGTACACGGCGCCGCGCGGCGTCTGGAGCACCTTGCCCGCGCCGCACAGCAGCTGCCGGGTGACCAGGAAGGGGATGAGGATGTCCGCGAGCCGGGAGAACTCCCCGTGCCGCGCCACCAGATAGTTCTCGTGGCAGCCGTAGGAGTTGCCCGCCGAGTCGGTGTTGTTCTTGAAAAGGTAGACGTCGCCCGCGATTCCCTCCTCGTGCAGGCGTCGTTCCGCGTCCACCAGGAGTCCTTCGAGAATGCGCTCGCCGGCCTTGTCGTGGGTGACCAGTTCGGTCACGTTGTCACATTCGGGTGTCGCGTATTCCGGATGTGAGCCCACGTCGAGATAGAGCCGGGCGCCGTTTCGCAGAAAGACATTGCTGCTGCGGCCCCATGACACGACACGGCGGAAGAGGTACCGCGCCACCTCGTCAGGCGACAGGCGGCGCTGTCCCCTGAACGTGCACGTGACGCCGTACTCGTTCTCCAGCCCGAAAATGCGGCGGTCCATGACTGAACATTACGCCCGATCCCCTGAGCTGAAACGGGGTTCGACAGCACGATTTGGATCAGTTTCCGATGAAGCCGCAACAACCGCACCCCGCGCGGGAGCTGCGAGGACCCGCCCGGTGGCGAGCAGGACCAGCAACGACACGGCACCCGCGACACCGGGAACCGCGAAGCCCCACACCGTGCCCCCGGCCTGGACCACGGGACCGGCGAGCCCCGTACCGACCGAGGCACCCACGGTGAACGTCGTGACAAGCCAGGAGAACGCCTCGGTGACGGTCCCCCTCGGCGCATGCCGGTCGACGATGATGAACGCGCAGGCGATGCACGGCGCGAGGAACACCCCGGACACCACCGCCAGCAACACCATGGGCACCGCACCCGGCACCAGCATGAGCGGCAGGTAACACACCGCCAGAAGCGCCACCAGCAGCCGCAGTCGCCGCTCGGGCACGCCGGACCACCGACGGGCGCCGTACACCGCGCCGCCGACGAGCGCACCGAGGCCCAGCCCGGCCATCATCCAGCCGTAGACCGCGTCACCGCCGTGCCCGTCGGCGTACGACACCGACGCGACCGTGATGGAGCCGAGCGCGATACCGATGAACAGGAAGGCGCCGAGCAGGGCGAGCAGGCCGGGCGAACGCAGGGCGCCGAGCCAGTGGGCCTCGCGCGGGGCCGAGCGCCACGCGCGCGAGGGCGGCGAGACGACCACGGAGAGCGCGCCGAGGACACCCAGGAGGTTCAGCACGAGCAGGGCGGCACGCTCGTCCCACACGGACACGCACAGGGTCACCAGCAGCGGCCCCACGGTGAACATGACCTCCTGCGCGATCGCGTCCATGGCGTACGCGGTGTGCACCTGCTCCTCGCCGCGCAGCACGGACGGCCACAGCGCGCGCAGGCCGCCCTCCAGGGGCGGGGCGAACAGTCCCGCCGCGGCGACGGAGGCGTAGGCCAGGGGCAGCGGATCGGTGCCGCAGAAGGCGAAGACGGTCATGGAGGCGGCGGCGAGGACCGCGGCGGGCAGCTGGACGCGCGGCTGTCCGTGCAGGTCCACGAGCCGGCCCAGCACCGGCTGGCCGACCGCGTTGGCGACGCCGTACACGGCCGCGAGACCGCCGGCGAGGCTGTAGGTGCCGCCCTCGGCACGCACGAAGAGCACCAGGGCGATGGCCGCGGTCGCGTTGGGCAGCCGGCCGACCAGCGTGCCGGTGAGCAGCCGCAGCGCGTGCCGCGCCCGGAGTATCCCCAGGTATCCGGTGGCCATGTCCTGCCCTTCAGCAGCTCGCACGCGGAGCCTCGCCCGCCCCACGTGTTACGTATAACGTCCTCCCTCATACGTACCATGTGCGCTGTTCGGACGTCCAGGTGAAGGAGCGCAACCACGGTGGCACGCAGCAGCACGCGACCGACCAGCCGTGACGTCGCCCAGGCAGCCGGGGTCTCGCAGGCCGCCGTCTCACTCGTCCTCGGCGACAAATGGCGCGGACGCGTCTCCGAAACCACCGCCGAACGAGTCCGCGAAGCAGCACGCGAACTCGGCTACCGGCCCAACCTCGCCGCCCGCAACCTCCGCCTCGGCCGCACCCGCACCGTCCTGCTCGTCGTCCCCGCCCTGACCACGGAGTTCTTCGCAGGCGTCTACACGGGCGCCGCACGCGTCGCCGCCGAACACGGCTTCGGCGTCGTGCTGTACCCCTCCCCCGAAGGCATCGGCCCCGCCCGCGACCCCTTCGCCTCCGCACAGGCCGCCCTGGACGGCGTCCTCGCCTCCTCGATGGCCGCCGACGCACTCACCGCGATCCGCGGCGACCAACTGCCCCTCGTCATGCTCGACAGCGACCCCGCGGGCAGCCTGGGCGCGGCGACCGTCAACCTGGACATCGCCGACGGAGTCCGCCAGGTCACCGACCATCTCCTGGCCCTCGGCCATCGCCGAGTACTGCACCTCGCCGCCGACGTGCCGTCCTGGACCTTCGAACTGCGCGCACGGGAACTGGCCACACGCATGGCAGCCGCACCCGGCACCGAGGTCCGTACAGCCAGGGCCCCCATCTCCATCGACGGCGCCCAGGCCGCCACCGAGGCCGCACTCACCACACCCGGACCACGCCCCACCGCGGTCGTCTGCGACGACGACAAACTCGCCGCCGGCGCCTACAAGGCCATCCGCCGCCTCGGCCTGCGCATCCCGGACGACATCTCCGTCACCGGCCTCGACGACCTCGCCCTGGCCACCGCCATCGACCCCGAACTGACGACAGTACGACTCGACGCCGAACTGTTCGGCGAACGCGGCATGCAGGCCCTGCTGACCGTCCTGGAAGGCACTGCGCCCGAGAGCGGGGACATCCCCGTCCACCTGGTCGTCCGCGGCTCGACAGCGCCGCCACCGCGCCACTGAGCGGACCCGCGAAAACACGTGTGCCCCGGCCAGGACAGCGGCCGGGGCACACCGGAGCAGAACAGGGCCGCAGGCTACTCCTCGCCCGACTCCTCCGGCTCCTCGGCGCTCTCCGCCTCCGTGGCCGCACCGTCCGCCTCCAGCAGACGGGCGAGCTGACGGCCGACGATGCGCTTGAACTTGCGCTTCTGCGGCCGCGTACGGTCCAGCACCGCGACCTCCAGGCGGTCGGCGGGAATCTCCCGCTGCGTGCCGTTGGACTCGCGGGACAGAGCCTGCACCGCGAGCTTGAGCGCCTCGGCCAGGCTCATGCCGTCGCGGTGCTCACGCTCCAGATAGGTGGTGATCTGCTCCGGATTGCCCCCGACCGCGACCGAGCCGTGCTCGTCCACGATGGAGCCGTCGTGCGGCAGCCGGTAGATCTGGTCGCCCTCGGCGGTCTCCCCCACCTCGGCGACGATCAGCTCCACCTCGTACGGCTTCTCGGCCGCCGACGAGAAGATCGTGCCCAGCGTCTGGGCGTACACGTTCGCCAGACCACGGGCCGTGACGTCGTCACGGTCGTACGTGTAACCGCGCAGATCGGCGTAGCGGACACCGCCGATGCGGAGGTTCTCGTACTCGTTGTACTTGCCGGCGGCCGCGAAACCGATCCGGTCGTAGATCTCGCTGAACTTGTGCAGCGCACGGGACGGGTTCTCGCCGACGAACACGATGCCGTCGGCGTACTGCAGCACGACGAGGCTACGACCGCGCGCGATGCCCTTGCGCGCGTACTCGGCCCGGTCGGCCATGGCCTGCTGGGGTGAGACATAGAACGGCGTCGACACCGGTTATCCGTCCCTTTCTGTCGTGGTCACTGGATCACCTTCACAAGAAACCGGGGCCCGCTGCCTCAGAGCAGCGCGGCCTTGGGGCCGTCCGGCTCCTCCAGGCGGCGCTGGAGCACCGCCCGGGACAGCTCCGAGGCCTCGTCCTCGGTGAGCCGGCGGAAGCCGTCCTCGGTGATCACGGTGATGATCGGGTAGATCCGGCGGGCGACATCGGGACCACCGGTCGCCGAGTCGTCGTCTGCCGCGTCGTAGAGAGCCTGGACCACCAGGGTGGTGGCCTGCTCCTCGGTCAGGTCGTCACGGAACAGCTTCTTCATCGCACCACGCGCGAAGATCGAGCCGGAGCCCGTCGCCGCGAAGTTGTGCTCCTCGCTGCGACCGCCCGTGACGTCATAGGAGAAGATGCGCCCCTTCTCACGGTCCAGGTCGTACCCGGCGAAGAGGGGGACCACGGCGAGGCCCTGCATGGCCATGCCGAGGTTGGAGCGGATCATCGTCGACAGCCGGTTGGCCTTGCCCTCCAGGGACAGCTGGGCACCCTCGACCTTCTCGAAGTGCTCCAGCTCCAACTGGAAGAGCTTGACCATCTCGACGGCCAGACCGGCGGTACCGGCGATACCCACCGCCGAGTACTCGTCCGACGGGAAGACCTTCTCGATGTCCCGCTGAGCGATGACATTGCCCATCGTCGCCCGCCGGTCACCGGCCAGCACGACGCCTCCGGGGAACGTCGCGGCCACGATGGTCGTGCCGTGCGGCGCCTCCAGCACGCCCTGGGTGGGCGGCAGCTGCCGATTGCCCGGCAGCATCTCGGGCTGGTGCGCGGAGAGGAAGTCCATGAACGAAGAAGAGCCCGGCGTCAGGAAGGCAGCTGGTAGACGCCCGGTGCCACGAGTATTGGCTTCCACGAGTTTCCTTCCAGATAGGCAGCGGCCCGGCGTACGGCGTCGGGGTGGTCACCCAACTTGCCGATGGCCGAGTTGCAGTTGAAGCACAGTACGCCTCGGACCCTACCCGTCCTGTGGCAGTGATCCACATGCACGGGCAGGGCATCCAGGCAGATCGCGCACAGGCCGCGCTGGGCGGCGATCATCGCGTCGCGCTCGGCTAGCGTGAGGCCGTAGCGACGCTTCAGGTGATCGGCGGGCCCTTGAGCTGCACGACACGACTTGCAGCGACTTGCCAGGCGGTTGCCCTTTCGATGCCAGTCGCCGTGCGGCTTCACCTCACCACGTCCTCGGCACCGCTTGTGCCCGATTGGCACCTCGTCCTCGGGGCCGTGCACTTGCGGCTCCGGTGCGCGGCAGTGGTAGCGCGTTGCACAGTCCCGGCAATGCCGTTGCAAGCCGTCGAGGTTCGACCGCTTACGAGCGAAGGCTGCGCGCGGCTTGTACTCACCGCACCGCACGCAGCGCTTCACGGCTTCTTCGTTCACCACCCCAAATCCCCCCGCAACCTTTGATTCGAAGGCTACTGGCCACCCTTCTGAACGAATGAGCGCACGAAGTCCTCGGCGTTCTCTTCGAGCACATCATCGATTTCGTCCAGCACCGAGTCCACGTCATCGCTCAGCTTCTCGTGCCGCTCCTTGAGGTCCTCCGAAGCCTGCGCGTCCTGCGCCTGCTCCTCGACTTCCTCGGTGGACCGTGTGGCCTTCTGCTGGCCGCCGCCGGTGTCCTTCGTCGCCATAACCCTCACCCCGCTCAGTTCGCCTGCCGATCGGTGATGATCAGACCCTACAAGCCGGGTCCGACATCGGCCCCGCAGTTTCCACAACGTACGGGGGCCACCTCGATGATTCCCGGACGGCGGGTTTTCCACCCTGTCCGCCCGGGGCGCCGCGGCTGTCCGCCGGCTGTGCTCAGCCGCCCGACAACACCCTGACCAGGTCTTCTGCCGTGCGGCAGCGGTCCAGGAGCTCCTTGACGTGATTTCGCGTTCCGCGTAGCGGTTCCAGGGTTGGAACGCGCTGGAGGGAGTCGCGGCCGGGGAGGTCGAAGATGACCGAGTCCCAGCTCGCGGCGGCGACGTCGTCGGCGTACTGCTCCAGGCAGCGGCCGCGGAAGTAGGCCCTGGTGTCCTCCGGGGGCGTCGTGCGGGCCCTGTCGACCTCGGACTCGTCCAGCAGGCGCTTCATGCGGCCGCGGGCCGCCAGACGGTTGTAGAGGCCCTTCTCGGCGCGTACGTCGGCGTACTGGAGGTCGACCAGGTGGAGCCGGGCCGCGTCCCAGTCGAGGTCGTCACGGCGGCGGTAGCCCTCCATGAGTTCTCGCTTGGCGACCCAGTCCAGCTCGCCGGCGAGGCTCATCGGGTCGTTCTCCAGGCGGTTCAGAGTGTCTTCCCAGCGGGTCAGGACGTCCTTGGTCTGTTCGTCCGCGTCGGCGCCGTAGCGCTCCTCGACGTACTTGCGCGACAGCTCGAAGTACTCCATCTGGAGTTGGACCGCGGTGAGTGTGCGGCCGCTGCGGAGGGTGACCAGGCGTTGCAGGCCGGGGTCGTGGGAGACCTGGTGGAGGGTGCGTACGGGCTGGTCGACGGCGAGGTCGACCGCGATGAAGCCGTCCTCGATCATGGACAGGACGAGGGCGGTCGTGCCCAGTTTCAGGTAGGTCGAGATCTCCGACAGGTTGGCGTCGCCGATGATCACGTGCAGTCGGCGGTACTTCTCGGCGTCGGCGTGCGGCTCGTCGCGGGTGTTGATGATGGGGCGTTTGAGGGTCGTCTCCAGGCCGACCTCGACCTCGAAGTAGTCCGCGCGCTGGCTGAGCTGGAAGCCGTGTTCGTGGCCGTCCTGGCCGATGCCGACGCGGCCTGCTCCGGCGAAGACCTGGCGGGAGACGAAGAAGGGCGTGAGGTGGCGCACGATGTCCGAGAAGGGGGTCTCCCGCTTCATCAGGTAGTTCTCGTGTGTGCCGTAGGAGGCGCCCTTGTTGTCGGTGTTGTTCTTGTAGAGGTGGATCGGCTGGGCGCCGGGGAGCTGGGCGGCCCGCTCGGCGGCCTCGGCCATGATCCGTTCGCCGGCCTTGTCCCACAGGACGGCGTCGCGCGGGTTGGTCACCTCGGGGGCGCTGTACTCGGGGTGGGCGTGGTCGACGTACAGCCGGGCGCCGTTGGTGAGGATCACGTTGGCGAGGCCGATGTCCTCGTCGGTGAGCTGGCTGGCGTCGGCGGCCTCCCGGGCGAGGTCGAAGCCTCGCGCGTCCCGCAGCGGGTTCTCCTCCTCGAAGTCCCAGCGGGCCCGTCGGGCCCGGTGCATCGCCGCCGCGTAGGCGTTGACGATCTGGGACGAGGTGAGCATGGCATTGGCGTTGGGGTGGCCGGGGACGGAGATTCCGTACTCCGTCTCGATGCCCATTACTCGCCGTACGGTCATGCGGCCCTCCTTGCCCGGCGGCACCCTCGGTCGTGGGCGCCGCTCACGTACCACCGGGGCTCCGGTGCGTGCGCGGTGCCCGTCCCCGCACGGCGCGACTCGGCGGCAGGAACGAGCCTAGAACGCCTTTGCGCTGGTGGGGAGATCATTTGCGTCATTGCCTGCTCCGGTCGTGGCCGGTGGTGGCGGGTGGTGGCCGGAAAAACAGAGGGCTGCGGGTACCCGGTGAGGGCACCCGCAGCCGCCCTGCTTTTACAGGTATTGACCGGTGTTCGCCACCGTGTCGATGGAGCGTCCGGTGTCCGCGCCCTGCTTTCCGGTGATGAGCGTGCGGATGTACACGATCCGCTCGCCCTTCTTTCCGGAGATTCGGGCCCAGTCGTCCGGGTTGGTGGTGTTGGGCAGGTCCTCGTTCTCCTTGAACTCGTCCACGCAGGCCTGGAGGAGGTGGGAGACGCGGAGGCCTTTCTGTGTCTTTTCGAGGAAGTCCTTGATCGCCATTTTCTTGGCGCGGCCCACGATGTTCTCGATCATGGCGCCGGAGTTGAAGTCCTTGAAGTAGAGGACTTCCTTGTCGCCGTTGGCGTAGGTGACTTCCAGGAAGCGGTTTTCCTCGGACTCGGCGTACATCTGCTCGACCGCCGTCTGGATCATGCTCTGGACGGTGGTGGTCTTGTCGCCGCCGTGTTCGCCGAGGTCGTCGGCGTGCAGCGGGAGGCGTTCGGTGAGGTACTTGCCGAAGATGTCCTTGGCGGCCTCGGCGTCGGGACGTTCGATCTTGATCTTCACGTCGAGTCGGCCGGGGCGGAGGATGGCGGGGTCGATCATGTCCTCGCGGTTGGAGGCGCCGATGACGACCACGTTCTGCAGGCCTTCCACGCCGTCGATCTCGGCGAGCAGCTGGGGGACGATGGTGTTCTCCACGTCCGAGCTGACGCCGGAGCCGCGGGTGCGGAAGAGGGACTCCATCTCGTCGAAGAAGACGATGACGGGGGTGCCCTCGCTGGCCTTCTCGCGGGCACGCTGGAAGACGAGGCGGATTTGCCGCTCGGTCTCGCCGACGTACTTGTTGAGCAGTTCGGGGCCCTTGATGTTGAGGAAGAAGCTCTTGCCGGCGGCTTGGCCGGTGACCTCGGCGACCTTCTTGGCCAGGGAGTTCGCGACGGCTTTGGCGATGAGTGTCTTGCCGCAGCCGGGCGGGCCGTAGAGCAGTACGCCCTTGGGCGGACGCAGCTCGTGCTCCTTGAACAGGTCGGGGTAGAGGTACGGCAGCTCGACGGCGTCACGGATGGCCTCGATCTGGTTGCCGAGGCCGCCGATCTGGTCGTAACCGATGTCCGGGACTTCTTCGAGGACGAGTTCTTCGACCTCGCTCTTGGGCACGACTTCGTAGACGTAGCCGGAGCGGGGTTCGAGGAGGAGGGCGTCGCCGGGGCGGATGGTGACGTCCAGCAGTGGCTCGGCGAGCCGTACCACCCGCTCCTCGTCGGTGTGCCCGAGTACGAGGGCGCGCTCGCCGTCCTCCAGGATCTCCTTGAGGGTGACGATGTCGCCGACGCTCTCGTATTCCATGGCCTCGACCACGTTGAGCGCCTCGTTGAGCATGACTTCCTGGCCGCGCCGCAGGTCGTCGAGGTCGACGCTTGGGCTGACGTTCACCCGGAGCTTGCGGCCGCCGGTGAAGATGTCGGCCGTGCCGTCCTCGTTGGCTTGCAGGAAGACGCCGAAGCCGGCCGGTGGCTGGGCGAGCCGGTCGACTTCTTCCTTGAGGGCCACGATCTGGTCGCGGGCCTCGCGGAGGGTGTTGGCCAGTCGTTCGTTCTGGGCGGACACGCCGGCCAGGTTCGTCTGTAGCTCGACGATCCGCTCTTCGAGAATCCTCGTGTGCCGCGGAGAGTCGGCGAGCTTGCGTCGCAGGACGGCGATCTCCTGCTCAAGGTAGGCGATCTGCCCGGCCGGGTCGTCGGACCCTCGTCCCGGGCGGATGCCGCGGTTCATGTCGTCGTCGTGGGCTGCCACGGTCCTCACCTCCTCCAAGGGGAGCTGGACGCTTCCAGACCCTACCTGGGTGGGTGTCGATTGAAACCCCTAGATCACCAAGACTGTCAAGGTGTGTCGTCGGTCACCCGATGCGCTCTCCCTCGCACGGAGGGGATACCCACTCAACGTGATGTGGAAGCAGCTTGTTCCGGGCATCGCGTGGTCGAATTCCTTCAATGCTGGCCGGAGTTGTCCGTTCAGGGCTGGTCGGCCTGTGTGCGGGCAGCCTGCCGCGCGCTCGCACGTCCTCACGCAGAGCGACGGTCCGGGCGGACGGTGTGACCGTCGGCGCGGCCTGAAGTGGTCGTTCCCCTGGCCGGGGCTCCCCTGTCCCGGTCGGGCCGTCGTACCCGTGGGTGATCGTGTGGAAACCCCGTCACGGGCGGAAGGGGGCCGGAAAGCGGCGGAGGTAGGGTCGAGGGGTGTTCAACAGCCGCTGGAGCGGACCCGGCTGGCGCTTCCGGCGCCCCGCCGCCCGGCGAACCGAGACGGCAGGAGAGGTGACCGTGCAGCAGGAGGCCCCGGGGGGCGAGGCGCTGGAGGTCTGGATCGACCAGGACCTGTGTACCGGCGACGGGATCTGTGCCCAGTACGCCCCCGAGGTGTTCGAGCTGGACATCGACGGGCTGGCGTATGTGAGGGGCGCGGGCGACGAGCTGTTGCAGAGCCCGGGGGCGACGACGCCGGTGCCGCTGCCGCTGCTCGCGGACGTGGTGGACTCGGCCCGGGAGTGTCCCGGCGAGTGCATCCATGTGCGGCGTGTTTCGGACAGGGTCGAGGTGTACGGGCCCGACGCGGACTGAGTCCCCGCCGGGCTCCGGGCCGCATGCCCCGGGTCAGACGCTGTGGGTGTCGGCGGGCGTGGAGCGGACGAACGCGCTGCCGCTCCACTTCCAGGTGACGGGGGTCTTCAGGTCGGGGCAGCAGTTGGGCACCGCGTCCGAGGAGTAGCCGAGCAGGGTGGCGGCGACCGCGCCCGCGCGCAGGGAGAAGCCGGTGACGGTGAACCGGTCCTGGGGCTTCACGAGGGTGGCGACCACGCGCGGTGTGCCGCCGTCGGACGGTCGGGTGATGACGTAGACCCCGTCCGGCGGGGTGCCCATGGCGGTGTCGCAGTGCACGACCGCGACCGTCTCCGGTCTGCCGTCCCCGTCCAGGTCCCCGCTGGCCTTCTTCACCACCACTGCCTTGACCGGTCCGCAGTTCAGCGGGAAGGCCACGCCGGTGGTGCCCGGCGGGGCGACGGCCGTGCGGGCGGCTCTGGGCTGTGTGCCGGTGGCGGCCGTGGCGGAGCCGGGCTGTACGACGGAGGAGAGGGCCACGACGCCGGCGACGGCGGTGGCCGTGGCGACCCAGTGGATGGGCCTGGTCTGGGTGTGGGCGAGCTCCGGGACGGCGGATTGCTGCACGAGGAGTGTCTCCTGTGAGGGCTGTGCCGGTGGGGTGGCCAGCATGGTGCCACACGTCACAGTGCGGGGGAACGGCGGGGTCCGGGATTCCCGCGGGCGCAACGTCCGCGCGCGTGCGGGGCGTAGGCACGGTGGGGGACGGGGAACCCTGGCATCCCGTCAACGAAGGGGCGCCGTGCCGGAGTTCCCGGTGGTCGGTGGGAACTCGGGCACGGCGCCCTCACGTTGAGCCGTGTGCGGCCGGTCAGCGGCCGGTGCCGCCGTCGGCGTTCGGTCCGGCGTAGTCCTCGCCGTAGGCGCCCTTGGCGGGGCGGCGGCGGCGCATGGGGGGTTCGACGCCGTCCGCGAGGCGGCGGGCGGTGAGCAGGAAGCCGGTGTGGCCGATCATCCGGTGGTCCGGGCGGACGGCCAGGCCCTCGATGTGCCAGTTGCGGATCATGGTCTCCCAGGCGGTCGGCTCGTTGAAGCAGCCGATCTCGCGGATGGACTCCACGGTCCGGGCGAGCTGGGTGGTGGTGGCCACGTAGCAGCACAGGATGCCGCCGGGGACGAGTGCCTTGGAGACGGCTTCCAGGCACTCCCAGGGGGCGAGCATGTCGAGGATGACGCGGTCGACGTCGGTGTCGGACAGGTTGTCCTGGAGGTCGCCGACGGTGAGCTGCCAGGCGGGGTGCGGGCCGCCGAAGTAGCGCTCCACGTTCGCCTGCGCGATCTCGGCGAAGTCCTCGCGGCGCTCGTAGGAGTGCAGCATGCCCTGGTCGCCGATGGCGCGCAGCAGGAAGCTGCTGAGCGAGCCGGAGCCGACGCCGGCCTCCACGACGCGCGCGCCGGGGAAGATGTCGGCGAAGGCGAGGATCTGCCCCGCGTCCTTCGGGTAGACGACGGCTGCCCCGCGGGGCATGGACAGGACGTAGTCGGGGAGCAGGGGGCGCAGCGCGAGGTAGGCCACGTTGCCGGTGGTGCGGACAACGCTGCCCTCGGGAGCACCGATCAGTTCGTCGTGCGGGAAGGAGCCCTTGTGGGTGTGGAAGTTCTTCCCTGCTTCGAGCGTGAACGTGTAGTGGCGGCCCTTGGGGTCGGTCAGCTGAACCTGGTCCCCGACCTTGAAGGGCCCGCGCCTGCGGGCGGCACCGGTCGGTTCGGACATGTGAACAGACTACCGGCCCCGGCGGGGGCCGCCGACCACCAGGCGGAGGGGCGGGGCTAGGCGGAGGGGCGGGCCATGGCCTTGACGAAGGCGCGCTCGACGTCGGCCGCGGACAGGACGCCGTAGATCTCGCCGGTCTCCTCGACGACCAGGTACTCGGTGGCCGGGGTGGCGCGCAGGACGTCGAGGAGGTCCTCGCCGGCCAGTTCGGCGGAGACGCGCATGCCGTCGGTGAGGTCCTGGGCGAGGCCGCTGACCGCGACCCAGGGGCGGCGGTGCTCGGGCACGCCGACGATGGCGGCCTCGCGGACGAGGGAGAGGGGGTTGCCGTCGGCGTCGACCACGACCAGGGCGCGGGCACCGGCGGCGTTGGCGCGGCGCAGGGCCTCGGAGAGCGGGGTGTCGGTCTGCACCGGCACGGCCCGCCGGGTGAGGGTGCGGGCGCGCAGCTCGGGGAGGTGCTCGCGCAGCCGGGCCATGCGCAGGCTGTTGCCGGCGCCGGTCCAGATGATCGCGGCGAGGATGGCGGCGAGCAGGGCGTCGGTGACGGTGTCCATGCCGTTCACCTCGGTGCCGTCGCCGCCGAGCGCGCCGGACTGGTTCATCAGCGGCAGGCCGATCAGTACGGCGACGGCGAGCGCGCGGCCGACCCAGGCGGCGGCGACGGTGCCGCTCATGGGCTTGCCGGTGATCTTCCAGACGACGGCGCGGAGCATGCGGCCGCCGTCGAGGGGCAGGCCGGGCAGGAGGTTGAAGATCGCCACGATGAGGTTGGAGATCATCAGCCCCGCGAGCAGCACGCCGGGCACGGAGCGGGGTTCGACGGGCTGCATGGCGAGGTAGAAGACCCCGGCGAGGACGAGGGAGAGCAGGGGGCCGACGAAGGCCAGCACGAATTCCCGGCCGGGGGTCTCGGCCTCCTTCTCGATCTCGGAGACGCCGCCGAAGAACTGGAGCTGGATGCGGCGGACCGGGAGCTTGAAGCGGATCGCGGCGACCGTGTGGGCCAGTTCGTGGACCAGCACGGAGGCGTAGAAGGCGACGGCGAAGAACAGCGAGACCAGGTAGCGCGCGGCACCCAGTTCGGGCAGCACGCGGTCGAGCTGGCCGCCGAAGACCCAGGTGATCAGCGCGGCGACGAGGAACCAGCTGGGCGCCACGTACACGGGCACCCCGAAGGGGCGCCCCATGAGGATGCCGCCGCCCGGCTCCTTGGGCCGCGGCTGCGGCGGTTCGCCCTTGGCGATGCCGGAGTGCGCGAGGGAGCGGTGTTCCGAGGGGGCCGCGGTGTCGTGGGGGTGGTCGTCGGGGGTGGAGGCGGTGCTGTCGGTCTCGGGACGTCGCGGGGTGCCGGCCCGGTCCTCGGCGTCTTGGGCGCCGGCCTGCCGAGCGCTGTCGTCCTCGGCGTTCTCAGGGGCCGGAGGTACCGCGGGGTGCTCGGCCGGCTCGTCGTTGCCGGGCCGTGGCTGCCCGCTCCCGCCGCTCACGTCCACGGTGTCCCCTCGTTCGAAGCGTCTTCCGCACCTGCCGGCCGGAAGGGTCCGAGGTCGATGGTATGCGGCCGTGGTGTCGTGTTTCGCCCCGGCACCCGTTGTGTTCGCCGCGTGGTCGCGCGGCCGGTCCGGGCGGCGGGTGGGTCACTGTCAGTGGCGGGCCGTAAGGTCTGTGGGCATGGACAGCAGCTTCGAGGGCGCGGCGGCCGAACACGTCGCCAAGGCGCCCACCTCTCTGTCGCCCTCGCGGGCCGGCGACTTCATGCAGTGCCCGCTGCTGTACCGGTTCCGGGTGATCGACCGGCTGCCGGAGAAGCCGAGCGCGGCGGCGACGAGAGGCACGCTGGTGCACGCCGTGCTGGAGCGGCTGTTCGACGCGCCCGCCGGGGAGCGGACCGCGCCGCGGGCCAAGGCGCTGATCCCGGGCCAGTGGGACCGGCTGCGGGAGAGCCGGCCGGAGGTGACGGAGCTGTTCGCCGACGATCCGGACGGCGAGCGGCTGGCGGGCTGGCTCGCGGAGGCCGAGCGGCTGGTGGAGCGCTGGTTCACGCTGGAGGATCCGACGCGGCTGGAGCCCGCGGAGCGGGAGCTGTTCGTCGAGGCCGAGCTGGAGTCCGGGCTGCGGCTGCGCGGGATCATCGACCGGGTCGACGTGGCGCCGACGGGCGAGGTCCGCATCGTCGACTACAAGACCGGCAAGGCGCCCCGGCCCGAGTACGCCGAGGGCGCGCTCTTCCAGATGAAGTTCTACGCCCTCGTGGTCTGGCGGCTGAAGCAGGTCGTGCCGCGCCGTCTGCAGCTCGTCTATCTCGGCAGCGGGGACGTGCTGACGTACGACCCGGATCTGGCCGATCTGGAGCGGGTCGAGCGCAAGCTGCACGCGCTGTGGGAGGCCATCGGGCAGGCCACGCAGACCGGCGAGTGGCGCCCGCGCCCGACCAAGCTGTGCGGCTGGTGCGACCATCAGGCGCACTGCCCCGAGTTCGGCGGCACTCCCCCGCCGTATCCGCTGCCGGTGAGGGCGGCCGAGTCGGAGGCCGGGTCGCAGGGCAGAATGGGCGCGGACTAGCGAAGGAGTGTCACGTGGCCATCCGCGTCCTACTGGTCGACGACCAGCCCCTGCTGCGTACGGGTTTCCGGATGATCCTGGAGGCCGAGCAGGATCTCGCGGTCGTGGGCGAGGCCGGTGACGGTCTGCAGGCCCTCGATCAGGTGCGGGCCCTGCAACCGGACGTCGTGCTGATGGACATCCGTATGCCGCGGATGGACGGTGTGGAAGCGACCCGGCAGATCACCGGGCCCGACCGGTCCGGCCCGGCCAAGGTGCTCGTGCTGACCACGTTCGATCTCGACGAGTACGTGGTGGAGGCGCTGCGCGCCGGGGCCAGCGGCTTCCTGCTGAAGGACGCCCCCGCCAACGAGCTGGTGCAGGCGATCCGCGTGGTCGCGGCCGGCGAGGCGATGCTGGCGCCGAGCATCACGCGTCGTCTGCTGGACAAGTACGCGACGCATCTGCCCTCCGGCGAGGAGCCCGTGCCGGACACGCTGCACACGCTCACCGACCGCGAGGTGGAGGTGCTGAAGCTGGTGGCGCGCGGGCTGTCCAACGCGGAGATCGCCGCTGATCTGTTCGTCAGCGAGACGACGGTGAAGACGCACGTGGGGCATGTGCTGACCAAGCTGGGCCTGCGGGACCGGGTACAGGCGGCGGTGTACGCGTACGAGAGCGGGCTCGTCCGCCCGGGCGCGCAGTAGCCCTGTACACAGCAGGGGCGCTGCCTCCTCCATAGGGGGGAAGCAGCGCCGCTGCGTCTGTACCGCTCAGTCCTTGCTGAGTTCCCAGAACCGGAACACCGTCGAGGCGTCCAGGCAGTACTCCAGGCCGTAGACGCCGTCGCGGGCGACGGCGTACTGCTTGGCCTGCCACACGGGCAGGACGGGCAGTTCGGCGGCGACGATGTCCTGGAGCCGGCCGAAGTCCTGGTCGGTGGCGCCGCGGTCGCTCTGCGCGGCGGTGTGCGGGATGAGCGTGCCGGTGATGGTGTCGTTGCGGTAGTGGTTGTCCAGCACGTTGCCCTTGCCGAAGAACGGGGCCGTGAAGTTGTCGGGGTCGGGGTAGTCCGGCACCCAGCCCTTCACGTAGACGCCGTACTTGCCGGCGGCGATGTCCTTCTCGTACTGGTCGAAGGTGACCGACTTGACGTCGGCGTCGAACAGGCCGCCGGCGTTGAGCTGTCCGGCGATGGCCTTCAACTCCTGGTCGGTGGCCGGGCCGTAGCGCGACGGGGTGGACCACAGGGTGAGCTTCACCTTGCCGGTGATGCCGTCGGCGCGCAGTGCGGCGGCGGCCTCGGCCTGCGAGGGGCGGGCGCCGTAGGTGTCGAAGAAGGCCGTGTTGTGGCCGGCGATGCCCGCCGGGACGATCGAGTACAGGGGGGTGGCGGTGCCCTGGTAGACGTTCTTGATCAGGGCGTCGCGGTCGAGGAGATAGGCCATGGCCTTGCGGACTCCGAGCTTTCCGGCGACCGGGTCCTTCATGTTGAAGACCAGGTGCTGGACCTCGGCGCTGCTGCCCTCGACGACGTCGACGCCCTTGCTGTCGTCCTGCTGGTCGAGGCCGGCGACGTCGGAGGCGGACAGGCCGCGGTAGGCGAGGTCGACGCTGCCGTCGAGGAGGGCCTTCTTCAGGGCGGCCCGGTCGCCGTGGAAGAACTTCAGGGTGATGCCGGAGTTCTTGACCTTCGCGGTGCCCCGGTAGTTGCCGTTGACCGAGAAGACGGCCTTGTCCTGGTCGAAGGAGTCCAGCCGGTAGGGGCCGGAGCCGACGGCCTTGCCGTCCTTGCGGAGCCCGTCCGCGTCGTACTGCCGGTGGTCCACGATGGAGCCGGCGCCGGAGGCGAGCTTGCTGGGGAAGGTGGCGTCGGGGACCTTCAGGTGGAAGACGACCTTCTTGGCGTCCGGGGTGTCGACCGAGCCGAGCGTCGGGAACATGATCGCGGGCCCCGACGGGTCGTTGATCCTCAGCATGCGGTCGAAGGAGAACTTCACGTCCTGCGAGGTGAGCGCGTCATCGTTGCTGAACTTCAGGCCGTCTCTCAGCTCGCACTGGTAGACCGTGGCCCGCGAGTCGGTGAAGGTGCACTTCTTGGCCAGTTCGGGCTGGGGTTCGGTGCCGCCCTTGGGGAAACTGAGCAGCGACTGGAAGACGTTGTCGAACAACAGCCAGGAGCCGGGGTCGTAGCCGGACGCCGGGTCCGTGGCGAGGACGTCGTCGGACATCCCCATCACCACGGAGGTGCCGGTGCCTCCTAAGCCGCCGCTCTCCGTTCCACAGCCGGTCAAAAGGCCGGAGGCCAGCCCCGCCACGATGGGCAGGACCGGCCACTGGTAACGCATGTTCACTGCATGTGCCTTGTCGTCGGTTCCGTCACCCCGGGGCCGCCGTCCTGGCCCCGGGTCCCGGGTCAGCCGTTCCCGGCCCCCGGACGAGGGGAGCCGTCAGCCGCTCACACCGCGGCCGAGCTCCCACAGCTGAAGCGTCGAGGAGGAGTTGAGGGCGTACGCGACGCCCGTGATGTCGCCCCGTGCGGCGACGTACTGCTTGCCCTGCCACAGGGGCAGGACCGGGACGTCCTCGGCGACGGTGTCCTGGATCTGGGTCAGGCTCTTGGCGGCGGAGAGCCGGTCGGCCTCGCGGCGGGACTCCGGGATCAGCGTGTTCTGGATGGTGGGGTTGGAGTACGGCGAGCCGAGGAAGTTGTCCTTGTCGAGGAAGGGCGCGAGGAAGTTGTCGGCGTCCGGGAAGTCGGGGAACCAGCCCATGCCGTAGACGTCGTACTGGCCCTTCTTCTCGGCGGGCCGGAACTGCTCCCAGGGGTGTCCCTGGATGGAGGCGTCGAACAGGCCGCTGTCGTTGAGCTGCTTCTGCAGGACCTCGAACTCCTGCTTCGTGGCCGCGCCGTAGTGGTCGGTCGTGTAGTGCAGGGTCAGCTTCACCGGGGTGGTGATGCCCGCCTTGGTGAGCAGGGCCTTGGCCTTGTCGACGCTGGGGTTGCCGTACTTGTTGAAGAACGAGTTGGAGTGGCCCGTGACGGTGGCCGGGACCAGCGAGTACAGCGGCTCGGCCTCGGTGCCGTAGACCTTGCTGACCAGTTCGCCGCGGTTGATGAGCTGTGCCATGGCCTGGCGGACGGCCTTGGACTTCACGCTGGGCGCGTTGGTGTCGAAGGCCAGGTAGCGGATCTCCAGGCCCGGCATGTCGACCAGGTCGACCTTGTTGTCGCTGCCGGAGTCCAGCTTCTGGATCTGCGCGGGATCCATCGTGCGGGTCATGACGTCGATGTCGCCCTTGTCGATCGCCGTGCCCATGGCGGCGGCGGAGTCGTAGGAGCGCATCACGACCTTGCTGTTGTTCACCGTCACACTGCCCTTGTACGAAGGGTTCTTGGTGAAGGTGGCGCTGACGATCGCGTTGTCCTTGACCTCGGCCTGGAAGGTGTACGGGCCGGAGCCGTCCACCGAGAAGCCGTCGCGCAGCTTGTCCTTCGCGTAGTCCTTCGGGTCGACGATGCCCGCGGGCGGGGTGGACAGCTTGTACGGGAAGGTGGCGTCGGCCGTCTTGAGGTGGAAGATGACGTCGCGGTCGCCCTGCGTCTCGATCGTGTCGATGGTGTTCAGCAGCGCGGAGACACCGCTGTCCGACTTGATGCTCAGCACGCGCTCGATGGAGTACTTGACGTCCTCGGCGGTCACCGGGTCGCCGTTGGCGAACTTCAGTCCGTCGCGCAGCTTGCAGGCGTAGCGCTCGCTGCCGCTGTCGGTGAAGCCGCAGCTCTCGGCGGCGTCCGGGACGGGGTCGCCCTCGCCCTTGGGCTGGGCCATCAGCGTCTGCTGGGTCTGGCGCAGGATGTTCCAGAGGCCGACGTCGTAGGCGTAGGCCGGGTCGAGCGGCGCCGGGGCGTCCTTCGTGGCGGTGAACCGGTCCGTGGTGCCGACGACGATGGCGTCGCCGCTCTTGCCCCCGCCGCCGGATCCGCCGCACGCGGCGAGAACCGGGGTGAGCAGGCCGGCCAGCGCCGGCAGCACCAAAGTCTTGCGGTTCATGCGGGAGTTTCTCCAGAGCTGTTCGGGTCCGTGTATCCGGCACGCGGGGATGGTGCGGCGGAAACACGGGGGATGCGGCGATGTTCTCGCGACGAGATTAGTCCGCGCCCGCAGGAGGCTTCACGGCCCTGCGAGTTGACCTGTCATCACGCAGTGAAACCGGCTGCGGACGCACAGAAAACCCGACAGCGGCAGGATTAGTGCAGCTTCCCACCAATCGGGACACAAGGAACCGCCGATCCCCCTCGAACGGGACCGGTCAGCACACTCGGGTAACGTTGTCGAGACCCTGGAGGGTGGGGAACGTCACACCCTCAACTGTGCGGGGAGTCAGTGGAATTCGGCCGCGCGACCGGGTGCGAATTCCACTCGGGTGTACTTCCCGGGATATTTGTCCAGCGCACCTCTTCGCACCGCCGGTACCCCCGGTGAACGGCTAGGGCATTTCCGTCATCAGACCGCGCAGAAATGCCAGGTCGACCTCTTCCAGGGAGGTCACGACGGTGCGTCCCAAAGCCGGGGCGATGGGGGCGACGGACGGTACGGCGACCACCCGGCAGCCCGCGGCCTCGGCGGCGGCGACGCCGGTCGTGGTGTCCTCGACGACCGCGCAGCGGGCCGGGTCGGCGCCGAGCCCCGCCGCGGCGAGCAGGTACGGGTCGGGGTAGGGCTTGGTGCGCGAGACCTCGTCGCCCGCGATGGACAGCGCGAAGTGGTGCGGGCCGAGGACGCTCAGCACACGGTCGATGATGCGCCGGTGGGAGGCCGAGACCAGCGCCGTGGGCACGGCCTGTTCGTGCAGTTCGGCGAGGAGCCGTGCGGCGCCCGGCATCAGCGGCAGGGCGCGGCCGATGCGGCTCTCGAAGCCCTCGTTGAGCAGCGCGCTGAGTTCGGCGAGGGTGACGGCGGCGCCGGTGGCCTCGATGAGGAAGCCGGCGCTGCGGGTCATGGGGCCGCCCACCACGACATGCCGCCAGGACTCGTCCAGGGTGTGGCCGAGCGCGGCGAAGACCTCGACCTCGACGTCCCACCAGAAGCCCTCGGTGTCCACCAGGGTGCCGTCCATGTCCAGGAGCACCGCCTGCAGCGCCGAGCCTTCGGCCGTACGAGTTCCGAGCGCGGGGACCGTGCTGGTCATCCACGCACCTCCTTGCGGGACGAGCAGGCCGGTTCCCGCGCGGGAACCGGCCTGCAATGGGCCGACAAGTGTACGACTTATCCGGTCAGTGCGCTGGGTGAGACGCGCCTCACCGGGCGTTGAAGTACTTCGCCTCCGGGTGGTGGATCACGATCGCGTCCGTGGACTGCTCGGGGTGCAGCTGGAACTCCTCGGACAGGTGGACACCGATCCGCTCGGGCCGGAGCAGCTCGGCGATCTTCGAGCGGTCCTCCAGGTTCGGGCAGGCGCCGTAGCCGAGGGAGAAGCGGGCGCCCCGGTACTTCAGGGCGAACATGTCCTCGATGTCGGCCGGGTCCTCGCCGGCGAAGCCGAGCTCGCTGCGGACGCGGGCGTGCCAGTACTCGGCGAGCGCCTCGGCCAACTGCACGGACAGGCCGTGCAGTTCGAGGTAGTCGCGGTAGGAGTTGGCCGCGAAGAGCTTGGCCGTCTCCTCGCCGATGCGGGAGCCGACGGTGACGACCTGGAGGCCGACCACGTCCGTCTCGCCCGACTCCTCCGGGCGGAAGAAGTCGGACAGGCACAGCCGGCGGCCCCGGCGCTGGCGCGGGAAGGTGAAGCGGGTGCGCTCGTTGCCCTGCTCGTCCAGGATGATCAGGTCGTCGTCCTTGGACACGCAGGGGAAGTAGCCGTAGACGACGGCCGCTTCGAGGAGGTTCTCCGTCTGCAGCCGGTCCAGCAGACCGCGCAGCCGCGGCCGGCCCTCGCTCTCCACCAGGTCCTCGTACGACGGTCCCTCGCCGGTGCGGGCCTGCCGCAGCCCCCACTGGCCCTTGAACAGGGCGCCCTCGTCCAGCCAGGACGCGTACTCCTTGAGCTGGATGCCCTTGACGATCCGGGTGTCCCAGAACGGCGGGGCCGGCACCGGGTTGTCGGTGGCGACGTCGGAGCGGACGTGCCCCTCCTCCGGGCGTTCCTCCGCCGGGGCGACGACCGCGGGCCGCACGCGGCGCTGCTTGAGCTCGGGCAGCTTGGCTCCGGGGACGCCGCGCTTGACGCCGATGAGGGCGTCCATCAGGCGCAGGCCCTCGAAGGCGTCGCGGGCGTAGCGGACCTCGCCCTCGTAGATCTCGTGCAGGTCCTGCTCGACGTAGGCGCGGGTGAGTGCGGCTCCGCCCAGGATCACCGGGTAGGCCGCGGCCAGCTTGCGCTGGTTCAGCTCCTCCAGGTTCTCCTTCATGATCACCGTGGACTTCACGAGCAGCCCGGACATGCCGATCACGTCGGCCCGGTGCTCCTCGGCGGCCTCCAGGATCGCGGAGACGGGCTGCTTGATGCCGAGGTTGACCACGTTGTAGCCGTTGTTGGACAGGATGATGTCGACGAGGTTCTTGCCGATGTCGTGGACGTCGCCGCGCACCGTGGCCAGCACGATGGTGCCCTTGCCCTCGGCGTCCGACTTCTCCATGTGCGGCTCCAGGTAGGCCACCGCCGACTTCATCACCTCGGCGGACTGGAGCACGAACGGCAGCTGCATCTGCCCCGAGCCGAACAGCTCACCGACGACCTTCATCCCGTCCAGGAGGGTGTCGTTGACGATGTCGAGGGCCGGCCGGTCCGCCAGGGCCGTGTCCAGGTCCGCTTCCAGGCCGTTGCGTTCGCCGTCGATGATCCGGCGCTTCAGGCGCTCCTCCAGCGGGAGGGCGGCGAGTTCCTCGGCCTTGCCGGCCTTCAGCGACTTCGCGGTGGCGCCCTCGAAGAGCTGCATCAGCTTCTGGAGCGGGTCGTAGCCCTCGGCGCGGCGGTCGTAGATCAGGTCGAGGGCGGTGGTGACCTGCTCGTCGTCGAAGCGGGCGATGGGCAGGATCTTGGAGGCGTGCACGATGGCCGAGTCCAGACCCGCCTTCACGCACTCGTCGAGGAAGACGCTGTTGAGGAGGATACGGGCGGCCGGGTTCAGACCGAAGGAGATGTTCGACAGGCCCAGGGTGGTCTGGACGTCCGGGTGGCGGCGCTTGAGCTCGCGGATCGCCTCGATGGTGGCCAGGCCGTCCCCGCGGGACTCCTCCTGACCGGTGCAGATGGTGAAGGTCAGGGTGTCGATGAGGATGTCCTCCTCACGGATGCCCCAGTTCCCGGTCAGGTCGGCGATCAGCCGCTCGGCGATCTCCACCTTCTTCTCGGGGGTGCGGGCCTGCCCCTCCTCGTCGATGGTCAGCGCGATCAGGGCCGCACCGTGCTCCTGGGCCAGCCGGGTGACGCGGGCGAAGCGGGAATCGGGGCCCGCGCCGTCCTCGTAGTTCACCGAGTTGATCACCGCGCGGCCGCCCAGCTTCTCCAGGCCGGCCCGGATCACGTCGACCTCGGTGGAGTCGAGCACGATCGGCAGCGTCGAGGCCGTCGCGAACCGCCCGGCCAGCTCCTCCATGTCGGCCACACCGTCCCGGCCGACGTAGTCCACGCACAGGTCCAGCAGGTGCGCGCCCTCGCGGATCTGCTCCCGCGCCAGCTCCACGCAGTCGTCCCAGCGGGCCTCCAGCATCGCCTCGCGGAACTTCTTCGACCCGTTCGCGTTCGTCCGCTCGCCGATCGCCAGGTACGACGTGTCCTGCCGGAACGGCACCGTCTGGTACAGGGAGGCCGCTCCCGGCTCCGGGCGCGGGTCACGCGCGGGCGGGGTCACGCCGCGCACCCGCTCGACCACCTGGCGCAGATGCTCAGGCGTCGTACCGCAGCAGCCGCCCACCAGCGACAGGCCGTACTCGCGCACGAACGTCTCCTGCGCGTCCGCCAGCTCGGGCGCGGACAGCGGGTAGTGGGCGCCGTCCTTGGTGAGGACCGGCAGGCCCGCGTTGGGCATGCAGGAGAGGGGAATGCGGGCGTTGCGGGCGAGGTAGCGCAGGTGCTCGCTCATCTCGGCCGGGCCGGTCGCGCAGTTCAGGCCGATCATGTCGATGCCGAGCGGCTCCAGGGCGGTCAGGGCCGCACCGATCTCGGAGCCGAGGAGCATGGTGCCGGTGGTCTCGACCGTCACCGAGACGATCACCGGCAGGTCGAGCCCGAGGGCCGCGAGGCCGCGGCGGGCGCCGAGGACGGCGGCCTTGGTCTGGAGCAGGTCCTGGGTGGTCTCCACCAGCAGCGCGTCGGCGCCGCCGCCGACCAGGCCCTCGGCGTTGCGCTGGTAGGCGTCGCGCAGGGTCTGGTACGGGGCGTGGCCGAGGGTGGGCAGCTTGGTGCCGGGGCCCATGGAGCCGAGGACCCAGCGCTGCCGGCCGTCCCGCGCCTGGAACGCGTCGGCGACCTCGCGGGCCACCCGGGCGCCGGCCTCGGACAGCTCGTACACGCGCTCGGAGATGTCGTACTCGCCGAGGGCGGAGTGGTTGGCGCCGAAGGTGTTGGTCTCGACGCAGTCCACGCCCACGGCGAAGTACGCCTCGTGGACGGAGCGGACGATGTCGGGGCGCGTGAGGTTGAGGATCTCGTTGCAGCCCTCAAGCTGCTGGAAGTCGTCCAGGGTCGGGTCCTGGGCCTGGAGCATCGTGCCCATGGCTCCGTCCGCGACCACCACACGCGTGGCGAGCGCCTCTCGGAGCGCGGACACCCGGGTCCGGCTGTCGGCATGCGGGGACGTTGGCAACGAGGCCATGAAGGGGCTCCCTAGGTGCGACGGCTGTCGGCTATGCGGCTTCCCCGGATCGGGCTGGGGAAGAGCACGGCGTCAGAGTAACCGGGAGTGGGCTTGGATGGGCAGCGGCGTCCACGAGGCGGACCGGGTGGCCCCCGCGTCACGCTCCGGGCACGTGTGATGTAACAGGTGTCGACCGACCATTGGCGGGAGGTCGACATGGACCGGTAGTGTTCGGCATTGCCGAACGCTGGGTAGCACGCCATGCGACGGTGTGCGGTGGACGACGGGTGACGACACTCGGCACCGGGACGACCGCGCGCGCCGCGTTCGTCGGCGGTCGAAGGGACGGAGGCAGGACGGCGATGGCACGGAACATCCAGTCGCTCGAACGGGCGGCCGCGATGCTGCGGCTGCTCGCGGGCGGCGAGCGGAGACTGGGCCTGTCGGACATCGCCTCGTCGCTGGGCCTCGCCAAGGGCACCGCCCACGGCATCCTGCGCACCCTCCAGCAGGAGGGGTTCGTGGAGCAGGACGACGCCTCGGGGCGCTATCAGCTGGGCGCGGAGCTGCTGCGCCTCGGCACCACGTACCTGGACGTGCACGAGCTGCGCGCCCGGGCCCTGGTGTGGACCGACGACCTGGCCCGCTCCAGCGGCGAGAGCGTGCACCTGGGGGTCCTGCACCAGCAGGGCGTGCTGGTCGTGCACCACGTCTTCCGGCCGGACGACAGCCGGCAGGTGCTGGAGATCGGCGCCATGCAGCCGCTGCACTCGACCGCGCTGGGCAAGGTGCTCTCGGCGTACGACCCGGTGGCGCACAGCGAGGCGCTGGAGACCGAGCGCAAGGCCTTCACGGACCGCACGGTGTGCGAGTGGGACGCCTTCGAGCACCTCCTCGACATCACGCGCGCGCGTGGGTACGCGGCCGACGTGGAAGAGACCTGGGAGGGCGTGGCGTCCATCGCCGCGCCCATCCACGACCGGCGCCGGATGCCCGTGGGCGCGGTCGGCATCACCGGTGCCGTGGAGCGGCTGTGCCGGGACGGCGAGCTGCGGCCCGAGCTGATCGCGGCGGTGCGCGACTGCGCCCGCGCGGTCTCCAGGGATCTGGGCGCGGGCCGGTTCTGAGCCCCCTGCCTCTCGCCGAGGGGCGACCGGGACGCCGGGCGGCGTTCCGGTTCTCGCCCTACCCTGAAGTGGACATATCGGGCTAGATCCTTTGAGATCCCATGTCAGTGCCTACGTCAGGTGCGCGATGAGTGATAACCCGCAGCGATCAATAACGATCCTGTTTTCAATAACAGAACCCTTGACGCATGCGTGACGCCGAAGCAAGACTCCCGTCCATCGGTCGGCATTGTCGAACACCTACCGGCAATACGCGTTAGAGTGTGACAACGCCAAGGGCCGACATCGCTCTCACCCCCGAGGGCAGCTCGAACTCCCGGAGGGACCCGGGGTTCGGTCCCCTGGACGAAGGACAAAGGAGTCGCGGGTGTCCAGCTCCGACATCTTCATCGGCGAGACCATCGGTACCGCCATACTCATCCTGCTCGGCGGCGGCGTCTGCGCGGCCGTCACGCTGAAGGCCTCCAAGGCCCGTAACGCCGGTTGGCTCGCCATCGCCTTCGGGTGGGGCTTCGCCGTCATGACGGCCGTGTACATCTCCGGACCCCTCTCCGGTGCACACCTCAACCCGGCCGTCACCATCGCCCTCGCGATCAAGAACAGCGACTGGACCAACGTCCCGGTCTACCTCGCCGGACAGCTGCTCGGCGCGATGATCGGTGCCGCCCTGGTGTGGGTCGCCTACTACGGCCAGTTCCACGCGCACCTGACCGACAAGGAGATCGTCGGCGGTCCGGGCGCACAGGCCACGGACGCCAAGGCGGTCGAGGCGCAGGAGACGGGTGCCGGCCCGGTCCTCGGCATCTTCTCCACCGGTCCGGAGATCCGGAACGTGGCGCAGAACCTCGCCACGGAGATCATCGGCACCGTCGTGCTCATCCTCGCGGTCCTCACCCAGGGCCTGAACGACAAGGGCAACGGCCTCGGCGTCCTCGGCGGCCTCGTCACCGCGCTCGTGGTGGTGTCGATCGGTCTGTCCCTGGGCGGCCCGACGGGCTACGCCATCAACCCGGCCCGTGACCTCGGCCCGCGCATCGTGCACGCTCTGCTGCCGCTGCCCAACAAGGGTGGTTCCGACTGGAGCTACGCCTGGATCCCGGTGGTCGGTCCGCTGATCGGCGCCGCCATCGGTGCCGGAATCTACAACGTCGCCTTCGCATAAGAAGCCCGCCGTCTTCCGGCACGCGCCCCACGGACAGCCCCCTCACCACGGATCTTTCAGGAGCACACAGTGACCGACGCCCACACCGCAGGCCCGTTCATCGCCGCGATCGACCAGGGCACCACCTCCAGCCGCTGCATCGTCTTCGACCGGGACGGCCGTATCGTCTCCGTCGACCAGAAGGAGCACGAGCAGATCTTCCCGAAGCCGGGCTGGGTCGAGCACAACGCCAACGAGATCTGGACCAACGTCCAGGAAGTCGTCGCCGGTGCCATCGCCAAGGCCGGCATCACCCGGGACGACATCAAGGCCATCGGCATCACCAACCAGCGCGAGACCACCGTGCTGTGGGACAAGAACACCGGTGAGCCCGTCTACAACGCCATCGTCTGGCAGGACACCCGCACCGACGCCCTCTGCCGCGAGCTGGGCCGCAACGTCGGCCAGGACCGCTTCCGCCGCGAGACCGGCCTGCCGCTGGCCTCCTACTTCGCCGGGCCCAAGGCCCGCTGGCTGCTCGACAACGTCGAGGGCCTGAAGGAGCGCGCCGAGGCCGGCGACATCCTCTTCGGCACCATGGACACCTGGGTCATCTGGAACCTGACCGGCGGTGTCGACGGCGGCCGGCACGTCACCGACGTGACCAACGCCTCCCGCACCCTTCTCATGAACCTGCACACGATGGAGTGGGACGAGAAGATCGCCGAGTCCATCGGCGTGCCGCTGCAGATCCTGCCCGAGATCCGCTCCTCCGCCGAGGTCTACGGCGAGGTCACCGGCGGCACGCTCGGCGACCTGATCGGCGGCATCCCGGTCGCCTCCGCGCTCGGCGACCAGCAGGCGGCCCTGTTCGGCCAGTGCTGCTTCGCCGAGGGCGAGACCAAGTCGACCTACGGCACCGGAACCTTCATGGTCATGAACACCGGTGACAAGATCATCAACTCCTACGCCGGTCTGCTGACCACGGTCGGTTACAAGATCGGCGAGCAGTCGACGGTGTACGCCCTGGAGGGCTCGATCGCCGTCACCGGCTCGCTGGTGCAGTGGATGCGCGACCAGATGGGCCTCATCTCCACCGCCGCCGAGATCGAGACGCTCGCGCTCTCGGTCGAGGACAACGGCGGCGCCTACTTCGTGCCGGCCTTCTCCGGTCTGTTCGCCCCGCACTGGCGCTCCGACGCCCGCGGTGTGATCGCCGGTCTGACCCGTTACGTCACCAAGGCGCACCTCGCGCGCGCCGTCCTGGAGGCCACCGCCTGGCAGACCCGGGAGATCGCCGACGCCATGGTCAAGGACTCCGGCGACGAGCTGGTGGCCCTCAAGGTCGACGGTGGCATGACCGCCAACAACCTGCTGATGCAGACGCTCTCCGACGTCCTGGACGCACCCGTGGTGCGCCCGATGGTCGCGGAGACCACCTGCCTCGGCGCCGCCTACGCCGCCGGCCTGGCCGTCGGCTTCTGGTCCAGCACCGACGAACTGCGCGCCAACTGGCGCCGGGCCGCCGAATGGACCCCCCGCATGGACGCGGAGACCCGCGACCGTGAGTACAAGAACTGGCTCAAGGCCGTCGACCGGACCATGGGCTGGATCGAGGACGAGAGCTGAGCTGCCCCACAGTTCGGCTCTGACGAGGAGTAAGTACCCGACATGACCAGTCAGTCCACCCTGTCCGTACCTGCCCTGGGGACGCACCCGGCCTCCGGCTCCAACCCGAGCCGCGCCGAGACCAGGGAGCAGCTCTCCAAGGCGTCGTACGACCTTCTTGTGATCGGCGGCGGCATCCTGGGCATCTCCACCGCCTGGCACGCCGCGCAGTCCGGACTCAGGGTGGCGCTGGTCGACTCCGGCGACTTCGCCGGTGCCACCTCCTCCGCCTCCTCCAAGCTGCTCCACGGCGGTCTGCGCTACCTGCAGACCGGCGCGGTGAAGCTGGTGGCGGAGAACCACTTCGAGCGCCGTGCGGTCTCCCGCCAGGTGGCCCCCCACCTGGCGAACCCGCTCACCTTCTACCTCCCCGTGTACAAGGGCGGGCCGCACGGCGCGGCGAAGCTCGGCGCGGGCGTCTTCGCCTACTCCGCGCTCTCCGCGTTCGGCGACGGCGTCGGCCACCTGCTCTCCCCCGCCAAGGCGGCGCAGGACGTGCCGGAGCTGCGCACCGAGAACCTCAAGGCCGTGGCCGTCTACGGCGACGACCAGATGAACGACGCGCGCATGGCGCTGATGACGGTCCGCGCGGCCGTCGAGGCGGGCGCGGTCGTCCTCAACCACGCCGAGGTCACCGGCCTGCGCTTCACCCGGGGCCGGGTCACCGGCGCCGAGCTCAAGGACCGTGTCTCCGGCGAGGAGTTCGGCGTGAGCGCCCGCCTGGTGCTGAACGCGACCGGCCCCTGGGTCGACCACCTGCGGAAGATGGAGGACCCGAACGCGGCCCCCTCCATCCGCCTGTCCAAGGGCGCGCACCTGGTCCTCAAGCGCACCTCTGCCTGGAAGGCCGCGCTCGCGACCCCCATCGACAAGTACCGCATCACCTTCGCCCTCCCCTGGGAGGACATGCTGCTGCTCGGCACGACCGACGAGGAGTTCGAGGGCGACCCGGCGGACGTCTCCGTCACCGAGAAGGACATAGCCCAGATCCTGGACGAGGCCGCGTTCTCCGTCCGGGACCAGCAGCTCCGGCGCGAGCTCATCACGTACGCGTTCGCCGGTCTGCGCGTGCTGCCGGGCGGCCCCGGCGACACCGCCAAGGCCAAGCGCGAGACCGTGGTGACCGAGGGCAAGGGCGGCATGCTGTCCGTCGCGGGCGGCAAGTGGACCACCTTCCGCCACATCGGCCGCACGATCATGAAGAAGCTGGAGGCGCTGCCGGGTCACCCGCTCGGCGACGACTTCGAGCCGATCTCCTCGCTGCCGAAGAAGCTCCCGCTGCCGGGCGTCGCCAACCCGCGCGCCGTCGCGCACCGCCTGCTGGTGGACCACCCGGCGCCCGGCCCGCGCATGGCGGCCGACACGGCGAAGCACCTGGCCACCCACTACGGCTCCCTGGCCTTCGACATCGCCCGGCTGGCGAACGAGAACCCGGACCTGGCCGAGCGCGTCCACCCCGACGCCCCGGAGATCTGGGCGCAGGTCGTCTGGGCCCGCGACCACGAGTGGGCCCAGACGCCGGACGACGTGCTGCGCCGCCGTACGACGCTGACGATCCGCGGTCTTGCCACGGACGAGGTCCGCGGCAAGGTCCAGGACCTGCTCGACAAGAAGTAACCGGGCACGGCGAAGGGCGGTCCCGCTGCGGTGGGGCCGCCCCTTTCCCATGGGCTCACCCGAACGGCCCCGGGAAGGGCCCGCATAATGTGACTGAGACATCCGATGTCTGAGCGCATGCGCGCGGGGTGCGGGCGACAGGAGGCCGGTCATGGCAGTCACCGACGAGGCGATCGAGAAGATCAAGGACATGATCGTCTCGGGTGCGCTGCGCCCCGGCGACCGGCTGCCCAAGGAGAGCGAACTCGCCGCCGAACTGGGCCTGTCCCGCAACTCGCTGCGCGAGGCCGTACGGGCCCTGTCGCTGATCCGGATCCTGGACGTGCGCCAGGGCGACGGCACGTACGTCACGAGTCTCGACCCGCAACTCCTGCTGGAGGCCATGAGTTTCGTGGTGGACTTCCACCGCGACGACACCGTGCTGGAGTTCCTGGCGGTGCGCCGGATCCTGGAGCCGGCCGCGACGGCGATGGCGGCCTTCCGGATCAGCGAGCAGCAACTGGACGCGCTGTCCGCCCAGTTGGACGCCCTGGGCGCGGAGCCCTCGGTGGAGGAACTGGTCGCCGCCGACCTGGAGTTCCATCGCGGCATCGTGCGCGGCGCGGGCAACTCGGTGCTGTGCTCGCTGCTGGACGGCCTGTCGGGGCCGACCACACGGGCGCGGATCTGGCGGGGCCTGACCCAGGAGGACGCGGTCGGCCGCACCCTGCGCGAGCACCGGGCGATCCTGGCCGCGCTGCGCGACCGGGACGCGGAGGCGGCCCGCTCCTGGGCGACGGTGCACATCGCGAGCGTGGAGCAGTGGCTCCGGTCCACTCTGTGAGTCCGGGTGTTCCGCACTGGTGCACGGGGCAGTGATCCGTTCACTCCCCCGTGCAAGGGGGCTGCGGGAGCCCCCGCCGGACGCCGTAAGGTTGGTGAGTCAGGCGAGGGCACGTCGGAAGGAGGCACTGGGTGATCGAGCTGGAGGGGGTTCCCGAGCTGATCGACCCAGTCATGGTGGCCGCGTTCGAGGGCTGGAACGATGCCGGTGACGCCGCCTCCACGGCGGTCGCGCATCTGGAACGCGAGTTCAAGGGCGAGGTGTTCGCGGCGCTGGACGCCGAGGACTACTACGACTTCCAGGTGAACCGCCCCACGGTCTTCATGGACGGTGGGGTGCGCAAGATCACATGGCCGACGACCAGGCTGTCGGTGGTCCGCGTCGGCGGCGAGAAGCCGCGCGATCTCGTGCTGGTGCGCGGCATCGAACCGTCCATGCGCTGGCGCTCGTTCTGCAACGAGCTGCTGGGCTTCGCGCACGAGCTGGGCGTGGAGCTGGTGGTCGTCCTGGGCGCCCTGCTCGGTGACACCCCGCACACGCGTCCGGTGCCGGTCAGCGGGGTCACGTCCGACCCGGACCTGGCCCAGCGGATGGACCTGGAGGAGACCAAGTACGAGGGCCCGACGGGCATCGTCGGCGTGCTCCAGGAGGCGTGCACGCACGCGGGCGTCCCGGCGGTGTCGCTGTGGGCGGCCGTACCGCACTACGTCTCCCAGCCGCCCAACCCGAAGGCCACGCTGGCGCTGCTCAACCGGCTGGAGGACCTGCTGGACCTGCGCATCCCGCAGGGCGAGCTGCCCGAGGACGCGCGTGCCTGGCAGGTGGGCGTTGACCAGCTGGCCGCGGAGGACAGCGAGGTCGCCGAGTACGTGCAGACACTGGAGGAGGCCCGGGACACCGCCGAGCTGCCGGAGGCGTCGGGCGAGGCCATCGCCCGCGAGTTCGAGCGGTACCTGCGGCGCCGGGACGTCGGCCCGCCGGGCGGCCACGCGACGGCGGACGGCACGGACACCGGCCCGTGGCTGCGCGACAACCCGGGCGGGCGGACCCGGCCGCCCCTGCCGCCGAGGCCCGACGCCTCCGGCGGCCCGGACGACGACGAGGACTCCGAGGACTGACCCGGGAGTGACGCAAGGGGCGGTACGCGTGCGCGTACCGCCCCTTGTGCGTGTGCCGGAGTGGCCGGGCTAGACCGCCACGCCCAGCAGGGCGTCCACCGCCCGGGTCACCAGGCCGGGGGCACCCGTGTCGGTGCCGCCCTCCTGCTCCTGGCGCTCCGCCCAGCGGTCCACCGCGGCGAGCGCGGCCGGTGCGTCCAGATCGTGGGCCAGAGCCTCGCGGATCTCCTCGACCAGGGCGTCGGCGGAGGGGCCGTCGGGGCGCGAGACGGCGGCGCGCCAGCGGCCGAGGCGGGCCACGGCGTCCGCCAGGACCTGGTCGGTCCACTCCCAGTCGGCGCGGTAGTGGTGGGCCAGCAGGGCGAGCCGGATCGCGGCCGGGTCGACGCCGTCGCGGCGCAGCGCCGAGACGAAGACCAGGTTGCCCTTGGACTTCGACATCTTCTCGCCGTGCAGGGCGACCATGCCGGCGTGCACGTACGCCTTGGCCATCGGGAACTCGCCGGTGAGTACCTGGGCGTGCGAGGCGCCCATCTCGTGGTGCGGGAAGGCCAGGTCGGAGCCGCCGCCCTGGACGTCGAAGCCCATCCCGAGGTGGTCGAGGGCGATGGCCACGCACTCGATGTGCCAGCCGGGGCGGCCCCGGCCGAGCGTCCCGCCGTCCCAGCTGGGCTCGCCCTCGCGGGCCGCCATCCACAGCATCGGGTCGAGCGGGTTCTTCTTGCCCGGGCGCTCCGGGTCGCCGCCGCGCTCGGCGGACAGCAGCCGCATCGCGGCCGCGTCGAGGTTCGACACCTTGCCGAAGTTCGGGTCGGACTCGACGGAGAAGTAGATGTCGCCGTCCAGGTCGTAGGCCGCGCCGAGCTCGCGCAGCCGCTCCACGAGCGGGACGATGCCGGGTATCGCCTCGACGGCGCCTATGTAGTGCTGGGGCGGGAGCAGCCGCAGGGCGGTCATGTCCTCACGGAAGAGGGCCGTCTGCTGCTCGGCGAGGGCGACCCAGTCGACGTTGTCCCGCACCGCGCGCTCCAGCAGCGGATCGTCGACGTCGGTGACGTTCTGGACGTAGTGGACCTGCCGCTTGGTGTCGAGCCACACGCGCTGAACGAGGTCGAACGCGTTGTAGGTCGCCGCGTGACCCATGTGGGTCGCGTCGTACGGGGTGATGCCGCAGACGTAGATACGGGCGACGGGACCGGGGTCGAGGGTGACCAGACCGCCGGTCGCGGTGTCGTGGATCCTCAGGTCGCGGCCCTGACCAGGCAGGGCGGGGACCTCGGAAGCGGGCCAGGCATGCATGTACATGAGCCTAACCGGCCAGGAGCTGCGTATACGAACGGGATCGGGCCGGATGGCCCGTTAGACGGTCTTGTACATCTGCCGCCGTTGTGCTCACACGGGCGGCCACGGGATCGCCGGCCACTCACCGCCCGGCTCCGGATGCACGCCCGAGGAGAGCAGTTCCTCGGTACGCGCGCGCGTGGCGTCGATCTCGGCCGGGGTGATCAGTCCGGCGAGCCGCTCGCCGAGCGGTCCGCCCAGGCCCTCGCGCAGGCCGCCCAGGACCTCGACGGCCTCGGCGGTAAGCGGCTCCCCGGCCCAGCCCCACAGCAGGGTGCGGAGCTTGTTCTCGACGTTGAAGGTGACGCCGTGGTCGATGCCGTAGAGCCTGCCCTCGGTGGTGGGCAGCAGATGGCCGCCCTTGCGGTCGGCGTTGTTGATCACGGCGTCGAGGACCGCGAGCCTGCGCAGCCGCTCGTCGTCGGCGTGCACGAGCAGCGCGGTGCGGCCCTCGCCGACCTCGGCGAGGCCGATCGCCTTCCAGCCCGGCTCCGGCTCCTCGGCGTCCACCAGGGCGAGCAGCTCCGCCTCGGCCTGGACGTCGATCCACAGCTGGCACATGCCCTCGCCGTAGGGCCCCTCGCGCAGCACGGTCGGCGGGACGAGGCCCCAGCCGGTGGCCTCCGAGACCGCGTAGGCGGCCACCTCGCGGCCGGCCAGGGTGCCGTCGGGGAAGTCCCACAGCGGGCGCTCCCCGGCCACGGGCTTGTAGATGCAGGAGGCTTCCCGGCCGTCGTACGCGACCGTGCAGAACAGCGCGGCGTTCGACGCCTCGCGGATGCGACCGCGTACGGTCAGCTCACCGCGCGCGAGCAGTTCGGCGGCGGCCGCGTCGGCGGTCGTGTCGACGGACGTCACGCTCCGCGGCGGTATCCGTTCTGGCGCGGACATACATGTCCTTCCGGATCGAGCGGGAGGCTGCACAGCGGGCACGGCGGCCGCCCGGCGTTGACGACGTCGAGGGCGCGCTTGGCGAAGGCCCTGGCCTGCGCGCCGGTCAGCCGGACCCGCAGCATCGGGGGCCCGTTCTCCTCGTCCTGGAGCAGTCGCTCCTCGGCCTCGGCGAGGTCCTCGTCGGTGTCGGCGTCCAGCTCCACGAGGGCCTGCGCCTCGACGATCATGCGCTGTTCCTCGCCGTCCCAGGCCAGCGCCATGGTGCCGACGCGGAACTCCTCGTCGACGGGGGTCTCCAGCGGGGCGGTGTCGGCGATCTCGGTGGGCGCCATGGCGGGGACGGCCGCGCTGCCGCCGCTGCGCCGTACGACCTCGTCGAGCAGTTCGTCCATGCGCTCGGCGAGCGCGGCCACCTGCGTCTTCTCCAGCGCCACGCTGGTCACCCGGGAACCTGCGACGGCCTGGAGGAAGAACGTACGGCGCCCGGGCAGTCCGACCGTGCCGGCGACGAAGCGGTCCGGCGGGTCGTAGAGGAACACCTGACGGGACACGTCCTGATCTCCATTGGGGTCGAGAGCTTCAGCGGTGCTGGCCACGCGGGTACGCGACTGCGGTGGATCCGAGTGCGGTGGATCGCTTCACCCTACTGCGGCCGACGATCACGGTGCGCCCGCACCACCCCCGACCGGTGCGTCGCCCTCGCCGGTGCCCTCGTCCGGTTCGGCGCCCGGTTGTTCGCGCGGCGCGAGGGATGCGAAGTCCCCGGTGTCGCCGAGCCGGATCAGGAACGGCCGCAGCCGGGTGAAGCGGATCGCGGTGACGGAACAGGGCTCCACGGAGATCCGCTGGAAGAGGTCGAGATGGAGCCCGAGGGCGTCGGCGACCAGGGACTTGATGATGTCGCCGTGCGAGCACATGAGATAGACGGCGTCGGCGCCGTGCTCGCGCTCCACGCGCGCGTTCCACTCGCGTACGGCCTCGGCGGCGCGGGTCTGCATGGCACGCAGGGACTCGCCGCCCGGGAAGGCGGCGGCCGACGGGTGGGCCTGGACGACCTCCATCAGCGGCTCGTCCTTCAGCTCGGCGAGCTTGCGGCCGGACCAGTCGCCGTAGTGGCACTCCCCGATCCGCTCGTCGGTGTGGACGCTCAGTCCCGGGCGGGCCTCCAGCAGCGGGCGCACGGTCTCCTGGCAGCGCTGCAGCGGGCTGGCGACGACCTCCGAGATCGGCAGGCCCGCGAGCCGGGCCGGCAGCGCGGCGGCCTGCGCGGCGCCCCGCTCGTCCAGGGCGACGCCGGGCGTCCACCCGGCGAGCAGACCGGAGGTGTTGGCGGTGGACCGTCCGTGCCTTACGAGGATCAGGGTGGGCATGCGGCCCAGGGTAGGCGTACCAGCGCGTGCGCCGCTGGGCGGGCGAGGGGAGAATGCGCTCCGTGATCGTGGACTGCGCCGTCTACCGGCACGGGCTCCGCACCGAGGGCCCGGAGGACCTGTCCGACGCGCTGGCGGAGGCGCGGGCGGCGGGCGGTTTCGTGTGGATCGGGCTGTACGAGCCGTCGGAGCGAGAGTTCGGCCTGGTCACGGAGGAGTTCGGGCTGCATCCTCTGGCGGTCGAGGACGCCCTCAAGGCGCATCAGCGGCCGAAGCTGGACGTGTACGCCGACTCGCTGTTCATGGTGCTGAAACCGGTCGTCTACGAGCCCGAGGGCGACACCGTCACGACGGGCGAGATCATGATCTTCGTCGGCGACTCCTTCGTGGTGACCGTGCGCCACGGCACCTGTTCGCCGCTGGCCGCCGTACGGCACCGGCTGGAGGAGGAGCCGGAGCTGCTCGACAAGGGCCCGACCGCGGTGCTGTACGCGATCTCCGACGCCGTCGTCGACCACTATCTGGACGTGGCCGCGGAACTCCAGAGGGACCTGGAGGAGCTGGAGACGGAGGTGTTCCAGCCGGAGCGCGGCGGCTCGCGGCACACCGCGTCCCGGATCTACACCTTCAAGCGGCAGGTCCTGGAGTTCCGCCGGGCCACCGGTCCGCTGACGGCGCCGCTGACCCGGCTGGCCGGCACCGGTCCGTTCGGCGGCTCGGTGCCGTTCGTGCACGACAAGGCGCGGCCCTTCTTCCGGGACGTGGGCGACCATCTGCTGCGGGTGAACGAGTCCGTGGAGGCGCTGGACCGGCTGGTGTCCGACATCCTCTCGGCGCATCTGGCGCAGATGAGCGTCCGGCAGAACGACGACATGCGGAAGATCTCCGCGTGGGCGGCCATGGCCGCGGTGCCCACGATGATCGCCGGGATCTACGGCATGAACTTCGACCACATGCCGGAGCTGCACTGGCTGTGGTCCTACCCGGCGGTGATCCTGCTGATGGCCGGGCTGGAGGTGCTGCTGTACCGCCTGTTCAAGCACCGCGACTGGCTGTAGGGGCCGGTTCGGCTCAGGCGAACTCGTGGGCCGGGGCGGCGGGCCCGCCGAGGGCGTCGCGGCGCTCGGGCATGCGCAGGGCGGCCATCCGGTGCCAGCCGGCGAGGCGTTCGTAGCCGTACAGCGCGTGGATGCCGGCGGCGAGCAGCGCGGACTTGGCCCGGGGCCAGCCGAGGATGCGCCCCATGTGGGCCATGACGGCGAGGCTGACGTCCCGGTGGACGGCGATCTCGCCGAGCGCGTACGCGCGCAGGGTCCGCTGGATCAGCCGGCCGTGTCCGGCGGCGGCGAGGCGCAGCAGTTCCTCGTGGGTGTAGGCGAGGTGGTTGTCCTCGTCGGTGGAGATCATGCGTACGGCCTTGCCGACGTCCGGATCGTCGGCGAAGTACCGGCGGAGCATCGTCATCTGCTCGGCGGCGCGCTGCTCGGTGACACGGCTGTGGGCGAGGTAGACGACGATGTCCCGTACGGACAGCGGCGCCTCGCGCCGGAGTCTGTCGTGCGCGAGACCGATGCCGCGCCGCTCCAGGAGCATCGTGTAGTCGGTCTCGGGCGGTACGGCGACGGGGGTGAGTCCGCGCTTCCTCATCAGGGCGTGGAAGATGCGGCCGTGCTTGTCCTCGTCGGCGCCGTGGCGGGCGATCTTCGGAGCGAGCGCGCGTTCGCCGTCCGGCACGAGCGCGGCGATCCGCCCGTTCTCCCAGCCGCCCTGGGACTCCCCGCCGGCGGCGATGGAGCAGAAGAGCCGGAAGGACTCGTCGTGGTCGAGGATCTCCTGGAACAGACTCCTGGCCGAAAGCATCGAGGTCACCTCTCCGCAAGATGCATGATTCCGCATCATCTGCGACATTCCGCAGAGAACGAGTCAAATGCGGGCGGAGAGGAGTCGCAACACGGGTGCCCGGCGACTCGGCCGGAAGAAGGAACGCCGGGGTCGTAACCGCGCGGCGCCCGGCGCGTTGTTCCCGGTGACGGCCGTGGCGGGGAAGACCCCCGAGCCCCCACCACGGCCGCAGAAACCTTTACTGAACCCCTTCGGCCGCGGCCGTCAGGCGAGCCCGGCGCGCTCCAGTGCCTCGCTGCCGGCCCGCAGGGAGGCGAGCCGCTCGTCCAGCGTGAAGCCGGCCGGGGCGAGGCTGAGGGTGGTGACCCCGGCGGCGGCGTAGGCCTTCATCCGGTCCGCGATCCGGTCGACGGAGCCCAGCAGCGTGGTCCTGTCGATGAGGTCGTGCGGCACGGCGGCCGCGGCACCGGCCTTGTCACCGGACAGGTACTTCTCCTGGATGTCGGCGGCCTCCTTCTCGTATCCCATGCGCCGCGCGAGCTGGTTGTAGAAGTTCTGCTTGGCGCTGCCCATGCCGCCCACGTACAGCGCGGTGTAGGGCCGGAAGGTGTCGGCGAGCCGGGTCACGTCCTTGTCGTCGCCCACGGCCAGCGGCAGGGTGGGACAGACGTCGAACCCCTCAAGGGTCTTGCCGGCCTTCTCGCGCCCCGCGCGCAGGTGCGTGATCGTGGTCTCCTCCAGGTGCTCGGCGGAGGGGAAGATCAGCAGGGCGCCGTCGGCGATCTCGCCGGTCTGCTCCAGGTTCTTCGGGCCGATCGCGGCGATGTACAGCGGGATGTGCTCGCGCTGCGGGTGCACGGTCAGCCTGATGGGCTTGCCTGGGCCGCCGGGCAGCGGCAGCGTCCAGTGCGCGCCCTCGTACGTCAGCCGCTCCCGGGTCATCGCCTTGCGCACGATCTCGACGTACTCACGCGTGCGTGCCAGCGGCTTGTCGAACGTGACGCCGTACCAGCCCTCGGAGACCTGCGGACCGGAGACGCCGAGGCCGAGCCGGAACCGCCCGCCGGACAGCGAGTCGAGCGTCGCGGCGGTCATCGCGGTCATCGCGGGCTGCCGGGCCGGGATCTGGAAGATGGCCGAGCCGACGTCGATGCGCTCGGTCTGCGCGGCGACCCAGCTGAGCACCGTGGCCGCGTCGGACCCGTACGCCTCGGCGGCCCAGCACACGGCGTAGCCCAGCCGGTCGGCCTCCTGGGCCACGGCCAGATTGTCCCCGTCCATTCCGGCGCCCCAGTAGCCGAGATTGATCCCGAGTTGCATGGCCCATTCCCCTTACCCGTGAGTAACGTCCCTGTGGGGGCGACCTTAGCGCGGGGGTGGGGGTCCGAGGCAGGGCGTGGCCGGGACAGGGGCCGGGATCACCGGTCCCGGGGTATGTCCGGCACCCGTCCGCCGAGTTATCCACAGGCCACCCACCGCATGGGTTCTGGCCAGTAATCTCGCGGTCATGGAGCAGAGGCATCTCGGCCGAACCGGCCTGCGCGTGTCCCGGATCGGACTCGGCACCCTCACCTGGGGCCGGGACACCGACCAGCACGACGCCGCGGACTTGCTGAAGACGTTCTGGGAAGCCGGCGGCACACTCGTCGACACCGCGGACGTGTACGGCGACGGGGAGTCGGAGTATCTGCTCGGCCAGCTGATGGAGGGTCTGGTGCCGCGCCGGGACCTGGTGATCTCCACAAAGGCGGGCAGCGTCCCCGATCCCGACCGCCGCTTCGACGGCTCCCGCGGTCATCTGCTCGCCGCCCTCGACGCCTCCCTGGCCCGCCTCGGCACGGACTACGTCGACCTGTGGCACGTGCACGCCTACGACCCCGGCACCCCCCTGGAGGAGACGCTCCAGGCCCTCGACATAGCGGTGAGCAGCGGCCGTGCCCGCTACGCCGGCGTCTCCAACTTCTGCGGCTGGCAGCTCGCCAAGGCCGCCACCTGGCAGCTCGCGGCGCCGGGCACCCGGACCCGCCTGGCCAGCACGCAGATGGAGTACTCGCTGCTCCAGCGAGGCGTCGAGCGCGAGGTGCTGCCCGCCGCGCTCGACCTCGGCGTCGGCCTGCTGCCCTCCTCCCCGCTCGGCCGGGGCGTGCTGACCGGAAAGTACCGGCAGACCACTCCCCCGGACTCGCGCGGCGCCTCCGAGCATCTGGCGCCGTTCGTCGAGCCGTACCTCGACGACACGGCGAGGCACATCGTGGACGCGGTGACGACGGCCGCCGACGGCCTCGCCGTCACCCCGCTCCAGGTGGCCCTGGCCTGGGTCCGGGACCGGCCCGGCGTGGCCGCCCCGATCGTCGGCGCGCGCAACGCGCAGCAGCTCACGGCGGCATTGTCAGTGGAGGCGCTTAGTCTTCCTGACGAGATCTGCCGGGCGCTGGACGATGTGTCGGCGCCCCTGCACCGCTATCCCGATCACGACTGGAGCACGCTGTGAGCACGGAGCCGGAGACCACGGAGAAAGCCGGGCCGGGGACACCGGACACCCCCGAGGCCCCGGGCGCCGAACCCACGCCCACGGAGAGCCGTGCGCAAGGCGGCGTGGGTGAGGACGGGAGCGACGGCGCGAGCGCGGCCGGGGCCGAGACCGGAACCGAGGACGGTGCGAGCGCCGGCGTCGCCGAAGGCGAGAGCGGCTCGGGTGGCGCCGGCGGCGGTGAGGGCGCCGGGGCCCAGGTGTCCGAGGCGGAGGCCGAGTTGGCCGCGCAGCGGGTCGAGCGGGAGCGGATCGCGCGCCGCAAGGCCGAGAAGACGGCCCCGATCGAGAGCGGCACCAAGCTCAGCGGCACGGCGGCCGACCTGCTCGCCGCGGTCCGGGCGGTGGAGGGCGGCGCGAAGCCCGCGGCGACGGTGTTCGCCGAGCCCGCACCGTCCCCCCGCCGTCCGGCCCCGGAGCCGGTGCACCGGCCGCAGCCCGCCCCGGCCCCGTCCGTCGCGCCGGGCGCTCCCGCCGCTGAGACCGTCGAGGCCGTCCGCCTCGTGCTGACCGAGGGCGGAGCCCCCGAGGCCCTGGCGCCCCAGGTCGCGGCGGCGCTCGGCGAGGGCGCGGACACCGCGCTGCGCGAGGACCCCTGGCAGTTGCTGCGGATCGGCGGCGTCCGGCCGGAGCAGGCCGACGGCTTCGCCCGGGCTCTGCTCGGCGCCGCCTGCGGACCCGACGACGAGCGGCGGGGCCGCGCGGTGACCGTCTGGCTGCTGGAGCAGGCCGCGCTGGCCGGGCACACCGCGCTGGAGTTGCCCACGCTCATCACGGCGCTGGGCCGGCAGGGCGTGCCCGACCCGGACGCGGCGGTGCAGAGCACACTCGCCGAGGCCGAGGCGCTGGCCTTCCAGGACGCCCTGGAGGACACCACCGGCGCGGCCCCCCAGGGGGCGGACGAGGGTGACGACGAGGGCGAGGAGGAGGAGCGGCCGGTCCGTGTCCTCGTCGGTCTGGAGCGCTACGCCCTGGCCGAGGAGAGCCTCGCCGACGGCCTCGCGAGGCTCGTCAACTCCCTGTCGAAGGACACCGAGGAGGCCTGGCGGGCGGCGGTCGACGCGGCCCGCGGGGGTGCGGCCGAGCTGGTCCGCGCGGTCGCCGGGCACGGCCTGGTGCTGCACACCGGCGGGGAGGCGGCCCGCGCGGAACCGGCCGCGCTGCTCGACGCCGCCCGCGCCGCCGGCCTGCGGGCCTTCGCCGTCTGCCACACGGCCGACGGCCGCCGTCGCCTGGCCGCACTGCCGGGCCCCCGGACGAGCGAGGACGCGGCGACACGCGGCGTGGGTACGGCGGCCGGGCTGCTGTCCGGTGCCGAGGGCCCGGGCCGGGGCGCGGACGGCGCCCTGGAGCTGGACCTGCTGATCGTGCTCGACGCCCCGCAGCTGGACGTGGAGAGCGCCGCGATGCTGGTGGAGTCCCTGCCGGACGGGGCCCGGCTGGTGCTCAGCGGTGACCCGGCGGTGCTGTGGTCGGCCGGTCCGGGCCGGGTCTTCGCGGACCTGCTGGCCGCCCGTGCCTGCCCGCAGGTCGCCTCCCGCGTGCCCGACCCCGGCCCGATCGGCGAGCTGGTCTCCGGCATCGGCGTCGGCGAGCTGAACCAGGTCGACGCCCCCGGCAAGGAGATCGTCATCGTCCCGGTGCGGGACGCGGGCGAGGCCGTGCACCGCACGGTCCAGCTGGTCGCGGACTCGGTGCCGCGGGCGATCGGCGTCCCGGCCGACCAGACCGTGGTGATCACCCCGGGGCACGGCGGCGCGGCCGGCACCCGCGCGCTCAACGCCGCCCTGAAGGAGCGCCTCAACCCCGGCCCGGGCCGCTTCGGCGGCTTCGACCCCGGCGACCGGATCGCCTACACCCCCGCCCCGGGTCGTACGGTGCCGGGCGTGGTGGTGAAGGCCGACACCGACGGGCTGCACCTGTCCTGTGCGGGCGCCCCCGTGGTCGTCCCGCGCGAGCGGGTGGAGGGGGCCGTACGGCACGGCTGGGCGCTGACCGCGCATCAGGCGGTCGGGACCCGCTGGCCGGCGGCGGTCGTGGTGCTGCCCGGTGACGCGGCGCAGACGCTCAGCAGACCGTGGGTGTACACGGCGTTCTGCCGGGCCGAGCGGCATCTGTCCGTGGTCCACGGGGTGGAGCAGGCCCTGCCGAAGGCGGTCGCGGAGACCTTGGCCAAGCCCCGCACGACCCGCCTGCGGACGCTGCTGCGCACGCAGGTGCCGACGGTGGCCGGCTGACCTCCGCGCCGGCGATCGGCCGCGACGGCGGATCGCGGCGGTGCCGCGGCGGCCTCAGGCCGTCACGGCACCGCCGGCGGACGTCACCTCCTGACGCCCTCGACCTCGTCGTCCGCTTCCGTGTCCTCGTCCGCGTCCTCGACGAATTCGAGATCCTCGTCGTCGTCGGCGTCCTCGTCGTCGAACACCGCGCTCACGTCGAACCGGCACACCACGCCCAGCGGGTCGACGTGCTCGAACGGCGTCTCCAGCCACTCACCGGGTTCCGCGGGCTCCTCCGCCGCGGTGACCCAGAGCGTGGAGTCGCCCTCCTCCAGGCCGAACTCCTTGTGCCGGGAGGCGATCTCGTCCGGTTCGAACTCGCCGAAGAGGACGCCCAGCGCGCCGGGGACCGTGCCGGCGGCGCCGTCCGCCGAGCCGCCCGACTCGTCGTACTCCGCCGCCTCGACCCGCTGGGCCTGCGCGAGCAGCCGCTGGGGTTCCGCGACGGCGTAGTCGCGGCGGATCAGCACGCTGATCGCGTGGGGTTCCTCGGGGCCCGCGTACGGCGGCAGCTCCTCCGCACCGGGGATCTCGAAGGGTGTGACCTCGTCGTAGCGGTCGTAGAGCAGCTCGTCGTACACCTCGGCGGCCGCGGCGAGCTGGTTGAACGCCTCGGAGACGGCCGGGTCGTCCTCCCCCGACCTGCGTTCGACCGCCGCCAGATGACGGTCGAGCGCGGTCTTGACCGCCTCGGCGGCGGCACGTACCTCGGCAGCGGTGGGCTGCGCAGCATCAGACATAGTGCAGACGCTATCCGTACCGGGCCCCAGCCCGCACAATAGATGCGATGCCGGAATACGAATTTGTCGACGTGTACGTACCTCGCGGGGTCTCCCGCAAGGAGGCGACGCGTCTGCTGACGGACCATGCCGAGTACGGACACTGGGAGTTGGACCGACTGAGCCTGATGCGCGACGGCAGCCGCAGGGTGCGGTTGCGCCGGCGGATCATCCGCCAGGTGCGCGCCACGTGGTGAGGCCGGACACATGAACGGAGCGGGCCCGGCCGGCATGGCAGGGCCCGCTCCGTTTTCCCGCGCCGTACGGCCCACAGTGCCGTACGGCCTTGTCCTCACCCGGTGTTGACCGCTGCCGGGCCGCGTCGGCCGCTAGGCGGAGGCGCGTGCCTTGCGGTACAGCACCGCGCCCGCGAGCAGCGCGCCCGCACCGGCCGGCAGCGCGAGGCCGAGCGGCACGTCACTGCCGGTGTGCGCCAGCTCACCGGTGGTGGGGAGCTGATCGCCGCGGTCGCCCTGCGTCCGGATCTGGGAGGCCCCGTGCGGCTTGTGGGCCTGCTGCGTCCCCTGGGGCCCGTGGGGCGTGTGGCCCCCCTGACCGGGCGGGGTCGTCGGACCTCCCGGATGGGTCGGCTTACCCGGGTGACCGGGGTGACCCGGGTGTCCCGGATGACCAGGGTGTCCCGGGTGACCCGGATGTCCCGGGTGGCCGGGGTGTCCCGGTGGGTTGCCGGGCCCGCCCCCGGGCGGCTGGGTCTGGTGACCGCCGCCGCCGTTGGCACAGTCGTTGCCCGTGGCGGTGTTGCCCACGCCGATGACGTTCACGCTGTTTCCGCAGACGTTCACCGGGGCGTCGATCGGCACCTGCACGGTGTTGCCGGAGCCGACGCCGGGCGAGCCGCCGGTGTGACCGCCCGCGTGCGAGCCCCCGGATCCCCCGGAGCCGCCCGAGCCGCCGTGACCCCCCGACGCACCGCCGTGGTTGGCGCACGAGTTGCCCGCGGCCGGGTTGAGCAGTCCGACCACGTTCACGGTGTTGCCGCACACGTTCACCGGTGCGTGCACCGGCACCTGTACGGTGTTGCCGGACAGTACGCCCGGCGAGCCGACCGCGGCGCCCATGGCGCCGGAGTCCGCGTGGGCGTAGCCGCTCGCGGCGGCGATCATCCCGGTCGCAGCGGCCATCGTCATCAGGCCTTTGCGCGTGCTTTGTCGCATGCTGATTCCCCCCTGCCTTCGCTTCACTTCGGAACGGAAAGGCCAGTCGGCCCCGGAGCGCATGGGGCGCACTCCGAGGCCGACGGCTTGTCGCGCACGCCCCCTCAGGGAGCCTGCGTCACTTGTTCAGGCAGGTGTTGCCGAAGGCGGGGTTCAGGAGCCCGATCACGTTGATCGTGTTGCCGCACACGTTCACCGGGACATGGATGGGCGCCTGAACGACGTTGCCGGAGACGACACCCGGGGAGTGCACGGCGGCACCCTGAGCACCGGAGTCGGCGACAGCCAGGCCCGCGCCCGCGAGAACCAGCCCACCGGTGGCAGCCGCAGCAGCGACGACCTTCTTGATCATTACTTCCTCCTCGTTGGCAATGCGATCCCAAGCTGCTGGGATCACGTCACTTGTAACGAGGAGGGAGTAATGGAGCTACGAGCTTATGGTCGCATTCACCCTTCTCAGTCGGTGTCGTACGCGCGCCCGATTACTCCAGGGCAAGGCTTCACGACGCGTCGATGAACCGGTCCAGCACCCGCACGCCGAACTGGAGGCCGTCCACCGGCACCCGCTCGTCCACACCGTGGAACATGCCGGCGAAGTCCAGCTCCGGCGGCAGCTTCAGCGGGGCGAAGCCGAAGCCGCGGATGCCGAGGTCGTCGAAGGACTTGGCGTCGGTGCCGCCGGAGAGCATGTAGGGGATGGCCTTGGCGGTGGGGTCCTCGGCGAGCAGCGCGGACTGCATCGCCTCCACCAGCGCGCCGTCGAAGCCGGTCTCGACGGCCTTGTCGGCGTGCACGTCCTCGCGCCGGACGTGCGGGCCGAGCAGCCGGTCGAGGTCGCCGAGGAACTCCTCCTCGTAGCCGGGCAGGAACCGTCCGTCGATGTGCGCGGTGGCCTCGCCGGGGATGACGTTGACCTTGTAACCGGCGTTCAGCTGCGTGGGGTTGGCGGTGTTGCTGAGGGTGGCACCGATCAGCTTGGCGATGCCGCCGAGCTTGGCGAGGGTGGCCTCCATGTTCTCCGGGTCCAGCTCGGTGCCGAGCGCGTCGCCCAGCTCGTCCAGGAAGGCCCGGGTGGTCTTGGTGACCCGGACGGGGAACTTGTGCCGGCCGACCCGGGCCACGGCCTCGGACAGCTCGGTGATGGCGTTGTCCCGGTGGATCATCGAGCCGTGCCCGGCGGTGCCGGCCACGGTCAGCTTCATCCAGTGCATGCCCTTCTCGGCCGTCTGGATCAGATAGAGCCGCCGCTGCTCGTTCACGGTGAAGGAGAAGCCGCCGACCTCGCTGATGGCCTCGGTGACGCCCTCGAAGAGGTCCGGGTGGTGGTCGACCAGGTACCGGGCGCCGTACGTACCGCCCGCCTCCTCGTCCGCGAGGAACGCGACGACGATGTCGCGCGGCGGCCGGCGCCCGCTCCTGAGCCGGTCCCGGACGACCGCCAGGGTCATGGCGTCCATGTCCTTCATGTCGACGGCCCCGCGCCCCCACACGCAGCCGTCGGCGACCTCGCCCGAGAACGGGTGGTGGGTCCAGTCGTCGGCGTTGGCCGGTACGACGTCGAGGTGGCCGTGGATCAGCAGCGCCGGCCGCGACGGGTCCTCGCCCGCGATACGGGCGACCGTGGAGGCGCGGCCCGGGTGCGACTCGTAGATCTTCGGCTCCAGCCCGACCTCGGCCAGCTTCTCGGCGACCCACTCGGCGGACGCCCGCTCACCGGGGCCCGAGTGGTCGCCGTAGTTGCTGGTGTCGAACCGGATCAGCTCGCGGCAGAGGTCCACGACCTCGTCCTCGCCGGTGACGCTCCTGGCCGTGTCCGTCTCGCTCACGTGCTTCCTCCCGCTGTCACTGCTGCTGGGTCCCCTCATCCTCTCTCCGGCCCCGCCCCCGGCCCAAGACGGGGCACGGCCCGTCACACGCCGTTCATGCGGCACGGCCCCGGGACCGGGGGTGATCAGCCATCCCCGAAAGCCTGGTAATGTTTCCTTCGTCGCCGCGAGGGAAACCCCGCCGAAAGGGATCCTCCGCACGACAGACACCTTGTCCGGGTGGCGGAATGGCAGACGCGCTAGCTTGAGGTGCTAGTGCCCTTTATCGGGCGTGGGGGTTCAAGTCCCCCCTCGGACACCAGTGAGGGCCCCTGTTGATCAGGGGCCCTTTCGCATGCGCCCCGAGTGGTCCGCGCACCGTCCGGCGCCCCAACTGCCCCTGATTGTCCGCTCATTGGCGGTGTGTGGGGCATGTCTCGTACGGCGCGAGGATTCCCAGCTCAGCGCCCTCGCGCCGGCTTCCTCCCGGCCACCGGTACGGCCCTGCCGAGTGGCCGGACCCGGAGCCTGCTCCTAGCGTCGGAGTAAAATCTTCGGTTTGTGACTTCAGCCGGACCGACGTGAGGACCCGATGGCAGCCATAGACGAGAGCAGTGCTCTCGGCCTGCTCGACGAAGAGATCCGCACGGAGTTCGGCGACCGGGCCCGCTTCTCGGCGGGGCCCGCCGGGTCGCCGCGCACGCTGGTGGACGTCTTCGACGCGTCCGTGCGGGCCCACCCGGACGAGCCCGCGCTGGACGACGGTACGACGTGTCTCAGCTACCGGGCGCTGGCCGGTGAGGTCGAGCGGGTGCGGCGGCGGCTGGCCGAGGCCGGGGTCGGGCTCGGGGACCGGGTCGGGGTGCGGGTGCCGTCGGGGACCAACGAGCTGTACGTCGCGATCCTCGCCGTGCTCGCCGCCGGTGCCGCCTACGTCCCCGTCGACGCCGAGGACCCGGACGAGCGGGCCGAGCTGGTGTTCGGGGAGGCGGACGTACGGGCGGTCGTCGGGGCCGGGTGCGCCATCAGCGTGCAGGGCGACGCCGGCGGCTCCGCTGCCGCGCGGCCCGGGACCGGGCACGACGCGTGGATCATCTTCACCTCCGGGTCGACCGGGAAGCCCAAGGGCGTCGCCGTCTCGCACCGCAGCGCCGCCGCGTTCGTGGACGCGGAGGCCGCCCTGTTCCTGACCGAGGAGCCGATCGGGCCCGGGGACCGGGTCATGGCCGGGCTGTCCGTCGCCTTCGACGCGTCCTGCGAGGAGATGTGGCTGGCGTGGCGGTACGGCGCCTGTCTGGTGCCGGTGCCCCGGTCGCAGGTCAGGAGCGGTGCCGATCTGGGCCCGTGGCTGGTCGAGCAGGAGATCACGGTCGTGTCCACGGTGCCGACGCTGGCCGCGCTGTGGGAGCCCGAGACCCTGAACGACGTACGGCTGCTGATCTTCGGCGGTGAGGCCTGCCCGCCCGAGCTGGCGCAGCGGCTGGTCACCGAGGGGCGAGAGGTGTGGAACACCTACGGGCCGACCGAGGCGACCGTCGTGGCCTGTGCCGCCCTGCTGACCGGCGAGGAGCCGATCCGGATCGGGCTGCCGCTGAACGGCTGGGAGCTCGCCGTCGTCGACGACGGCGGTGAGCCCGTGGCCATGGGCGACAGCGGGCAGCTCGTGATCGGCGGGGTCGGGCTCGCGCGGTATCTCGACGCCGAGAAGGACGCGGAGAAGTACGCGCCGCTCCAGTCGCTGGGCTGGGAGCGGGCCTACCGGAGCGGGGACCTGGTCAAGGCCGAGCCCGAGGGGCTGGTCTTCCTCGGGCGGGCGGACGAGCAGATCAAGCTCGGCGGGCGGCGGATCGAGCTGGGCGAGGTGGATGCCGCGCTCCAGGCGCTGCCGGGCGTCGCGGGGGCCGCCGCCGCCGTGCGCACCGCCCGCAGCGGCAATCAGCTGCTCGTCGGCTACGTCGTCACGCAGGACGGCTGGGACCACGCGGCCGCCGTCGAGAAGCTGCGCGCCGCGCTGCCCGCCGCGCTCGTACCGCTGCTCGCGCCCGTCGCCGAGCTGCCGACCCGGACGTCCGGGAAGGTGGACCGGGGCGCCCTGCCCTGGCCGCTGGAGGGCGTCGAGACGCCCAAGGCCGATCTGTACGGCACCGAGGCCTGGCTCGCCGAGCAGTGGACCGAGGTGCTGGGCATCCCGGTGACCGGCGCCGGCGACGACTTCTTCGCGATCGGCGGCGGCAGCCTCGCCGCCGCCCAGCTCACCACCCGGCTGCGCACCCGCTACCCGAGCGCGGCCGTCCTCGACATCTACCAGCAGCCGACCCTGCGCAAGCTGGCCCGGCGGCTGGAGCAGTCGGTGCAGGACGACGGCGGCACGCGGACCGTGGCTCCGGTTCCCGTCCGCGCCCAGGTCGTCCAGCTGCTGCTGCTCCTTCCGCTGTTCACGCTGCTCGGGCTGCGCTGGACGCTCGTGCTGGCCGCCGTCGGCAACGTGCTGCCGGGGTACGCCTGGCTGCCGACCGCCCCCTGGTGGCTCCTCGGCGCCGGCGCGCTGCTGTTCTTCACACCGCCCGGCCGGATCGCGCTCGCGGCGGGCGGGGCGCGGCTGCTGCTGCGCGGGCTCGCACCCGGGCGGTATCCGCGCGGCGGGAGCGTGCATCTGCGGCTGTGGGCGGCCGAGCGGCTGGCCGAGTTCAGCGGGGCGACCACGCTGACCGGTTCCTGGCTGGAGCGGTACGCGCGGGCGCTGGGCGCCAGGATCGGGCCGGACGTGGACCTGCACTCGCTGCCGCCGGTCACCGGCATGCTCAGGCTGGGGCGTGGCGCGGCCGTGGAGTCCGAGGTCGACCTGACCGGGTACTGGCTGGACGGCGACCGGCTGGAGGTCGGCCCGGTCAGGGTCGGCGCGCACGCCACCGTCGGCACCCGCAGCATGCTCTTCCCGGGCGCCCGCGTCGGCAAGCGCGCCGAGGTGGCCCCCGGGTCGGCGGTCAGCGGGCAGATCCCGACCGGCCAGCGCTGGGCGGGCGCGCCCGCGGTGAAGCTGGGCAAGGCCAAGCGCAACTGGCCCAAGGAGCGCCCGCAGCGGGGCACGTACTGGCGGGTGATGTACGGCCTGACCGGGCTCGCGCTGAGCGCGCTGCCGCTGGTCGCGGGCGTGGCCGCGCTGCTGATCGCCGGGCTCTTCGTGGCGCCGGGCGACTCCGCGGGCCGGGCCCTGCGCGGGGCCGCGGAGGCCCTGGTCCCGGCCACGCTGACCTACGGGCTGGCGTACGCGCTGCTGATCCTGGTCGCCGTACGGGCGCTGAGCCTCGGCCTGCGCGAGGGCACGCATCCGACGCACAGCCGGATCGGCTGGCAGGCGTGGACCGTGACGCAGCTGATGGACCGCGCGCGCGAGACGCTGTTCCCGCTGTACGCAGGGCTGGTCACGCCGGTGTGGCTGCGCCTGCTCGGGATGCGGATCGGGCGGGGCGCCGAGGTGTCGACCGTGCTGGCGCTGCCGAGCCTGACCACTGTCGGCGACGGGGCGTTCCTCGCCGACGACACGCTGACCGCGCCGTACGAGCTGGGCGGTGGCTGGGTGCGGATCGGGCGCGCGGAGATCGGGCGGCGGGCGTTCCTCGGGAACTCCGGGATGACGGCGCCGGGGCGCAGCGTGCCGGACGGCGGGCTGGTCGGGGTGCTGTCGGCGACGCCGAAGAAGGCGAAGAAGGGCACCTCGTACCTGGGGCTGCCGCCGGTGAAGCTGCCGCGCAGCGCCGCCGACGGGGACCAGAGCCGTACGTACGAGCCGCCCGCCCGGCTGCTGTGGGCGCGGGCTCTGGTGGAGCTGTGCCGGATCGTGCCGGTGCTGTGCTCGGCGGCGCTGGCCGCGGCGACGGTGGCGGCGCTGTGCGCGCTGGGCGTGTGGGCGTGGGCGCTGTCGGGCGCCGTGCTGCTGCTGGCCGGTGGCGTCGCGGCCCTCGGGTCGGTCGTCGCGAAGTGGGCGCTGGTGGGGCGGCACCGCACCGGTGAGCATCCGCTGTGGAGCTCCTTCGTGTGGCGCGACGAGCTGGCGGACACCTTCGTCGAGGTGCTGGCGGTGCCGTGGCTGGGCGGTTCCGTGCCGGGGACGCCGGTGATGACGGCGTGGCTGCGCGGGCTCGGGGCGCGCATCGGCCGGGGTGTGTGGGTGGAGAGCTACTGGCTGCCGGAGGCGGACCTGGTGACGCTGGAGGACGCCGCCACCGTGAACCGCGGCTGTGTGCTCCAGACACACCTCTTCCATGACCGGATCTTGCGGACGGATACTGTGGTTCTCCGTGAGGGCGCCACACTGGGTCCTGGCGGGATCGTGCTGCCCGGCAGCACGGTCGGGGCCCGTACGACCCTGGGTCCCGCGTCGCTCGTCATGGCCGCGGAGTCCGTCCCGGACGACACCCGCTGGCTCGGCAACCCGATCGAGGCATGGCGTCCGTGACCGCGGGCCTCTCGGCGTCGGTGAACGGTGCGCCGGCGCAGCGGAGTGGTGGCACAGCGCAGGGAGCGGACACAGCAGTGGCAGTTCAACAGTCGGCCGGCCCGGACCCCTACTTCCCGGACAACGGTGACCCACGGTACCGGGTGCATCGCTACGAGCTGGCGCTGGACTACCGGCCCGGCCCCAACCGGCTGGCCGGCACGGCCCGGATCAACGCCATCGCGGGCCGGTCGCCGCTGACCGAGTTCCAGCTCAACCTGGCCGACTTCAGGATCGGCCGGCTCCGGGTGGACGGCCGCCAGCCGCACTGGACGCATCGCGGCGGCCGGCTGCGGATCAAGCCCGCCAAGCCGGTCCGGGCCGGGGCCGCGTTCACCGTCGAGGTGCACTGGTCCGGCAACCCGAAGCCGGTGGCCAGCCCCTGGGGCGGGCTCGGCTGGGAGGAGCTGGCGGACGGGGCGCTGGTGGCGAGCCAGCCGACCGGCGCGCCGTCCTGGTACCCGTGCAACGACCGGCCCGCCGACAAGGCGTCGTACCTGATCTCGGTGACGACGCCGTCGGCGTACGCGGTGGTCGCGGGCGGGCGGCTGCTGACCCGGACGACGAAGGCGTCCACGACCACGTGGGTGTACGAGCAGTCCGCGCCCACGTCCAGCTATCTCGTGGGTCTCGCGATCGGCAAGTTCCAGACGGTGCTGCTGGGCGATCCGGGTCCGGGCGGGGTGCCGCAGCACGGGCACATCCCGGCGCACCTGCTCCCGGAGTTCTCCCGGGACTTCGCGCGGCAGCCCGCGATGATGGAGCTGTTCCAGGAGCTGTTCGGGCCGTACCCGTTCGACGAGTACGCGGTCGCGGTGACCGAGGAGGAGCTCGATGTGCCCGTCGAGGCACAGGGGTTGTCGCTGTTCGGCGCCAACCACGTGGACGGCGCCCGGGGTTCGGAGCGGCTGGTGGCTCACGAGCTGGCGCACCAGTGGTTCGGCAACTGCGTGTCGGTGGCGGACTGGCGGCACATCTGGCTGAACGAGGGTTTCGCCAAGTACGCGGAATGGCTGTGGTCCGAGCGTTCGGGCGGCCGCAGCGCCCAGCAACTGGCCGCCACGGCACACCAGTTGCTGGCCACGCTGCCGCAGGATCTGCGGCTGGCCGATCCGGGGCGCCGGTCGCTGTTCGACGACCGGGTCTACGAGCGCGGCGGTCTGACCCTGCACGCGGTGCGCTGCGCGCTGGGCGACGAGGCGTTCTTCCGCATGCTGCGCGACTGGGTGCGGCTGCACCGCAGCGGCACGGTGACGACGGCCGCGTTCGCCGAGCACGTGGCCCGGTTCGCGGACGAGCCGACGGCCGGGCTGTTCGAGGCGTGGGTGTACGGGGCGAAGCTGCCGCCGCTGCCGGTGCTCGCCAGGCCGCTGCCCGGGCAAGCTCCCTAGACTTGAGGGGTGGCCCGGCCCAACGAGGAGGTCGAGGCGCTCCTGCGGGAGTACGCGGACCTCGTCTCGATCACGGGAGGCGACGCCTTCAAGGCGCGCGCCTACGAGAAGGCGGCGCGTGCCATCGGCGGGTATCCGACGGACATCGCCACGCTGGACCTCGCCGGTCTGCGGGAGATCCCGAACGTGGGCCGGTCGATCGCCGAGAAGGTCGCCGAGTACCTGCGCACGGGGAAGATGGCCGTGGTCGAGGAGCGGCGGGCGAAGATCCCGGCCGGGGTCCGGGAGCTGACCGCGATCCCCGGCCTCGGCCCGAAGAAGGCGCTGCGGCTCTACGAGGACCTGCACATCGCGTCGGTGAGCGAGCTGGCCGCGGCGATCGAGGCGGACGCGCTGGCCGATCTGAAGGGCTTCGGCGAGAAGACGCAGGACAACATCCGGCACGGCATCGAGCTGCTCCGGCAGGCGGGCGCCCGGGTCCCGCTGTCGCTGGCCCTGGAGACGGCCGAGGAGATCGTCGGCGAGCTGTCCGCGGTGACCGGGTGCAGGCGCTGTGCGTACGCCGGTTCGCTGCGCCGGATGCGGGAGACCGTCGGCGACCTGGACGTCCTGGTCGCGGCGAAGCGGTCGGAGCCGTTCATGGCGGCGCTGTGCGCGCTGCCGGCCACGGCCGAGGTGATCGCGCGGGGCACGAAGAAGACGTCGGTGCGCACCGCGAAGGGGCTCCAGGTGGACCTGCGGGTGGTGCCGCCGGAGTCGTGGGGTGCCGCGCTGCAGTACTTCACCGGTTCCAAGGCGCACAACATCCGCACCCGGACCATCGCCGTGCACCAGGGGCTGAAGCTGTCGGAGTACGGCCTGTTCGACGCGGACAGCGGTGCGTCGCTGGCCTCCCGTACCGAGGAGGAGGTGTACGCCCGGCTCGGGCTGCCGTGGATCCCGCCGACGCTGCGGGAGGACCGCGGGGAGATCGAGGCGGGCCTGCACGGCGAGCTGCCCGAGGTGGTGACGGAGAAGGACATCCGCGGTGATCTGCACACCCACACCGACCTCACCGACGGGCTGGCCCCGCTGGAGGAGATGGTGGCGGCGGCCGCGGCGCGCGGCTACGCGTACTACGCGGTCACCGATCACGCGCCCGACCTGTACATGCAGCGCATGACGGACGAGAAGATCCTCGCCCAGCGGGAGCGGCTGCGGGAGCTGGACGGCGGCCGGCGGAGGATGCGGCTGCTGCACGGCACGGAGCTGAACATCGGCCCGGACGGCGCGGTGGACTGGCCGGACGAGTTCCTGGCGGGCTTCGACCTGTGCGTGGCCTCGCTGCACTCGCACTTCGACCTGGGCCGCGGGGCGATGACGAAGCGGCTGCTGCGGGCCGTGGAGAACCCGTACGTGAACATCCTCGGGCACCCCACGACCCGGCTGATCGGCCGGAGGCGCGGGGTCGACGCCGACTGGGACGAGGTGTTCGCGGCGTGCGCGCGCACCGGCACCGCGCTGGAGGTCAACTCCCAGCCGGACCGGCTGGACCTGCGGGACGAGGACATCCTGCGCGCCCGCGAGCACGGGGTGCGGTTCGCCGTGAACACCGACGCGCACGCCGTCCCGCATCTCGCCGCGTTGCGCTACGGCATCGGCACCGCGCAGCGCGGCTGGCTGACCGGCGAGGACGTGATCAACACGTGGCCGCTGACGAAGCTGCGGACGTTCCTGCGCAAGGGGCGGTGAGGAGGCTCATTCCCATTTCCGGTCCATCCACAGCGGCGACAGTTCCTCCATGTCGGCCGCTCCCACGGCCTTCATGTCCCCGTCGGCCGCGCGCAGCAGGATCCGGCCCATGGCGATCAGCGCCCGCCCGGCGGCGAGTTCGTCGCCGATCTCCGGTACGTCGGGGTCGTACGGGCTGCGGCGGGCCTCCGCCCGGCTCTCCAGAACGTTGTCCCCGGTGTCCAGCACGATCCGGGCCGTGGTGTCCGGGTCGTGCTCGGACAGATACAGGTTCAGCCGCCACTCCTTGACGGCCGGGGGACGGCCCCGCATGGAATCGGTCATCGCCCGCCTCGCCTTCCTGCACCGCGCGTCGCCCTTCCACTGTGCACCCGACCCGAAGCGGCCGCCTCTCCTCGGCCGGGCAGAATATGGCCCATGACCTCGCGCACGTGCCCCTGCGGACTCCCCGGGACCTACGACGACTGCTGCGGCCGCCTCCATCGGGGGACCGCCGGCGCGCCGACGGCCGAGGCGCTGATGCGGTCGCGGTACAGCGCGTTCGTGCGGGGGGACGCGGGGTACCTGCTGCGCACCTGGCATCCCCGGACCCGGCCGGAGCGGCTGGAGCTGGATCCGCGGATGCGGTGGACGGGGCTGGAGATCCTGGACAGCACCGACGGGTCCGCGTTCCACACGACGGGCACGGTGACGTTCCGCGCCTGCTACCGGGGCGGTTCGCTGCACGAGCGCAGCCGTTTCGAGCGGGTCGACGGGGCGTGGGTGTACGTCGACGGGGACTTTCTCGACTGACGCGGTCAGGGCGCGAGGATGTCCAGTTCCTGGAGGGCGCCCATGGTGATCTGCCGGGTCAGTTCCTCCGCGCGGGCCGCGTCGCCCTCACGGACGGCCTCCGCGACCTGTACGTGCAGGGTGACGGCCGCCGGGTCGGGGTCCTCGAACATGACCTCGTGATGGGTGCGCCCGGCCAGCACCTCCGCGACGACGTCGCCGAGGCGGGCGAACATCTCGTTGCCCGAGGCCGTGAGGATCACGCGGTGGAAGGCCATGTCGTGGATCAGGTAGCCCTCCAGCTGGTGGCCGCGTGAGTTGGCGACCATGCCGAGGGCGCACTCGGTGAGTTCGGCGCACTGCCCGGCCGTCGCGTGCCGCGCGGCGAGGCCCGCCGCGACGGGTTCGACCGCGGAGCGCAGCACGGTCAGCGAGCGCAGCTGGTGGGGGCGGTCGGCGCCCGCGAGGCGCCAGCGGATGACCTGCGGGTCGTAGACGTTCCACTCGCACTTGGGGCGGACGGTCACGCCGACCCGGCGGCGGGACTCGACCAGGTGCATCGATTCGAGCACGCGGACCGCCTCGCGCATCACGGAGCGTGACACCTCGAAGTGCTGGGCGAGTTCGTCCGTCCGCAGGACGCTGCCCGGGGGGTACTCGCCCCCGGTGATGGCGGGTCCGAGGGAGTCCAGTACATGGCCGTGCAGCCCCCGGCCCGGTGTGCTCATGCACTCAGCGTACGGCCTGGATCACCGACCGAAAAAGTCAGACTTATATGTCACACACTCTTGAATTCGTCGTACCTAATGAGTTTCAGTGTGGCGACGCCGATGTGGCGTCGGATGTCGAGGAAGACAGCGAGGCAGTAATGCGTACCCCCCAGGTCGTCGTCGTGATGGGCGTCGCGGGGACGGGCAAGACCACCATCGGTCCCTTGCTCGCCGCGCGGCTGGGCGTTCCGTACGCCGAGGGCGACGACTTCCATCCGCCGGCCAACATCGCCAAGATGTCGGCCGGGACCCCGCTGGAGGACGCCGACCGGTGGCCGTGGCTGGACGCCATCGGGCACTGGGCTCACGGGCGGGCCGGACTGGGCGGGGTGGTCAGCAGCTCGGCGCTGAAGCGGTCGTACCGCGACCGGCTTCGGGCCGCCGCCCCCGGGATCGTGTTCGTGCACCTCACGGGCGACCGGAAGCTGATCGAGGACCGGATGGGCCACCGCCAGGGCCACTTCATGCCGACCGCGCTGCTGGACTCCCAGTTCGCCACGCTCCAGCCCCTGGAGCCGGACGAGGCCGGTGTCGCCGTGGACGTCAGCGGCGGCCCCGAGGAGATCACCGAGCGCGCCGTACGGGCGCTGGCCGCCCTCCCCGCCGCCGCGTGAGGCCCGCGTTACCCACGCCTTCGCGTGACCCCCGCATCCGTGCAACCCCCGCCCCGGCGGGACACCCCCGAAAAGTCCCCGTAACCGCAAGGGAACCCCCGTGACCAGACTCAGCGTCGAGATGCTGGCAGCGGACGCGCCTCCGCCGATCACCTCCGCAGGACACGCCCAGCTGGGCATCGCCGTCCTCGTGGGCATCGCCGTGATCGTCCTGCTCATCACCAAGTTCAAGCTCCACGCCTTCCTGGCGCTGACCATCGGGTCGCTGGCGCTCGGGGCCGCTGCCGGGGCACCCCTCGACAAGACGATCACCAGCTTCACCACCGGGCTCGGCTCCACGGTGGCCAGTGTGGGTGTCCTGATCGCGCTCGGGGCGATCCTGGGCAAGCTGCTGGCCGACTCCGGCGGTGCCGACCAGATCGTCGACACGATCCTCGCCAAGGCGGGCGGGCGCGCCATGCCGTGGGCGATGGTGCTCATCGCCTCCGTGGTCGGCCTGCCGCTGTTCTTCGAGATCGGCATCGTGCTGCTGATCCCGGTCGTGCTGATGGTCGCCAAGCGCGGCAACTACTCCCTGATGCGCATCGGCATCCCGGCCCTGGCCGGCCTGTCCGTGATGCACGGCCTGATCCCGCCGCACCCCGGCCCGCTGGTCGCGATCGCCGCGGTCAAGGCCAACCTGGGCGTGACCCTGGCGCTCGGCATCGTGGTCGCGATCCCGACGGTGATCATCGCCGGTCCGCTGTTCTCCAGGGTCGCGGCCCGCTGGGTGGACGTCCAGGCGCCCGACCGGATGCTGCCGCAGCGCCCCTCGGAGGAGCTGGAGAACCGTCCCGGCTTCGGCGCGACGCTCGCCACCGTGCTGCTGCCCGTCGTGCTGATGCTGGCCAAGGCGCTGGTGGACATCGTCGTGGACGACCCGGCGAACCGGACCCAGCGGGTCTTCGACGTCATCGGCTCCCCGCTGATCGCCCTGCTCGCCGCCGTGATCACCGGATTCTTCACGCTGGGCCGGGCCGCCGGGTTCGGCAAGGACCGGCTCCAGCAGACGGTCGAGAAGGGCCTGATGCCGATCGCCGGCATCCTGCTGATCGTCGGCGCGGGCGGCGGCTTCAAGCAGACGCTGATCGACTCCGGGGTGGGCCAGATGATCCTGGACATCTCCAGGAACTGGTCGATCCCGGCGCTCCTGCTGGCCTGGCTGATCGCGGTCGTGATCCGGCTGGCGACGGGTTCGGCGACGGTCGCGACCGTGTCGGCGGCGGGACTCGCGGCTCCGCTGGCGGCCGGCATGTCGACCACCCACACCGCCCTGCTGGTCCTCGCCATCGGCGCCGGCTCGCTCTTCTTCAGCCATGTCAACGACGCCGGCTTCTGGCTGGTGAAGGAGTACTTCGGGCTGGACGTCGGGCAGACCGTCAAGACCTGGTCGGCCATGGAGACGATCCTCTCGGTGGTGGCCGGCGGTCTGGTCCTGCTGCTCTCACTGATCATCTAGGGGTACGGCGATGACGGCTCACCCGCTCTTCGACATCAGCGGCCGTACGGCCCTGGTCACCGGCGCCGGCCGGGGCATCGGACTCGCGCTCGCCCGAGGCCTGGCCGAGGCCGGCTGCACGGTCGTCCTCAACGGACGCGACGCCGACCGCCTCACCACAGCGGCGGCACAGCTGCCCGGGCACGGGGACCGGATCCACACGGCGGTGTTCGACGTGACCGACGGCGCCTCGGTGGCCGCCGGGATCGCGGACGTCGAGGAGCGGGTGGGCCCGCTCGACATCCTGGTGAACAACGCGGGCATGCAACTGCGCGCCCCCCTGCTGGAGTTCGCGGACGCCGACTGGCACCGGATCCTGGACACCAACCTCACCGGCCCGTTCCTCGTCGGGCGCGAGGCCGCCCGACGGATGACCGAACGCGGCCACGGCAAGATCATCAACATCTGCTCGCTGCAGAGCGAGGTCGTCCGCCCCGGCATCGCGCCGTACGCGGCGACCAAGGGCGCGCTGAAGATGCTCACCAAGGGCATGTGCGCGGACTGGGGGCCGTACGGCGTCCAGGTCAACGGGCTCGGCCCGGGCTACATCGAGACCGAGCTGACCCGGCCCCTGGTGGACGACGAGGAGTTCGACGCATGGGTGCGCCGGCGCACCCCGGCCGGCCGCTGGGGCCGCACGGAGGACCTGGTGGGCGGCGTGCTCTTCCTGGCCTCGCCCGCGGCCGACTTCGTGAGCGGGCAGATCCTGTACGTCGACGGCGGCATGACGAGCGTCCTGTAGAAAGGAGCGGTGGCCATGCTGGGTTGTGTCATCCACGGCGCGGGCGACCTGCGGGTCGCGGAGCTGCCGATGCCGGTCCCCGGGCCCGGCGAGGCCCTCGTCGCCGTCCGCTACGGCGGCATCTGCGGCTCCGATCTGCACTACTGGCGGCACGGCGGGGTCGGTGACTTCCGGCTCCGGGAGCCGATGGTGCTCGGGCACGAGGTGGTGGGCACCGTGGTGTCCTACGGCGCCGGGGCCACGGGTCCCGCGCCGGGTACGGCGGTCGCCGTGCACCCCGCCACGCCGTGCGGGCACTGCCCGGAGTGCGCGGACGGGCGGGCGAACGTCTGCCGGGACACCCGGTACCTGGGCAGCGCGGCCCGCTTCCCGCATGTGCAGGGCGGGTTCGCGGCCCACGTGGCCGTTCCCGCCGATCAGTTGAGGAAACTTCCGGACGGGCTCGGGCTGCGGCGGGCCGCGCTCGCGGAGCCGTTGTCGGTGGCGCTGCACGCGGTGCGGCGGGCCGGGGACGTCACGGGCCGGCATGTGCTGGTGACCGGGGCCGGGCCGATCGGGTGCCTGGTGGTCGCGGCGGCGAAGGCGGCCGGCGCGGCGCGGGTGACGGTGACCGACCTGCTGCCGGAGGCACTGCGGTACGCGGCCGTCGCCGGAGCCGACGCGCTCGTGCGGGCCGACGACCCGGACGACGCCGGATGGCCGGACGAGGCGTACGAGGCGGACACAGCCGTCGAGGCGTCGGGGGCCGCGGCCGGGCTCGACACCTGTCTGCGGCGCGTGCGGCGCGGGGGCGTGGTCGTCCAGCTCGGGATGCTGCCGCCGGGCCGCAGCCCGTTCGCCGGGAACCTGCTGGTGAGCCGGGAGATCGAGCTGCGGGGCGCGTTCCGTTTCGGTGCCGAGTTCGACGACGCGCTGGAACTGCTCGCCGCGCGCGGGGAGTTCGACGGACTGATCAGTCGCGTGGTTCCCGTGGCGGACGCCGAGGAGGCGTTCGCGCTGGCCGCCGACCGGAGCCGGTCCTGCAAGGTGCTGCTGGAGTTCTGAGCGGACTCAGGGGCGCCACAGCGGGTGTTCTCGCTTCGCCCACTCCCTGCTCACCGTCCCCGTGCGCAGGCCCCGTCGCGCCTCCGGGTCGCCCAGGGCCATGCCGATGTGGCCCGCCAGGACCACGCCGATCGTCAGGGCCAGCCAGTCGTGGACGAAGGTCGCCGAGGTGCGCCACATCAGCGGGGCGAGGTGGGTGAACCACATCAGCAGCCCGGTGCCGAGCATGACCAGGGTGGCGCCGGCGATCCAGGCGGCGTAGACCTTCTGGCCGGCGTTGAACTTGCCGGCCGGGCGGGAGGACCGGCGCTTGTCGCGCAGCAGGGCGGCGCGCAGCCACATCCGGTCGTGCGGGCCGAAGCGGTTGAGGAAGCGCAGGTCGGTGCGGAAGGCGCGGGAGGCGAGGCCGAGCAGGACCGGCACCGGCAGGGCGAGGCCCGCGCACTCGTGGACCCGGACGACCAGTTCCCGGCGGCCGACCAGGATCGCCAGCTGCGGGACGTAGAGGACCGCCGCCGTCACCACGCACACGCCCATCAGGGCGGCGGTGACGCGGTGCACCCAGCGTTCGGCCGGGCTGAAGCGGCGGACCCGGGCGTCCGGCGGGGCCGGGGTGTCAGCTCGTAGGGGCATCGGTCCGTCCGTTCGACTTGCCGACCCAGGCGTCGACGTCGTAGCCGAGGTGCTCCCAGTAGCCGGGCTGGACATGGTCGGTGACCGTGATGCCGGAGAGCCACTTGGCGGACTTGTAGAAGTACATGGGGGCGACGTAGAGGCGGACCGGGCCGCCGTGGTCGTGGCCGATGTCCTTGTCCTGCATGCGCAGCGCGACCAGGATGTCGGGGCGGCGGGCCTGGTCGAGGGTGAGGCTCTCGGTGTAGGTGCCGTCGAAGCAGGTGAAGCGGATCGCCTTCGCGGCGGAGCGGACCCCCGCCGCGTCCAGCAGGTCGGCGAGGCGGACCCCCTCGAAGGGGGTGCCCGGCACCCGCCAGCCGGTGACGCACTGGACGTCCTTGACCAGCCGGGTCTGCGGCAGGGCGCGCAGGTCGGACAGGGTGTAGGCGCGCGGGTGGTCGACCAGGCCGTCGATCGTCAGCTGGTAGTTCGCGGCAGTCCTCTCCGGCACCGACGCGGCGACGGAGTAGTAGCGGAAGCCGCCGCCGTTGGGCAGCAGGCCGGTCAGGCCCGTGGGGTCCTTGCCGGCGACGGTGCCGAGGAAGCCCTCCATGCCGCGCTGGAGCGTGGGCGCGGCGACCACGCCGAGCGCGCCCAGGCCGAGGGTGCCGAGGAGGACGCGGCGGCCGACGGGCGTGCCGCCCCGCTCACCGTGCCGTTCCTCGGGTTGTTCAGAGTTCACGTTTTCATTCGAGCACTCGGGGCTGTGGGGAGCCAGGGAATCGGGGCACCGGTCAGACTTCCGTAATCACTTCTTACGTACGTCCCGGAGAGCCGTACGGCTCAGCGGGCCGTGCCGTTCAGCGGACCGTGCCGTTCAGCGCGCGGGCGCGGGCCTCGCGGAAGGAGGCGCGCGGGTCGCGGTGTGCGTAGGACCAGGGCGCCCGGGTGGCGTGCCGGCCGATGCGCTGGAACAGGGCCGCCGCCTCGGCGGGGCGGCCGGCGCAGGACAGCGCGAAGGCGAGGTGGTTGAGGTCGACGTGGCGGCGGGGGTGTTCGTCGTGCTCCCACTCCAGCCACCAGTCGAAGCAGGCGCTGAGGATCCGGCGGGCCCGGGGGCCGGACCAGTGCCCGGAGGCGGCCGGGTCGGCGGGGGCCAGGCCGGTGGCGGCGAGGACCCGGTAGCGCTCGGCGTAGGCGACGACCGGCAGGACGGCGAGCGGGGAGTCGGCCGGGGCCTCGGCGGCGGCCAGTTCGGCCAGGTCGTACGCCTCGTGCGTCTCGGCACCCCGGCCGCCCGCGGGCCGTTCGGCGAGCCGGGCGAGGAGCAGGTGGTGGGCGTGGTGGTGCTCGGGGTGGCGGCGGCGCAGCTCGGCGAAGACGCCGAGCACCTCGCGCTCCGGGCCGAGGGTGCGGGCGAGCCGGAGCAGGCCGAGCCAGGGGGTGGGGTCGGCGGGGGCGAGGGCGGCGGCCGCGGCGCAGGCCTCGCGGGCCCGGTCGGGGTCCTCCTTGCCGCGCAGGGCGCGGTGGACCTGGGCGAGGGCGGTCAGCGCGGCGGCGTCGGCGGACTCGGGCTCGGCGAGCTGCCAGTCCCGGGCCCAGGCGAGGGCGTACGGCTCGGCGGCGAGCACGGTGAGGCGGTGGCTCCGGCGGTCCCAGTCGTCGCCCGTGTGCAGCAGCAGGGAGCGGGCGGCCTGCCGGCGGCCCTGGGCCAACGCGGCGCGCGCGGTGAGCAGTTCGCCGTCGTCCAGGGCGTCGTCGTAGACCCCGTGGCCCCCCGGACCGTGCGGGCCGGAGCCGTCCGGGGCGGTGTCGCCGGACTGGTCCGTGGGGGCCCGGCCCGCGCCGAGCAGAGGGAGAGGAGGGGGCACCGCGGAACTTCCTGTTTCTCGGGCTGCCATCGACCGATCACGCACAGCAAACCCTCACCCAAGGATCGCGTCAAGCGGAACACGGTGTTACGAGCTTCAACTTCCGCTTTCCAAGCGGAACTTGACGAACTCCGCGCAGGTGGGCCCGGAGGCGGGCGGGGCGGTCGGCGAGCGGTTGTGGCGTACGCCATGGCGCGGACGGACGGGGCCACGGAACATGGCGAGCCGACCGCCCGCCGACTGCTCCGGGTGCGGGCACTTCCGGGTCGATACCGCCCCCGGGACGCTACAGTCGGCCCTTACACGCCCGTGGTCCGGCCCGATGATCGAGGTACGCAGCGTGTCCGTTCTGGTTCTCCTCGTCGCCGTGAGCGCGGCCTGCTGTCTGGGCTTCGGTTTCGTGCTCCAGCAGAACGCCGCTCAGCAGGCACCGCTCGGCGACTTCCTGTCGTTCCGGCTGCTGCTCGACCTGATGCGGGTGCCGCGCTGGCTGGGCGGGCTCGCCCTGATGGTGTCCGGCATGGTGCTGGGCGCCGTCGCCCTCGGTGAGGGCGAGATCTCCCTGGTGGAACCGCTGCTCGCGACCAACCTGCTGTTCGCGCTCGCCCTCTCCCGGTACCAGACGAAACAGCCCCTGGGCCGGCAGGGCTGGGCGGGTCTGCTGCTGCTCGCGGGCGGGGTGAGCGCGTTCATCACGGCGGGTGAACCGCGCGCCGGGCATGCCGTCACCGATCCGCTCCGGCACTGGCTGATCATCGGCCTGACGGTCGGCGCGGCCCTGGTGCTCACGACGTACGGCAAGCGCTCCCGGCTCAGCTGGGGCCCGGTCCTGCTGGCCACGGCGGCCGGGCTGCTGTACGGCGTGCAGGACGCGCTGACCCGGGTCAGCGGCACCCGCTTCGCCGCCGGGGGCTTCCCGGAACTGCTCACCGGCTGGCAGCCGTACGGCGTGCTGGTGTGCGGGGTCACCGGGCTGGTCCTGGTGCAGAGCGCGTTCGAGACGGCCCCGCTGCGCATGTCGCTGCCCGCGCTCACCGCCGCGGAGCCGCTGGCCGGGATCCTGTGCGGGGTGGGCTTCCTGGGCGACCGGCTGCGCACCGACACCGGGGCGCTGGCCTGGGAGGCGGCGGGGCTCGCGGCCGTGGTCGCGGGCATCGTGCTGCTCGGGCTGCACCCGGCGATGCCGTGCGGCCCGGCGCAGGCGCAGCCCCCGGCCCTCGACCTCCAGCGCCGCTGAGCCCCGGGGCCGTCACCGGGTCCTGCTTGGATGAGGACATGAACCCTGCTGACGCGAACTCCTCCGACGTGAACCCCGCCGACGAGATCCTCGACATCGTCGACGAGGACGACCGGGTCGTCGGCCAGTACCCGCGCGGCGAGGCCTACGCCCGGGGCCTGCGCCACCGCTGTGCGTTCATCGAGGTCCGGGACGCGGCCGGCCGGCTCTTCGTGCACCGGCGCACGGCCACCAAGCTGGTCTTCCCCTCGCTGTACGACCTGTTCGTCGGCGGGGTCGTCGGCGCGGGCGAGTCCTACGACGAGGCCGCGCTGCGGGAGGCCGAGGAGGAGCTGGGGGTGAGCGGGCTGCCCCGGCCGGAGTTCCTGTTCAAGTTCCTGTACGACGACGGGGCCGGGAACAGCTGGTGGTCGGCGGTGTACGAGGTGCGCTGCGAACTGCCCGTGCGCCCGCAGGCCGAGGAGGTCGAGTGGCACGGCTTCCTGCCCGACGAGGAGGTCGAGCGGCGGCTCACCGAGTGGGAGTGGGTGCCGGACGGGCGGGCGGCGTACGAGCGGCTGCGGGCGTTCCGTGCCGGCGGGTGAGCGGCCGGAGGGGTCGGCGGCGTGAGCGACTTCGTGAGCGACTTCGTGCGGAACGCCCGGCTGCGGTGGGCGCGCCCGGCCCGGCGTCGTACGACCCTCCCGGCCGCCGTGGCCGCCGTGCTCTCCGCGAAGGCCGCGCCACGCGCCACGCATCCCATATGTCCGGATATTCACCGTCCACGCGTAGCCTGTGCGGCGTCGAATCCCGCCACGACCGCCCCCTGCGGGCGAGATCCCGCCCCCGAAGGTGAGCAGCATGACCACCCTTCACCAGGAACACACCGAGCACGGCACGCACCGCCACGGTCCGGACTGCGGGCACAGCGCCGTGCCGCACGGCGACCACACGGACTACGCGCACGACGGACATCTGCACCGCGAGCACGAGGGTCACTGGGACGAGTGCGAGCCGGCCGGGCACACCCCGCACCAGGGCCATGAGCACGTGCACCACGACGAGTGCGGGCACGCGCAGGTGCGCCACGGCGACCACGTCGACTATCTGCACGACGGACACCGGCACGCGGAGCACGGGGACCACTGGGACGACCACTGACCCGGGCGGAACCAGGGCCGACGGCGCTCCGGGCGGCGCGCCGGGGAGCCGTCGGCCCGACGTGGCTCCGGTCACGTTCGGACGTGTCTTCGGCACGCACACTGGACGACATACCGACCGGTCGGCATCATGAACGGGTCCTGTTCACCCGTTCGTAGGAGTGATGTATGAGCGCCGACCACCCGCCCGGACTCGACCTGGACCGGCTGCGCGCCCTGCTCGACCGCGAGCGCCCCGGTCTCGTCGCCGGCCCGCTGACCGGCCGGCTGATCGAGGGCGGCCGGTCGAACCTCACCTACGCGCTCTCCGACGGCACCTCGAAGTGGGTCGTACGGCGGCCCCCGCTCGGCCATGTGCTGGCCACCGCGCACGACATGAAGCGCGAGCACCGCGTGATCAGCGCCCTGCACCCGACGCGGGTGCCGGTGCCGCGTCCGGTGCTGCTGTGCGACAACCCCGAGGCCACGGAGGTGCTCGGGGCGCCGTTCTACGTGATGGAGTTCGTGGAGGGCACTCCGTACCGCACGGCGGAGCAGCTCGCCCCGCTGGGCGCCGAGCGCACCCGGAACGCGCTGCTGTCCCTGGTGGACACGCTGGTCGAGCTGCACGCGGTGGACCCCGCCGAGGTGGGCCTCGCCGACTTCGGCCGCCCCGAGGGCTTCCTGGACCGCCAGCTGCGCCGCTGGGGCAAGCAGCTCGACGCCTCCCGCAACCGCGAACTGGCGGGCATCGACGAACTGCACGCGGCCCTCGGCCGGGAGCTGCCCGTCTCCCCCGCCCCGGCCGTCGTGCACGGCGACTACCGCCTCGACAACGTCCTCATCGGCGAGGACGACCGGATCAAGGCGATCCTCGACTGGGAGATGTCCACCCTCGGCGACCCGCTGACCGACCTGGGCCTGCTGGTGATGTACAGCCGCCCGCTGGAGCTGCCGGACTCCCCCATCTCCACGACCGCGACGGCCGTCGGGCACCCCTCCCCCGAGGAGCTCGTCGAGCGGTACGCCGCGCGCTCGGGGCGCGACGTGTCCGCCGTCTCCTGGTACACGGCGTTCGCCTGGTTCAAGCTCGCCGTGATCCTGGAGGGCATCCACTACCGGTACACGCTCGGCCAGACGGTGGGGCGCGGGTTCGACCGGATCGGCGACCTCGTACCCGTCTTCATCGACCACGGACTGACCACTCTTCAGGAAGGCTGATCCAGAAATGGACTTCGCGTTCGACGCGCGCACCGAGGAACTGCGCGCCAAGCTGCTCGCCTTCATGGACGAGTACGTCTACCCCGCCGAAGCGGTCGCCGAGGAGCAGCGGGCCGCGCTGGCCTCCCCCTGGGACACCCCGGCCGTGGTCCACGAGCTGAAGGCCGAGGCCCGCAGGCAGGGCCTGTGGAACCTCTTCCTCCCGGACGCCGAGTACGGCGCGGGCCTCACGAACCTCCAGTACGCGCCGCTGGCCGAGATCACCGGCCGCTCCCCGCATCTCGCGCCCACCGCGACGAACTGCGCCGCGCCCGACACCGGCAACATGGAAGTGCTGGCCCAGTTCGCCGACGAGCGGCAGAAGAAGCAGTGGCTGGAGCCGCTGCTGGCCGGCGAGATCCGCTCGGCGTTCGCGATGACCGAGCCGGAGGTGGCCTCCTCGGACGCCACCAACATCACCACCCGCATAGAGCGGGACGGCGACGACTACGTCATCACCGGCCGCAAGTGGTACATCTCCGGGGCGATGAACCCGGACTGCAAGATCTTCATCGTGATGGGCAAGACGGACCCGGACGGCGCCGACATCCGCCGCCAGCAGTCGATGGTCCTGGTCCCGCGCGACACCCCGGGCGTCACCGTCAAGCGCGCCATGCAGGTCTTCGGCTACGAAGACCACTCGCACGGCGGCCACGCCGAGGTGATCTTCGACCACGCGCGCGTGCCGGTCACGAACCTCGTCGGCGAGGAGGGCGGCGGCTTCGCCATCGCCCAGGCCCGGCTCGGCCCCGGCCGGATCCACCACTGCATGCGGCTGATCGGCATGGCCGAGCGCGCGATCGAGCTGATGTGCCGCCGCGCGGTGTCCCGTACGGCGTTCGGCAAGGCGCTGGCCCAGCAGGGGGTCGTCCAGAACTGGATCGCCGATGCCCGGGTGACGGTGGAGCAGCTGCGGCTGCTGGTGCTGAAGACGGCCTGGCTGATGGACACCGTCGGCAACAGGGGCGCCCACACGGAGATCCAGGCCATCAAGATCGCCACCCCGCGCGCGGTGGTCGGCATCCTGGACCGGGCGATCCAGCTGCACGGCGCGGGCGGCGTGAGCCAGGACTTCCCGCTGGCCGAGCTGTACGCGAGCGCCCGCACCCTGATGCTGGCGGACGGCCCGGACGAGGTGCACCAGCGGTCGCTGGCGCGGCGGGAGTTGAAGAAGTACCTGTGAGGCAGCGCAGGGAGCAGGGGTGAGGGGCGTCCGCCGGGCGGCCGCCCCTCACCCGTGCGTTGCTACGGCCGCAGCGCCCGCAGCAGCAGGTCCGCCAGGTGGTCGGCGACCTGCTGCGGGGTGAGCGGGCCGTTCGGGCGGTACCAGGTCGACAGGTGGTGGACCGAGCCGAAGTGGTAGTCCACGACCAGGTCGGCCGGGGTCGCCGTGGAGAAGACGCCCTCCTTCTGGCCCTCCTCGATCAGCGCGCGGAACCGTTCGTGGTAGCGCCTGCGCTCGGCGCGGACCTGCTTGCTCTTCTCCGGGCTCAGATGGTGCATCGAGCGGAAGAAGATCATCGCGTCGTCGAGGTTCTCGATCGTCGTGACGACCACGTCCGCCGCGGCGCCCCGCAGGCGCTGCTCGACCGGTGCGGCCATGTCGGCGAAGTGGTCGAGCCGCTCCATCTGGAGGCGCAGCACGCGCGCGTACACCTCGTGCAGGAGGTCGTCCTTGGAGCCGAAGTAGTGGTACAGCGCGCCCTTGGTGACGCCTGCCGCCTCCACGATCTCCTGCACCGAGGTGCGGTCGTAGCCCTGCTCGGCGAAGAGCCGGGTGGCGGCGGCCAGCAGCCGCTGCGGGACGGGTGTCCCGTCCCCGTCCGTCGTTCTGGGCACTGCCGGCCACCTGCCTTTCCGTGTCGCTCGATGGTGCTCAGTGTTCGTCGTGCGCGCGGGAACGCAGTTCCCGGCGGAGGATCTTCCCACTCGCCGTCTTCGGCAGCTCGGGCAGGATCTCCACCTGACGCGGGTACTTATAAGCCGCAAGTCTCTCCTTGCAGTACACCGCGAGTTCGTCCGGGTCCGTCTCGGCGCCCGGACGCAGGCTGATATACGCCTTGACGGTCTCGCCACGATATCCGTCGGGCACCCCGACGACGGCCGCCTCGCGCACCGCCGGGTGGGTGTAGAGCACGTCCTCGACCTCGCGCGGCCACACCTTGAAGCCGGACGCGTTGATCATGTCCTTCTTGCGGTCGACGACGTACAGCCAGCCCTGCTCGTCCATGAAGCCGATGTCGCCGGTGCGCAGCTCGCCGTCCGGGAAGGTCTCGGCGGTGGCCTCCGGGCGCCGCCAGTAGCCGGGGATGACCTGCGGGCCGCGCACGACGATCTCGCCCTGCTCCCCGAACGGCACCTCCTCGCCCCGCTCGTCCAGGATGCGCACGAGCGTGTCGGCGCCGGGCACGCCGACCGACAGCGTCCCGGAGACGGGGTCCACCGGCGCCTCCAGGCCGGGCGGGACGGCGGCGCAGGGGGCGGTGCACTCGGTGAGGCCGTAGCCGACGCGGATGTAGGGCCCGAAGCGCTCCCGGAACCCCTCGACGAGGGCGGGCGGCACGGGGGCGCCGCCGGAGGAGATGTTGACGAAGGAGGCGAAGTGCTCGCGCGTCGCGTCCGGGCGGGCGGCCAGCGCCATGAAGGCGGTGGCGGGGCCGACCGTGTAGTGCGGGCGGTGCTCGGCGAACGCCTCCAGGACGACCCCGGGCTCGAAGCGGTAGGTCAGCACCAGGGTGCCCGCGCTGTTCAGACAGGCGCCGAACTGGCAGACCATGCCGGTGATGTGGAACAGCGGCGCGAGCGCGTAGTACACGGGCGCCTCGGGCAGCCCGAGCCCGGTGCTCTGCCGCTCGGCGTTGTGCATGATGTTGGCGTGCGTGTTGGTGGCGCCCTTGGGCGTGCCGCTGGTGCCGGAGGTGTAGCTGATCAGGGCGATGTCGTCCGGACGCGGAGCGCGGCCCTCGGGTGCCGTACCGCCCTGCCGGGCGACGGCCACGAGATCGTCGGCGTCGGCGGCACGCGGCGGCCGCTCGAACCCGAGCACGCGCGCGTCGTCACGCGTCTGGAAGTCCAGCTCGCACGCGGTGAGCACGATCCGCACCGGCGAGCCGGCCGTCGTCTCGCGCAGATACGACTCCCAGGCCCGGTCGGAGCAGACCAGCGCGGTCACCTCGGCGTCCCGCAGGACGTGCCCCACCTCGGCCGACTTGTACATCGGGTTGACGGGGACGACGACCGCGCCCGCCTTCCACGCGCCGAGGAGGGCGAGCACGAAGTGCGGGGAGTTCTGGAGCAGCACGGCCACGCGGTCACCGCGCTCCAGCCCGCGCGCGGCGAGGTGGGCGGCGACGGAGTCGCTCAGCGCGTCCACCTCGCGGTAGCTCAGCCGGGCGTCGAAGTAGGCGAGGAAGGTGCGGTCGGGGGCCTCGGCGACGGCGGCGGCGAGCGCGTGCACCAGCGAGTCGGCGGGGTCGACGGGACCGCGCTGGGCCTCGTCGAGCAGGGCGAGCCAGGGCCGGTCGGCGTACCGGGAAGGGCGGCTCACCGGGCCTCCTCCCACGTGCGCTGGACGCGGTTCATGCCGCGCAGCCAGCGGTCGGGCTCGGCGGCGCGCGCCTGGTAGAAACCGGCCACCTCGGGGTGCGGCAGGATCAGGAAGCGGTCCTCCTCGATCCCCCGGAACAGGTCGTCCGCGACGGCCTGTGGCTCGATCGCGGTCGGCTGGAGCACCAGCTCTCCGGCGCTGCCGGTCGCGGCCAGCATGTCCGTGCGCACGCCCTGCGGACAGATCGCGTGCACCTTGACGCCCCGGTGCCGGTACGTCAGCGACAGCCACTCGGCGAAGGCGTAGGCGCCGTGCTTGGTGACGCTGTAGGAGGGGGCGCCGATCATGGTGAGCAGCCCGGCGGCCGACACGGTGGACACGAACCGGCCGCGGCCGCGCTCCAGCCAGTCGGGCAGCAGCTCATGGGCCGCGCGGACGTGCGCCATGACGTTCACGTCCCAGGACAGCGCCCAGGACCGCTCGTCGAGCGGCCCGCCCGCACCGCCGTCCTCGAAGGCGACCCCGGCGTTCGCGCAGTAGACGTCGACGGTGCCGCCGAGTGCGTCCCGGGCGTCGGCGACGATCGCGGAGGCGTCGCCGGGCACGGCGGTCCCGCCGATCTCCGCGGCCACCGCCTTCGCCTTCTCGGCGTCCAGGTCGTTCACGACGACCCGCGCCCCCTCGGCGGCGAACCGCCGGGCCAGCGCGGCCCCGATCCCTCCGCCCGCCCCCGTGACGACCACTCCCGCATCCTGCACGGCTTCCACCATCGGTCTCCTTCGACACGACGCGACTCGGCTCAGCGCTCGCCAGACTAACCAGTCGGTATGTGTAAAAGGAAGAGCGACCGCACCACCCTCAAGGCATGCCTCTGTCCCGACGGAACCTCCTCGCATCGGCCACACTGGCCGCCGCCCCACGCCCGCCGCTGCACCGCGAACGCGTGCGAACCGGCTTCGAAAGGCTCGCGGCCGACGGCTACTCCCTGCTGACGGACCAGCGCGTCGGCGTCGTCACCAACCCCACCGGCATCACCCGGGACGCCCTGCACATCGTCGACGTGATGCACCAGGACCCCCGGGTGAGGCTGACGGCGGTCTTCGGCCCCGAGCACGGCTTCCGGGGCACCGCGCAGGCCGGCGGCTCCGAGGGCCGCTCCACCGACCCGGCGACGGGCCTGCCGGTCTACGACACGTACCTCAAGAGCGGCCGGGCCCTCGCCGGCATCTTCACCGCCGCCGGCGTCGACACGGTCGTCTTCGACATCCAGGACGTCGGCGCGCGCTTCTACACATACATCTGGACGCTCTACGACTGCATGGAGGCGGCCCGGCTCGCGGGGAAGCGGTTCGTGGTCCTCGACCGGCCCAATCCGGTGACCGGCCGCGAGGCCCGAGGACCGGTCCTGCACAAGGAGTTCGCGACCTTCGTCGGCCGGCAGCCGATCGCGCAGGCCCACGGCATGACCGTCGCGGAGCTGGCGCGGCTGTTCAACGGAGAGTTCCTGGACCGGCCGGTCGCGCTGGACACCGTCCCGGTGAGCGGGTGGCGGCGCTCGGACTGGTACGACGCCGCCGCCCTGCCGTGGGTGCCGCCGAGCCCGAACATGCCGACCCCGGACACGGCGCTCGTCTACTCCGGCACCTGCATGATGGAGGGCACCAACCTCTCGGAGGGCAGGGGCACGACGAGGCCCTTCGAACTGCTCGGCGCCGAGGGCGTCGACGGCCGCTGGGCCGCCGCCGCGAACGAACTCGCCCTGCCCGGCGTCCGGTTCAGGGAGGCGTACTTCGCGCCCACGTTCTCCAAGTTCGCGGGCAGGACGGTCGGCGGGGTGCAGATCCACGTGACGGACCGGACCGCCTACGACCCGGTACGCACCGGGATCGCGCTCCTGGTGACCGCGAAGAAAGTCTGGGCGGACTTCGCCTGGCGGCCGGACGACTGGATCGACAAGCTCACCGGTTCGGACCGGGTGCGCACGATGATCGACGCGGGCGCGGGCACGGACGAGGTGACGGGCGCCTGGCAGGACGAGCTGGCCGCGTTCCGGCGTACGCGAAAGGGGTATCTCCTGTACGAGTGAGGCCCGATGGACGGCCGAGGGAGCCCGGCATGGCGGATCCTGGAACGATCGTGTCTCCCTACTGGGAGCTGACCTTCGACGCGGACGGGGACGTGGACGGCTCCGAGCGCGACCGGTTGCTGGCACAGGTCGCGGAGCGCGGCGTCCGTGACCTGATGGTCTTCGCCCACGGCTGGAACGACGACCGTTCGAGCGCGACCGCGCTGTACCGCCGCTTCTTCGCCCCGGTCCCCGGGCTCGCCCCGCACGCCCGGCTCGGCTACGTGGGCGTGATCTGGCCGTCGATGCGCTTCAGCGACGAGCCGATCCCCGACTTCCCGAGGTCGACGGCGGTCGCGGCGGCGCAGCCGGCGGGGCTGGACGCGGACACCCAGCGGGCGTTGGTGGCGGTCTTCCCGGACCGGGCGGCGCTGATCGGCCGGTTGGCCCGGATGCTGGACGAACGGCCGGACGGCGCCCAGGGGCTGGCCGAGTTCGGGCGGCTGGTGCGGCAGCTGATCGACGGGGAGCGGCTGCCCGGCGTCGCCGACACGGAGGAGGAGGGCGAACCGCGGGTGTTCGCCGAGGACCCGGCGACCGCGTGCGCGGAGTTCGCCGAGGCGCTCGCGTCGGTCCGGTCCACGGCAGCCCCCGCCGAGGGGTTCAGCATCCCGAACCCCTGGGAGGGCGCCAAGGAGCTGCTGCGGCAGGCGGCGTACTACACGATGAAGCGGCGCGCCGGGACGGTCGGCGAGCGCGGACTCGGCCCGGCGATCGGGAGGCTGGCGGGGGCGGTGCCCGGGGTGCGGGTGCATCTGATGGGGCACAGCTTCGGCGGGCGGCTGGTGTCGTTCGCGCTGCGCGGGCTGCCCGACGGGGTGCGGGCGGTGAAGTCGGTGACGCTGCTGCAAGGCGCCTTCTCGCACTACGCGTTCGCGGAGCGCGTGCCACAGGCCCCGGACCAGGCGGGGGCGTTGAAGGATCAGCAGCGGCGGATCGACGGTCCGCTGGTGGCCTGCTACTCGCACTTCGACTCCGCGCTCGGCACCTTCTATCCGCTGGCCTCCCGGCTGTCGGGGGACGACCGCTCGTGCGTGGGCAGCGAGATCGCGGCCCTGCTCGGGCCGGAGTGGGGTGCCATGGGGCACGACGGGGTGCAGGCGGTGCCGGGGGCCGCGCGGCTGGACCTCGCGACGGCGCTGGCGTGGGGGCTGCCGGCGACGGGGTGCGTGAGCGTGGACGCGGCGTCGGTCGTCCGCCGGGGCGGCCCGCCGGCCGGGGCGCACAGCGACATCGTGCACGCCGAGCTGGCGCGGGTGGTCCTGGCGGCGGGCCGTATCGGCTGAGCCGGCCCGCCGCCGGGGCGTCACCTCGTCCCCGTCACCTCATCGGTGCGAGGTGTACTCCACCACCTGCTGGAAGGTCGGCCGGTTCTGCCAGCTGATGTTGCCGTGCTTGATGCCGCCCAGGGTGCGCTGCACGATCGAGTCGGCGCACCACTGGTCGCCCGCGGAGCACAGGGAGTCTCCGGGGTAGACCTGGGCGGCGGTCATGCCCGCGGCCTGGTCCAGGGTGCTGATCAGGATGTTCCGGCAGGAGCCGAGGTCACCGCCGCCGCAGTACTTCTCGGCGAATCCGCCCTGCACGTTCTCCCCGAGCACCGCCCGGATGTCCTTGTCGACATAGCTCCACCAGCCGTACTGGAAGGAGCTGCCGGCGTGCGAGCCGGTCGGGCCGTGTCCGGCGGACGGGGCCTCGTCGATCGACAGGTTGCCGGTCAGGTCGGTGTACAGGTCGCTGCCGAGCCCGGGTTCGAACTCCGCCTTGACCAGCAGCGGCCACCACGCGTCCAGGATGCGGATCGCGTCGGCGTCGGCGTACGTCTTCGAACCCGCCGAGGTCTCCGTGCGCCGCGCACCCGCGGTGCTCCAGGCCTGGAGCTTGTTCACCGCGGCGGCGGCCGTGGGGTCGGACACCGCTGAGGAGTTGATCACCTTCAGCAGCTTCGGCAGCACGTCCTCGGCGCGCAGGTCGGCGAGGGCCGCGTCCGCCATGGCCTGCACCAGCTGGGTCCGGGTCACGCCGCCGGCCGCGACCAGCTTCTTCACCCGGTCGTCCAGCAGATTGCCGCGGTGCACCGAGCCGTCGCCCCAGGACGCAGTCGTGTAGTCCTTGGCCTGCTTGTTGTTCCAGGAGACGTAGTAGTCCTGGTCGATCGAGTTGGGATGCGCGGAGGCCGGGGTGTAGTCGGCCGTGTTGGTGTCCGGGTCCCAGTTGCGCCACTCGTACGCGGGCTGTGCCCAGACGGGGAACTCGGCGTCGACACCGGCGGCCCGGACCGGGTTGTCACCGCTGTTGTAGTACGCGGTGTGCCGGGAGTCGGCGTAGAACCAGTTGAACGTGAAGTTGATGTGCCGGGCCGCGCTCTGGAAGTCCTGGGGGCCCTTGACGTAGTCGGGGTCGTTCAGCATCTGGAAGCCGATGATCGAGTCGGCCTCGTGCAGGTACGACGAGCGCAGCGTGGTGTAGGCGACCTTCTTGCCGCCGACGGTCGCGCGGTACTCCACCGGCCCGTACTTCGTGCGCCAGACCTTCATCGTGTACGACCCGGCCGGCGTGCTGTCGGCCGTGGTCGGTGACCAGGAGTTCTTCTGCTCGACCTCGTCCATGGCCGTACAGGTGCCGTGGTACAGGTAGTGGTGGTCGTCCTGGCACAGCTCGACGGCGTAGGTGTCGATGATGTCCTGGCCCGAGGTGGTCGCGGACCACGAGTAGTCCTGGCCGCGGCCGAGTTCGACGTACATGCTCAGGCCCGCGAAGGAGGCGCCGCGCGCGCTGATGCCGGGGCCCTGGATCTCCTGGAGCATGAGCAGCTGCGGGGCGAAGTAGCCGGTCTGCGGCCCGAAGACGGCGATCGGATGCCCGCTGGCGGTGTACTTGCCGCTCACGACGAGGGCGTTGGACATCCCGCGGTGGGACGAGCTGAGCGTGCTCTTCGCCGCGGCGGTGGAGGTGCTCTTCGCGGCCGCGGTGGCCGCGCTGCCCGTACGGTCGTAGACGAGCGGCTCCTGGGTGACCGACCCGGCGTCGGGCAGGGCCTCGCCCTGGGCGGTGTCCGGCTTTCCGCCGTAGGGAAAGCTCGATCCGTCGTGGACGGTCAGCACGGCCTCGGGGTCGTTGCGCTCACGGAAGGACTCCCAGACCTTGGTGCCCTCCTCGACCCCGTACTTCTGCTGGGCGGCGAGCAGGGAGACGGCGTTGTTGACCTCGCCGCCGCCGCCGGAGCCGAACAGCGTGCCGATGACGGAGGCCAGCGCCACCAGGTCGGTGATCTTGAAGTGGTCTATGGTGCCGGCGTTGGTGATCGGGTCCTTGTGGCCGGTGAGGTCGTACTCGCCGGGGAAGTAGCGGCCGCTGTCGGAGGCGTCGATGTACGAGTTGATGCCCGCGAGGTAGGCGTCGGCGTCGGCGAGGGCCTGCTGGCCGCGGGCGCCGTTCCTGGCCACCGCGTTGTCGATCTGCGCCTGGAGGTCGGCCTCGGTGTAGGGCGCGTTGCGGTAGAACTCCTGCTCCAGGCCCTGGTTGGCGGCGGCGCCGCCGGCGAAGGAGGTCAGCTGGCCGCGGCCGACGTGCCGGAAGACGTCCATCAGCCACAACCGGTCCTCGGCCGCCGCGTATCCGGCGCCGAACTCGGTGCCGTACCGCGTGCTGCCTGTGATGTGCGGCACACCGGCCTTCTTGTCGCGGACGATCGTCACGTCACTGCGGCCGGCCGGGTTCTCGGTGGAGGCGACCTGGTCGGACGGGACGCCGAACGACGAGTCGTTGAAGAAGTTGTTGATCGTCGCGTCGGTCAGGCCCTTGTAGCCGCTCGCCAGGTTCGCGTACGGGCCGAGCTGGTCCTCGGCGTGCGAAGGCTGGGTGCCGAAGGCCTGGTTGAGCAGGATCTGCGCGAGGGTGGCGTTGCCGTTCTCGCCGGGCGGCAGGATGTCCGAGCACCGGCCGCCGCAGTAGTCGTTCGAGGCGGTGGCCGTGGCGGCGGAGGCTGCCGTCTGCGTGAGAGGGGAGAGCAGGCCGCCGACGAGGACGCAGATCGAGGCGGTCTTCAGGAACCTGGTGAAGCGGCGGGACGTTCTCAGTCTGACAAGGGCGGTGCGTGGGGTTCGCCGTGGCATGGCAGCTCCAAGCGACTGGGGTGGCCGAACGTTACCGCCGGTATCCCCAGCTTTAAAGATGAACATGCGTCAGTTTTGGGAGTCGGCAAGCAGAACCACAGGACGAGATGGAGCCGAATCGCCTGTCGATACGTCTACTCGTCGACGCCGCGCGCGGTTCGCGCGGCAACGCCGAAGTGACCGAAGTACAGGTGCAGGTGTGACGGAGGTGCAGGGCGATGGCGGGTTTCCGGAGTCTGGCGAGACAGGTACGCGATCCGGGCTGCGATCTGGCACTGCGGCGGTACTCACTGCGCAAGTGCCTTGAGAAGTTCGCCCCTTACGGGCATCGGGCGACCTGGGACCACCTGTGCTCCCGGGCGGGCTTCGGCCCGGAGGACCGCTCCCCCGACCCGGTGCGGCTCGTGGCCGCGCTGGAGGAGCTGGAGGAGGCCCGGTCCGTCTGGCTCGCCTATGAGACCGACTTCACCGAGCGGCGCAGGAAGGAGAAGCACGACGGGCTGCGCCGGCCGGGCAGCGTGGACGACTGGCACCGGATGACCTGGGGGGGCTTCGGGGTCGCCTGGTGCGACGACCCCCGGGTGCACCCGCACGAGCCGCTGGCGGAAGTGCTGCGCCGCCTGATCACCGCGCTGGAGCGCACACCGGGTTCGTGCTGCCCGGTCTGCGGCGCGGACCGCCTGGTCTGGCGCTACGGCCTGGACCACGAGCCGTCCTCCGGCCCCGTCTGCACGGACTGCGGGATCCTCGTCCCGCGTCCGCTGCTCACCGCGCGCGTGCTGGAGTACGCCCGTCGCGAACGGCTGCTGATGTCGGCCTGAGAACGAGGGATTTCCCTCGGGGGGTGCGAAGGGGGATGCCGCACCCCTGCCGGGACCGAGCCCGTTGTCAGTGACGACTGCCACCATCGGGGGCATGGTGCAGGTCTGTCTGAACGGGCGCCGCTCCGCCGTCGACGGCGCGAGCGTGCCGATGTCACCACAAGAGCTGGCCCGCAGCGCGGCGGAAGCCGTGGCAGCCGGGGCCACCGAGATCCATGTCCACCCCAGGACGCCGTGCGGCCACGACAGTCTCTCCCCGCGCGTCCTCGCGCCCACGCTGGAGGCGATCCGGGCGCGGGTGACGGTTCCGGTCGGGGTGACCACGGGCGCGTGGGCGGAGCCCGACCCCGCGGCCCGGCTCGCGCGGGTGCGCAGCTGGTCGGCGCTTCCCGACTTCGCCTCGGTCAACTGGCACGAGCCCGGCGCCGAAGCGGTCGCCCGGCAGTTGCTGGACAGGGGCGTGGGCGTCGAGGCGGGCCTGTGGTCCGGCACGGACGGCGCGGCCCGGTTCGCGCGCTCCCCGCTCGGGCCGAGGGTGCTGCGCGTGCTGGCCGAGGTGACGGATCCGGACCCGGCGAGCGCCGCGTCCTCGGCGCGGACACTGCTGTCCGCGCTCGGCGAGACGTACGGCCGTCCGGTGCTGCTGCACGGCGAGGAGGGCGGCACCTGGCCGGTGCTGCGGCTGGCCGCCCGGTCGGGCCTCGCGACCCGGATCGGCCTGGAGGACACGCTGTTCCTCCCGGACGGCCGCCGCGCGTCCGGCAACGCCGAGCTGGTCGCGGAGGCACTGGTCCAGTACACGCGCTCCCGGGGCCGGGCAGGAGACGAAGATCACGACGGTAGCAGCCGCTAATCCACTCGCTCCAGCCGTTTACGGCTCGCAGAGTAGGGCGTGATGAAACACGTCTGAGGGCCGTCAACGTGCCCTTCTCCCCGGGGAGTTGCGATGTCGACGCTGCGCGTCACCGCCGAAGTGCTGACCGTCCACGAGCATCCGAACGCCGACGCGCTCGAACTGGCCCAGGTGGGCCTGTACCGCGCGGTCGTCGCCAAGGGCGCGTACCGCACCGGTGATGCCGCCGTCTACATCCCCGAGCAGGCCGTGCTCCCGCCCGGGTTGATCGAGGAGCTGGGGCTGACCGGCCGGCTGGCGGGCGGCGAGGCCAACCGGGTCAGGGCGGTGCGGCTGCGCGGCGAGCTGTCGCAGGGCATCGTGTGCCGGCCGACCGCGCTGGCCGGCCTCGACCTGGCGCACGCGGCGGCCGAGGGCACGGACTTCGCCGAGCTGCTGGGCATCACCAAGTGGGTGCCGCCGGTTCCGCCGACCATGAACGGTGAGGTCGAGCAGGCGGCCGCGTTGCTGCCCTGGGTCGACATCGAGAACATCCAGCGCTACCCGGACATCTTCACGCCGGGCGAGCCGGTCGTCCTCACGGAGAAGCTGCACGGCTCGGCGTGCCTGCTGACGTACGTCGCCGGTGAGGGCCGGGCGTACGTCTCCTCCAAGGGCTTCGGCGCCAAGTCCCTGGCGCTGAAGGAGGACCCGCGGAACCTGTACTGGCGGGCGGTGCGCGGACACGGCGTCGCCGAGGTCGCGGCACGGCTCTGCGAACGGCTGGGCGCCACCCGGGTCGGCGTGTTCGGGGAGGTGTACGGCGCGGGGGTGCAGGACCTGGCCTACGGCGCGGACGGCCGACGGGAGACGCTGGGATACGCGGCGTTCGACGTGTCGGCCGAGATCGACGGCACCGTCCGCTGGCTGGACGCCGCCGAGCTGCTGACGGGGGCACTGCCGCTGGTGCCCCGGCTGTACGCGGGGCCGTACGACATCGATCGGGTACGGGAGTTCGCGAGCGGCCGGGAGACCGTGTCCGGGCGGGGACTGCATCTGCGGGAGGGCGTGGTCATACGGCCCGCGGTGGAGCGGTACAGCGCGGTGACGGGGGGCCGGGCCATCGCGAAGGCGGTGAGCCCGGCGTATCTGACGAGGAAGGGCGGCACCGAGTACGAGTAGGGGCGCACCCGGCGGGGCACCGGACCCCCGCCGGTCGACGCCGCGCGGCGATCAGCGCCCCTCCGCGAACAGCCGCGACCCCGTCAGCCGCTCGCCGAACACGTCGTCCGGGTTCGACAGCACGCAGTTCTCCAGCGACAGGCAGCCGCACCCAATGCAGTCGGTCAGGTGATCCCGCAACCGGTTCAGCTGCCTGATGCGCTCGTCCAGCTCCGAGCGCCACCTCTGCGACAGCCGCGCCCAGTCCTCACGGTTCGGCGTGCGCTCCTCGGGCAGCTCCGCCAGGGCGTCCCGGATCACGGCCAGCGGGATGCCGACCCGCTGGGCGGCGCGGACGAAGGCGACCCGGCGCAGGGTGTCCCGGCTGTAGCGCCGCTGGTTGCCGGTGGTGCGCCGGCTGCTGATCAAGCCCTTGGCCTCGTAGAAGTGCAGCGCGGACACCGCGGCGCCGCTGCGCGCGGACAGCTGGCCGACGGTCAGCTCATGGATCTTCTCGGGAATCTGGGGCACTCCTCACAGCCTAGCGACCCGATCCCCGTCGCGGTCCGTTGACAGGGGCCCCGCGCCCGACCATGCTAAGCAGTCGCTTAGAGAATCGAGCGAGAGGCCGGGAACATGGCAGAACCGAGGACCTTCACCTCCCCCGACGAGCTGCGGGCGGCCGTGGGCGAGCAGCTGGGGTACACCGACTGGCTGGAGGTCGACCAGAAGCGGATCGACCTGTTCGCCGACGCCACGGGCGACCACCAGTGGATCCACGTGGACCCGGAGAAGGCCGCGAAGGGGCCGTTCAAGACCACCATCGCCCACGGCTACCTGACGCTCTCGCTGCTGCCGCTGTTCGGCCCGCAGCTGATCCGGGTCGAGGGCGTGACGATGGGCGTGAACTACGGGACGAACAAGGTCCGCTTCCCCGCCCCCGTCCCCGTGGGCTCGCGGGTGCGCGCCACCGCGAAGATCACCGGCGTCGAGGACGTCACCGGCGGTGTCCAGGTGACGGTCGCGTTCACCGTGGAGCGCGAGGGCGGCGACAAGCCGGTGTGCGTGGCGGAGTCGGTGTCCCGGTACTACCTGTGACGGAGCGGGCGCCCTACCGGGCGCCCACCATCCGCAGGACGAGGTCGGCGTAGAGAGCGCCGACCTCTTCGGGCGTGCGCGGGCCGTTCACGGTGAACCAGCGGGCCACGTCGATGCAGAGCGAGAGCACGGCGAGCGTGGTGCCCTGGACGTCCGGCACGTCGAACTCGCCCGCGGCCACGCCGTCCTCGATGATCCCGCGCACCTCGGCGTCGACCTGGCGGCGCAGCGCCACGATCTCCGCGCGGGCCTCGGGGCCGAGGGCGTCGAGTTCGTACTGCACGACCCGCGCGGTGGTGCGCCGCCCGGCGTGCCAGCGCACGAAGGAGCTGACCGCGTCGGTCAGTCGCTCGGCCGCGGTGCCCTCGCGCCGCGCCGCCGTGCGCAGGATGTCGAGGGCCTTGTCGTGGCCGATCCGGCTGATCCGGTGGAGCAGCTCTTCCTTGGTCTTGTAGTGGATGTAGAGCGCGGCCGGGCTCATGCCGGCGCGGCCCGCGATGTCCCGGGTCGTCGTCGCGTGGTAGCCGCGCTCGGCGAAGGCCTCCACGGCGGCGACGAGCAGCCGCCGGGCCGCGTCAGGGGTGACCTCTTCCCACGGCTCCATCTCGCCGCCGGTCGTCTCCTGCGCCGCACTCATCGCTCGCTCGCCCCTCTCGATGACAGGAGCACCACCATACCGCCGAAGGTGAGCGCTCGCTTAGCGCGCCTGCCCGGATCTTCACGGTTCAGATCTTCGCGGTTCAGATCTTCTCGAAAGGATCGTGCTCGGCGAGGAGCTTCTCCAGGCGGGCCTGGTCGACCCGGCTGACGATCTGCCCGGCCTCCTGGCGGTCCCGGATCACCTTGGCGAGGGTGAAGGCGGAGGTGACCAGGTACAGGACCGCGATGGCGAGGAAGGCCCGGACCCAGGCGTTGGTGTCGAGCTGGTAGATGCCGATGGCGGTGGCCGCCATGGCGATGGCGAAGGAGGCGACGGACTGGCCGTAGAAGGCGGTCGTGCTCTGCTGCTTGACCGGTGTGTCACTCATGGGGAAGAGCATCGACGCACGTGGCCCGCGCCACATCCGCACACATACTCAGATCGGTTACTCAGAACGCCGAAACCCCGGTCAGGGAACGGCCGATGAGGAGCTTCTGGATCTGGCTGGTGCCCTCGTAGAGGGTCATCACGCGGGCGTCGCGCAGGAGTTTGCCGGCCGGGTACTCGTCGATGTAGCCGTAGCCGCCGAAGACCTGGAGGGCGTTGTTCGCGGCGCGCACGGCGGCCTCGGAGGCGAACAGCTTGGCCTTGGAGGACTCGACGGCGAACGGCTGCCCGCGGTCGATCAGATCAGCGACCCGCCAGGTCAGCAGCCGGGCCGCGTCCACGTCGACGGCGATGTCGCTGATCAGCTCCTGCACCAGCTGGTGCCCGGCGATCGGCTTGCCGAACTGCTCGCGCTCACCGGCGTACCGCACGGCCGCGTCCAGCGCCGCCTGGGCGATGCCGACGCACCCGGCCGCCACCGACATCCGCCCCTTGGCGAGCGCCGACATGGCGACGGAGAAGCCCTTGCCCTCCTCCCCCAGCATCGCCGAGGCGGGCACCCGGACGTCCTCGAAGGCGAGTTCGGCGGTGGTCTGGCCGCGCAGGCCGAGCTTGCCGTGGATGGTGCGGCGGGTCAGGCCGGGGGCGTCGGCGGGCACGAGGAAGGCGGAGACTCCCTTGTGGCCGGGGGCGTCGGTGGAGCGGGCGAAGAGCAGCACGACGTCCGCCCAGGTGCCGTTGGTGATGAACATCTTCGCGCCGTTGATGACGTAGTGGTCGCCGTCGCGTACGGCGCGGGTGGTGAGGTTGCCCGCGTCGGAGCCGGTGCCGGGCTCGGTGAGGCCGAAGCAGCCGACGTACTCCCCCGAGGTCAGACCCGGCAGCCAGCGGCGCTTCTGCTCCTCGTCACCCCAGGCGGCAATGGTCTTGGCGACGAGCCCGAGGGAGACGGAGACGATCCCGCGCACGGAGGAGTCGCCGCGCCCCAGTTCCTCGGTGACGAGGCAGTACGCGAGATGGTCGCCGCCGGAGCCGCCGTACTCCTCGGGGACCGTCAGCCCGAGGAAGCCGACCTCGCCGAGCTTGCGCACGATGCCCCGGTCGACCTCCTCGGCCCGGTCCCAGGCCACGACGTGCGGGGCGATCTCGCGCGCCACGAAGTCCCGGGCGAGCTGCCGTACGGCGGCCTGCTCCTCGCTCAGCTCCAGGTTCACCACGAGATCACCCCACAGAAGACGGCACGGCGGACGACGGCACGAGCGGCATATCTTGAAAGCCGTACATTTAAATTAGCACTGCTAGTTTCTGGCTCGCAGCCCTACTATGTGCGCCATGGCCCGACCGCGCAAGCCCCTCCTCAGCACCGACCGGATCGTCGAGACGGCCCGGGAACTCGTGGACCGCGAGGGACTGGCGGCCGTCTCCACCCGCCGGCTCGCCGCCGAGCTGGGCGTGAGCGGGCCCTCGCTCTACAACCACTTCCGCACCAAGGACCAGATCCTGGAGGCGGTCGCGGACTCGGTGAGCGCCCTGGTGGACCTGGCGATGTTCGAGGACGGCCGCGACTGGCGCACCGCGCTGCACGACTGGGCCGTCTCCTACCGGGCCGCCCTGCGCGACCACCCCAACATCGTCCCGGTGCTGGCCCGCGGCCCGGGCCGCCGTCCGGCCGCGCTCCGCCTGGCCGACGCGGTCTACGGCGCGATGGTCGACGCGGGCTGGCCGCCGGCCCAGGCGACCTCCATCGGCGCGCTGATGCGGTACTTCATCATGGGCTCCGCGCTCGGTTCGTTCGCCGGGGGCTTCGTGGACGACGCGAGCGCGTACGACCCGGCCGACTACCCCCACCTCGGCCAGGCCCACCTCCTCGCCGAGCAGCAGGAGAAGATCGACGAGCGGGCCTTCGAGACGGGGCTGAGGGCCCTGCTGGACGGACTGGAGCGGCAGTACGAGCAGGCCGAACAGGGCGCGCAGCAATAGGTCGGCGGGCGCCGAAATGCCGGTGCCGCATGCTGGGGGCATGACCGCCAAGGACCCGCGGGCCGCCGCACTGGCCGCGCTCGCCGCGTTGCTCGCCGACGAGACCCGGGCCACGTGCCTGCTGGCGCTGCTCGACGGGCGTGCCTGGACGGCGGGTGAGCTGGCCCGGCACGCCCGGGTCGCCGCGTCCACGCTCAGCGAGCACCTGGACAGGCTGGTGGCCGGCGGCCTGCTCGCGCAGGAGCGGCAGGGGCGGCACCGGTATGTGCGGCTGGCCGACGCGCGGGTCGCGGGGCTCGTGGAGGATCTCGCCGCGCAGGTGCCCGCGGCGGCGGTGCGCCGGGCCCCTCGTACCCTGCGGGAGTCGGGTGCCGGGTCCGCGATGGCGCGGGGGCGCACCTGTTACGACCATCTCGCGGGGCGGCTCGGGATCGCCCTCACCGACGCGCTGACCGTCCGGGGGCTGTTGCGGCAGGACACCGGGTTCGCGCTGACGGACGCGGGGGTGCAGTGGTTCCGGGAGATGGGTATGGGGCTGGAGGTCTCGGGCCGGCGTCCCCTGGCCCGTGCCTGTCTGGACTGGACCGAGCGGCGGCCCCATCTCGCGGGGGCGGCCGGGGCCGCGCTGTGCCGGCATGCGCTGGAGGCGGGGTGGTGCGCGCGGATCGGGTCGGAGCGGGCGGTGAAGGTGACCGCGTCGGGGGAGCGGGAGTTGTCGGAGCTGCTCGGCATTCCTGCGGAAGCGTTGCGCTGAATTCCGGCTCCCCCGGGCCTCTTCGGGGCGCGAGCCTCAGAACACCACCAGCGCCCGGCCGCCCTTGCCCGCGAGCATGTTCTCGAAGGCCGCCGGGATGCCCTCCAGGGCGATGCGTTCGGTGACCAGGGCGGACAGGTCCAGGCGGCCCGCGCGTACGTGCTCGGCGAGGACCGGCAGGTCGCGGGCCGGATCGGTGTTGCCGTAGACGCAGCCGGACAGGGTGCGGCCCCAGTGGAAGATCTCCAGGGCGTTGAAGGTGACCTGCTCGTCCTTGCCGCCGATGCCGACCACCGTCGTACGGCCGCCCCGGCGGGTCGAGTCCCAGGCGGCGCGGATGCTGACCGCGCGGCCCGCGCACTCCACGGCCACGTCCACGCCCTGTTTGCCGGTGAGGGCGCGGATCTCGCGGGCGGTGGTGTCGGAGGCGAGGACGAAGTCCGTCGCGCCGGCCGCGCGGGCCAGTTCCTCCTTCGCCGGGGAGACGTCCACGGCGATGATCCGGGACGCGCCCGCGATGCGCGCCGACTGGAGGGTGGCGAGGCCCACGCCGCCCACACCGAAGACCGCGACCGTCTCGCCGGGGCGGACCTTCGCCGAGTGGTGGACGGCGCCGTACCCGGTCAGCACGGCGCAGCCGAGGAGGGCGGCGTCCACGAGGGGCACGCCCTCGGGCAGGGGGAGCACGCAGGACGCGGCGACGACCGTCTCCTCGGCGAACGCGGCCACGTTGAGGCCGGGGTGGAGGTCGGTGCCGTCGGCGGTGCGGGCGTAGACGTCGGCGGCGCCGTTCAGCGCGTTGGCGCACAGCCAGACCTCGCCGAGCGAGCAGGCGTGGCAACTGCCGCAGGAGGGCGCCCAGTTGAGGACCACGGGGGCGCCCGGGGACACGTGCGTGACGCCCTCGCCCACCGACATCACCGTGCCCGCGCCCTCGTGGCCGAGGACGGCCGGGACCGGCACCCGCATGGTGCCGTTGGACAGGGACAGGTCGGAGTGGCAGACGCCCGCGGCCGCGAGGCGGACGCGGACCTGTCCGGGTCCGGGGTCGGGCAGCTCGACGTCGGTGATCTCCAACTGCGCGCCGACGGCGGGCAGGACGGCGGCTCGTACGGCCATGGGTCGCGTACTTCCTTAGAACTGGAGGGACTTGGTCTGGAGGTACTCGGCGAGGCCGTGCGTGCCGAGTTCCCGGCCGACCCCGGACTGCTTGTAACCGCCGAAGGGGGCGAGGGGGTTGAACCGGCCGCCGTTGATGTCGACCTGGCCGGTGTCCATGCGGCGGGCGAAGGCGACCGCCTCGGCCTCGTCGGCGGCCCACACGGCGCCCGCGAGGCCGTACACCGTGCCGTTGGCGATGCGCAGGGCGTCGTCCTCGTCGTCGTACGGCAGGATCGCGAGGACCGGGCCGAAGATCTCCTCCTGGGCGATGGTCATCTCCGGCGTCACGTCGGCGAAGACCGTGGGGCTGACGAAGTAGCCCTTCTCGTGCGGCGATTCGGGGCCGCCGGCGACGAGGCGGGCGCCCTCGGCGACGCCCTTCTCGATGTAACCGCGCACCCGTGCCTGCTGCCTGGCGCTGACCACCGGGCCGATGCGGTCGCCGTACTTGGCGGCGGCGGTACGCGCCAGCTCGACGGCCTCGTCGTACCGGTCGCGGTGGACGAGCATGCGGGTCCAGGCGCTGCACGTCTGGCCGGAGTTGGACATCACGTTGGCGACGCCGACGTTCACCGCCCTGGCGAGGTCGGCGCTCGGCAGGATGACGTTGGCGGACTTGCCGCCGAGTTCGAGGGCGACCCGCTTCACGGCCGCTCCGGCGACGGCGCCGATCTGCCGGCCGACGGCCGTGGAGCCGGTGAAGGAGACCAGGTCCACGTCCGGATGCTCGGCGAGGGCCTGGCCGGCGACCGGGCCGAGGCCGGTGACCAGGTTGAACACTCCGGCCGGAACGCCCGCCTCGTGGACGGCCTCGGCGAACAGCTGGGCGGTGAGCGGGGTGTCCTCGGCGGGCTTGAGGACGACCGTGCATCCGGCGGCCAGGGCCGGGGCGACCTTGGCGACGATCTGGTGCAGGGGGTAGTTCCAGGGGGTGATCGCGCCGACGACACCGACCGGCTCGGCGAGGACGGTGGAGTTGCCGACCTTCTCCTCGAAGGAGTGGGCGGCCGCCAGTTCGGCGTAGGAGCCGGCGACCGCGATCGGCACCGCCGCGTGCACGGCCTGGGAGAACGGGAGCGGGGAGCCCAGTTCGGCGGTGACCGTCTCGGCGATCTCGTCCTTGCGGGCCACGAGGACGTCCCGGAGCGCCGCGAGGCGTGCGGCGCGCTCGGCGGGGGACGTGGCGGCCCAGCCGGGCAGGGCGGCCCGGGCCGCCCGGACGGCCGCGTCGACGTCCGCCGCGCCACCGGCCGGGACACGGCCGATGACCTGCTCGTCGGCCGGGTTCACGACGTCGATCGCGTCCGCGCCCGCGGCGGGGCGCCAGGCGCCGTCGATGTACAGGCCGTCATGTGCCTTCATGATGCTGCTTCCTCCCGGCGGGTCGGCATCGTCCGGCACACAAACTAGCGGCGTTAGTTTTTCTGCGCCAGACACCACCGGCTCCACCGGACGCTCCCGGACATCATCGCCGGGCCGGGCGGCGTTCACTCGCCCACCCCTGCCCTGCCGGGCCGGCCGCGGACCGGCGGGCCGCCGCGCTTCAGCGGGCTGCCGCCGCCGTGCCCGGTTCGCGTACGGCGGTGAGGTGGGCGAAGACGACCACGTTGCTGGTGTAGCCCGTCCGCCGGCTGTAGTAGCCGCCGCAGGTCAGCACGCGGAGCTCCGGTCGCCAGGCCGGGGCGTAGACCTCCTTGTCCGGGAAGCCCGCCTTGTCGTACACCGTCATCCGGTCCACCGTGTAGACGGCGGTGCGACCGTCGGCACGGCTCACCTCGATGAGCTTGCAGGGTTTGACCTGGGCGAGCCCGGCGAAGACGGCCGGGCCGGTCGACGTGTCCCGGTGGCCGACGGCGATCGCGGTGCCGGACTCGCCCGGTGTGGGGCCGCCCTCGTACCAGCCGACCAGTCTGGGCCTGTCCATGGGCGGGGTCTCCAACTGCCCTGCCCTGTCGAGCCGGAGGCCCGTGATCTGGCCGTCGATGCCCAGCGAGGGGATGCGGAAGGACACCGGCCGGGACCGCGACAGCGGGTCGGGCGGGCGTCCGGAAGGCGCCTCGCAGGATCGTGCCCCGGCCGCCCCCGCTCCACGGGCGGCCGTCATTCCGCCCTGGTCGCCCGGCCCGGCGTACCCGCCCGCGCACCGGCGCCCCGCCGCCACCAGGACGGTCACCAGGAGGGCCGTCCTGGTGAGGCGGTAGGCGCGGGTCCGGTGCCAGGGCCTGCGTCGGCGTCTACGCGGCGCCATGAGGCCGCCGGCGGCTGCGGCGGAGGTACATCACACCGCCGACCGCGCTCAGACCCACGACACCCGCGGCGGCCACCGGCGAGTACGCCGCGGCCGTGTCGATGAGACCGCCCCCGCCCGCGTGCACACCGCCCCGCGGTGGATCGTTGCGGTCTCTCCCGTCCCAGCCCGGACCGTCCTGCTGATGGTGGTCCCGGTGGTCCTCGATCTGTCCGTTCGCACCGTGCCCCTCGTCGTGCCCCTCGTCGTGCCGGGGGTCGTGGCAGTTGACGCGGAAGAGCTTCTCCTTCACGGCACCCGCCGCGACCCAGGTGAGCTTGTACTGCCCGTCGGTCAGGCCGATCGCGTCGGTGTGTCCGGCGCCTCCGGCGAGCTGGATGACCCCGGTGACGGTGGCGGCACTGGGCAGCGGGGGCTGTGCCTGGATGATGTAGGGGATATTGGGCAGGATGTCGAAGTTGACGGCGTCGAGGTAGAACTTGCAGACCGTCGGCTCATCCTTCGTCACACCGTAGGGCACGCCCACGCTGTGCACCCTGATGTCGCCGTTCTCCCCTTGGGCAGCCGCGTGCGGCGCCGCCACCCACGACGCACCCACCGCGGCCAGGGCGGCGATGACGACAGTGGCGCCCGCACGGGGGCCGAGAACACGTGGTGAGGTCTGAGTGGGCATGCACGTTCCTCCAAGTCAGACGATTTTCATACAAATCCATCTTTCGTCTGGACTCTGCGCGATGGCCGCCTCATCCCACGGCACCGACCTCCGGCGCGCCGTCAGAGATCGCTCGTGCGGCGCAATCCCGTACGCCCCGCCCTCTCCCCCGCCACCCGTCCGGCCCGCTTGCGCCCCGGCGAGCGCACCGCCACCCCCGCCGACAGCAGCAGCAACGCCCCGAGCATCACGAACGGCGCCGCCGCGCCCGTGACCCCGGCGACCAGACCGGCGGCGGCCGGGGCGGCGACCTGGCCGAGCCGGTTGCCGGTCAGGCGCAGGGCGAGCGCGGTGGAGCGGGCCTCGTCGGGCGCAGCCTGCACCACCGTGGTCATCGACAGCGGCTGGCCCACTCCCAGACAGAAGCCGAGCAGCGTCAGGAGCAGGCCGAGCGTCCACACCGGCAGCGGCAGGGCGACCCCGGCGCACAGCAGCGCCGCCAGGAAGCAGGTCACGGTGAGCAGCGCGGGCCGGCCCAGCAGCCGCAGCAGCGGGGTGAGGACCAGACGGCAGGCGATCGTCGCCCCGGCGCGCAGGCCCAGCAGTACGCCGATGACCGCCGGTGTGATGCCCCGGTGTTCGCCGACGACCGGGAGGTAGGCGGTGAGGATGTCCGTGGCGGACAGCACGGAGAGGCTGATGAGCATGCCCGCCGGGACGCCCCGGGCGCGCAGGATGCGGCCGACCGGGACCCGGTCGCCCCGCTCCGCACGGGACGTGGCGGCCGTACGGGCCGTACGGTCTTCGAGTCGCCACAGCGAGGTGAAGGCGACCGCCGCGCCCGCGCCCGCCGCCACGAGGGCGCTGGCACTGCTGCCGGCCATGTCCGGACCGCCGATCAGCAGCCCCGCGGCGATGGGGCCGAGGAACTGGCCCAGGGAGGCACCGATGGTGAAGTGGCCGAAGTTGCGGTCCTGTTCGTGCGGCGCGGACCGGCGGGCGACGAGCGACTGGGCGCCGATGACGAAGCCGAGGTGGCCGAGGCCCATCACCCCGCTCCACAGGGCCATCGCCCACAGGGAGTTCGCCGCTCCGCTCAGCGCGCAGCCGCCGCAGATGAGGACCACGCCCGCCGGGAGCAGGGGGGCACACCGGCCGTGGTCGGTGCGCCGGCCGAGCGGTACGGCGGCGAAGAGGGGCAGCAGCGCGTACACACCGGCGATGACGCCCACCGCCCGCTCGTCGGCGCCGAGCGCGAGGGCCCGGTAGGAGACGGCGGGCCGGGCCATCGACACCGCGCCCTGCGCGAAGCCGAAGGCGAGGACGAGGCGGAGCAGCCAGCCGCGGTTCCCACCGGGTGCCATGGATACGACCTCCGTCGAGTGATCGGCTTGCGGTTGTCAGATGATGCCGAAGACGATTCCTGCCCCGAGCACGGCCAGGGATGTCAGCGCGGCCCACGTGACGACGAACCGGGTGCGGTCGCCGAACTCCGCCTCGGCCATGCCGACCAGGACGTGGACGGCCGGGACGAGCGGGCTGGACATGTGCGGGGGCTGGCCGACGATCGAGGCGCGGGCGATCTCCAGCGTCGGGACGCCGTGCGCCTGCCCCGCCTCGGCGAGCACCGGCAGGATGCCGAAGGAGAAGCCGTCGTCGGACACGAAGTACGTCAGCGGGATGCTCAGCACGCCGGTGACGAGGGCCATGTGCGGGCCCGTGCCGTCGGGGACGTTGTCCACGAGCCACGTCGCCCTGTGGTCGACCATGCCGGCGCCCTGGAGGACGCCGGTGAAGACGGCGGCGGCCACTCCATGATCATGGCGGTCAGCAGCGCGCCCGTGAGCAGCGCGTTGAACCAGTACAGCCCGGGGCGCAGGGTGGTGCCGCGGCGGCCGAGGACGCAGGAGAGGACCAGGACGAACAGCAGGCCCACGGCCGGGTCCGGGATCATCGGCACGAAGACATCGCTCGCGTCGACCTTCAGCGCGGTGGCGGCGGTGGGGGTCCCCCGCGCGAGCGAAACAGAGCGTGGGGATCAGCACGAGCGCCGCGATCGGCGACATCTTCTTCAAGGTCACAGCCTCGCGGCCGACGGCTCAGTCCAGCACGCGGCCCAGGTACGCCCGCAGCAGCTCACGGGTCTCGGTGATGATCGCCTCGTCGCCCTGGGGGTCCGTGCGGAAGGCCAGCTGGACGAGGGCGTCCGCGCTCTCCACGGCGACCAGGAAGACCCGCCGCAGTTCGTCGTCCGGGGCGCGGCCGACATGGCCGGAGAGCAGCCGGACGAGCCGGTCGGCGACCCGGGTGTTGGGCTCGGACCGGCGGTCGCCGACCGGTATCTGATTGCCGAAGTCGACCAGCGAGAAGCCGGGCGCGGTGCGCTTCATGGCGAGGTACTCGTCGAGGACGGCGTCCATCGCGGCCCGCCAGTCTCCCCCGCCTGGGGCCTGCTTCAGCCGATCGGTGACGCGCTCGGTGTAGCGCTCCAGGTTGCGCTGGGCGAGGGCGTCGGCCATCTGCCGCTTGTTGCCGAAGAAGCGGTAGACGGAGCCGATGGGCACACCGGCGCGCAGCGCGACCGCGCGGGTGCTCAGGTCGTCGTAGCCGACCTCGTCGAGGAGTTCGGCACAGGCGTCCAGGATCCTGGTCAGCCGTTCGGCACTGCGGCGCTGGACGGGCGCACGGCGGAGCGAAGTCGCGTGGGGCACGGGCTTCATGATGCCTCTCCGCCCCGGGTCCGGTGAACCTCGCCCTCCCGCACGGACAACGGTGGATGATGCAGTCATCGCACCGGGGAAGCGCCCATCGTCGGCGCGGACACCCTTCCCGCGGACCGCGACGAGGCCGGCGCGGGAGTCGGCGACGAGGCCGGCACGGGGCTCCGCGAGGGCTCCGGGTCCGAGACCGTGATGTCGGCGGTGCTCTGGACCGGCTTGCCGTGCACGGCCCACGCGGTGCCGTCGTCGGCGTACAGGCGCGCGGTGACGTGGTGGGTGCCGCGCGGGACGAGCCGGCCGGGCAGGTGGTAGTCGTACGAGCGCAGCCGGGCGGCCTCGTGGCCGTCGACGAAGAGATAGGCGAGCCCGCGTCCGGTGACCGCCGCGCGTCCGGCACCGGGCGCGGAGCAGTGGAAGCGGTGGAAGGTCAGGCGCACGTCCCAGCCGTCGCGCCTGTCCGGCGTGACCTCGACGCCGACCTCGGGCGCGTTCTTCGTGTCGACCTCGCGCAGGTGGCGCCCCGTCCCGTCGGTGTCGCCCAGGACCTTGCCGACCGGCGCGGGCGACGGCGCGCCGCCCCGGGCGTGACCGCCCGTACAGCCCGCCGCGCCCAGCGGCAGCAGGACGCACGCCGCGAGTGCGGTGAGAGTTCTGCGGGTCCACGGGGTCCTGGGCATGGTCGCGAGGGTAGAACAGCATTCCGGCCTTTCGAATCCGCCTGAAGTCTGGTTCCGGCCGGTCTCCGTGGTCCCCCGGAGGGAGTAGGCGAGATCCTCTTGCGTCCGCCCCCGCTCATTCCTACGGTGTTACATAGGAATCGGCACGCGAGGGAGCGATCATGAGCGGGGACGCGCGGAAGACGGCCGCGGGACTGTCGTACCTGACGGGGTTCGGCAACGAACACGCCTCCGAGGCGGTGCCGGGCGCCCTGCCCGAGGGCCGCAACTCGCCGCAGCGCGCGCCGCTCGGCCTGTACGCGGAGCAGCTGAGCGGCTCGGCGTTCACCGAGCCCCGGGCGCACAACCGCCGCTCCTGGCTGTACCGCATCCGCCCGTCGGCCGCGCATCCCGCGTTCACCCGCACCGACAACGGCGCGCTCCGCACGGCGCCCTTCACCGAGTCCGTGCCCGACCCCAACCGGCTGCGCTGGAACCCGCTGCCCGAGCCGCCCGCCGGCACGGACTTCCTCGCCGGCCTGTGGACGCTCGGCGGCAACGGCGACGCGGCGCAGCGCACCGGCATGGCCGTGCACCTGTACCACGCCAACTCCTCGATGGAGCGCGTCTTCTCGGACGCCGACGGCGAGTTGCTGATCGTCCCCGAGCGCGGCGGGCTGCTGCTGCACACGGAGTTCGGGCGCCTGCAGGTGGAGCCCGCGCACGTGGCGCTGGTCCCGCGCGGGGTGCGCTTCCGGGTGGAGCTGCTGGACGAGTCCGCCCGCGGGTACGTCTGCGAGAACTACGGGGCGCCGTTCCGCCTCCCCGACCTGGGTCCGATCGGCGCCAACGGCCTCGCCAACGCACGGGACTTCCGGGCACCGGCGGCCGCGTACGAGGAGGTGGCGGGCCCGGTGGAGGTGGTGAACAAGTTCTGCGGCAACCTCTGGGCGGCGACCTACGACCACTCCCCGCTCGACGTCGTCGCCTGGCACGGCAACCACGTGCCCTACGTCTACGACCTGCGCCGGTTCAATGTCATCGGCAGCATCTCCTACGACCACCCGGACCCGTCCGTCTTCACGGTCCTGACCTCCCCGTCGGACACCCCGGGCCTGGCCGGTGTGGACTTCGTCGTCTTCGCGCCGCGCTGGCTGGTGGGCGAGGACACGTTCCGGCCGCCGTACTTCCACCGGAACGTGATGAGCGAGTACATGGGCCTGATCGAGGGCGCGTACGACGCGAAGGCCGAGGGCTTCGTGCCCGGGGGCGGCTCGCTGCACAACATGATGTCGGCGCACGGCCCGGACCGGGAGACGTTCGACCGGGCGAGCGCGGCCGAGCTGACGCCGCAGAAGATCGACGACGGTCTGGCGTTCATGTTCGAGACCCGCTGGCCGGTGACCCTCACCGCGCACGCGGCGGGCGCCGACCACCTCCAGCCGCGCTACGACGACGTGTGGCGGGGTCTGGAGCCCCACTTCCGCGCGTGACACCTTGTTGCGCCTGATGTTCATCGACAGGTACGGATAGCCGTGTGACCTCCTTCGCCCCGGACTCGATCGTCCTGAACCGCAAGCTGCCGCTCTGGTACCAGGTGTCGCAGTCGCTGCGCGCCTCGATACTGGGCCGCTCGGCCGAGGCCCCGCTGCGGCTGCCCACCGAGGAGCAACTGGCGGAGCACTACGGGGTGAGCGTGCTGACCATGCGGCAGGCGCTGAAGGAGCTGGAGGACGAGGGGCTGATCAGCCGGCACCGACGGCGCGGCACGTTCATCGAGCCGGACGCCCACCGGGGCGCCCCGGTGCGGCTGCTCGGCTCGGTGGACGCGATCGTGGCCCAGCAGTCCGGCATGACGACCGAGCTGCTGGACCACGGCAGCGCGCCCGTGCCGGCACCGCTCGCCGAGTACTTCCCGGACCTCGACGAGGTCGCGACGTACCACCGGCTGCGCAGCGACGAGAAGACCGGCGAGCCGACGAACCACGCCGTCAACCACATCCGCCCCGAACTGGCCGCGCACGTCGACCTGGAGGACCTGATCCGCTGGCCCATGACGAAGGTGCTGCGGGACATGGTCGGGGCGGACATCAGCCGCATCACGGACACGGTGGAGGCCCGGCTCGCCGACCCGGAGACCGCCCGTCTGCTCCAAGTACCGCTGCTCAGCCCGATCCTGCACTACACGGGAGTGACGTACGACACCGAGGGCCGGGTGCTGGACGTGGCGGTGATCCACTACCGGGGGGACCGGTTCTCGTTCACGGTGACCTTGGAGACGACCTGAACCGGTCCGTGCAGGGAGCCCGTACCATGCCCTGCGTGACGTACGCCGACGCTCCGCTGCTGGCGGACCTCATGCCGTGGTCCGTCGCACCGCTGCGGCCGGGGCGCGCCTGGCCGGTGGCACCCGATCCGGATTCCCTGACGGCCCGCTGGGACGCGCTGCTGACGGCCGAGGGCGAGGGCCGCCTGGCCCTGTTCGAGCCGAGCCGCGCCCGCACCCTCGACTCGGCGGTGGGCCAGCTGCCCGGGCAGTCGACCGGCACGGAGCGGCTGGCCCGCGCCGAGGGCCCCTGCGCGCGGCCGGTACGGGTGCTGGCGGCCCCCTTCGACGAACAGTGGCTGATCCCGGACCACCGGCTGCTCGACGCGGCCCGCCCGGAGTTGTGGCGCGTGGCGGACGCGCACCAGGTGTTCACGGCGGAGACGGCCGACCCCGGTCTCCCGCTGCTGGCCACGTCGCTCCTGCCCACCCTGCGCGGCACCCGGATCCGCCCCCTCTACCGCCGCCCGGGCGGCACGGAACCCAATCTGGCGCCGGGCCTGCTGGCCCTTCTGGCGGACCGCCTCGGCAGCCGCCCCACGGCGGCGGACCTGCTGGCCTGGATCCTGGCGGCGGTCCGCCCGGACCTCACCGTCCCGCTCACCGAGGACGCCGAAGTCTGGGACCGGGGTGTGGAGTCGGGCCGCCGCGCCCTGTGGCTGATGCGCCGCGACGGCGACCGCCCCAGGCTGCCGGGCGGCCGCCGCCCCTATGTCCGCGCACCCCTGCCGCCCCGCCCCCTCACCGTGCACTACGACGCCGAGGAGGAGACCCTCCACCTGGACGACGGCCGCATCTCCCCCGTCCCGCCGCAGGCCTGGGACTTCGAGGTGGCGGGGGTCCGGGTGCTGGAGTCCTGGTTCACGGCCCGCACGGCCCCGGCCGCCGCCGGCACCCTGGCGGCGATCCGCCCGGCGGGCTGGCCGCAGAGCTGGACCTCGGAGCTGCTGGAGCTCATCACGGTCCTGGCCCTGCTGGCCGAACTGCGCCCGGGACGCGCCGAGTTGGAGATCGCCTCACCGATCACCACCGGCGATCTGCGCGCGGCCGGCATCCTTCCGCCACCGGCCTCGTCCCGCCGCCCCGCCTCCGTCCTGGACCACCACGAGGAGGGCCCGGAGGGCCAGTTCGCTCTGCTCTAACCGTTCTGTCCGGTCTGACTGTTCTGTCCGGCGAGGTTGTGGACGGGTGAGCCAGGTGTCTGCTGAGGGATCTTGAACAGGTGAAGGCCCTCCGGAGTCCCACCGCCGCATCCCGGTCGACGAGGGCGAGACTGCTGTCCAGCGCGCCCCTGACGAAGTCGAGCCGGAGATCGGGGGCGGGCCGCCCGGCGAGGGGCGCGGCGTCCCGTGCCCGCGCGAACCAGTCGCTGTCCCCGTGCTCCCGGGTGACCTCCCCGAGGAGGAAGTCCATGGCCCAGCCGCCGCGCAGCCAGAGCGGGATGCCCTGGCGGCGGGCCGTCGCCAGGGTCTGTGCGATCAGGGCGAGTTGACGCCCGGCGCGCTCCCGGTTCACCGGTCGCCGGTCCCCGGGGCGAAGCCGTCGAGCAGCCGCCCGAGCGCCCGCTCGAAGACCTCCTCCAGATCCACCGGCCCCGCGTCCCGCGCGAACGCCTCCGCCATCCTCGGAAACGCGCCGGAGGCCAGCTGCCGCCCCAGATACGCGCCGCGCGCCCTGTTCTCCTCGGCCTCCGACCACGGCAGCGCACGCACCCGCTCGGCGGTGTCGAGTTCGTTGCGGACGTACGTCGTCACCACGCCGTTGACCATCGCGACGAGTTCCAGCTTCGTGCCGTAGGACGCCTCCAGCGGGTCCAGGCAGGCCAGGCAGTGCTCCAGATAGCGCAGGGCGTGGGGGCTGAAGCCGTAGACGGGGGACATCAGGCGCGGCATCCACGGATGCCGGCGCATCAGCGCGCGCGTCTCGCGCGCCACCCTCATCAGGTCGGCCCGCCAGTCGCCGCCCGGCTCCCACAGGACGTGCTCCGCGCTGGCCGTGTCCATCATCAGCTCGTACAGGTCCTCCTTGCGGGGGACGTAGTTGTACAGCGACATGGTGCCGCACCCGAGCTCGGCCGCGACGTGCCGCATCGACACCGCGTCGAGCCCCTGCGCGTCGGCGATCCGGACGGCGGCTGCCGCGATGTCGTCGCGGGTGTACGCCGGTTTCGGACCCCGCCCGGTGCGCTCGGGGCGCGCCCAGATCACCTCGGGGACGGCCCCTCGGACTGCCATCGGTCATCACCTCGGTCACCATGCTAGTTACGTACAGCGTACGCAGTGCGCTATGGTCGCCTCATGACAACTACGTACGCTGTACTTAGCGAAGGCCTGGAGAAACGCTTCGGCGCTGTCCACGCCCTGCGGGGACTGGATCTGGCCGTCGCCGAGGGCACCGTCTGCGGACTGCTCGGGCCGAACGGCGCCGGGAAGACGACCGCCGTACGGCTGCTGACGACGCTGCTGCAGCCGGACGGCGGGTCCGCGCGGGTCGCCGGGTGCGACCTCGTGCGCGAGCCCGCCGCCGTACGGAGCCGGATCTCGGTCACGGGGCAGTACGCCTCGGTCGACGGAGACCTCACCGGGCGGGCGAACCTGCGGCTGTTCGCCCGGCTGCACCGGGTGCGCGGACCGGCCGACCGGGCCGGCGAACTGCTGGAGCGCTTCGGGCTCGCCGAGGCCGCCGACCGCAAGGCCTCGACCTACTCGGGCGGCATGCGGCGCCGGCTGGACCTCGCGGCGAGCCTCATCCGCCGCCCCGACGTGCTCTTCCTCGACGAGCCGACCACCGGGCTCGACCCGGCCAGCCGCAACCACGTCCACCAGGCGGTGCGCGAGCTGCGGGCGGACGGCACGACGGTGGTGCTGACCACGCAGTACCTGGAGGAGGCGGACCAACTCGCCGACGACATCGCCCTGGTGGACCGGGGCCGGGTCGCGCACACCGGCTCGCCCGCCGAACTCAAGGCGCTCATCGGGTCGTACGCCGAGGCCGTGGTCGCGGCCCCGGACGCGCTCCCGAAGGCCGCCGCCGTGCTCGACCAACTCACCGGCGGCGAGCCCGTGTTCGACCGCGAGCGCGGCGCCGTCGGCGCGGTCACCACCGACCGGACGCTGACCCTGCCGCGCCTGGTGCGCGAACTCGACGCGGCGGGCGTGCCGTTGCTCGACGCGAGCCTGCGCCCGCCCACCCTCGACGACGTCTTCCTGCGGCTCACCGGACGGTCCGGGGCCGCGTCCGCCGACAGCAAGGAGCTGGTGACATGAGCGCGTTGACCCACGACGGCCTGGCGATGACGGGCAGGCAGCTGCGCCGGGTCCTGGGCAACCCGGGCCTGACGGTCCTGACCCAGCTGATGCCGGTCAACATGCTGCTGTTCTTCGGCTACGTCTTCGGCAGCGCGCTGGCGATGCCGGGCCGCGAGTACCGCGCCTTCCTGGTGCCCGGACTGCTGGTCGCGACCGCCGCCGGCGGCCTGATGAACGGCATGTTCCAGGCCGCCGCCGACACTCACCGGGGCGTGATGGACCGGTTCCGGACGATGCCGGTGAGCCGGGCCGCCGTACCCCTCGGGCAGGCCGTGGCGGACCTCGTGGTCACGACGCTCGGCACGATTCCGCTGCTGCTGGTGGGGCTCGCGGTGGGCTGGCGGGTCGAGGGCGGCGCGCTCGACGCCGTCGGCGCCGTCGGGCTGCTGCTGCTCTTCCGGTTCGCCTGCACCTGCGTCGGGATCCACCTCGGGCTGCTCACCCGCAGCGAGGACGCGGCCGGGCAGCTCGGCGCCTCCTCCTTCGTGCTGCCGCTGCTGTCCGACGCGTACATCCCCACGGACAACCTGCCGGGCTGGCTGCGCACGGTTGCCGAGTGGAATCCGATCAGCGCCGTGACGACCGCCCTGCGCGACCTGTTCGGCAACGCGCCCGTCCCGCGCGGCGCCGCCTGGCCCGTGGCGCATCCGGTCGCCGGGTCGCTCGTCTGGAGCCTGGCGCTCGTCGCCGTGTTCCTGCCACTGGCGGTGCGCCGGTACAGCCGCGGCGGCTGAACCGCACTACTTCCGGGCTCGGGTCGGTGACCGGGACTCCGGAGCCGGGGCACCGCTGCACCACGCGATGCACGGGGGCGAGCCCCCGCGCGCACCGGGCTCGCGCACGCCGTGATCGCGCCGTACGACGCCTGTCCGACGGCCGGCGGCGGGCACGTGCTGCTGTCCGTGCGGAACGACCGGGAGTGGCGGCGGCCGGCCGAACGGGGAGCGGTGGCGTCAGGTGGGTTCGCCGGTGGGGCCGCTGAAGGCGCGCTGCCTCCCTCCCCCGGCTGCCGGGCGGGGACGAGGCACGGATGGGTGATGTGCCCGCGCTCGGGCAGCACACCGGGGCGCTGCTGCATGCCGTGGGGATGACGGACGACGAGATCGCAGCGATGCGCCGGGACGGTGTGGTGGCCTGAGCGCGGGCACCCCGGATGGGTTCCAGGGGGCCGCTCGCTCGGTCAGCGGCGGCTCACCGCCCGCTCGGCTCGCTCAGTGCCCGCGTCCGTGGCCGCCGAAGAGCGAGCGGCGCAGCCGGCGCAGCGGCGCGAACAGGGAGACGCGGCTGACCCGCTTGCCCCGGTCACTGCGCTGGTGGGCGGTGTCACGCGCCGTCAGTTCGAGCATCAGCGAGGTCGCCTCGACCGTCTCCCGCTGCGGTATGGCGGGACCCGCCAGCACCGACAGATGGCGGTCGAGGCGCGAACTGGTCGCGCTGCTCCCGCAGGTGATCGCAGGGATCCTGGCCCTGCTGCGCACTGTTATCTGATCCATGTCACTCCCCACCCGTACGAGTCCACCCGGCCCGGGCAGGGTAACCCTATCGCCCCAGGGCGGCACGCGTGTATCTCGGCCACAGGATTCACCTTCCCCGCAAGGAGGTTGACCATCCCTCGATGACTACTCTCCGAATCCGACCGATTTCAGGGTGAGTTGGACAATGGGCTGGCCGGTGGGCTGCGCTGAGCCGCCGTCAGGCTCGACGGTTACGGCGAGTGACGTCGAGGAGGTCTCAAGCCCCTTGGCGATCAGCGGCGTGTCAGCGGCGAAGAGCCCGAGGGAGCGCGGTTGCGCATGGGGGCGCATCTGCCAGAGCTGGTGTACACGGCCGCCGGACGGGGTGCCGTATCCGCTGAGGGTGACGACGGCCTCCTGCTCCGAGGCGGAAGCGATCACTCCGATACCGCGGCCCCGAGCGTCCTTGCTGCTCGTGGCGCGGGCGTCGGGAGCCGCCAGAACGTGGGCGATCTCACGTGCCCGCACCTGCGCGGCGTCGAGCCGGCCCTGTGCGCGGTGCGCCTGGACCCCGAAGAGCGAGGCGACGACGAGGGCCGCCGCCGCGGTCGCCGTGGCGAGCGGCACGAACAGAGGGCGCGTGCGGGGCGTACGAGTGCGTCCCGGCGGCGGCTGGGTGCCCCAGACGTGCGGCGGCAGCCGGGGCGTGCGCTCCGCGCCCGACGCCGCGGCGGCCGGCGCCGGGGCCTGCGGTGTCGCGCGTACGGCGGCCAGCACCCGGTCCCGGAGGGCGGCCGGTGCCGGGGCCGCCGTGGACCAGGCGAGCCGCACGGCGTCCTCGGCCAGCGCCCGGGTCTCGGCGCCGCAGCGCTCGCAGTCCCGCAGATGCTTCTCGAACCGGCGCCGCTCGCCGGGTTCGAGGGCGTCGAGCGCGTACGGGGCCGCGAGGGAGTGCGGATCGCCGCGGCGCAGCAGCCTGCCGAGGATGCTCATGCGGCGCCTCCCAGGCACTGGCGCAGCCGGGTGAGTCCGTCGCGCATCCGCGTCTTGACCGTGCCGAGCGGCAGCGAGAGCCGCTCGGCGACCTCACGGTAGGTGTAGCCGTCGTAGTAGGCGAGGGTCACCGACTGGCGCTGGAGGTCCGTGAGCCGCTTCAGACAGCGGCGCACCCACTCCCGCTCCAGTCCCGCCTCGACCTCCTCGGCGACCTGGTCGAACGCCGGTTCCCCGGCGCGCAGTGCCTCCCGCTGCTCGCGTTCGCCGGCCGCGCGGGCGCTGCGCACCCGGTCGACGGCGCGGCGGTGGGCGAGGGTGAGGATCCAGGACAGCGCGCTGCCCCGGCCCGGATCGAACCGGGCAGCGGACCGCCAGGTCTCCAACAGCACCTCCTGGGCCACCTCCTCGGACTGGGCGGGGTCGCGCACCACCCGCCGTACGAGCCCGTACACCGGGCCGGACACCAGGGCGTACAGGTCCTCGAACGCCCGGTGATCGCCGCCCGCGACGAGCACGAGCAGCTCGTCCGCCTGTATGCGGGCCCCCTCGCCGTGGCCGCAGCCGGCCCCTCCCCGTGCTCCGCGCATCCGCACGAACGCCCACCTCCCGCCGGTGATACGGATGAGCGGGCCGAAAACGCGGGTCGGGAGCCGCCCAAATCTTTTTTCCCGTCCGGCCAATCCGTCCCCCGCCCGGCTCCGAATGAGCGTCCGTCAAGGGCAAGTCGGCACCGAGGACGGACGGACAGACGGCATGACACCTCTTGTTTCCAGGCGCGGCCGGAGCCGCACGGGCCTGGTCACGCTCCTGTGCGGCGCGCTGGCGGCCGGCGGGCTCACCGCCGCGGGCGTCGCCGCGCTGGCCCCCGGGGCGGCCTCCGCCTCCTCCCACCGGGAGGCCCCGCTGATCTCGGGGACCCCGCAGTACGACAACACGGACCTGTACGCGTTCGTCAGCCCGGACAAGCCCGACACGACGACGATCGTGGCGAACTGGATCCCGTTCGAGGAGCCGGCGGGCGGGCCGAACTTCTACACGTTCGCCGACGACGCCCAGTACGACCTGCACATCGACAACAACGGCGACGCGCACGACGATCTGGTCTTCCGCTACACCTTCAGGACCCACACGAAGAACGGCAGGACGTTCCTCTACAACACCGGTGTCGTGAAGAGCCTCGACGACCCGAACCTCAACATCACGCAGACCTACGACATCGATCTGCTCCAGTTCAGGCACGGGCGGGTGGTCTCGCGCGCGAAGCTCGCGAACGACGTGCCGGTGGCGCCCTCCGACGTCGGCAAGGCGTCCATGCCGGACTACGCCAAACTGCGCGCCCAGGCGATCCACCGGACGAAGGGCGGCGGCACGACGTTCGCCGGGCAGGCGGACGACCCGTTCTTCGCCGACCTGCGCGTCTTCGACCTGCTGTACGGCGGCAACCTCAGCGAGGTCGGCAACGACACGCTCAAGGGCTACAACGTGAACAGCATCGCCCTCCAGGTGCCCACCGCCCTGATCCGCGAGTCCGCGGGCCAGCCGGTGGTCGGCATCTGGTCCACCACCCAGCGCCGTAACGCGCAGGGCTACTACAGCCAGGTCTCCCGTCTGGGCAACCCGCTGGTGAACGAGGTCGTGAACCCGCAGAAGGACAAAGACAGGTTCAACGCCTCCCAGCCCGCCGACGACGGCCGGTTCCTGAACAACGTCACCCACCCCGAGCTGCCGAAGCTCATCGAGTCGATCTACAAGATCAAGGCGCCGAGCGAGCCGCGGGGCGACCTGGTCGACGTGTTCCTCAAGGGGGTCAAGGGCCTCAACCAGCCGCCGAACGTGCGGCCTTCGGAGGAGCTGCGCCTGAACACGTCGATCAAGCCGAGCGCGCACCCCAAGCGGCTCGGCGTCCTGGACGGCGACAACGCGGGCTTCCCGAACGGCCGTCGCCTCGGCGACGACGTGGTCGACGAGGCGCTCCAGGTGATGGAGGGCGAACTGGTCGGCATGAAGAACGACTTGGGCGACGGGGTGAACGCGAACGACCAGACCTTCGAGAAGTCCTTCCCGTACGTCGCCGAGCCCACCTCCGGCTCGCGCGGCCCGCTCGCCAAGGGCACGAGCGCGGGCACGGACGTCCGCAGCCAGCTGGGCGACGCGCTCCAGCCGGCGGGCTCCTCCGGCGGCTCCGGCGGCACGATGCTGATCGCCGCGTCGGCGGCGTCGGGCGCGGCCGGGATCCTGCTGCTCGGCGCGGCCTTCGCCTGGTGGCGCCGCCGCCTGCAGCGCCCGTACTGACCCCGTCCCCACCCCAGACCGGCGCGGCCCGTATCCCCCCACGGCGGGCCGCGCCTCCCACCCCGTCGACGGAGCAGACGGGGAGCAGACGGAGCAGAGGAGAGGCGGAGAGGCCATGGGCCCGCGCGCGAAGAACGAGAACGACACGGCCGCCGCCGAGCGGGGCACCGCCGGGCGGCGGTGGCGGACCCTTCAACTCGGGTGTGCTGCCGTACTGTTGGCGACGGCGCTGACCGGCGGTGCGGTGGCCGTCGGCGCCGGCCGGGCGCCCGCGGCCGCGCCTGCCGCGTCCCGTGCCGTGGATCCCGGCCTCCTCGGCACCGGGAACCTGGACGCGAGCATCGCCTCGCTCCAGGCGCACCTGCGCACCCAGCCCAAGGACGCCGGGAGTTGGGCCACGCTCGCCCTGGCCTATGTCGAGCAGGCGCGGACCAAGGGCGACCCGTCGCGGTACCCGCAGGCGGACCAGGCGCTGCGCCGCTCCCTGGCACTGGCGCCGGACAGCGACCAGACGCTGGCCGGACGCGCCGCGCTCGCCGCCGCGCGGCACGACTTCGCGGGCGCGCTGACCTACGCGGACCGGGCGCTGCGGCAGAACCCGTACAGCGAACGCGCGTTGTGCTCCCGTATCGACGCCCTGGTGGAGCTCGGCCGGTACGACGAGGCGGCGCGGGCGGCCGACACCGCCGACGCGCGCAGGCCGGGCGTGCCGGTCTTCACGCGGTACGCGTACGTGCACGAGCTGCGCGGGGACGTGCCGAGCGCACGCCGGGTCCTCCAGCAGGCGCTGTCCTTCGCCACCTCGCCCGGCGACATCGCCTACGTGGCCACCCAGCTCGGCCAACTCGCGTGGAACCAGGGCGAGTACGGGACCGCGCTCGCGGAGTACGCGCGCGCCCTCGCCGCCGACGAGACCTACCTCCCCGCACTGGAGGGCCGGGCTCGGGCGCAGGCCGCGAGCGGTGACCGGGCCGCGGCGATCACGGGCATGGAGTCGGTGGTGTCCCGGTATCCGCTGCCCGCTCCGCTCGTCGAGCTGGGCGAGCTGTACGAGGCGCGGGGCGCGGCCGGGGACCTGGCCAGGGCGCGGCAGCAGTACGCGCTCGTGGACACCTGGGTCGCGCTGGCCCGCGCCAACGGCGTCGACGCCGACCTCGACACCGCGCTGGCCGCCGCCGACCACGGCGACAAGGCGGCCGCCCTGCGCGCCGCCCGCGCCGAGTGGGCCCGCCGGCACACCGTGCACACGGCGGACGCGCTCGCCTGGGCGCTGCACGTCAACGGCCGGGACACGGAGGCCCTTTCCTACGCCCGTCAGGCCACCGCCACCGGCTACCGCAACGCCGTCTTCCTCTACCACCGCGGCGTGATCGAGCTGGCCACCGGCGACCGTGCGGCCGGCCGCGCCGTGCTGGCCTCGGCCCTGAAGCTGAACCCCGGTTTCTCCCCCGTGGGCGCGGCCGCGGCCCGCACAGCCCTGGAGGCCGCGAAGTGAGACCGCGTCTGCCGTTCGTCCTCGCCGCCGGGTGTGCGCTCGTGTTCCTGCCGGCCGCCGCCGCGAGCGCGCATCCGCTCGGCAACTTCACCGTCAACCGGTACGACGGACTCGTCCCGGCGCCGGGGCAGCTCCGGGTGGAGCACGTCGAGGACCTGGCCGAGATTCCGGCGACCCAGGCGAAGCCCGACATCGAGCGGCTGGGGACGGCTCGGTGGGCCCGGCAGCGCTGCGAGCGGGACGCCCGGGGCAGCGAGGTGACCGTGGCCGGGCGCCGGGTCCCCCTCACCGTGCGGGACAGCCGGGCCACGCCACGGCCCGGCCAGGCGGGGCTCAACACCCTGCGGGTGGAATGCCGTTGGACCGCCCCGCTCCCCCGCGCCGGGTCGCTCGCCCTCGGTTTCCGCGCCGACACGAACTGGTCCGGGCCCGGCTGGCGGGAGATCACCGCGCGCGGCGACCGGACGACGCTCACCGGCTCGGACGTGCCGAGGACGTCCGTCTCGCACGAACTGACCACGTATCCCAAGGACTTGCTGTCGTCCCCGGCCGACGTCTCCACCGCGTCGCTGCGCGTGCGTCCCGGCGGTCCCGCCCTCGCCGAGGAGCGGCCGGACGCCCCGGCCGCCTCCGTGCTGCCCCGGGGCGCCGACCGCTGGACGCGGGCCCTCGACGGCCTGGTGGCCCGCCATGACCTCACCGTCGGCTTCGCCGCCCTCGCGCTGCTCGTCGCGGTCGTCCTCGGCGCCCTGCACGCCCTCGCGCCGGGGCACGGCAAGACCCTGATGGCGGCCACCGCGGCCGCGCGCGGCGGCCGGGCCGGGCTCCGGGACGTGCTGCCGCTGGCCGCGTCGGTCACCGTCACCCACACCCTCGGCGTCGTCGCCCTGGGCCTGCTCGTCACCGCCGGGTCCGCCGCCACGCCCTCGGTGATCGCCTGGCTCGGCCTGGCGAGCGGGGCCCTGGTCCTGGCGGCGGGGGTGAACCTCGTACGCCGGGCACTGCGGAACCGGACACACGGCCACGCGCACGCCCACACGCACCCCCATGACGGCCACGCCCACGGTGAGCACACCCACACCCACACCCACGGCGGTCACACCCACACCCACCCCACCGTGCCCACCCTGCGCGGCACGATCCTGCTCGGCTTCGCCGGGGGGCTCGTGCCCAGTCCGTCGGCCGTGGTCGTGCTCGTCGGCGCCGCCGCACTCGGCAAGGCCTGGTTCGGGCTGCTGCTCGTCGTCGCCTACGGCGCCGGGCTCGCGCTGACGCTCACCGCGGCCGGGGTCGCCGTGGTGCGGCTGGGCTCGGGGGCGTCCCGGGTGCTCGAACGGCGCCCGCGGTGGACCGCGCACCCCCTGAGCGCGCTCGTGCGCCGGAGCCTGCCGCTCGCCTCCGCGCTCACCGTCCTGGCCCTGGGCGCCGGATTGGTGCTCAAGGGGGCCGCAACAGCCCTCGGTTGAGCTACGTTTGTGGAGAAATCACGCGACATGCCTGGGGGCGCTCGTGTCCGAAGATCCGGGCCGCGACCGTGTGATCGCGGGCCGCTACCGTCTGCTGTCCCCGCTGGGCGAGGGCGGCATGGGCACCGTGTGGCGGGCCCGGGACGAGGTGCTGCACCGGGAGGTGGCCGTCAAGGAGGTGCGCGCCCCGGCCGGGCTGCCCGCCTCCGACGTCGAGCGGATGTACGCCCGCCTGGAGCGGGAGGCGTGGGCCGCGGCCCGGGTCGCGAACCGCAACGTGGTCACGGTGTACGACGTGGCGATGGAGGGCGGCCGTCCCTGGATCGTGATGGAGCTGGTGCGCGGGCTGTCGCTCGCCGACCGGCTGGAGGCGGATGGCCCGCTGGCGCCGCAGGAGGCCGCGCACATCGGCGCCGAGGTGCTGTCCGCGCTGCGCGCCGCGCACGCGGCCGGGGTGCTGCACCGGGACGTGAAGCCGGCCAACGTGCTGCTCGCGAACGACGGCCGGGTGGTGCTGACCGACTTCGGGATCGCCTCGGTCGAGGGCAGCTCGGCGATCACCATGACCGGCGAGGTCGTCGGCTCGCCCGAGTTCCTGGCTCCGGAGCGGGCGCTCGGCCGCACCCCCGGCCCCGAGTCGGACCTGTGGTCGCTGGGCGTGCTGCTGTACGCGGCCGTCGAGGGCGTCTCCCCGTTCCGCTACGACACCCCGCTGAGCACCCTGCGGGCCGTGGTGGACGAGGAGTTGCCGCCGCCGCTGCGGGCGGGTCCGCTCGCGCCGGTCGTCGCGGGGCTGCTGCGCAAGGACCCGGCCCAGCGGCCCGGTGCCGAGCGGGCGGAGCGGGAGCTGCGGCTCGTGGCGGCCGGGGGTACCCCCTCCGGAGGTGGGGCGCCCCGCCCGGAGCCGCCACCGGATCCGTCCGCGTACGCCCGGACCGTCGTGGCCCGGGAGCCGTGGTCGGGGCAGCAGTCCTGGGCGCCCCAACCACCGCCCGCCACCACGCAGTTACCGCCCGACGAGCCGGAACCCGGGCGCCGTCGCGGGGCGGTGGTCGCACTGGTGGCGGGGCTGCTCGTGATCGTGGTCGCGCTGGCGGGGCTGGCGTACGCCCTGCTCAACCGCGATGGCGGCGGGCACGGGAGCGACGGCGCGAGCGGCACGGGCGGTCCCCTGGTGAGCGGCAGCGCCCAGGCGCCCACGCACAGTGGCACGGACGCTGCCACGGGCACGCCGTCGGCCCCGCGCAGCAGCACCTCGTCGTCGGCCCGGCCCGCTCAGTCGGTTCGGGTCACGCTGGCCGGCGCGCACACGGCGTACTCCGGCCCCTGTCCGCCGCCGAGCGGACAGGCTCCGGCGTTCACGGCGACGTTCACGGTGGGACGGGTGCCGGCGCAGGTGGCGTACCGGTGGGTGCTCGCGCACGGGTCGGTCGCGGATCCCGGCTGGCAGACGCTGTCGTTCGGGGCCGGTGACGGGACGAGCCAGAAGGTGCGGGTGACCCTGACGACGTACTCCCAGACCGGCTCGGCCGACAACGCGGTCAGCGTCGAGGTACGGGCCCCGGTGCGGGCCACGTCGAACGCGGTGCCGTTCTCGGTGAGCTGTGCGACGGCGACGGAGACCCCGTCGGGCGGGGCCTCCGCTTCCGCTTCGGACTCGTCCGGAACTTCACCCTGACGAGCGAACAGCACGGGTGACGTGTTGACGCGCAGATCACCCGTACCGCGTGCGGTCGGTTACGCGTTATTGGTGAACGCCGGCAGATAGCCGCCGGAGTGGCCGGCCGCGGTGGGGTGGTACGACTCGGTGATGTCGAGCCAGTTCACGCTGTGCAGCCACGAGTCGCCGGAGCAGATCTCGTGGCTGGAGAAGGCCGGGCGGACGTCGGCGAAGACGAAGCCGTGCGCCGCGGCACGCGCCTGGATGGCGGTGTCCATGTAGTCGGCAGCGCCGTTGATCGCGGAGCGCTTGGTGTCGGACAGCCCGAGGCAGGTCTGGCCGAGCAGGTAGAAGCGGGGGTAACTGAGCACGACCACCTTGGCGTTCGGGGCCTTGGCGCTGATCTGGTTGTAGACGTTGTCGAGCTTGCCGGGGAGCGTGGAGTCGACGTACGCCTTGGCGGTGTTGATGCGGCTGATGCAGCTGCTGTCGGACTGGAGCACGCAGGTCGTCATGACGTCGGAGAACCCGGCGTCGTTGCCGCCGATGGTGATGGAGACCAGCGAGGTGCCGGAGTTCAGCGAGCCGAGCTGGTTGCCGAGGACGTCGTCCGTGGTGGCGCCGGAGCAGGCGTTGAAGGCGAACGACGACGGGGAGTGGGCCGCGTTCCACAGGTACGGGTACGCGTTGGTGCTGCGGTCACAGCTGCCGCTGGAGCTGATGTAGCTGCCCGCTCCCACTCCGGAGGAGTAGGAGTCACCGAGCGCCACATAGCCGCCGGTTGCCGCTGTCGAGGCCTGGGCCGCCGCGGCTCCGCCGAGTCCGAGTCCGGCGGCGAGGAGGAGCGAGGTCACGAATCCGAAAAGTCTGGAACGACTCATGGTGCCTCCCTATAGCAGGATCTCTGCCTACAACTGTGGTAACTCCTACGCGTGTTGACCGGAAGTGTTCATGCCAAGAACTTTTGAAGTCTGAACAAGATCAGCCGAAGAAGTTCACCGCACCGCACCTTGTGTGTGCATGCCAAATGTGTTGACCACGAGTCAATTCGGCCCCGGATCCCGTCTTGACGCCCCGCCCCGGCCTGCGCCACATTGAAGCCCGACATCCCGCGCGTCGGGGTCAAATCGGGGGGCACGGTCGCCAATGCAGACCTTACGCATCAAGTCACGTCCATCGGACGGCGCCACCGAGCAGCCCGAAGGGGCACGGCCAGGACCGGGGAGGGTCCTGTCGCCGCTGCTCATGGGGGCCGCGACCGCCGTCGCGGCGGTCGGCGCACTGCTCGCCCTGACCGACTCCGGCTCACCGCTGCGCGGTCCGTGCACGCTGTTCTTCCTGCTCGCCGCGCCGGCCGCGGCCATCGCGGCGGCGCTGCGCGGGCTGGATCCGTATCCCCGGACGCTCGCCGCCCTTGTGGGCTCGGTCGTCCTCAACATGCTGGTGGCCCAGGGCATGCTGGCCGTGCACCGCTGGTCCGTCCACGGCGGGGTGATCGCCGTGACCGCACCGAGTCTGCTGCTGCTCCTGTGGGTTCTTCTACGTAAAAGTGAGTAACTCCGGCCAAAGTTATGCAACGGCCAAACCAATAGAAACGTGAGACTGATATCCAGGTCTTGCCATTCTGGTTCAATCGTCAATACCGTCATACGTCTCACCCGCATCGGTCCGTCAGCACACGGTTCAGGGGAGGGCTCAGGGCCGTGACGTTCCGGCGCGGGGCGCGGTAGGGGGGTGCCGTGCTCGGTGACCACAGCTGTGACCGAGTCGTGCCGCGCGACCGGCTGCCGTATTTCCCGGGCAGACCGGCCAGCTTTGCCAGCTCATCAACGTGCCCGGAGATCATTTCGCCGTGCCGAAGATGAGTAACCCCCCTTTCGAACCGGACAGACAACCGGGCCACCCGGGGGTGGGTGGTCCACCGGACGAGAGGGAAAAGACCCATGAGTTCCGTTCTGCGCCCGCCGGCTTCGGGGCAAGATCCGTTAATCGCCGCGAACTACCGGCCCATCTCCTCTCACCTCGCGATCACTCCGCCGGTGAGCGTGGTGATTCCCGCCATGAATGAGGCGGAGAATCTGCCCTACGTCTTCAAGACCCTTCCGGACTGGATACACGAAGTCGTTCTGGTGGACGGCAATTCCACCGACGACACGGTCGAGGTGGCCCGGTCCCTGTGGCCCGGCGTCAGGGTCGTCGAACAGAGTGGCAAGGGCAAAGGGGATGCCCTGATCACCGGGTTCGAGGCCTGCCGGGGCGACATCATCGTGATGGTCGACGCGGACGGCTCGGCGGACGGCGGCGAGATCGTGTCGTACGTCTCCGCGCTCGTCTCCGGCGCCGACTTCGCCAAGGGCTCCCGCTTCGCCAACGGCGGCGGCACCGACGACATGACCTTCATCCGCAAGCTCGGCAACCGTGCGCTGTGCGCCGTGGTCAACCGCAAGTTCGGGGCGCGCTACACCGACCTGTGCTACGGCTACAACGCCTTCTGGCGGCACTGCCTCGACAAGATCGACCTCGACTGCACCGGCTTCGAGGTCGAGACGTTGATGAACATCAGAGTGGTCAAGGCGGGGCTCAAGGTCCAGGAGATACCGAGCCACGAGTACCTCCGCATCCACGGCACCAGCAACCTGCGCGCCGTACGCGACGGGTTCCGGGTGCTCCAGGTCATCCTGAAGGAGCGCTCCAACCGGCGTGAGCTGCGTCGCCAGGAACGCCACTCGCCGATGCTCGACGCGGTCCGGGGAGAGGTGTCTTGAGAGATCCCGACATCTCCGTCGTGATCTGCGTGTACACCGAGGACCGCTGGGAGGACATCCTCGCGGCGGTCTCCTCGGTGCGCGCGCAGTCGCGTCCGGCGCTGGAGACGCTCCTGGTCGTGGACCACAACCCGGCCCTCAAGGACCGGCTGGAGCGCGAGTACAAGGAGGAGTGCGAGCCGACCGGGAGCGTCCGCGTGCTGGCCAACGCGGGCCCGCGCGGCCTGTCCGCCGGCCGCAACACCGGCATCGCGGCCGCCCGGGGTGACGTGATCGCCTTCCTCGACGACGACGCCGTGGCCGAGCGGGACTGGCTGCGCCACTTCGCCGCCGGGTACGCCGACCCGCGCGTCATGGCGGTCGGCGGCCGTACGGTGCCGGTCTGGGCGTCGGGCCGGCGCCCGGACTGGTTCCCGGAGGAGTTCGACTGGGTGGTGGGCTGCACCTACAAGGGCCTGCCTGCCGGCCGGGTGCGGGTCCGCAACGTGCTCGGCGGAAACGCCTCGTTCCGGCGTACGGCCTTCGACGCGGCGGGCGGCTTCGCCACCGGCATCGGCCGCGACGGCGACCGCCGCCCGCTCGGCTGCGAGGAGACGGAGCTGTGCATCCGCCTCACCCGCGCCCGCCCCGACGCCGTCCTGCTCATCGACGACCGGGCGGTGATCCACCACCGGGTGCCCGCACCCCGCGAGCACTTCGCCTACTTCCGCACCCGCACCTACGCCGAGGGCCTGTCCAAGGCACTGGTCGCCCGCAGCGTCGGCGCGGACAAGGGGCTGGAGTCCGAACGCCGGTACACCACCCGGGTGTTGCCCGCCGGGGTCGCTCGTGGCCTGCGGGACGCCCTGCTGGCCCGCCCGGGCGGCGCGGGCCGCGCGGGCGCCATCGTCGCGGGCGTGCTGAGCGCCGCCGGCGGCTACGCGGTGGGCAGCCTACGGGCGCGGCGCAACGGTACGACGTTCTCGGCAGCCCCGATCCAGGCGACACCGTCCGCGCCTGCAACCCCACGGACACCCTCCACACCACCGGACAGGGCAACACCGTCCACCCCACCGGTCCGGGGGACGCTGCCCACGCCCCCGGTCCCGGGAACACCGCCGGCACCACCGGCACAGCAGACGCGCTCCGCGCCGCCGGCCCAAGGGACGCCGTCCGCACCACCAGCCCAAGGGACGCCGCCCGCACCGCCAGTCCACGGGACGCCACCGGCACCACCGGCCCAGGAGACGCCACCCGCGCCACCGGCCCGGCAGGCACCCGCGCCGCCGGCCCGCGACGGCGCTCGGGCGCGCGGTGCTTCCGGAGAAGGCGGTCGGGCGCGCGCCGGTTCGGCGGGGGGCACCGATGGATGAGTCGACCGTGCCCATCCTCATGTACCACTCCGTCGCCACCGCCCCCAACGACGCCACCCGGGCCCTGTCGGTCGCACCGGAGGCGTTCGCCGAGCAGATGGCGCTGATCGGTGATCTGGGCCTGGCCCCGCTGACCACCGCCGGCCTCGCGGAGCGCTGGCGCACCGGCCGCCCGCTGCCCGCCCGGCCGGTGCTGATCACCTTCGACGACGGCTACGAGGGCGTGCACCGGCACGCGCTGCCCGTGCTCGCCAAGCACGGCTTCCCGGCCACGCTGTTCGTCTCCACCGGCTGGCTCCGGGGCAGGCACGACACCGGAGGCGGCCTGGACACCATGCTCGACTGGCCCCAGGTACGCGAACTGGCCGCCGCCGGCGTCGAGATCGGCGGCCACAGCCACACCCACCCGCAGCTCGACCAGCTCGGCGACGACGAGCTGCGTGCCGAGCTGGACCGCTGCACCGAGATCGTCGAGGGCGAACTCGGCGCCCGCCCGCTGTCGTTCGCCTACCCGTACGGCTACTCCAGCCGCCGGGTGCGCCGGGCGGTGCGGGCGAGCGGCTACGCCCAGGCCCTCGCCGTCGGCAACGCGCTCGCCCGCCGCCGCCAGGGGCCGTACGCACTCGAACGGGTCACGGTCCGGCGCGGCACCACGGTCGAGGAGTTCGAGCGGCTGCTCCAGGGCCGTGCGATCGCCCGCACCTTCGCCGGGGACCGCGCCCTCACCAAGGGGTACGCCCTCGTCCGCAGAGCCCGCCAGATCCGCCAGGTCCGCCGGAAGGCCATGCGTTCCCGTGTCTGACACGACGACCACCACCGAGGCCACGACCGGCGCCGACGAGGCGCCCGGGGCGGGCCGGTCCCCGCGCGACGGCAGCCCGCTGTTCCGCAACGCCTACGCGCTGATGCTCAACACCGGCATCAGCGCCGTCCTCGGGCTGGGCTTCTGGCTGGCCGCGGCGCGCTACTACTCCGAGTCGGCGGTCGGGCAGGGCTCGGCCGCCATCGCCGCGATGAAGTTCCTCGCCGGACTGACCGCGGTCACCCTGACCGGTGCCCTCGCCCGCTTCATCCCGGTGTCCGGGAAGCGCACCGGCACGCTCATCTTCCGCACGTACGCGGGCAGTTCGCTGGTGGTGGCGGTCGCGGCCGGCGTCTTCCTGCTGACCCTGGACTCCTGGGGACCGTCCTACCGGTTCCTGCACGGCACGCTGCACGGGCTCGGCTTCGTCGTGGCCGTCATGGCCTGGAACCTGCTCACGCTCCAGGACGGTGTGCTGACCGGGCTGCGCAGCGCGACCTGGGTGCCGGTGGGCAACACCGTGTTCTCGGCCGTGAAGCTGGCCCTGCTCGCCGCGTTCGCCGTCGCCATACCCGCCACCGGTGTCTTCGTCTCCTGGGTGGCCGCCATCGCCACCTCGGTCGTGCCGCTGGGCTGGCTGGTGTTCCGGCGGCTGGTGCCCCGGCACGTCAGGGCGACCGAAGGCCACACCGAACCGCCCACGCTGCGGCAGGTCGGCCGGTTCCTGGCCGGGGACTACACCGGCTCGCTGTTCTCGCTCGCGGTGATCTACCTCGTCCCGGTGATCGTCGCCTCGCAGGTCAGCTCGGCGCAGAACGCGTACTTCTACATCGCCACCACCATCGGCGGCACGACCGACCTCCTCGCCATCAACATGGGCGCCTCCCTCACCGTCGAGGGCTCGCACGACCCGGACCGGCTGGCCGCCCACACCCGGGCGGCGCTGCGGCGGATGGCCCGGATCATGCTGCCGGTCGCCGCCGTCCTGATCGTCGGCGCGCCCTGGATCCTCGGTGTGTTCGGCGCGGGCTACGCGGACGCGGCGACCCCGCTGCTGCGCTGGCTCGCGGTCGGCTCGGTGCTGCGGGTCGTGATCGAGACGTACTTCGCGGTGCTGCGCGCGCGCAGCCACACCGGCGGACTCGCCCTGTTCCAGGGCCTGTTGTGCGTTCTGGTGCTGGGGGCGACCCTGCTGCTCCTGCCCCGGATGGGGCTGACCGGCGCGGGCGTCGCCGAGGCCGGCAGTCTCGCGGTGATCGCCGCGCTCGCCGCGCCGCGGCTGTGGCGGACGATCCGGAGCGCCCCCGACGCCGCCGCCGACGCGGCCGCACCCGACGGGGACCTCGCCGACCTGGGCCCGCGCGAGGTCCCGGCCGCCGGCGTCACGACGCGCCGGCCCGGTCCGGCCTGGGCGCTGGACTCGGACACCCTCGCCCTCGGCATCCACGTCGACTTCGACCACGCCGAGCGCCGTCCCGACGTCCGCCCGGGCCCGGGCACCCCGCCCACGGGCACGCCGCTGCCGCGGGAGGCGGGGGCGGCGGAGGTCGACGCGCCGTTCACGGCGGGGGGACCGGACGCGTCCCTGGCCGCCGACCGCGCCGTACCGGACGAGGAAGAGGCCCCTGAGGAGCACGCGGCGCACGGGCCGCTCACGCAACGGCTGTTGCCCACCCGCTCCGGAGTCGTCCTCGGCTGTCTGCTGATCGCCGCCCTGCTGCTGTACTGGGTGCCCGCGCTGCGGCTCGGCGAGGCGGACCTGGACCGGATGGGCGGGCTCGGGCTGGTCTCGGTGCTGCCGCTGCCGACCCTGGCCGGGGCCGCTCTGCTGGTCACGGTGTTCGCCGCGCTGCTGTGGCTGCGCCGCGAACACCGGGCGCTGCTGCTGCTCACCCTGCTGGCGACGGTCGTGTCACTGCACGCCCTGCCCGCCGTGCTCGAAACCGAGCCGCGCTTCCCCACGGCGTGGCAGCACCTCGGCTTCCTCGACTACATCGACCGCACCGGCTCCGCCGTACCCGACCTGGACGCCCGCTGGAGCTGGCCCGGGTTCTTCGCGGCCGCCGCGTTCGTCGGCCGGGCCTGCGGGGTCACGGACTTCACCGAGGTCATCCGCTGGTGGCCGACCGCCGTCCAACTCGCCTATCTGGCACCGATGTTCCTGCTCACCCGGTCGATGCGGGCGAGCTGGCGGGCGAAGTGGACCGGCGTCTGGCTGTTCGTGCTGTGCGGCTGGGTCGGCCAGGACTACTTCTCCCCGCAGGGCTTCACCTATCTGCTGTACCTGATGTTCGTGGCGATCCTGCTGGTCTGGTTCCGGTCGCCGCGCGTGATCTGGACGACGTACCGGCCCGGCGAGGCCGAGCCGGCACCGGCCGACCGGCAGCAGCGGTCCGTCCTGCTCCTGGTGCTGATCGGCCTGTACGCGGCGAGCGTGCCCGCGCACCAGCTCACCCCGTTCGTCATGCTCGGCGTGCTCGCGGCCCTGGTCCTGCTCCGCCGGTCCGAACTGCGCGGCCTGCCCCTGCTGTTCGGGGTGCTGGCCGCGGTATGGCTCGGCTTCATGGCCGAACCGTACTGGTCCGGGCACTTCAACGATCTGTTCGGCGGGGTCGGCGGGGTCGGCAGCAATGTGTCGACGTCCGTCTCCGGCCGTATCCAGGGCGGCAGTTCGAGCCACAAGCTGGTGCTGTACGTCCGCGTGCTGCTGGCCGGCTCGGTGCTGGCGTTCGCCTGCTGGGGCTGGTGGCGCCGGCGCTTCCACCGCTACCGCGAACGCTCCCTGCTGGTCCTCACCTTCGTGCCGTTCCTCGGCTTCGGCATGCAGTCGTACGGCGGCGAGATGGCGCTGCGCGTCTTCATGTTCGCGGTGCCGGGCGCGGCCCTGCTCGGCGCCCTCGCCCTCTTCCCGCGCACCGGCGTCACCGCGAAGGAGCGCGCGAAGGACCGGGTGAGCCTCGCCCCGCTGGCCGCGCTGCTCGCCGGGCTGCTGCTGATGGGCGGCTTCCTGGTGGCCCGCTGGGGCAACGAGACGTTCGAGCGGACCCGGCCCGGCGAGGTCGCGGCGATGAACTGGGTGTACGCCCACGACAGGCCGACGGTCCGCCTGCTGTGGCTGACGCAGGACACGGTCAACGACGTGACCCCGGCGCTGCCGTGGGGCGCCAAGGACATGGAGCGCGTGAACTACGTGCCCGCGCTGGCCCCGACCGACCCGGTCCTGGTGTCGGGCCTGGTCAAGTCGTTGAAGGACGCGGGCCCGAACTCGTATCTGATGATCAACCGCAGTCAGGTCACCTATCTCCAGCTGGACGCGGGCTACCCCGTCTCCTGGGAGCGGCGGCTGGTCGAGAACCTGGACGACCGGCAGGAGCTGACGAAGGCCTACGCCAACGACGACGTCACCGTGTACGCGATGCGGCAGCGGCCGGCGGGCGCGGTGCCGAAGCCGGACCCGGGGCCGACCGGGCCGATCGTGACCTGGACCCCGTGGTCGGTGGTCGGCGCGCTGGCCGCCGTCCTGCTGGTCCTGCTGCTGGCCGCACGCGAGGTCGCACGCGTCGCGATGCGTCCGGGCGTACGACAACTGCGCCTGCTCCAGGGCTCGTTCTGGTTCTCGTTGCCGCTGCTGGCGGTGGTGCTGGCCGCGCTGGTGCAGCGGTTCCTGACCATGAAGTGAGGGCGGCTCGGCCGTTCAGCGGTCGAGCCACTTCACCTCGTACGGCCCCATGCCGAACCGTTTGCCGTCGATCTGCGCGCTGATCGGCCGGTTCTGCGTGTTGACCACGAGGACGGTCCTGTCGCTCGCCAGGACACGGACGTTCGGCACGTCGTCCGCGGCGACCGGCACGTCCTCGTACCGCGTGCCCGGCGGGAAGGCCCTGGCGAACCGGGACACCAGGTCGTACATGGGCAGTTCGCGGCCGCCGGCGGCGCTGTCGGTCGGCGTCCACAGGCAGCCGGCGCAGCCGCTGCCGGACTTGTCCTCCGGGTTCCAGTAGAAGCCGGAGTCGGCGCCGCCCCGCACCAGGGCGATCATGCCGGTGGCCTGCGCGGCGACGCGGTGCGGTTCGGTCCAGCCGGTGCGGTTGCCGTTGCCGTCGCCGGGCTCGACGTAGTACTCGGCCCACCACAGCGACAGGTCGTGGGTCTGCCGCCGGATCCACTCGCCGACCGCGGTGAACTTGCCGGTGGCCGCGAACTCGTCCGGCAGCAGGTCGTCGTCGCGGGTGTAGCTGGAGCCGTCGACCACGGTGAAGTCGGCGCCCTCCTTGTGGGCGTTCCAGTAGGTGAAGGCGTCCAGCACCCGCTGGTCCATGGCGCCCCATGGACCCCTCACCGCGGCGGAGGCGTTCTGGTCCCTGGGGTCGACGCTGTCCATGACGAGGTACGGCCCGCCGACCATGATGTCCTTGTCGACCTTCTTCAGCGCCGTGTACACGAGGTTGTACAGCGTGGTGTAACCCTCGTAGTCCCAGCGGGACTTGGCGTCGTTCCAGAAGCCCTTGAACTCGTTCCAGACGATGAAGTGCTTCACGTCCGGGTAGCGCCGGGCGACGGTCGCGGCGAGGTCGGCGTAGTCCTGGTAGTGGTCGGGGGTGGGGGCGGTCTCCAGGGCGGACTGGCTCCAGTTCGTGTTGCCGACCCCGGCCCGCCCGCCCTTCATCCAGTCCGGGGCGCAGCACAGGGTGATCACCGGGGTGCCGCCGGAGGCCCGCATGAAGTCGATCCGCCGGTCCAGGGCGCCGAAGTCGTAGTGCCCCTGGACCGGTTCGGGGTTGTCCGCGCCCCAGCCCATGACGGCCTGGTTCTGCGCCAGTCCGCGGTTCTGCGTGAGCAGTTGCTCCACGCGCGTGGTGGCCGCGCCGGCGCCCTGGTCGGCGCTGTACTGGGTGTGTGTGAAGCCCCAGCCGACGTACGGCTCCGGTGCCGCGCTCGGCCGGGCCGGAGTGCCGTGCACCGTGGCGCCGTCGCGGGTGGTGCCGGTCGTGCCGGGACCGCCGGACAGCGTGCTGACGAGGGTCACCACCAGGGCCAGCGCGACCGCTCCGACGCCGAGCAGGGCGGTGAGCCGCCACCGCCGAGTATCCGAATCCCACCCATGACGTCCCATCAAGGACAACAGTAACGGCGGAGGGCATCCGTCCGGCGGGAGTTCGCGACACCCGCGACGGCTCTTCGGAACACCCGGCACAAGGGGAGGAAATGCCGTGCGCGGAGGTCATCGGTGGCGGATCATGGCGGCATGTCTGCTAACCCACACGACGCTCTGCCGATCCGGCTCCACGTCGACGACTCCGACTCGCCGTCCGACGTCGTCGACGCGCTGTTCCTCGGCCGCTTCGCGACGGGCGAGCAGCCGTACTCGCACGCCGTGAACATCGACCGCGTCCGCTCCGGCGCGACCCTGCTGCCCGACGGCGCCCGCGTGCTGCGCGCCGCGCGCGACGACGACCGCAGCGCCACGCTCGCCGAGGGCGACGGCTGGACCCTGCTGGTCTCGCGCTGGAACCGCGGCGCGGACGTCACGGTCACCGCGACCAGCGCGGACCTCGCCGAGCGGGTCCTCGACCAGGCCACGGACGGCGCGGCCGACGAGCCCGAGCCGCAGCCCGAGAACGTGACGATGGGCTTCTGGTACGTCTCCCCGCGGCGCGGCCCGCATCGCACCACCCGGCAGATCTCCGCGGGCACCTGGGACGAGATCCGGCCCAACTACACGGCCCCGGTGGCGGACGCGATGGACCGCCTGATGAAGACGACCCCGCAGGACATCGCCGGCCGCCTCCTGCTGCTGCACGGCCCGCCGGGCACCGGCAAGACCTCCGCGCTGCGCACGCTCGCCCGCTCCTGGCGGGACTGGTGCCAGGTCGACTGCGTCCTGGACCCCGAGCGCCTCTTCTCCGACGTCGGCTATCTGATGGACATCGCGATCGGCGAGGAGGACAGCGCGGGCAAGGGCCGCTGGCGCCTGCTGCTCCTGGAGGACTGCGACGAGCTGATCCGCGGCGAGGCCAAGCACACGGCGGGCCAGGCCCTGTCCCGGCTGCTGAACCTGACCGACGGCCTCCTCGGCCAGGGCCGCAACGTCCTGGTCGGCGTCACCACCAACGAGGACCTGGAGCGGCTGCACCCGGCGGTGGTCCGCCCCGGCCGCTGTCTGGCCCGTATCGAGGTGGGCCCGCTCAGCCGCCGTGAGGCGGTGAACTGGCTCGGCACCGAGGAGGGCGTCGGCCGCGAGGGCGCCACCCTGGCCGAGCTGTACGCGCTGCGCCGGGGCACGGCCCCGACCTCGGTGCCGGGGGCGCGGGACGGTGCGGACGCGGGGCTGTACCTGTAGTGCTTTGATGGTGGTGTGACCTTGTTCGTCGGCACCTCCGGCTGGCAGTACAAGGACTGGCGGGACCTCGTGTATCCGGCCGGGGTCCCGGCGCGGCTGTGGCTGGAGGAGTACACCCGGCTCTTCGCGACGGTGGAGCTCAACAACGCCTTCTACCGGCTGCCGACCCGGGAGAACTTCGAGACCTGGCGCGAGCGCGTGCCGCCGGACTTCGTCGTCGCGGTCAAGGCCAGCCGCTATCTCACCCACATCAAGCGCCTGAAGGACCCCGCCGAGCCGGTCGACCGGCTGATGTCCCACGCGGCGGGCCTCGGTGACCGCCTGGGGCCGGTCCTCCTCCAGCTCCCGCCGACCCTGCGCGCGGACCCCGCGCTGCTGGACGCCTGTCTGGCCCGCTTCCCGTCCGGTACGAGGGTGGCGGTCGAGCCCCGTCACGCCTCCTGGTGGACGTCCGAGGTGCGCCAGGTCCTGTCGGCCCGGGGCGCGGCGCTGTGCTGGGCGGACGTGCAGGCCCACCCGACGACCCCGCTGTGGCGCACCGCCGACTGGGGCTACGTCCGCTTCCACGAGGGCCGCGCCCACCCCTGGCCCCGCTACGGCCGCCGCTGCCTGGAGACCTGGGTGGACCGCGTCGCGACGACCTGGTCCGACGCGCGTGATGTGTACGCCTACTTCAACAACGACCCCGGCGGGGCGGCGGTGGCGGACGCGGTGACGTTCGGGAGGGCGGCGCAGCGGGCGGGTCTCACGGTGACGCGCGTACCGGAGCCGGCCCGGCTCCACTGAGGCTTCCCGCCTTCGCGTTACTTCCCGTAACCGGCCCGCAGGGCGTCCCGCACGGCGGCCAGCGCCTCCGGCTCGTCCAGCCCCAGCCTCCGGACGTGCTCGACATACGTCTGCGCCGCGGCGGCGGCCCCCCGCTCCGCGGCCGAGCCGGCGGCCGCCACGAAGGTGCCGTTGCGTCCCCGGGTCTCGATCACCCCGTCGGTCTCCAGCGCCCGGTACGCCTTGGCCACGGTGTTCACGGCGAGCCCCAGCGACTCGGCCAGCCCGCGCACGGTCGGCAGCCGGTACCCCACCGGCAGCACCCCGGACCGCGCCTGCTCGGAAATCTGCGCCCGCACCTGCTCGTACGGGGGCGCGCTGTCATCGATGCGGATCTTCAGGCTCACGACCCGATTGTCCCGCACCCGGCGTGGCCCACCCGCCGGAAAATGAGAGGCGTACCGGAACGTGTGTCCGTACGGTCCCCTGTCATGACTGTGACCGTGCGCGATCTGCGCCCTGGTGACCCGCCCGACGTCGAGGACTTCACCCGGGTACGGCATCAGGCCCTCCCGTACATCCTGTGGACCCCCGCGTCCGTCCTGCACACGCTCACCCGCACCCCTCCCGAGGCCTGGGCCCGGTCCCTCGTGGCGGAGGAGGACGGCGAGGTGATCGGCACCGCCCAGGTGATGCTGGCGCACGACAGCCCCGAACCCGGCCAGGGCATGCTCAACATCTATGTCCACCCGGAGCGGACCCGGCGCGGCGCGGGCGACCTGCTGGTGCGGGCCGCCGAGGAGCATCTGGCGGCGCACGGGGCGACGAAGCTGTTCGCGTGGGTGCTGGACGAGCCGGCCAACCGCGCCTTCGCCGAGAGGCGCGGCTACCGTGCCAGCCGCTCCGCCCACTTCCTCCGGCTGGACCTGGCCCACGCCTCGCTGCCGCCCCTGCCCGCTCCCCCGCCGGGCGTCGAACTGCGCACCGCCGCGGACTTCGCGGACGACCCGCGGCCGCTGTTCCGGCTGGACGCGGAGACGATGTCCGACGAACCGGGCGACGTCGACGTCGAGTTCACCGACTACGAGGCCTGGCTCACGGGATCCTGGGAGCATCCGCTGCTCGACCGCGAGCTGACCACGGTCGTGGTGGCCGGGGGCCGCCCGGTCGCCTTCAGCGTGGCGTACACCGACGGGGGCAGTCGCTATGTCACCGCGATGACGGGCACCGCGCGCGCCTTCCGCCGGCGCGGCCTGGCCAAGCTGGCCAAGACCGACTCGCTGCACCGCGCCCGCGCCGCCGGCCTGACCGACGCGCTGACGGGCAACGACACCGCAAACGCCCCGATGCTGGCGATCAACACGTCGCTGGGGTACGAGATCTGTGCGACGGAGGTCCGCCATGTCCGCGAACTCGTCTGAGCCGACGGCCGGGTTGACGGTCGTACTGGTCAAGGGCGGCCGTACGAAGATCCGTTACCCGGCCGAGGTGCTCCACGACGACGGCACGCGCATCGCCGTACGGGCCCCCTGGGCGGGCGCCGGGGTCCGGGACTTCGGCTTCGTCCGCTTCGAGCCGGGCGACGTCTTCACCGAGTACTTCTGGCGGGACCGCTGGTACGCGGTCAAGGAGGTCCGGGCCGGGGACGGCACGGTGAAGGGGTGGTACTGCGACATCACCCGCCCGGCGGTGCGCACCGGCGCCGAGCTGGTGGTGGAGGACCTCGACCTGGACCTGTGGCGCTCCGCCGACGGCAGCGACGTACGACGGCTGGACGAGGACGAGTTCGCCGCGAGCGGACTGACGGAGGCGGACCCCGGGGCCGCGTCCGCCGCCGTGGCGGCCCTGGACACGCTGGAGGCGCTGGCCCGCGCCGGCGGCTTCGCGGACCTGCTGGCCTGACCCGCTGAGCCGGAGCCGGGCGCAGGCAGACGCGCCCGGCCCGGATCGGCTCACACGGTCGCCACCACCGCGTACCGCTCGTCCTCGACGGCTCTGCCCCACAGCAGCGGGTCGCCGGACAGTCGCTCCACGCGTACGTCCGCGCTCAGCGGCGCGAGCAGGGCGGTGAGGCGCCCGGCGGGGATGCCGACGGGGTGCGCGGTCCCCCAGACCCCCTCGACCAGCACGAAACGGCCTCCGGGCCGCAGCAGCTCGCGCCAGTGCCGCAGCACCCGGTCGGGCGCGGGCAGGGCCCACAGCACATGCCGGACGAGGACGACGTCGAAGCGCTGCTCGCCCACCGGCGGGGCCGCGGCGTCCCCGCACAGGACCGCCGCGTCCCGCCCGGCGAGCTTGGCGCGGGCCCGCTCGACCATCGCCGGGGACGCGTCGACACCCGTCACCCGGTGTCCCCGCTCGGCGGCGAGGAGCGCGAGGCTGCCGGTGCCGCAGCCCAGGTCGAGGACGTCGGCGGGGTGTCCGGGCAGCCAGCCGCGGACTCTGGCCGCCCAGGCCGCGCGGACCTCGGGGTCGCGCAGCCCGTGGTCCGGTTCGTCGTCGAAGCCTGCGGCCTCGGCGTCCCAGTCGATCTCGTTCGTGCCCACAGCGCTCATGCCCACAGAGTGACACCCGCCACTGACAATCCGGCTCCGATGAGGAACCCTCCCCGAAAGCGTCTGCCTCCGTGACATCACGGAACCGGGTAGGTGCTGAAGGAGGCAGCCATGCGCCGCGCGACCGTGCAGAAGCCCCTGAAGAGGACGGACAGCCGCCGCATCCGCGAAGAGGCGGAGGAGCGCCCCGCGGGGCGTCCGGAGGTGCGCAAGGACATCGCCCGCACCTGGTGGCCGGACGGCTGACCGGACCGGCCGCGCGTGGTCAGCCCAGCCGTTTGCGGTAGTGGATGCGGTCGTACGGCCCGTCCGCGCGCCGTTCCACCGCGTCGTAGCCGAACTTCGGATAGATCTCCTGGTTCTCCCACATCATCGCGTTCGTGTAGAGCCTGACCTCGGGCAGACCGAGCGCACGCGCGCGTGCGTCCACGAATTCCAGCAGGCGCCGTCCCACCCCGTTGCCGTGCGCGTCGGGGTGAACGGCGATGCTGTCGAGGAACAGGTGGTCGTCGTGGGCGTCGATGACGACGAGCCCGGTCACCGGCTCCCCGAGGACGAACACCCGGCCCGCGGCCACGTCCGCCACGTGGTCCGCCTCCATGGGCTGCGGCACCACCCCGATGCGTTCGATGTAGTGACGGTAGGCCGCGTCGGTCACAGCCTTCACGGCCGGTGCGTCGGCGGCCCGGGCGGGCCTGATCTCGTCGTTCGTCATGGCGTGGACGCTATCTGCCTCAGCGCAGTCTGAGCACTCCCTTAACGCCGCCATAAGGATCTCCCCCGCCCGCCCCCAGCAGGCGATTTTTCGGATTCTTGGGGCTAGCGTCGGATCGCCCCCACGGGATCCAGCCCGCCCCCGAGGACCGTTCGAGGAGTTCCCCATGCCCGCACGCCGCAAGGTCGCCGTCGTCGCCGCCCTCGGCAGCACCGCGCTGGCACTCGCCGCCGCGCCCGCGTCCGCGCACGGTTCGATGGGCGATCCGGTCAGCCGGGTCTCTCAGTGCTACGCCGAGGGGCCGGAGAGCCCGAGGTCGGCCGCGTGCAGGGCGGCCGTGGCGGCGGGCGGCACCCAGGCGCTGTACGACTGGAACGGCATCCGGATCGGCGACGCGGCCGGCCGGCACCGGCAGCTGATCCCGGACGGCAGGCTGTGCAGTGCGGACAACGAGGAGTTCAAGGGCCTGGACCTGGCCCGCGCCGACTGGCCGGCGACGCGCGTGCACAGCGGGTCGTACACCTTCAAGTACCGGGTGACGGCCCCGCACAAGGGCACCTTCACGGTCTATTCCACCAAGCCCGGCTACGACCCGGCGAAGCCGCTGGCCTGGTCCGAACTGGATCTGGCGCACCCGGTGGCGACGGTCACCGACCCGGTCGCCTCGGGCGGCTTCTACACGTTCTCCGGCACGCTCCCCGAGCGCTCGGGCAGGCAGCTGCTGTACGCGGTCTGGCAGCGCTCGGACAGCCCGGAGGCGTTCTACTCCTGCTCGGACGTCGACTTCGGCGGCGCCACGGAGAACACGGGCAGCACGAGCAGTGCGGGCGGTACGGGCACCGCCCCCGCCCCGGCCGCCTCCGCCCCCACCGACCGGCAGATCGCGGCGGGTGCCGGCAAGTCGACGATGAGCCACCACGGCCACGGCGGCGACGCGGCCGCCCCGCCCCGCACCGCCAACGCGCCCGAGGCCGCGGGCACTTCGCGGAACCTCGCGGAGACCGGTGCGTCCACCGGCACCACCTACCTGGCGCTCGGTGGCGCGGCGGCACTGGCGCTCGGCTCGGCCGCGCTGTTCCTGTCGGTGCGGCGCCGGGCGACGGGCCGCCGCTGAGGGTTCCGGGGCCTGTCCGGCGGCTCAGGTCGGACAGGCTCCGGCGCGCGTCAACTGAGGGCCGACGCGCAGGTGGTGGCGCTCGCGTGGGCCGGATCCAGCGCGTTCGCCACCTCGTGGAAGGCGATGCGGTCGAACAGGCCGATCGCGACGTGCTCGGTGAGGTCGAGCGGGCACAGGTCCTGGAGCAGGACGTTGTGGACGTCCGAGCCGCTCAGGTACTGGCTCTGCCAGGGCGTGGCCACCTCGTCGTACTTGGTCGCGATGACGGTGTAGTGCACTCCGGGGACGGTGTCGCCGCCCGCGTTGAGCCTGGTGAGGAAGTCCGAGCCGGGGATCTGGTCGGCGAGGCCGGGGGTGGTGGCCTTGATCAGGTCCGAGGCGCCGGGGAAGTACGGCAGCAGGTTGGTGAGGCCGCTGAGGGTGGCGCCGTGGTTGTCGGGGGCGAGGCCGACGAGGGCGTTCACCTTGGCGGCGCCGCCGAGGAACTTCAGGTAGTAGCGGGGCATCATGCCGCCCTGGGAGTGGCCGACGAGGTCGGCCTTGGCGGCGCCGGTCGCGGCGAGCACCTTGTCGACGAAGGCGGACAGCTGGCCGGCCGACTTGTCGATGGGGCCGAGGCCGTAGAAGACGGGGACGCCGGTCAGTTGGCCGTAGTCGACGGAGAAGACGCAGTATCCGCGGGCCTCCAGGTAGGGGGCGAGGGAGAGCCAGTTGTCGACCGAGTTGCCCAGGGTGCCGTGCACCAGGACGACCGGCCGGGGATGGTCGGCGGAGGGCTTGCAGCTGAAGTCGTTCCAGCCGGTGCTCGGGGCGGAGTCGGCCGCGTGCGCGGTGGCGGCCGGCACGACGGCGACGGCGGTGGTGAGCAGCAGTGCGGCGAGGGGTCTGAGGGCTCGCTTCCAGGGCAGCATCGAGTGATCTCCTTGCGGCTCAAGGGAGGTGCGACGGCCTTACCCTGTGATCCGGATCACGAGGACGCTGTTCACTCGTCAAGTTACGGGCGAGTAGCGCAAGTGTGAAGTTACGCGCCAGTAAAAACCTTCCAGCACCGGTGGAACATCACTGGAACCGACACTCCGTCACCAGGCCGGCCTGATCGGCCCGCCCGGCGCGACGCGCGCCAACCGGTCCCCCAGCAGGCGCACTTCCCGCTCCCCGAGCACCTCGGCCCATCCGCCCACCACCTCGGCGGCCGCCTGCTCCGCCGCCCGGGTGCAGTCCCGGCCACGCTCGGTCAGCACGACCAACCGGGCACGCGCATCCCGCGGATGCGACCGGCGCTCGGCGTACCCCTTGCGCACGATCTCGTCGACCAGCTGACTCGCGGCCTGCTTGGTCACGCCGAGATGGGCGGCGAGGTCGCTGACGGTGGCCCCGTCCGGAGAGAGCCGCGCGAAGGCGAAGCCGTGGGCGGGCCGCAGATCGGCGAACCCCCGGGCCAGGACCCCCTCGTGAATGCGTTGCGTGAGGTCGCCCGCGGCGGCGAGCAGTGCGGCGGACAGGGCCATGGCGTCGGAGTTCTGCACGGGGGCATTGAAACACCCTTGACGGATCGATCAAGCCGCTTGACCATATAGTCAAGCAGCTTGACCACTTTCCGAACGGAGAGCACAGCCATGCCCGTCGTCCGTTCCGCCCAGGCCGTGTCCCACGAGATCCACGGCGCCCGCTTCGTCTCGTACGCGACCCCGCTCACCGGAAGCAGAGAACTGTGCGCCTGGCGCGGCGAGATTCCTCCGGGGACCAAGGCCCCGGCGCACACCGTCACCCGGGAGGAGATCTTCCATCTGCTCGTCGGCGACCTGCTGATCACCCTCGACGGCCGGACCGACCGCATCGGCGCGGGGGACACCGTGATCGTCAACGCCGGCGCGACCCTCGCCGTGGAGAATCCGTCCGGCCACACGGCGATCTCCTGGGTCACCACCTCCGTCGGTCTGGAGGCGGAGCTCGCCGACGGCACCCGCATCGCTCCGCCCTGGGCCAACTGACACCCGGCCGAACGGAGTCACGCCGCCAGTGACCCCGGGATCACCGCCCTGGGGCCGAACTTCGCGCGTGCGCGGTCCGCGACCTCCTCGATGCGGCGGACCTTTTCGTCCACGGGGTCGAAGGTGAGCTGGTAGGAGGCCTGGTCGGCGCAGGTCAGGCCCTCGGCGCGCAGGGCGATCGCGCGGACCCGGGCGCGCTGGAGGCCGAGCGCCTCGTACATGCCACAGGCCGTCCGCGTCAGGGCCGCCGAGTGCGCGGTGGGCTCCTTCAGGGTGCGGCTGCGGGCGGTCGAGGACCGGTCGGCGTAGCGCACGGTGAGCGTCAGGGTGCGGCAGACCTTCTCCAGCGCGCGCAGCCGGGCACCCAGTTCCCCGGCGGCCGACAGCAGCGCCCTGTGATGCCGGTCGGGGTCCACCTCATCGCGTTCGAAGGGCCGTTCGGCGACGAGCGACCGCGAGACGCCGTTCGGTACGACGCGCCCGCGATCGACGCCGTTCGCCTTCTCCCGCAGCTCCCGGCCCGCCCGCGCGCCGATCAGCCGCTGGAGCGTGGACAGCGGGGCGGCGGCGACCAGTCCCAGGGTGTCCAGGCCGTACTCGCACAGGGTGCGGGCGGTCGCCGCGCCGACGCCGGGCAGCGCGGACACCGGCAGCCCGGCGAGGAAGTCCGCGACGGCGTCCGGGTCCTCCGGCACGGCACACGTCACCCCGGGCCGGGCGTCGCGCAGCGCCACGCGGGCCAGCATCGGCCCCGGCCCCGCGCCGATCGCGCAGTCGACGCCGTACCGCGCGAGGGCCCGCACCCGGATCACCGAGGCCAGTTCCACGGCACCGCGCCCGAAGTACCGCTGGGCACCGCGCAGATCGGCCAGCGCCCCGTCCGGGGGCAGCGCCTCGACGACGGGGGTGAAGTCCTCCAGCAGTCCGAGCAGCCCCGGCAGGGCCGCCTCGTACATCGGCGGCAGCTGGAAACGTACGCAGAGGATGGTCATCCCGCACTCCCCGGACTCTGGTGCCACAACTTCCGTATCGCCGCGGGCCCTTGCGCGGCCTCCTGCCCGGCGGGGCGCAGGTCGGCCCACGGATGCATCTCGTATCCGGTGGGCAGATGGATCCGCCGCCCGCCCGTGCCGTCGCCGTCCCCGTCGCCGGCTCCGTCACCGCCCCCGGTCACCGGCTCCGCGAGCCGCGCGGCCACCACGTCCAGCCCGCCCTCGGCACGCAGTTCGACCAGTTCGGCGAGGTTCCAGGCGGCGGAACCCACCACGCTCAGACTGCGCGGCCCGCGCCGCTGCACCACGCCCCGGACCAGCAGCAGCCACGAATGGAAGACGGTGTGGGCGCAGGCGTCGTGCGAGTCGTCGAAGAACGCGAGATCGACCAGCCCCGTGCCGTCGTCCAGCGTGGAGAAGATGACCCGTTTGCCGGACCGGATCGGCGGGGTCTGGGTGGCCGCCTTGGCGCCCGCGACCAGCACGGCCTCCCCGTGCCGCGCCGCACGCAGCCGGCGTGCGGAGACCACGCCCAGCTCCCCGAGGAACTCCCGGTGGTCGTCCATGAGATTCCGCGAGGCGTCCATGGACAGCACCCCGAGCTCGGCGCTGAGCCGCTCGGCATCCGACAGATCCGGCAGTCCGGCCGGGGCGGTCCCGCGCCCACCGGCCAGGGGCAGTTGACCACCGCCACCGCTTCGCGCCCCCCGCTGCAGCTCGGTCAAGTGCAGTTGCAGATCACGCCGGTTGGCGCCGAACGCGTCCAGCGCCCCGACCTGGGCGAGCCGCCCGGCCAGCGGCCGGCTGGGCCGCCCCCGCTCCCAGAAGTCCACCAGGGAGGCATACGGCTGCCCGTCCTCGATCCTCTTCGCCTCCGCCTCGCTGATCCCGTGCACATCGCACAGGGCGAGCCGCACCCCCCACACCCCCGATTCGGACACCAGTTCGATCCGATGAGCGACCCCGGACACGTTCACGTCCAACGGCAGGATCGGCACCCCCCGCCGCCGCGCGTCGGCCAGCAGCAGCCGCTTCGGGTACATCCCCGGGTCGTGCGTGAGCAGCCCGGCATAGAAGGCCGCCGGGTGATGGGCCTTCAACCAGGCCGACTGATACGTCGGCACGGCAAAAGCCACGGCATGCGCCTTGCAGAAGCCGTACGACCCGAAGGCCGCCACGATCTCCCAGGTCCGCCGGATCGTCTCCAGGTCGTACCCGTTCGCCGCCGCACGCTGCGCGAACCACACCCGGATCCGCCCCTGCGACTCCGGGTCGGACAGCCCCCGCCGCACCCGGTCGGCCTCGCCCCGCCCGCACCCGGTCAGGATGGCGACGATGTCGATGATCTGCTCGTGGAAGACGACGACGCCGTACGTCCCCCGCAACGGTTCTTCCAGATCCGGATGCGGATACCGCACGGGCGCCCGCCCGTGCCGTGCCTCGATGAACGGCCGCACCATGTCGGCGGCGACGGGCCCGGGCCGGAACAGCGAGATGTCGACGACCAGGTCATGGAAGGTGCTCGGCTGCAGCCGCCCCACCAGATCGCGCTGCCCCGGCGACTCGATCTGGAAGCACCCCAGCGTCTCGGCGGACCGGATCAGCTCGTACGTCGCCGCGTCCCCCGCCGGCACCGCGTCCAGGTCGACCCGCTGCCCGGTGGCCCGCTCCACCTCGGCCAGGGCGTGCGCCATGGCCGACTGCATCCGCACCCCCAGCACATCGAGCTTGAGCAGCCCGAGATCCTCCACGTCCTCCTTGTCGAACTGCGACATCGGCAGTCCCTCGCCACTGGTCGGCACCACCGGCGTACGGGCGCGCAGCGAGGCGTCGGACAGCAGCACCCCGCACGGATGCATGGCGACCCCGCGCGGCAGGGCGTCGAGCGCCTCGACCAGCTCCCACAACCGCCCGAACCGCTCCTTCTCGCCCGCCAGTTGCCGCAGTTCGGGCAGCTCCTCCAGGGCGGCCCGCGCGTCCCGGGCCCGAATGTGCGGAAAGGACTTGGCGACCCGGTCGATCTCCTCCGGGTCCATCGACAGGGCGGCACCCACGTCCCGGACGGCATGCCGGACCCGGTAGGTCTCCGGCATCGCGACCGTCGCGACCCGCTCCTCGCCGAAACGCCCGATGATCGCGCGGTACACCTCGATCCGGCGCGCCGACTCCACGTCGATGTCGATGTCGGGCAGCACGACGCGCTCCTTCGACAGGAAGCGCTCCATCAGCAGCCCGTGCTCGACCGGGTCGGCGTTCGCGATGCCCAGGAGGTGATTCACCAACGACCCCGCGCCGGAGCCACGGGCGGCGACCCGGATGCCCATCTCCCGTACGTCGTCCACGACTTGGGCGACCGTCAGGAAATAGGAAGCGAAACCATGGTGGTCGATGATGTCCAGCTCGTCGTGCATCCGCTCCCAGTACGCACGCCGCCCGCCGTACCCGAGCCGCAGCATCCCCGCCGCCGCCCGCGAGGCGAGGGCCCGCCGGGCGGTCCGCCGCCCGGCACCCACGAGGTGGGCCTCGGGGAAGTGGACCGTACCGATCCCGAGGTCGTCCTCGGGGTCGACCAGGCACTCGGCGGCCGTCGTCCGGGTCTGCTCCAGCAGCCGGTGGGCGAGGTCGCGCCGGTAGCCCGCGGCCTCCACGATCCGCTCGGCCGCCCGCAGCATGTCCCCCGCCCCCTTGAGCCAGGCCTCCCCGGAGTCCAGCTCCTTCGTCGGGTCGATCGGCACCAGCCGCCGGGCGGCGTCCAGCACGTCGGCGACCGGGCCCTGGCCGGGGTCGGCGTACCGGACCGCGTTGGTCAGCACCGGCCGCACCCCCTGCTCGGCGGCGAAGCCGACGGTACGGGCGGCGAGCCGCAGCGAGCCGGTCCCCGTCCCCGTACGCCCGTGCCAGACGGCCTCCAGCCGCAGCGCGTCCCCGTAGACCTCACGCCAGGCGGCGAGCAGCCCGGCCGCACGGTCCGGCCGCCCCGCGGCCAGCGCGCGCCCCACGTCGGAGCCGGGCCCGAGCAGCACGGTCAGCCCGTCGCCGTGGTTGTCGGGCCAGGTCAGCCGAGGGGTGTCCGCGCTCTTGTGCGCGGCCGTGACGAGCCGGCACAGGTCGGCCCACCCCTGGGCGCCGGCCCGGGCGAGATAGGTGATCCGGGGCATCGACTCATCGACAAAGGCGCCGCCACGGACCGGGACACGGCGCCGCTCGCCTCGCGGCGCCCGCGCCGGAGCCACCGCGAGGTTCACCCCGAAAACCGGCCGCACGCCCGCCCCCGCGCAGGCCTTGGCGAAGCGCACGGCCCCCGCGACGGTGTCCCGGTCCGTCAGTGCGAGCACGTCCATGCCCCGCTCCGAGGCACGCTCGGCCAGCCGCTCCGGATGGGAGGCCCCGTACCTCAGGGAGAACCCGGAGACGGTGTGCAGATGCGCGAAGCCCGGCACACGCACCTCCCGCACTCGAACATCAGTTCCCTACTTCCACCCCCACCATACCTCCATTCTCGAACGTGTGTACGACATCCGTTCGATCGCCTCCCACCTGCACAAACGCCCGCCCGCCAGGACCGCGGGGCATGCCGGAGCCCCGCCACCCACCACCCGGGGGACGGGGCTCCGCGAGAAGTACGAATCAGCCGATCTGCGCCCCGGTGGCCGACAGGGCCGCCGTGACCGGCTGGAAGAACGTCTCACCACCGGAGGTGCAGTCGCCGCTGCCTCCCGAGGTCAGCCCGATGGCGTTGCTCCCGGAGAACAGCGACCCGCCGCTGTCACCGGGCTCGGCGCACACATCGGTCTGGATGAGCCCGCTGACGGTCCCCTCCTGGTAGTTCACGGTGGCGTTCAGCCCGGTGACCGTCCCGTCGTGCACATGGGTGGTGGACCCGCTGCGGGTGACCTTCATCCCCACCGTCGCCTCGGCGGCCCCGGTGATCTTCTGGGTGGACCCGTCGTACAGGTCGACCTCGCTCGGGTGCGCGACGTCCGCCGTGTACTTGACGAGCCCGAAGTCGGTGCCCGGGAAGTGCGACTCGGCGTTCTGCCCGATCTCCTTGCCGCCGGCGTCCGACCAGGCGGAGATGTCCGCCGTGCAGTGCCCGGCGGTCAGGAAGTACGGCTGCCCGCCCTTGACCACGTTGAACCCGAGCGAGCAGCGCCCGCCCGACCCGCTGATCGCGTCACCGCCGGCGATGAAGGGTTTGAACTCCCCCTTCGACCGCTTCAGTTCGGCCTTTGCGCCGAGCCCGTCGACCACCTTGCCCAGCTTGGCCCACTGCGCCCCGGACACCGTCTTGTCCGCGGTGACGACGACCTTGTTGCTGACCGGGTCCGTCGCCCAGGACGTACCGGCGATGGTCGCGTCCTTCTTCAGCGTGGTCCGCGCGCCGTCGAGTGCGGCGAGCGAGTTGCCGACGAGTCTCGCCCTGGCGCCCGCCGCCTCGACCGTCCGGGCGGCCCCCTGGTCGAGCACGTTGACGACGAGGCTCTTCGCCCGGGCGTCGTAGTAACTCCCGGCGGCATCGGAGCCCAGATGGCTCAGCAGCGTGGAGGCGAGATTTCCAGCCGCGGGAGCGGAGAGAACTCGCGCCTCCGGAGCGGACTTCACCGGTTCGCTGGCGTTCGCATTCTGCAAGGTGACACCCGCGGCGACCAGCGCGGCGATTCCCGCGCCGGCCACGGCGGCCCGCCGCCCGGATATGCGTCGGTGCTTCAACTCACGTCCTCCTGTGGGGGGACGGCCCGCGGGCTGTGGGGACCTGGACGGGCCGGAAGGCTGGTTGACGAGCGCCCACTCTTCCGAACGGCACAGGGAGCACACAAGGTTGACTTCAGGACGCGCACGGAGAAGCCCCGCGCACCCCACCGCTTCGACCGTCCACCGTCACGCCAGGAGGTTCGCACTGCAAACACTACGAGCGAGTAGCACTGCTCGGAGCGTGATGGCCGAAACAGAGCCCCCGCAGGCGGGACGCCCGCAGGGGCTCTGGAGACCGAAGCCGAAGCCGGAACCGGAACCAGGGACGCTACGGCAGCGTGACCCCGTAGTAGCTCAACGCCTCGGTCACCGGCTGGAAGAACGTCGTACCGCCGGAGGTGCAGTCACCGCTGCCACCGGACGTCAGCCCGTACGCCACGGACCCGCCGTACAGCGGACCGCCGCTGTCGCCGCCCTCGGCGCAGACGGTGGTCTGGATGAGCCCGGAGACGATGTCCCCGCTGCCGTAGTTGACGGTGGCGTTCAGCGCGGTGACCCGCCCGCTGTGCGTACCGGTGGTGGAACCCCGGCGGTAGACGGTCGTGCCCACGGACGGCGTGGCCGCGCTCGTGATGGACTGGCTGCCCACCGAACTGGGGTGCGCGACGGCCGAGTTGGTGTACCGGACCAGCGCGAAGTCATTGCCCGGGAAGCTGTAGCCGACATTGGTGCCGAGCACCGTGCTGTGGCTGGAGTTGCTGTACCAGGTGGAGGCGACCTGGCCGCAGTGGCCGGCCGTGAGGAAGTAGTACGTGCTGCCGCTGTGCACGTTGAACCCGAGCGAGCAGCGGTAGGCACCACCGTAGATGGCGTCGCCACCGGTGATCAGCTTGTTGAACTTGCCCGGGGTGTGCTTGATGGTGAGCGCGTCCGACTCGGCACCGGCCTGCCGCTTGATCCTGGCGATCTCGGCCTGGGACACGGTGCTGTCGACGGTGACCACGACATGTCCGGTCCTGCTGTCGACCGCCCAGGCCGTACCGGCTACGTCGGCCTGGCGGACGGAGTCGCTCGCCCTGGTGAGCTGGGTCGCGCTGAACGTGTGGACGTCGCTGGCGTTCGCGGTGGGGGCGGCGAACGCCGCTGCGGCCAGGAAACCGGTCGCCACGGCGATCAGCCGGGTCCGTCTCGCCGTACCGCTGCGGGGAGTGGTGCGCTTGATCCTCACTTTTCGTTCCCTCCAAGGGAAGTCGGGGGCCCGCGTGGGGTCGGGGCCCGTGAGGCGCAGCCAGGGACAGGCCCGGGATTCCGAACACACATGCCCCCGACAAGCGCTGAGGGGGAGTATTCGGCCGAACGACCGGTCGCCACAAGGGCGCCTTTCAGCCGTAGAAATTTAAACCGCTTTTACACGAAGCGCTCCGCCCCTCCGGTGCGCCGTCCGGCGTTCCCCCGGTCATGACGTACTGCCGAGCGGACCGGGCGAGCCCGAGGTGGTCGCGCAGCGTGCTGCCCGGATAGAAGGTGCGGAACAGGCCGCGGTGCTGGAGCAGCCCCACCGTGCCGTTGACGAGCCGCTCCAGGTCACGGCGCGGCTCGACGGGCACGAGGTGGAAGCCGTCGGCGGCACCGTCGGCGTGCCAGCCGGCGACCAGTTCCGCGAGGTCGACCGGTCCGCCCCGGTACAGCGGGCCGCGCACGGTCGGCCGGGGGCCTCCGCCGCCGGATCCGGGCTCGGCGGCGTACTCCCCGTCGCCGAGGTCGATCAGCAGGCTCACCAGCACCCGCAGCGCGTCCGGCGCGCGCCCCGACTCGGCGGCCAGCTCCCGCAGTTCGGCACGGACGACGGCGGCCTCCTGCGGACGGGAGACCCGCACCAGGGCCACGTCCGCGCACCGGGCGGCGACGGCGCGGCCGTGCCGCTCGGTGGCGTCGACCACCCGCACGCAACACCCCCGCAACGACTCCCCTTCCTCCGCCTCCCCCTGCTTCCCGGACACATCGCCCCTCCAGCCGGCCCGCCCGCCGCTGACCCAGTCCAGCGTCACCACGGCGTCCCGCACCCGGACGGGCTCGGCGCGGGCGGCGGGAACCGTCGGGACCAGGCCGATCCGGCGGGTCGCGGGCGCCACCCGGCACAGCACGTCCAGCGCGTCGGGCCCGGGCCGGCCGAGGGGGTCGTCCAGCGTCACGAAGTCCAGCCCGCCCCGCTCGGCGAGCAGGGCCAGTTCGAGGTAGGCCCCGGCGTCGAAGGAGCCCGGCAGATCGATGCCGGCGGCGAGGTGCAGCAGCCCCGGCCGGTACCGGCCCGCGGCCATGACACTCATGAAGGGTTCCCTTACTGGTCGTTGACGGTCGTTACCGGGTCGGGGCAGCCGGCTCAGGCGGCGGCCCGCCCGGCCAGGCTCCGCAGCATTCCCAGCGCCGCCCGGACGGTGGCGTCGTTCTGCCGGAACGCGGGCCCGCCGGTGCGCGGCCGGGTGAAGGCGCCGGAGGTACGGGCGTCGGTGTACGGGCCGAGCGCGAAGCGCCGGGGATGCGGGCGCCCGGCCGTGTCGAGGACGCGGCCGTCCCCGCGGTCGACCCGGAGCAGTCCCTCGGGGTTCTCGGCGGCGCCGTCGGCGTGCAGTTCGCGCAGCAGACTGTCGCGGGCCCGTCCGACGGTGGGGTCGGGGAGCCGGGCCTCGACCAGCGCCCGCGCCTCGACGGAGAAGCCCGGCACGGTGGGACTGGCGGCCCGGAACACCCCGTCCTCGGCCCGCACGGTCATGTCGGCGCCGACGAAGCGGAGCAGTCCCGCCCGGGACAGCGCGAGCATCTGCCGCAGCCGGGGTCCGGGCGGGCCGGACGCCAGATAGCTGAAGAACCCGTGCCACCAGGACCCGGTGCTCCCGAGCCGCACCATCTGTCCGTAGACGGACAGCAGACCGAGAAACACCCCCAAGTCCGCGCTGTGCGAGAGATCATGACGTCGTATCAGGTCATTCTCCACGTACCCGCGCAGCCCCTCCTGGAACGCCTCGTGCGACGCGTACCGCACTCCCTCCAGCGGACGGTCGAGCGCGCCGAGGTCGAGCCGGTCGGCCGGGTCCGGTACGGCGGCGGCGACCAGCGCCCGCATCTCGGCGGGGCCCGCGGCGGCCGCGTACTTCTCCTCGAAGTCGGCCCAGGCCATCGCCGTACGTCCGGCGTGGGCGGTGAACAGCCGGTGGTAGTGGGCGAAGCCCAGCTCCTTCTCCACGAGCGGCCACACGTCGCGCCGGAAGTCGAGGCCGGTCGGCCGGGCGAGCAGTTCCTCGACCTCGGCGGGGCCGAAGAAGCGGGGCAGCGGGGGCCGGTCGCCGGTCCACTCGTAGCCGATCTTCGAGTGGTACGGCACTCCGCGCCGCGAACCGACGTACAGCACCGGCTCCTGTCCCGAGGGGAGATAGGTGTCGCCCTCGTACCGGCCGCCGCGGCCCTCGGTGAGCAGGACCATCAGGTCGACGAAGGCGAGACCGAAGCCGCGCACGAGCACGGGCTCGCCGGGGCGCAGCGGGGACAGGTCCGTGTCGGCGGTGAAGTCGGGCGGCAGGTGCACCAGGCCGTGCTCGCGGGCGTGCGCCGCCAACGCGGCCTGCTCGTCGTCGAGTTCGGCGTCGAGGTGGCCGAGGGTGAGGATCACCAGGTCGGCGAGGAGGGGGCGGGACCGGCCCGCCAGCCACACCTGCTGGCGCCCGTCGCGCGGGCCGCTGACCCGCAGGGCGCGCCGGGGGTGGTGGTGGACGGTGATGCCCTCGGGCAGTTCGGCCAGCGCGCGCTCGTACACGTGGCGCAGATAGCGGCCCTGGAGCTGCCGGTCGGCGAAGGTGCCGCCGTCGAGTCCGGCCCATTCGTGCAGGGTGGGGCCCTCGCGCACCGGGCCGTCCATGGCCACGGTGTCGTCGGTGAACATGGTGACGTCCTCGGCGTGCGAGTTCATCCACAGCAGCGGCGACTGCGCCTGGCGCCAGATGCGGCCGCCGCCCGGCGGGTGGGGGTCGACCAGATGGATGTCCAGGCCCGTGTCGGCGTACAGCTCGGGGGCGTTGGCGGCGATGCGCTCCAGGAGGCCGGTCCCGCGCGGGCCGGCTCCCACGATCACCAGCTGCGGCCTCATCGGGCACGCTCCGCGCCGAGTTCGTCGTGCTGGACGGTGGCGAGGATGTCGAATGGCATGCGAAGGCTCCGTGACGCGAAGAGTCAGGTCGGTGCCTTCACACGGCCGAGCCCCTCAGCAGGGCCGTCCGTCGAGAGTACGTGGGCGTTTCCACACTCTGTCAAGGCTGTCCGTACTGTGAGCCGTACGTCTCACGTCAGTTGACGCGGAACCGGATGCCTGTTCCACTTGCCCCATGCATCCACAGCAGTGGCTGGTCACCCGCTCCCACATCGACTTCGGTCGCGTGTGGTCCTGTTCCTGTTGAGCTGACCCCCTGCGCGCGCCCGCCGCGAACGGGCGTACTCGCGTCCTCTCTTCTCTCCGCACTCTCTCCACGCCTTCACGCACCCCCCTCCCCTCGCGCCTCTCGCTGCTAGCACCCGTCACAGGGGCAGCAGCAGTCGCATCCGTCGCAGCAGCCGTCACACCCGTCGCATCCGTCGCACGGGCAGTCGCAGTCACAGTCCGAACAGCACCCCTCCCGCTTCTTCCGCGACCAGGGACCCTCGTACTCGTCCGCGCAGCACATCTGGCAGGTGCAGCACACCAGGAGAAACGCCCCGCAGCCGGGCAGGAACCCCCGCGGCGCCTTGGGCTGGTGCGGATGCGGGCGAGGGGGCTGTCGCGGGTCATGCGGGCCGAACGCCCGGTCCACCGACCGCCGCAACTCGTGCACGAGCAGCAGATGCACCAGCTCGCCGTCGGCGAACTCGGCGTCGCGCAGGGCGAGCCGGATGCCGTGCAGGGCGTCGTCGGCGAGCCGGCGGGCCTCCGCACGGGACGTGCCCGTGGCGGTGAGCGGGTTCCAGGCGCCCGACAGGGCGTCGGATTCCTGGTCCTCCACGGCGTCCAGCAGATGCGCGAGCCGGCCGAAGAGGCGCCCGGCCTCCGCCAGGGGCCGCGCGTTGTCCGGGCGGCCGGCCAGCACCGCGGTGTGCGCGAAGGCCGCCGCCGTCGCGGTCTCGGTCGGCTCGGTGACCGTCAGGATCGGAGTGCCGTACCCGGCGAGGGTCTCCAGGCCGAGCTGCCGGTCGACGGCCTCGACGAGGACGCCGGTGTCGAAGCCGACGGCACCGCCGCCGCGCGCACCGGCCCGGCCCCAGCCCGCGGCGACCCGGCGGGCCGCGGCGGCCACCGGTCTGCGGGCCAGCAGCCCGTCCCGGTCGGCGACATGGTCGCGGACCTTCGCCGCGGCGAGCACCAGCGAGACGGCTGCGGCGAGCCGCGCGCCCTCGCCCCGGGCGACGGACGCGGTCCGCATCCCGCGCAGCGCGCACGGTCCGGCCGTGCGCCGGGAACCCTCGGCCGGACCGGCCTGAGCATCCGTCAGAACCGATATGAGCAGCCCGTCGTAGTTCGTCACGATGCGCGCGAACTGGCCGTGGTCGCGGCGCAGCGCGAGGCACAGCCCGCACAAGTGCGCCATCCACTCGGCTTTGAGGCGTTCACCGAGCCGGTGCGAGCACGGTCTGACGATTCCGAACACTGCCGATCCCCCGTTTTGTGGTGCGGCGTTGGTGTTCACCCGTACGCAGTGACGCTCACCCATCCGCCGCCGACGATCATATTTCACTCACAGTCAGCAGCCATATGTGGCTGGAGCCTTGGGGCACAAGGGCTCTCGACGGATCGGCTGTGCACCAGTACCGTCACAAACCCCCCGCGCGGCGTCTATCCACTTGGCGCACCGTCCGCATCATGGATGACCATAGGGGTGCGGAAAGCGAGAAAGCCTGCTGTGAGAGGAGGCGTCCATGGGATCGGTACGCAAGGCGAGTGCGTGGCTCGGCCTCGTCGACGACAACGATGACGAGCGTTACTACGACGACGAGTACTCCGAGGGCACCGAGTCCGGGGACGCCTGGGTCACGGACCCCCGGGTGAAGGTGGCCACGGACACGGCCGAGGAGAAGGGCCACCGGATCGGCACGGTCACCCCGGACAGCTTCCGGGACGCCCGGGCGATCGGCGAGCTGTTCCGGGAGGGCGTCCCGGTCATCATGAACCTCACGGCGATGGAGCCGGCCGACGCCAAGCGCGTGGTGGACTTCGCGGCGGGGCTGACCTTCGGTCTGCACGGCACGATCGAACGGGTGGCGACGCGGGTGTTCCTGTTGACGCCGTCGAACACGGAGATCATCAGCGGTGAGCCGGCGGCACGCCGCGAGGACGGGTTCTTCAACCAGAGCTGAGGCAGGGCCGCTCACCGGCCCTGCCTCCCGAGCCCCGCCTCCGGCAGGGGCTCACCGGACGGCGGGCTCACCGAAAGGCGTCGAGCCCGGTGAGCGCCTTGCCCAGCACGAGCTGGTGCATCTCCACGGTTCCCTCGTAGGTGAGCACCGACTCCAGGTTGGTCGCGTGCCGCATCACGGGGTATTCGAGGGAGATCCCGTTGGCACCGAGGATCGTCCGCGCCGTACGGCAGATCTCGATGGCCTCGCGGACGTTGTTGAGCTTGCCGAAGCTGACCTGCTCGGGACGCAGGCGGCCGGCGTCCATCCGCCGCCCCAGATGGTGGGCGAGCAGGATTCCCTTGTGCAGTTCGACCGCCATGTCGGCGAGTTTGGCCTGGGTGAGCTGGAAGCCGCCGATGGGCCGCCCGAACTGCTCGCGCGACTTCGCGTAGTCGACGGCCGCCTCGAAGCTGCTGCGCGCCGCGCCCATCGCACCCCAGACGATGCCGTAGCGGGCGTGGGACAGACAGCTGAGCGGGCCGCGCAGTCCGGTGACCTCCGGGAGTACGGCGTCGGCGGGCAGCCGTACGTCGTCCAGGACGAGTTCGCTGGTGACCGAGGCGCGCAGGGACCACTTGTGCTTGATCTCGGGGGCCGAGAAGCCGGGGGTGTCGGTCGGGACGACGAAGCCGCGGATGCCGTTCTCGGTCTGCGCCCAGACGACGGCCACCCCGGCGACCGAGCCGTTGGTGATCCACATCTTGCGGCCGTTCAGCACCCAGTCTCCCCCGCCCTCACGCTTGGCGTGGGTGCGCATCGAGGCGGGGTCGGAGCCGTGGTCGGGTTCGGTGAGTCCGAAGCAGCCGATCACCTCGCCGGCCGCCATGCTGGGCAGCCACCGGAGCTTCTGCTCCTCGCTGCCGAACCGGTGGATCGCGTACATGGCGAGCGAGCCCTGCACGGAGACCAGGGAGCGGATGCCGGAGTCGGCCGCCTCCAGCTCCAGACAGGCCAGGCCGTACTGCACGGCCGTCGCGCCCGCACAGCCGTATCCGGTCAGGGACATGCCGAGGGCGCCGATCGTGCCGAGTTCGCGGGCGAGTTCCCTGATCCCGGGCAGTTCCCCGTTCTCGTACCACTCGGCGACGTACGGCAGCACGCGGTCCGCCGCCCAGGCCCGCACGGTGTCCCGCACGGCGAGGTCTTCGGGTTCCAGCAGGTCGTCGATCCCGAGCGGGTCGGCGGGATCGAAGGGGGGCAACTTCGAGGACGCGGACATGGGAAACCCTCCGGCACACAGAAAACTAGCGCTGCTAGTCACATTTTGCCGCTGACGTTACGGTGCGGTGTCCCGCACGTCCAGTACGTCGGGCAGGACGTCAGGCCGAGACCCGGGACTCGGCCACTTCCCTCGGCGCGGGCAGCTCCACCGTCGTCACCGCCTCGGCTGCGCAGTGCATGACCCGCGGCAGCCGCAGCGCCATCGCCGCGCCCAGCAGCAACAGCCCCGCGCTCACCAGCAGCGTCACATGCAGCCCGTGCACGAAGGAGTCCCGCGCGGCCTGCCGCAGCGCGGCCCCGGCGTCGCCGCCGAGCCGGTCGGCCAGGTCGTAGGCCTCGCCGAGCGAGTGCCCGGCCGCGCGCGAGGTGTGCCGCGGCACACCCGGCACCGACCGCAGCCCCGGCGCGTAGGCGGCGTTCATCACGCTGCCGAGCAGGGCGATGCCGATGCCGGCGCCGAGCTGGTACGACGTCTCGCCGACCGCCGCCGCGCCGCCGGCCTGGTCCGCCGGGGCCTCGCTGAGCATCGACTCGTACGCCCCGAAGAGCGTGGTCTCCAGGCCGAAGCCGAGCAGCACGAACCCGGACAGCAGCAGCGGCGCGTTGTCGTCGGCGCTCATCGCCGTGAGCGTGAGGACGGCGGCGGCGGTCAGCAGGAAGCCGGCGCAGACCATGCGGCGCGGCCCGAAGCGGCGCAGCAGCCGCGCGCCCGCCAGGCCCGCCGCCATCGCCGCGACGGTGAGCGGCAGCAGCCGCAGGCCGGTCTGCAGCGGCGACAGCCCGAGGACCAGTTGCAGATACTGCGCGGCGATCAGCTCCAGGCCGACCAGCGCGAGCATCGCCAGCACGATGCAGCCCACCGAGGTGCTGAACGCCGGTCGGCGGAACATCCGCAGGTCCACCAGCGGATGGAGCCGCCGCCGCTGGCGCCGTACGAAGAGGACGAGGAGCGCCGCGCCGATCAGCAGCGGCAGCACGGTGAAGGGGCTCGCCGGGGCCTCTCCCCCGCCCAGCCGTTTCACCCCGAGGACGACACCGAACAGGCCGCCGGCCGCCATCAGGGCACCGCCGACGTCCCAGGGGCCGCTGCGGTCGCCGCGGGACTCGGGCAGCAGGATGCGGCCGACCGGCAGACTGACCAGCATCAGCGGGATGTTGACGAGGAAGACCGCGCCCCACCAGAAGTGCTCCAGCAGAAAGCCGCCGAGCAGCGGGCCGACCGCCGCGCCGACGGCGGCGACCGCGCTCCAGATGCCGATGGCGAGCGCGCGCTCGCGCCGGTCGGGGAAGACCTGGCGCAGGATCGACAGGGTCGCGGGCATGATCATGGCGCCGCCGACGCCGAGCAGCGCGCGGGCGAGGATCAGGGTCTCGGCGGTGGGCGCGAAGGCGGCCATGGCGGAGGCGACGCCGAAGAGGCCGTAGCCGAGGAGCAGGACGCGTCGGCGGCCGATCCGGTCGCCGAGCGTGCCGAAGAGGATCAGCAGCGAGGCGCAGACCAGCGGATAGACGTCGACGATCCAGAGCAGTTCCACGGCGCCGGGCCTGAGGTCCTCGGTGACGGCGGGGACCGCCACGTGCAGCACGGTCGCGTCGAGGGCGACGAGCAGCAGGCTGACGCAGAGGACGACGAGCACGACCCAGCGGTTGGCACCGGCTCCGGCTGCCCGGCGGCGCGGCCGCACGGCAGCCGAGGTCGTACCGGACATGCGTGTACCTCCCAGCTGATCCCTCGCGTGCGGCGGACCGACGGGTGGGGACTCCCTGTCGCTGAACCGGAGAGGAGCGGTGTCTCCGGCCCGCTCGAACCCACGCGGGTGACTCGTCAGCGTACGCGAGTCCGTCTCGGGCACACGTGGCGGACCTCTCACACGCCCGACCGGACCCGTGTGGCGTATGCCACTTCACCCCCTCTTAACCGAAACATCCCCTATGCCCCCAGGGGGCGGGACCGGTTCCGCGGTCGTCCGATAATCGAGCCCGTGACCGTTCTTGACATACGCGCGGGCGGCACCCGCGCCCCCCTCCTGCGCCGGGCCGTGCCCGCCCTGCTGGGCTATGCGGCGGTGCGCGCCCTGGGGCTGGTGGCGCTGGCGGTGTGGAGCGCCGCGCGCGGCAAGAGCGCGTACGGCCTCCTGACCGCGCGCTGGGACTCCCTCTGGTACACCCGCGTCGCCGAGCTGGGCTACGGCTACGAGGTGCGGCTGCCGAACGGCGACGTCCACTCCAACCTGGCCTTCTTCCCGCTGCTGCCCTGGCTGGAGCGGCTGCTGCACGCGCTCTCGCCGCTGTCGTACGCGGACGCGGGTTTCGCGGTGAGCCTGCTCGCCTCACTGGCCGCCGCGGCGGGGATCTTCGCGGTCGCGGAGCGGGTGTACGACGCCCGGGTGGGGGTCTGCGCGGTACTGCTGTGGGCGGTGTTGCCCGTGGGGATCGTGCAGTCCATGGCGTACAGCGAGTCGCTGTTCACGGCGCTGGCGGCCTGGTCGCTGTACGCGCTGCTCGCCGGGCGCTGGGTGAGCGCCGGGCTGCTCGCGTCGCTGGCGGGGCTGACCCGGCCGGTCGGGGCGGCGGTGGTCGCGGCGGTGTGGGTCGTGGGGGTGCTGTCGTTCGTGCGGGACCGCCGTGAGCGCGCGGGAGAGCACGGCGGGCCGGGCCCGCAGGTCCCCGCCCGGCGCCGCGCCCTCGGCATGCTGCTGGCCCCGCTCGGCGCCGCCGGTTACGTCCTCTGGGTGGGGCACCGCACCGGCAAGGGCCCGCTCGGGTATCTGGACGTGCAGGCCGGCTGGCGCAACGGGTTCGACGGCGGCTACGCCTTCGCGTGTTTCGTGGCCGACAAGTTCACGTCATTTCCGTCCGCGCTCGCCGGTGTCGGCCTGATCGTCGGCGTCGCCCTGCTGCTGTGGCTCCACGTCGTCGGCGTCCGGCAGCGCCAGCCCGTCGCCCTGCTGGTGTACACGAGTGTCGTGCTCGCACTCGCCCTGTGCGCGTCGAGCTACTTCGGCTCCAAGCCCCGGCTGCTGCTGCCCGCGTTCCCGCTGCTGCTGCCGCTCGCCCGAGCCCTCGCCCGGCCGCGCACCGCCAAGTCCGCGCTGGTCACCGTGGGTTTGGCGGTCGTTTCGGCGATCTACGGGGCGTTCTGGCTGAACGGCTCCGGTCCACCATGATCGACTTCTTCGGGCGGTGACGCTCCGGAGAATTCCGCACCAGGACCCGGTTAACGCATTTATAAGCGCCATATAAACAACACCCGGAACGATCAAAGGAATTGAAGACGGCGATCTCACCGGATTCCGGAATCCCCGGAATTCGAGCCACGCTTGAGAGGTTTGCCACATCACATCGTCATCACAAAGCCGCAGTTTCGACGGGGTTCACACCTCACTCGCTGTAACGTCGATTGGGTGCGTACCGAACGAAACCTCACTCGGCGTCTGGACCGGGTGTTCGCCAGACTCGACCGTGAGCCGGAACGACCGGCCCACATCGATGTGCCGAGGATGAGCCGGCACCGGGTCGTGCTGTTCACGGCGACCCTGGCTTTCTACCTGGCGATCGTGTGGGCCGTGGTGATCACGTCCTGGCTGGTCCGGCTCGACTGGCAGGTCATGTTCTTCCGGCCGTACCAGCAGTGGCCGCAGATCCACGCCTTCCTCGACTACTACGTGGTGCTCGGCCAGCGCGGCCCCACCGCCGTGATGGTCGCGGCCTGGCTCGGCTGGCGCTCCTGGCGGCAGCACACCCTGCGCCCGCTGCTGACCCTGGCCACCTCGCTGCTGCTGCTGAACATCACGGTCGGCGCCGCCAAGTACGGGATGGGGCGCCTCGGTCCGCACTACGCGACCGTGATCGGCTCGAACGAGATGATGCGGGGCGGCGATATATTTCCCAGCGGCCACACCGCCAACGCGGTCGTGACATGGGGAATCCTGGCGTATCTGGCCTCCACTCCACGGGCGCGCCGCTGGCTGTCGGCACTGTCCGCGATCACCTCGCTCGGCGTCGGCATGACCACCGTCTACCTCGGTACGCACTGGCTGAGCGATGTGCTGCTGGGCTGGGCCGCGGGCCTGCTGATCCTGCTCGCGCTGCCGTGGTTCGAGCCGCCGATCGCGCGCACCGAGGACTGGCTGTTCGACCTGCGCGACCGCTGGCGGGCCCGCCGCGGCCGCCCGGTGGCCGAACCGGCCGTCCCGGTCACCCCGGTGGTGCTCAAGCCGCGCAGCGCCCCGCGGTCCGAGCAGCCGTCGCCGGCCCGCGAGCCGGTCGCCTCGACCCGTGCCTCCCGGGGGCTCGCCCACCTGGCCCCGGGGCCGCACACGACCCGCTCGGAGCGCACTCCGGTCACCCCGGCGGGCAGTCGCCGCCCGCCGCACACCGACCACCGCGTCCCGCGCGGCACGACCCAGCCGGCCCGCCCCCTCACCGGCGGCTGACGGCCCCGTCCGGCGGCGGTCCGGTACGCACACCCCCGCCGCCACGCACGAGAAAGGCCCCGCCTCCCTCATCGGGAGCGGGGCCTTTGCCGTACGTACGCGCCGCCGACGGGGCGGTCAGCCCTTCCAGGCGCGGGCCACCCGGCCGTCGCGCACCTCGAAGTTCAGCCGCCCCACCCGGTACTCCATCGTGATGATCGCGCCCGGCGGCAGCGGCCGCACCGTCGCCCAGCCGCGCTGCCGAGCGAGCCGCTCGGCGTCGGCGGCGTCGAGGCCGACGTACCCGTCCGGACTGTCCTGGGGCTCCGCGGGCGGAGTGGGAATCGGTGCCATACCACCAAGCTAGCAAGGTAAGAGGAAGATCTGCCCCGGGTCACACTTCTGTCACAGCTTCCCGGGTCACACGTACGAGGGTTTCCGCCCGGCTCGCCCGGTCAATCGAACAGAATTCACACCCTCCGCCGGACCGCTTCGAATTAGCCACGGAAAGGCCCGTGGTGGGGAACGGGAACGGTGCACGAACGGCATTCCCCGGGCAATCCCGTGCGATACCCGGGCAGCTGACGCCGCATAGGAATTTCACGGAACCAGCACACGCGGCGGGCCACGGCACGGATGCGGGACAGCCGCCGCCCTCGGTGGGCGGCTGTCCCGCGCGGTGCTCGGCGCTCAGAGCGCCAGGCGCTGGCCGGGCACGATCAGGTTCGGGTCGTCGCCGATGACCTTCTTGTTGGCGGCGTAGATCCGCTGCCAGTCGGTCCCGTGCGCGACGGCGATCGCGCTCAGGGTGTCACCCTCGCGGACGAGGTAGTCGCGACCCTCCGGGGAGCCGCTGCGGCCCGTCTGGGCCGCCGGACGCTCCGCCGTCCGCGCCGGAGCGGACGGTGCCGGAGTGGACCTGGTCGGGGCGGACTTCGTCGTCACGCCCTTGGAGCCGGCCGAGCCGGAGGCCGAACCGGAGGCCGAACCGGAGGAACCGGTGCGGTCGGCCGCGGGGACCGCGCCGAAGGCGCCGGCGCGGGCCGAGCAGACCGGCCAGGCACCCCAGCCCTGGGCCTGCTGGACCTTGGCGGCGACGGCGATCTGCGCGCTCCTGGAGGCCTGGTCGGCCGTCGCGGCGTAGGCGGAGCCGCCGTACGCGCGCCAGGTCGAGGCGGAGAACTGGAGCCCGCCGTAGTAGCCGTTGCCGGTGTTGATGTGCCAGTTGCCGCCGCTCTCGCACTGGGCGATGCGGTCCCACACCCCGCTGTCCGCCGCCGCGGCGTTGCCGGTCGCGGCCAGCAGCCCCAGCGGGGCGAGCAGCGCGGCTCCGGCGAGCGCGGCCGTCGTACGGCCCTTGCGGGTGCCGTCGTGACGGGCGGCGTTGCGGGTGGTATCGGCACACTCGGACATGTAATTCCCTCTCCACGAACCCGGGGTCCCCCCGGCGGAGCACGTCTCGCCGCGCATGAACGCGGTTCCTCGTGTCCGCCCCGTCCGCCCCGGACCGGTACCGGCGGTGCTGCTGCCGGTGCCGGGCGGTGGACGTTCCCGAGCGGTGCTCGTTGCACACGGCGGAGGAATGTATGGAGGGTGACCTGCTGAAATCAACCAACTCCCTGTCCTTCCAGGCCAGTTGGCTGTTACCGCAGGTAGCGGCGAATTCAGGCCACCCACTACATCCCTGGATTTCCTGATTTTTCGACCAGTAACCGAAGTCAAACGTGATTCACTTCACCCGTTCAAGCTCCTTGACTGGGCGGGGAGTTGACGGTGAGTGGCCGATTCCGCACGTCTCGTGACCGTGTGCGGTGGTTGATGCGAACCGGTTCCTGCCGGGGCGTGACTCCCACCACAGGACGCCCGTTGTCTTCTTCATGAGCCCGGAACCCCGGGGCTCATCGGCCGGGAGCCACCCGGCCGACCCAGCACGCATCCCGAGGGAGCCCCCGTGCCGCGCATGCTCGACGTCAGTGACGAGGTACGCGCCGAGATCGGCGACGAAGAAGCCGACCGGCTGCTCGCCGACGAGAACACCCCGGGCAGTTACGACTGCACCTCCTGCCGCACCCCGGGCGACTCCGGACAGGAGCGCACCAGCACCGTTCTGTTCGTCGGGGACGAGACCGCCGTCCTCGCCTTCGCCCACGCCAGCTGCCTGCCCTCGCAGGTCGTCCAGGTCACCGAGGAGCAGCTCCAGGGCGCCGTCCGGTCCATCGGCGGGGTCGCCCCCGGCGCGGGCGAGCCGCCGAAGGCCGTGCCCGAGCAGGCGGTGCTCGGCGTGACCAGCGGACTCGTGCTGATCGAGGGCGAGTTGCACCCCGCGCTCGTCGTCGAGCCGACGACACCGATCGTGCGCCCGGGCACCACCGGGCCCGGCGACGACTTCCTCCCGCTGCTCATCGAGCAGGGGTTCACGCCGGTGACCGAGCTGACGTCCGTGCCGCCGGTGCTGCACGGCTGGTCGGTGCTGCTCGCCATGGGCCAGCTGCACGCGGTGCTCCAGCCCTCGGCCAACGGCGGGCAGCCGGTGGCCTGGTGGCAGGCGCACCAGCCGCTCCAGGTGACCGACAGCTGGCGGGCCGCGGCCAACAAGCACCAGCAGGTGCTCATGTTCGCGGCGCCGGTGGGGTCGATCGGGCGGCAGCCGCGGGAGGACCTGCTGCGGGAGTCCCTCGACAAGGCGGCGGCGGTGGGCAAGCTGGTCGCTGCCGCTCTGCCTCTCGCCGGTACGTGACGTTCTCCCCAGGGGGCAGCCCCGCGCACCTCGGGAGATCACAGAACCGCATCTCTTCAGGGTCCCGGTCGTTTGGACATACGTGCACGCATACGACACTCCACCCCCTCGCCGAACCTCCTTCGTCTCCGTTCCGTCAGCCCGGCTGGCGCAGGACGGGGCCGTGGGGGGTTCGGCCACGCCCATCTACGACATGCTCTACGCGGAATGGGTCAAGTCCTTCCGCACGCTGCCGGGGGACCGCAGCGGGGAGGAGGGGCTGAGGTTCAGTCCCTTCGGTGAACTCCCAGGCGTGACAGGCTCGTACGGGGGTCCACGGGCGGGGTCGTTCAGCAGCTCGTACAGCGCCTACAGCGCCGGGGCCTACAGCGCGCGGCAGCAGTCGCAGTGGCAGCGGATCGGCACGATCGGGCGGCCCCACCCGCACGACACCGGGATGCACTACGTCGCCCCGGCCCTGCCGCCGGGACCGCGCCAGGGCGCGTGAGGTACGGCAAGGGCGGCCCCCCGGCCTTCTCGGTCGGGGGGCCGCCCTTGCCGTACGGCGGTTACTTCTTCTTCTGGCCGCGCTTCTCGCGCACCCGCACCGAGATGTGGATCGGGGTGCCCTCGAAGCCGAACTCCTCGCGCAGCCGGCGCTCGATGAAGCGGCGGTAGCCCGCCTCGATGAAGCCGGAGGCGAAGAGGACGAAGCGGGGGGGCTTGGTGCCGGCCTGGGTGCCGAACAGGATGCGGGGCTGCTTGCCGCCGCGGACCGGGTGCGGGTGGGCCGAGACCAGTTCGCCGAGGAAGGCGTTCAGCCGGCCCGTGGGGACGCGGGTCTCCCAGCCGGCGAGGGCGGTCTCGATCGCCGGGACCAGCTTCTCCATGTGCCGGCCGGTGCGCGCCGAGACGTTCACCCGCGGGGCCCAGGCGACCTGGCCCAGCTCGGTCTCGATCTCGCGCTCCAGGTAGTAGCGGCGCTCCTCGTCGAGGGTGTCCCACTTGTTGAAGGCGAGGACGACCGCGCGGCCCGCCTCGACGGCCATGGTGACGATCCGCTGGTCCTGCACGGAGATGTTCTCGGAGGCGTCGATCAGGATGACCGCGACCTCGGCCTTCTCCACGGCGGCCGCCGTGCGCAGCGAGGCGTAGTAGTCGGCGCCCTGCTGGAGGTGGACGCGCTTGCGGATGCCGGCGGTGTCCACGAACTTCCAGGTGACGCCGCCGAGTTCGATCAGCTCGTCGACCGGGTCGCGGGTGGTGCCCGCCAGTTCGTTGACGACGACGCGCTCCTCGCCGGCGACCTTGTTCAGCAGGGAGGACTTGCCGACGTTCGGGCGGCCGATGAGCGCGATGCGTCGGGGGCCGCCGATCGCGGTGCCGAAGCTCTGCGCGGGCGCCTCGGGCAGCGCCTCCAGGACGGCGTCCAGCATGTCGCCGGTGCCGCGGCCGTGCAGCGCGGAGACGGGGTGCGGCTCGCCGAGGCCGAGGTTCCACAGGTAGGCCGCGTCGGCCTCGCCGCTCGGGCCGTCGACCTTGTTGGCGCACAGCACGACCGGCTTGCCGGCCTTGCGCAGCAGCCGGACGACCGCCTCGTCGGTGTCGGTCGCGCCGACCTTGGCGTCCACGACGAAGACGACCGCGTCGGCCGCCTCGATCGCGTACTCGGCCTGGGCGGCGACGGAGGCGTCGATGCCGAGGACGTCCTGCTCCCAGCCGCCGGTGTCGACGACCTTGAAGCGGCGCCCGGCCCACTCGGCCTCGTAGGTGACGCGGTCGCGGGTGACACCGGGCTTGTCCTCGACGACGGCCTCGCGGCGGCCGATGATCCGGTTCACCAGGGTCGACTTGCCGACATTGGGGCGGCCGACGACGGCGAGCACGGGCAGCGGGCCGTGGCCCGCCGCCTCGATGGCGCCCTCGACGTCCTCGATGTCGAAGCCCTCTTCCGCGGCGAGCTCCATGAACTCCGCGTACTCGGCGTCGCCGAGAGCCCCGTGGTCGTACTCGTGCGCGTCCTCGTACGCGGCCGAGCCGTCGGGCTGGATGTCGTCGTTCATGAAGTCCGTACCTCGTCGTTCATTCGTGGTGATCGGTGGACCGGCCCAGCCTGGGCTGATCCACTACTCAAGTGTCACCTAGCGCCCGGTCAGGCGCCTGGCGTTTTCCAGGTGGCTGGTGAGCTGCTTCTGGATGCGCTCGGTCGCCTCGTCCAGCGCCTTGCGCGTGCGCCGCCCACTGCCGTCGCCCGCGTCGAACGGGTCGCCGAAGACGACGTCGACACGGGAGCGCAGCGGGGGCAGCGCCTTTATCAGCCGGCCGGGCGTCTTTGCGCTTCCCAGTACGGCGATGGGCACGATCGGCGCCCCGCTGCGTACGGCGAAGTAGGCGAGCCCGGCGCGCAGCGAGGCGAAGTCGCCCTCGCCCCGGGTGCCCTCCGGGAAGATGCCCAGCACGCCGCCGGCCTCCAGCACGCCGAGCGCGCGGGTGATGGCGGTGCGGTCGGCGGTGGTGCGGTCCACCTTCAGCTGGCCGATGCCGGTCAGGAAGGAGCCCAGCGGGCCGACGAACGCCTCCTGCTTGATCAGGAAGTGCGTCGGCCTGGGTGCCACGCCCATGACCATCGGGCCGTCGACGTTGTGGGAGTGGTTCACCGCGAAGATCACCGGGCCGGTGGCCGGCACCTTCCAGGCGCCGAGCACTCGCGGCTTCCACAGCCCGTACATCAGGCCGACGCCGATGCGCCGCCCGACCTCGGCGCCCCTTACGGAGGGAACCGGCTCGCTCACTTCCCCGCCCGCTTCTCCTCGACCAGGGTGACGACGCACTCGACGACCTGGGCGAGGGTCAGCTCGGTGGTGTCCACCTCGACCGCGTCGTCCGCCTTGGCGAGCGGCGAGGTCTTGCGGGAGGAGTCGGCCGCGTCCCGCTTGATCAGCGCCTCACGGGTGGCGTGGACGTCGGAGCCCTTCAGCTCGCCGCTGCGGCGGGCCGCGCGGGCCTCCGGGGAGGCGGTGAGGAAGATCTTCAGGTCGGCGTCGGGCAGGACGGTCGTACCGATGTCCCGGCCCTCGACCACGATGCCCCGCTCCGCGCCGCCGGCGATCGAGCGCTGGAGCTCGGTGATCAGGGTGCGCACCTCGGGCACCGCGCTGACCGCGCTGACCTTGGAGGTGACCTCCTGGGTGCGGATCGGGCCGGCCACGTCCACGCCGTCGACCGTGATGGTCGGCTTGTCCGGGTCGGTGCCGGAGACGATCTCCGGCTTGCCGGCCACGGCGGCGACGGCGGTCGGGTCCTCCAGGTCGATGCCGTTGGTCACCATCCACCAGGTGATCGCCCGGTACTGGGCGCCGGTGTCCAGGTAGCTCAGGCCGAGCTGGGCGGCCACGGCCTTCGACGTGCTCGACTTGCCCGTGCCGGAGGGGCCGTCGATCGCGACGATCACGGGCTTGGCGGTCGGGGCGGCGCCGTTTTCCACGGAGGGACACCTTCCTGGTGCGGTGCGGGCGGGGTGCGGGGAGCGAGTGCGCCCTGCACAAGGTTACTGGGTGCGGGTCACTCGTCCGGACGCGCGCGCCCGCTACTGCCGCAGCGCCCAGCCGCGCTCCCGCAGCGCGGCGCTCAGCACCGGTACCGCCTTGGGCTCCACCATCAGCTGCACCAGACCGGCCTGCTGTCCCGTCGCGTGCTCGATGCGGACGTCCTCGATGTTGACCCGGGCCGCTCCCGCGTCCGCGAAGATCCGGGCCAGCTGTCCCGGCTGGTCGTCGATCAGGACCGCCACGACCTCGTAGACCCGCGGCGCGGACCCGTGCTTGCCGGGCACCCGCACCCGGCCGGCGTTGCCGCGGCGCAGCACGTCCTCGATGCCGGCGGTGCCCTCGTGCCGCTTGGCGTCGTCGGAGGACTGGAGGGCGCGCAGGGCCTCGACGGTCTCGTCCAGGTCGGCGGCGACGTCGGCGAGCAGGTCGGCGACCGGTCCGGGGTTGGCGGACAGGATGTCGATCCACATGCCCGGGTCGGAGGCCGCGATCCGGGTCACGTCCCGGATGCCCTGCCCGCACAGCCGTACGGCGGCCTCCTCGGCGTGCTCCAGGCGGGCGGCGACCATGCTGGACACCAGCTGGGGCATGTGGGAGACGAGGGCGACGGCGCGGTCGTGGGCGACGGCGTCCATGACGACCGGCACGGCCCGGCAGTGCGAGACCAGTTCCAGGGCGAGGTTCAGCACCTCGGTGTCGGTGTCCCGGGTCGGGGTGAGCACCCAGGGGCGGCCCTCGAAGAGGTCGGGGGTCGCGGCCAGCGGGCCCGACTTCTCCCGGCCGGACATGGGGTGGCTGCCGATGTACGCCGACAGGTCCAGGCCGAGCGCCTCCAGCTCGCGGCGCGGGGCGCCCTTGACGCTGGCCACGTCGAGGTAGCCGCGGGCCACGCCGCGGCGCATGGCGTCGGCGAGCACGGCGGCGACGTGGGCGGGCGGGGCGGCGACGATCGCGAGGTCGACGGGTCCGTCGGGGGCCTCGTCGGTGCCGGCGCCCAGCGCGGCGGCCGTGCGGGCCTGGCCGGGGTCGTGGTCGGCGAGGTGGACGGTGACGCCGCGCTGGGTGAGGGCCAGGGCGGCGGAGGTGCCGATGAGGCCGGTGCCGATGACGAGTGCGCTTCTCACTGGGCGATGTCCTTGCGCAGGGCGGCCGCGGCGCCGAGGTAGACGTGCGCGATGGCGGCGCGCGGCTTGTCGGACTCGACGTGGGCGAGGACCCGGACGACCCGGGGCATGGCACCGGCGACGTCCAGTTCCTGGGCGCAGATCAGGGGTACGTCGGCGAAGTGGCTGCCGAGCCCCCGGGCGGCGGCGGCCGGGAAGTCGCTGTGCAGGTCGGGGGTGGCCGTGAACCAGATGCTGATCAGGTCGTCGGCGGTCAGTTCGTTGCGCTCCAGGATGGCGGTGAGCAGGGCTGCGACCTGCTCGTCCATGTGCGCGGCCTCGTCCCGCTCCAGTTGGACGGCCCCACGGACCGCTCGTACCGCCACGGCGCTGCTCCTTGCTGACATGCGGATCTGTTGTTGGTCCGTCCAGCGTAGTCAGCCCGTGCGGGCCCAGCGCGCGGCGCCCGATCACTGAGACGATGCGAAGCGTCCGGGATATCCCGGTTCCGACGTCGGTACGGAGGGCGGCATGGCCGAGGGTGCGAAGCGGCGCACGGTTCTGGTGACGGGGGCGGCGGTACTGACCGTGCCCCTCGTGGCCTGCGGCGGCAAGAGCTCCGGGAGCGGTGGCCGGACGCTGGGCGACACCGGTGAGATCCCGGAGGGGGGCGGCAAGATCTTCAAGGAGCAGAAGGTCGTCGTCACACAGCCGGCCAAGGGCGACTTCAAGGCCTTCTCGGCGATCTGCACGCACCTGGGCTGCACGGTGAGCCGGGTCGCCGACGGCACCATCGACTGCCCGTGCCACGGCAGCAGGTTCCACATCGCCGACGGCACGGTGGCCCACGGCCCCGCGAAGAGGCCGCTGCCGCCGAAGTCGATCAAGGTGAGCGGAAATTCGATCCGTCTGACGTGAGGGGCCCGCGTACGCTCCGGGCATGCGGCCGACCGACCTCGTGCGCGAGCACACGATCTACGCCTGTGTCATGGGTTCCCGCGCCTTCGGCCTGGCCACGGACGCGAGCGACACCGACCGGCGGGGGGTGTTCCTCGCCCCCACTGCCCTGTTCTGGCGGTTCGAGAAGCCGCCGACGCATGTCGAGGGGCCGGGCGAGGAGCAGTTCTCCTGGGAGCTGGAGCGGTTCTGCGAGCTGGCGCTGCGCGGCAACCCGAACATCCTGGAGTGCCTGCACTCCCCGCTGGTGGAGCACGTGGACGACACCGGCCGGGAGCTGCTGTCCCTGCGCGGCGCCTTCCTCTCCCGCCGGGCGTACGACACCTTCACGCGCTACGCCCTCGGCCAGCGCAGGAAGCTCGACGCCGACGTGCGCACGACGGGCGCTCCGCGCTGGAAGCACGCCATGCATCTGCTGCGGCTGCTGACGAGCGCGCGGGACCTGCTGCGCACCGGCGAGCTGCGCATCGACGTCGGCGAGCGGCGCGAGGCGCTGCTCGCGGTCAGGCGCGGCGAGGTCCCCTGGCCGGAGGTCGAGGCCCGGATGGCCCGGCTGGCGGCGGAGACGGAAGAGGCCCTGCTCCGCACGCCGCTGCCTGCGGAGCCGGACGGCGCCCGGGTGTCCGACTTCCTCTTCCGCACCCGCCGTGCCTCCGCACTCACCGGACTGCCCTAGGGGGTGCCGTCAGCTCTCCAGTCGCACGCGGATCACGAAGTCGTGCAGGGCGTCGTGGGCGTCGTGCGCGTCGGGGAGGGCCGAGGTGGCCTGGACCTCGTCGAGGACGGCGTGCAGCCGCTCCACATCGGCCTCCACGCGCGCGTGCGCGATGTCTTCGGCCTTCCCGTGCTCCCGTTCCCGCTTGGCGGCTATCAGCTCGGGCAGATAGCCGGGCGCGTCGATCTCGTCCAGCAGGGTGGGCAGATGGGCCTGGACCCGGCCGCTGCGCATGAGGTGGATGCCGGTGAGCAGCACGCGGAACGTGTAGAGCAGCGGCTTGAGTTCGCCGGTCTTCTCGAACAGCCGCCACTGGGTCACCGCGAACCCCCGGTAGTGGTGGGCGTGGTGGCTGGTGAGGACGGCGGGCGCCAGCGCGGCCAGCTCCCGGTGCGGGTCGCCGGTGTGCACGACCAGGGGCGAGAGCAGCTGCTCCAGCACATAGCCGTTGCGGCGGAGCATCAGCCGTACGAACTTGCGCAGGTCGTGGGTGACGAGGTCCAGCTCGACGCCGTAGCGCACCCAGGCCCGCGAGCGGGTCTCCGCCGGCTCGCGCAGGCCGACGAGGTCGGCGACGGGGAGCAGATGGACGCCGCGCAGGTCCACGTCGGAGTCCTGCGAGGGGAAGCCGTAGAGATGGGCTCCGGAGACGGTCGCGAACAGCACCGGGTCGGGCTGTTCCGCGACCACGGGCGCGAGGTCGAGGTCGAGGTCTTCGATCATGGACTCAAGCGTCCCAGAGCGCTCCCGGCTCCGACAGGCCGCCTCGGTTCGGACCCACGACCACCACCGCCCCCGTCCGCCGTCACTGTGACGGCGGACGGGGGCGGTGGTCAGGTCATGGCAGGGCGATTGCGGGGTCGGCCTAGAGGTCGACTTCCTTCATCAGCATGCCGACCTCGGTGTTGGACAGCCGGCGCAGCCAGCCCGACTTCTGGTCGCCCAGGGTGATCGGGCCGAAGGCGGTGCGCACGAGCTTCTCGACCGGGAAGCCGGCCTCGGCCAGCATGCGGCGCACGATGTGCTTGCGGCCCTCGTGCAGGACGACCTCGACCAGGTAGTTCTTGCCGGTCTGCTCCACGACCCGGAAGTGGTCCGCGCGCGCGTAGCCATCCTCCAGCTGGATGCCGTCCTTCAGGCGCTTGCCCAGGTCGCGCGGGATCGGGCCCACGATGGCGGCGAGGTAGGTCTTCTTCACGCCGTACTTCGGGTGCGTGAGACGGTGCGCCAGCTCGCCGTGGTTGGTGAGCAGGATGACACCCTCGGTCTCGGTGTCCAGCCGGCCGACGTGGAAGAGCCGCGTCTCACGGTTGGTGACGTAGTCGCCGAGGCACTGGCGTCCCTCCGGGTCCTCCATGGTGGAGACGACACCGGCGGGCTTGTTGAGCGAGAAGAACTGGTACGACTGCGTCGCGACCGTCAGGCCGTCGACCCTGACCTCGTCCTTCTCGGGGTCGACCCGCTTGCCCTGCTCCAGCACGATCTCGCCGTTGACCTCGACGCGCGCCTGCTCGATCAGCTCCTCGCAGGCCCGCCGGGAGCCGTAGCCCGCGCGCGCGAGGACCTTCTGCAGCCGCTCGCCCTCCTGCTCGGCGCCCGGGAAGGTCTTGGGCGGCTTGACGTCCTTCTTGCCCGCGTACCGCTCGCGGTTGCGCTCCTCGGCCCGCGCCTCGTACTCACGGGAGGTGCCGGGCGCCGTACGGCCGCGCTGCGGCTGGGCCTTCTTCGGGCCGCCCTTGGCACCGCCGCGGGCCGCGCCGCCGCGCCCGGACTTGGGGCCCTCCTGGGAGGCGCCGGGGCCCACGTCGTAGCGGCGCTCCTCGGGGCGGGGCTTGCGGGGACGGCCCTGCCCCTGCCGCTCGTCCCGGTTGTTGCCGGCGCCGCGGTGGTTACCGCGCCCGCCCTGCCCGCCACTCTTGCCGCTGCCGCTGCTTCGCATCAAAGTTCCGTCTTAGTCGTCTGCGTCCTCTACGCCGGGCGCGTCGGGCGCGTCCGGGTCGAACGACGGGACTCCCTCCTGGGTCTCGGCCTCGATCGCCTCCGCCTCCGGGAGGAAGGGCGCGAGCTCCGGAAGCTCGTCCAGGCCGCGCAGGCCCATCCGCTCCAGGAAGTAGTTCGTCGTCCTGTACAGGATCGCACCTGTTTCGGGTTCCGCGCCCGCCTCCTCGACCAGACCGCGCTGGAGCAGGGTGCGCATCACACCGTCGCAGTTGACCCCGCGGACGGCGGAGACGCGGCTGCGGCTGACCGGCTGGCGGTAGGCGACGACCGCGAGGGTCTCCAGCGCAGCCTGGGTGAGCCGGGCGGTCTGGCCGTCCAGGACGAGCCGCTCGACGGCCGGCGCGTACTCCGCGCGCGTGGAGAAGCGCCAGCCGCCCGCGACGAACCGCAGCTCGAAGCCGCGCCCCTGGACGTCGTACTCGTCGGCCAGCTCCCGGAGCGCGTCGGCGATCTGCCGTCGCGGCCGCTCCAGCAGCTTCGCCAGGTGCTCCTCGGTCGCGGGCTCGTCGACGACCATGAGCATGGCCTCCAGGGCGGGTTTGAGGCCGAGGTCGGCGACGGTCCGCAGCCCGGCCGGGACCTCGGCGGTCTCCTCGCTCATGCCTTCTTCTCCTCCTCGGGCGGCTCGGGCCGCCGGTCGAACTCGTCGGTGACCATCGGCGCCGTGTCGGTGTCCCCGCCGGTCCAGCGCACGATCAGCTCCCCGAGCGCGGTCTCCTGCTCCAGGGCGACGGCCTTCTCGCGGTACAGCTCCAGCAGGGCGAGGAAGCGGGCGACGACGGTGAGGGTGTCGTCGGTGTCCTCGACCAGGGTCCGGAAGCCGGCCTCGCCCAGCTCCCGCAGCCGGGCGACCACGATCCGGGCCTGCTCCTGCACGCTGACCAGCGGTGCGTGGATGTGGTCGACGTAGACCTGCGGCTTGGGCTTCGGCTGCATCGCCTTGACCGCGAGCCTGGCGAAGCCCTCGGGGCCGATGCTGATGACGACCTCGGGCAGCAGCTCGGCGTACTGGGGTTCCAGGCCGACGGTACGGGGGTACCGGCGGGCCTCCTCGTCGAGGCGCGCGTTGAAGATGTCCGCGATCCGCTTGTAGGCGCGGTACTGGAGCAGCCGCGCGAACAGCAGGTCCCGGGCCTCCAGCAGCGCCAGGTCGCCCTCGTCCTCGACCTCGGCGGCGGGCAGCAGCCGGGCCGCCTTCAGATCGAGCAGCGTGGCCGCCACGACGAGGAACTCGGTCGTCTGGTCCAGGTCCCAGTCCGGCCCCATGGCGCGGATGTGCGCCATGAACTCGTCGGTGACCTTCGACAGGGCGACCTCGGTGACGTCCAGCTTGTGCTTGGAGATGAGCTGGAGGAGGAGGTCGAAGGGGCCCTCGAAGTTGGCGAGGCGGACCTTGAAGACGCCGTCAGGGGCTTCTTCGGGTGCCGGCGCCGGTGGCGGGGAGGTCGGCGGCGGGGCGACCTGCACCGACGCGTCCGGGTGAGTGTCCGGGTGGTCCTCCGGCGGTGCCGCGATCGGCTCGGCGTGCTCGGCCGGTGCGGCACCCGGCCCGCGTCCCAGCACACGCCGCCGTCCGGCGGCCGGGCCGGAGGCGGACGCGGGGGCGGGAACGTCGGGCGAGGTCATGGCCCCCGCAGGCTACCCCTACCGTCCCCGCAGCCGTCGTACGAGGATGCTCGCGTCCCCGCGGGATTCCAGGTCGGCCAGGACCACGGCCACCGCCTCGCGGACGATGCGCCCGCGGTCCACCGCCAGCCCGTGCTCGCCGCGGAGCACCAGGCGGGCGTGCTCCAGGTCCATCAGTTCCTCGGCGGACACGTACACCGTGATCTTCTCGTCGTGCCGCTCGCGTCCGCTGGGCCGCCGGTTCGGCGCCCGCCCCCGCTTGCGCGGCTGGGCGTCGGCAGAACCTTCCTGCGTGCCCTGCCGTCGCGCCGGCCGGGTGCGGGACTCGCCGGACTCGCCCCGTTCGACCTCCGCGGCGACGTGCTCCGCGCCCTCGCCGTCACCGCCCTGGACCGGCACCGACTGCGGTGCGTCCTCGGCGGCGACGTCGTCGCTCTCCGCCGCGGGGGACGGCACCCGGGCCTCACCGTTCGCTGGGCGGCGGGGAGTCGACGGCTGAAGCGCCGTCCCCCCTGTCGTACGGAAGAGTTCGTCGGCCCCGGGCAGACTCACTCGGCGTGACACCGGGCGAGCACCTCCCTGGCGAGTTGGCGATAGGCGGCGGCACCGACGGAGTTGGAGGCGTAGGTGGTGATCGGCTCACCGGCGACCGTGGTCTCCGGGAAGCGGACCGTGCGGCCGATGACCGTGTGGTAGACGTGGTCGTCGAACGCCTCGACCACCCGGGCCAGGACCTCGCGGCTGTGGACCGTGCGCGAGTCGTACATCGTGGCCAGGATGCCGTCCAGCTCCAGGTCGGGGTTGAGCCGCTCCTGGACCTTCTCGATGGTCTCGGTCAGCAGGGCCACACCGCGCAGGGCGAAGAACTCGCACTCCAGCGGCACGATCACCTTGTGAGCGGCCGTCAGGGCGTTCACGGTGAGCAGGCCGAGCGAGGGCTGACAGTCGATCACGATGTAGTCGTAGTCGTCCATCAGCGGCTTCAGGGCGCGCTGGAGCGTGGACTCGCGGGCGACCTCGGAGACCAGCTGGACCTCTGCGGCCGACAGGTCGATGTTGGAGGGCAGCAGGTCCATGTTGGGGACCGCCGTCTTCAGCAGGACCTCGTCCGCCGACATGCCCCGCTCCATGAGCAGGTTGTAGACGGTCAGGTCCAGCTCCATCGGATTGACGCCGAGTCCCACCGACAGCGCGCCCTGCGGGTCGAAGTCCACGAGCAGCACGCGCCGGCCGTACTCCGCGAGCGCGGCACCCAGGTTGATGGTCGACGTCGTCTTGCCGACGCCGCCCTTCTGGTTGCACATCGCGATGATCTTCGCGGGGCCGTGGTCGGTCAGCGGGCCCGGGATCGGGAAGTACGGCAGCGGGCGTCCGGTCGGACCGACGCGCTCACGGCGCTGGCGGGCCGCGTCGGGCGCGAGCGTGGCCGCGTACTCCGGATCGGGCTCGTACTCGGCGTCGGGGTCGTAGAAGTGCCCCTCGGGCACTTCGTCGTAGTCGGCGAGGTGGTTGTGGGGCGCGCCACTTCCGTCGCCGGCCATGGCGTTCACGTGATGGCCATCCATGCTCTGGTGTGCTCTCCGGGTCACCTGCGGAACCGGACTCTGGTGGGCTGCGAAGGTGCGCACTGCGACGGAGCCGACAGCCTCGAATCCCGTGGGCCCCTGGCCCTGTGCCGGCATTCCTGGTTGACCACCCCCGGGAGAAAATGTCGACTCATTCACAAGTCGTCTTACCTCCTTGGTGACCAGGGAACTTCTAGACAAGGTCAGCGTGGCACCATGCCGACGGTTGGCGACTCTATGGCGTGTCGGCGGTCCGCAGCAACACAATCCGCCGGACCCGGCACGATGTGTCGGCAATGAAACATCTCGCTGTCAAGGGCGTACGGCCGTCGCACAGCAGGTTTCACCGGTGTACGAATCGGTCGAAGGGTTACGTTCGAGGCGAGTTGACCGAGAGCCGCAAAGTGACCATACACACATCCGGCCGGACCTTGTCGGGCAAGGTCCGGCCGGGTGCGTGCCGTTGACACGCCTTGTTGACGTATCGCCTTTACGAAAAGGTGACTTAGCCGAGCAGCGAGGCCAGCTCGACGTGCTCCAGGCCGTGGGCGTCCGCGACCTCCTTGTAAACGACCTTGCCGTCATGGGTGTTGAGACCCTTGGCGAGCGCGGCGTCGCGGCGCAGCGCCTCGACCCAGCCGTTGTTCGCGAGCGAGACGATGTACGGCAGCGTCGCGTTGGTGAGGGCGTTGGTGGAGGTGTTGGGCACCGCGCCGGGCATGTTGGCGACGCAGTAGAAGACCGAGTTGTGCACCTTGAAGGTCGGCTCGGCGTGGGTCGTCGGGTGGGAGTCCTCGAAGCAGCCGCCCTGGTCGATCGCGATGTCGACAAGAACACTTCCGGGCTTCATGCGGGCCACCAGCTCGTTGGTGACGAGCTTCGGGGCCTTGGCGCCCGGGATGAGGACGGCGCCGATGACGAGGTCGGCGTCCAGGACGGCCTTCTCCAGCTCGAAGGCGTTGGACATGATCGCCTTCACCTTGGTGCCGAAGACCTTGTCGGCCTCGCGCAGCTTGTTGATGTCGCGGTCGAGCAGGGTCACGTCGAAGCCCATGCCGACGGCGACCTGCGTGGCGTTCCAGCCCGAGACACCGCCGCCGATGACGACGGCCTTGGCCGGGGTCACGCCCGGGACGCCGCCGGGGAGCACACCGCGGCCGGCGTTCGGGGCCATCAGGTGGTAGGCGCCGACCTGCGGGGCGAGGCGGCCCGCGACCTCGGACATCGGGGCGAGCAGCGGCAGCGCGCGGTTCGGCAGCTCGACCGTCTCGTAGGCGATGGCCGTGGTGCCGGACTCGACGAGCGCGTCCGTGCACTCCTTGGAGGCGGCCAGGTGCAGGTAGGTGAAGAGGATCTGGTCCTTGCGCAGGCGGTGGTACTCCTCCGCGATGGGCTCCTTGACCTTCAGCAGCAGCTCGGCGGCGGCCCAGACCTCGTCGGCGGTGTCGAGGATCGCGGCACCTGCGGAGACGTACTCCTCGTCCGTGATCGAGGAGCCGAGGCCGGCACCCCGCTCGATGACGACCTGGTGGCCGTTGCGCACCAGCTCGTGCACACCGGCGGGGGTGATGGCCACCCGGAACTCGTTGTTCTTGACCTCGCGGGGGATGCCGACCTTCACGTCGATCACGGTCCTTGGCTCAGAGGGTATGGGGGGGCGTTACAAGACATACCCAGGCATGCGGGGGCACACCGGGAGACACCGCAGGAGAACGTGCGGCAGAGCCAGTTTAATGAAGGTGTTCTGCGTGTCTAGCCTTTCATTGCATCAATCTTCACTGGATGGACTACGGATTTCGCAGGCATTCCTGTCCTGTTCCGCCCTTGTGTCGTCCTCGGTGCCGTCCTGCGGGGCCTCCTCACCCAGCATGCGCTCGGCCGCCGCGCGGTGCAGTCGGGCGGCCGTGGGGTCGCCGAGATGCTCCAGCGTGTCGGCGAGCCGGAGCTGGAGCGCGGCCTGCAGCCGGACGTCCTCGGCGCGGCGCGCCCACTCCGCCGCCTCCTGGCAGGTGCGCAGCGATTCCTCGAAGCGTCCGGCGTACTCCTGCACCCGGGCCAGCTCGCTCAACGCCCGTGCGTGGGCGGCGACATCACCGCCCTTGCGGTACCCGGCGACGGCCGCCCGCCAGTTCCTGAGACCCTCGCCGTAACGGCCCGCGTAGGTGTGGGCGGTGGCGATCCGGCCGTACAGCCGGGCGGCCTGCTCGCGCTCGCCCCGGGCCAGCCGCTCGGCCAGGGCCCGGCCGAACCAGTCGGCGGCCCGGTCGTGGTCCCCCAGCTCCTGGTACGCCCCGCCTACGGATTCCATCGCGCGGCCGGTCGCGTACGGGTCGTTCGCTTCGCGTCCGGCCGCCAGCGCCAGCCGGTAGCGGGCCAGCGCGTCCCGGGTGCGGCCGGTCTGCGCGTCCACGTCGCCCAGGTTCAGCAGCGCGGCGGCCTTCTCCCGGGGCAGCCCGCGCCGCTCGGCGACATCGAGGACGAGGCTGTGCAGGCCGTACAGGTCGGCCGCGGCGGCCTGGGTGCCCTCGTGCGCCACCAGGGCCCTGACCAGCTGGGACATCAGCCGCCGGGCGAGCGTGTCCAGCTCGCCGTCGGCCACCGCGAGCCGGGCGGAGGCGAGCAGGGCGGGCCGGCGGATGCGCAGCCAGTCGGCGGCGGCCCGGGGGTTGGGGAAGCGCACCTCGCGGGGCATGGCGTTCAGCTTCTCGCGGGCCTGCGCGCTGTCCGTCTCGGTGATCGCCCGGCACGCCTGGAGCAGCCGTACCGTCCGCTCCAGCATCCGGGCCCGGGCCAGCTGGAGCTCCGCGGGCCGCTCCTGGCTCCGGGCGAGGGCCCACAGCAGCGGGTGCAGCCAGCCGGGGACCTCGTACTGCGGCAGCGGCGAGTCCGCCGCGCGCAGCAGGCCGAGGGCGACGAGGTCGTCCAGGACGGCGCGGGCGGCGCCGACCGAGCAGCCCGCGAGCGCGGAGGCGGTGTGCGGGTCGGCCAGGCCGGCCGGGGCGAGCGCGAGCAGCCGCAGGATCCGGGCGGCCGGGGCGGACAGCTCGTCGTACACAAGCCGCAGGACCCGGGCGGGCGGGCTGGCGTCCATGGCGTCGTCGGCGCCGGCGTGCAGCCGTTTGGCCAGGTCGGAGACGGCGGCCTGGGGTCGGGCGGCGAGCCAGCCGCCGGCCAGCACCAGCGCGGCCGGGTGGCCCTGGCAGGCCTCGGCGAGGCTCTCGGCGGCGCGCGGGTCGACGGTGATGCGGACCGCGCCGGTGTAGCGGGTGAGCAGTTCCACCGCGGACTTGGTGTCGAGGCCGCCGACGGTGCAGGGGCGGACGTCCGCGATGCCGGTGAGCGGGCCCTGGGAGACGGCCACGACCAGGCAGTCCGGGGAGTCCGGCAGCAGCGCGTCGACCTGCTCGGCGCCGGCCGCGTCGTCCAGGAGCAGCAGGGTGCGCCGGTCGGTGAGGGCGGTGCGCAGCGCCTCGGTCAGCTCGTCCTCGGCGGCGCCGGGCGGGGCCGGCCGGTCCAGCGCGGCGAGCAGGTCGCGGGCGGTGCGCTCGACCGGGACGGGGGTGCCGTCGGGCTCGCCGAGCCGGGCGCGCAGCACCCCGTCGGGGTAGCGGCGGGCGATCTGGCGGACGAGTTTCTCGGCGAGCGCGGTCCGGCCCGAGCCGGGGCGGCCCGCGATCAGGAGCACGCGCGCGCGAGGGGCCTTGCGGCCGGCGAGGGTGTCCAGGCCCGCGCGCTCGATGTCGGCGCGCAGCTCCTTCAACTCCCGTGTGCGCCCCAGGAAATAGTCTTCCGTGACCTCGTGCGCCGGTCGCCCCACGCCGCCTGCGTCCACCGCCTGATCCGTCACGGGCCACACTCCCGTCCCACCGCACGCGCAAGCCCGCCGGATCTTCCGAGACAGGCGTGAAAAGCCTAGTTCACGCTCTCTGACGTGCGGTGAGGAGCGCGGCGCACAGATCGCTCGATCGGATCAGGCGATCGTCACACCACCGAGCCGAACGGGTGGCTCAGGAGGTGAAGGGCCGGGCGGGCCAGGGGGCGTCGGCCGGGCGCAGGGCGTCGAGACCGTCGCCGCCGCGGGCCGCCACCAGCGAGAGCACGCCCACGACCAGGCAGTTGTTGTGCACGTCGCCGGCCAGGACACGGCGCACCAGCTCGTCGACCGGCACGCGCGCGTACTCCATGTCGGTCTCCTCGTGCTCGGTCTCGAACCGCTCGCCCTCGGCCTCCGCCAGCTCCCGCGCGAGGAAGACCCGTACGGCCTCGTCGCAGCCGCCGGGGGTGGTGTACACGTCGGTCAGCACCCGCCAGTCCTCGGCCTTGACGTGCGCCTCCTCGTACAGCTCGCGCTGGGCCGCGTGCAGCGGGTTCTCGCCGGGGACGTCGAGCAGGCCGGCCGGGATCTCCCACAGCTTGTGCCGCACGGGGTGGCGGTACTGGTTGATCAGCAGGACCCGGTCCTCCTCGTCCAGGGCGAGGACGGCGACCGATCCGGGGTGGACCTGGTAGTCACGGCGGACGACCGAGCCGTCGGGCATGACCACGTCGTCCGTGCGCACGGAGGTCTTGTTGCCCACGAAGGGGGTGTCCGTCGCCCGGATCTCCCACTCCTCGGGACTGTCCTTGATCGTCATGCCCTGTCCTTCCCCACATGCGCCGGCGGCCGGGGCGCGAGCGTGCTGGACACACGCGCCCCGGCCACCGTACAGCTCCTGTGCTACTTCGCGATCTTCCGCTCGACCGCGGCCTTCACCAGCCCGGCGAAGAGCGGGTGCGGGCGGGTCGGCCGGGACCGCAGCTCCGGGTGCGCCTGGGTGGCGACCAGGTAGGGGTGCGCGTCACGGGGGTACTCGACGTACTCGACGAGCTTGCCGTCCGGCGACGTGCCGGAGAACAGGATCCCGGCCTTCTTCTCCAGTTCCGCGCGGTAGGCGTTGTTGACCTCGTAGCGGTGGCGGTGGCGCTCCTCGACGTACTCCTTGCCGTCGTAGACCTCGCGCACGATGGAGCCCTCGGCCAGCTTGGCCGGGTACATGCCGAGCCGCATGGTGCCGCCCATGTCGCCCTCGCCGGCGACGATGTCCATCTGCTCGGCCATGGTGGAGATGACCGGGTGGGCGGTGGCGGGGTCGAACTCGGTGGAGTTGGCGTCGGGGATGTCGGCCAGGTTGCGGGCGGCCTCGATCACGATGCACTGCAGGCCCAGGCACAGGCCGAGCAGCGGGATCCTGTTCTCGCGGGCGAACCTGATCGCGCCGACCTTGCCGAGCACACCGCGGTCGCCGAAGCCGCCGGGGATGCAGATGCCGTCGACGTCTCCGAGCTGGGCCTTGGCGCCGGCCGGGGTCTTGCAGTCGTCGGAGGTGACCCACTTGATCTTCACGCGGGCCTTGTTGGCGAAGCCGCCGGCGCGCAGGGCCTCGGTGACCGACAGATAGGCGTCGGGCAGGTCGATGTACTTGCCGACCAGGGCGAGGGTGATCTCGTGGTCGGGGTTGTGGACGCGGTCCAGCAGGTCGTCCCAGGTCGTCCAGTCCACGTCACGGAAGGGCAGGTCGAGCTTGCGCACGACGTAGGCGTCCAGGCCCTCGGTGTGCACGACCTTCGGGATGTCGTAGATGGAGCGGGCGTCGGGGCAGGCCACGACGGCGGCCTCGTCCACGTCGCACATCAGGGAGATCTTGCGCTTGATGGCGGTGGGGACCTCGCGGTCGCAGCGCAGCACGATCGCGTCGGGCTGGATGCCGATGTTGCGCAGCGCGGCCACGGAGTGCTGGGTGGGCTTGGTCTTCAGCTCGCCCGAGGGGCCGATGTAGGGCAGCAGCGAGATGTGGACCACGAAGACGTTGTCGCGGCCGACCTCGTGGCGGACCTGGCGGACGGTCTCCAGGAAGGGCAGGGACTCGATGTCGCCGACGGTGCCGCCGACCTCGGTGATGACGACGTCGACCTCGTCCGTCGCCATGCGCCGGATGCGGTGCTTGATCTCGTTGGTGATGTGCGGGATGACCTGCACGGTGTCACCGAGGTACTCGCCGCGGCGCTCCTTGGCGATCACGGTGGAGTAGACCTGGCCTGTAGTGACGTTGGCGGTGCCGTCCAAGTCACGGTCCAGGAACCGCTCGTAGTGTCCGATGTCGAGGTCGGTCTCGGCACCGTCGTTGGTGACGAAGACCTCACCGTGCTGGAAGGGGTTCATCGTGCCCGGATCGACGTTCAGATACGGATCCAGCTTCTGCATCACGACGCGCAGCCCGCGGGCCTTGAGCAGCATGCCCAGGCTGGAGGCGGTGAGGCCCTTGCCGAGCGAGGAGGCGACACCCCCGGTGACGAAGATGTGCTTGGTCGTCGTGGATTTCGGCGGCATGGCCAAGAGGGGGCTCCCGTGGTCGCTGGCTTTCGTGCGGTGCGGCTGCCGGGCCCGGACATCGCTGTGCTTCCGGGTGGGGGCGCCGCCGCTGCGGTTCGGGGGAGCCCGTCTGTCTTCCTTCGGGTCCCACCGGTCCACGGGCTACCAGGGTATCAGCGCCCGGAGGAGATGGCTTCCGGCCACGCTCCGCACCGGCGCGGACACGGCCCGGCCCGCCGCGGGTGCCCGCACGGGGCCGGCCGACGGGTCTCCACCACGTCCGCCACACGTGTCACCACAAAAACGTGCCGGTCACATCGTCATCACCCGCTGCTCACTCGTTCGGCCCACACGGGTTGCCCGGAGCGGCACGCAGATCATCTGGCTGCGTCGTATCCTGCTCGGACATTCGCTGCCGAGCCAGGCCGGAACGACGGCACACCCCCGCCGATATCCACCGGAACAACGAGCGCGCGGCAGTTCGTTGAGCAAGGACTGTCGTTTTGCCTCAGGGCTCGGCGGGCTGCTTTGCTTCACCGCTCAACGACGCACAACAACGACCCCTTGACCGCATCAGCGACAGCCCCCTGCGCGGGGGCGTGACGTGGCCGTTCGACTGGAGTTGCACGTGGCCGGGCGCATCGAAGACTACGCACTCATCGGAGACATGCAGACCGCGGCACTGGTCTGCCGGGACGGCACGGTGGACTGGCTGTGCCTGCCCCGCTTCGACTCGCATGCCATCTTCGCCGGCCTGCTGGGCACCGAGGAGCACGGCTTCTGGCGGCTCGGCCCGGCGCACGCGGCCGACGCGACGCCGCCGGTCGCCGCCCGGCGCGGCTACCGCGGCGACTCGCTGATCCTGGAGTCCGAGTGGGACACCCCGCGGGGCACCGTGCGCGTGACCGACTTCATGCCGCCGCGTGACGGCGCGCCGCAGCTGATCCGGATCGTCGAGGGCGTCACCGGCCGGGTGCCGATGCGCTCCGCCCTGCGGATGCGGTTCTCCTACGGCCGGGTGGTGCCCTGGGTGCACAGGAACGAGGGCCGTACGGTGGCCGTCGCGGGCCCGGACTCGGTGTGGTTCGACACCGAGGCGGAGACCTACGGAAAGTCGCTGACGACGTACGCCGACTTCACGGTCGCCCCCGGTGACCGGATCGCCTTCACCATCTCGTGGCAGCCCTCGCACCGGGAGCCGCCGCCGCTGCCGGAGCCGGAGACGTCGCTGGAGGCGGCGGAGGAGTTCTGGCGCGAGTGGGTGGACCACTGCACGTACCACGGGCCGTACCGCGAAGCGGTGATCCGCTCCCTGATCACGCTGAAGGCGCTGACGTACGCCCCGACCGGCGGCATCGTCGCGGCCCCGACGACCTCCCTGCCCGAGGACATCGGCGGCGTGCGCAACTGGGACTACCGCTACACCTGGCTGCGCGACGCCGCGATCACCCTGTCGTCGCTGCTGCGCACCGGCTACCGCGAGGAGGCCCGCGCCTGGCGCGAGTGGCTGCTGCGCGCGGTCGCGGGCGACCCGGAGAACCTGCAGATCATGTACGGCATCGCCGGTGAGCGCGAGCTCGGCGAGGCCGAGCTGGACTGGCTGCCCGGCTACGAGAAGTCCGCCCCGGTCCGGGTCGGCAACGGCGCGGCGCACCAGCTCCAGCTGGACGTGTACGGCGAGGTCACCGAGGCCCTGCACCTGGCCCACATGACGGGTCTGGCCCGCAACGACTACGCCTCGCTGCTCCAGCTGAAGCTCATCCGCTACCTGGAGGACCACTGGCAGGAGCCGGACGAGGGCATCTGGGAGGTGCGCGGCCCGCGCCGGCACTTCGTGCACTCCAAGGTGATGGCCTGGGTCGCCGTCGACCGCACGATCAAGCTGATCGAGTCCGGCGACGCGGACGGCCCGCTGGAGCGCTGGAAGGAACTGCGCGACGACATCCACCGGGACGTGTGCGAGAAGGGCTACGACAAGGAGCGCAACACCTTCACGCAGTCCTACGGCTCCCAGGAGCTGGACGCCTCGCTGCTGCTGATCCCGCAGATGGGCTTCCTGCCGCCGGACGACAAGCGGGTGATCGGCACGATCGAGGCGATCCAGCGCGAGCTGTCCACCCCGGACGGGTTCATCCTGCGCTACCCGACCTCGGGCGGCGACGAGGGCGTCGACGGCCTGCCCGGCGACGAGGGCGCCTTCCTGGCCTGCTCGTTCTGGATGGCCGACGACCTGGCGATGATCGGCCGCGTCGACGAGGCCCGCAAGCTGTTCGAGAAGCTCCTCGCGCTGCGCAACGACCTCGGCCTGCTCGCCGAGGAGTGGGACCCGCGCCTGCAGCGCCAGGTCGGCAACTTCCCGCAGGCCTTCAGCCACGTGCCGCTGATCGACACGGCACTGCGGTTGACGGCTTCGGGGGCGTACGGAGGCTGAGCGCGACCCGGTGACCGGCCCCGCCTAGGCTGAAAACCGAACGCATCCCCCCTTTCCGGAAAGGGGGCGGTCGGCCATGGCTTCCCTCTCGAAGGCGCGGGCGGCCCTGGCCGTGCTGCGCGAGGATCTGGCCGGCGACGTGTTCGCCCCGGGGGATCCCGGTTACGACGGGGCCCGGGCCGTCTTCGACGCACGGATCGACCGGCGCCCGGCCGTGATCGCGCGGTGCGCGGACACGGCCGACGTCGTCCGCGCGGTGCGCTTCGCACGCGATCTGGACCTGCGCATCGCGGTGCGCGGCGGCGGGCACGGCCTGGCGGGCGGCCCGGTCGACGGGGCGCTCCTGGTGGATCTGAGCCGGATGCGCACGGTCACCGTCGACCCGGCGGACGAGGCGGTCCGGGTCGCGGGCGGGGCCACGACGCGCGACCTGGACCGGGCGAGCCGGCCCCACGGACTCATGGCCACGGGGTGCCATGTGCCGGGTGCCGGAGTCGCCGGCTTCGTCCTCGGCGGCGGTACCGGCCGCCTGGACCGTGCCTTCGGCCTGGCCGTCGACGACCTCATCGCGGTGGAGCTGGTGACGGCCGACGCCGAGCGGGTGCACGCGAGCGCGGACGAGAACCCCGAGCTGTTCTGGGCGCTGCACGGCGGGGGCGGCGGTTTCGGCGTGGCGACGGCGCTCACGCTGGAGCTGCACGAACTGCCGCGGTACGCGGTCGCGCTGCTGCGGTACCCGCCGCAGGCCGGCCCGGACGTGGTCCGCGCCTTCCGCGAGGTCATCCGTACCGGTCCGGACGAGGTGGGCGGAGCCGTGCTGTACCTGACCGGTGCGCGGGCGCGGTCCGCGCCGGGGTGCTGCGCCCTGCTGACGTACGTGGGCGGCGAGAGCGGCCTGCGTGAGCTCGCCGGGCCGCTGCTCGCGCTGCCGCACGAGACGGAGCCGGACGCCCTGCCCTACCCGCCGTGGGGAATGCGCGCCCACTGGTCGGCGCAGTGCCTGGACGCGCTGCCCGACGCGGCGGTGGACGCCTTCTGCGCCCGCGCGGCGGACCTGCCGGTGCCGGGCGCGCACCGGCTCGCGCTCGTCCCGCTCGGCGGCGCGATCGCCGCCGGCCCGCGCACCTACCCGGTGCCGTACCGGGACGCGTCCTGGCTGCTGCACCCCTTCGCCGGCTGGGCGGACCCGGCCGACGACGAGCGTGCGACGGCCTGGGTGCGGGACGCGTGCGCCGACGTACGGCCCTGGAGCACCGGTGCGGTCTGCCTCGGCCTCGTCGGCGACGAGGGCCCCGAGCGGCTGCGGGCGGGCCTCGGCGCCGGGAACCTGCTGCGGCTGGAGAAGGTGAAGCGGCGCTACGACCCGGACAACGTCTTCCGCTTCGGCCACACTGTCGAACCGGTGTGACCCGAAGCCGTCCCGAAGCTGTCCCGAAGGGCGTTCGCGCAGGTAGCGTCCGCTGCATGGACAGCCGCACCGACCACCGACTCGACACCCAGGGCGCCGGGATCACCGTGCAGCGGGCCCTGGAGCTGCCCGGCCTGCGCAGCGGACTGCCCGAGATCCTGGCGGGTGCCGACCGGCTGGGGCGCCCGGTGCGCTGGGTGCACGCGGGCGAGGTGCCGAACATCGCCTCGCTGCTCAAGGGCGGCGAGCTGCTCCTCACCACCGGCTACGGCCTCGGCACCCGCCCGGCCGAGCAGCGGGCGTTCGTGCGCACCCTCGCCGAGCGCGGGATCGCCGCCCTGGTGGTGGAGCTGGGCCCGCGCTTCACACGGCTGCCCGCCGCGCTGGTGGACACCGCGCGGACCGCCGGGCTGCCGCTGGTCCAGCTGCACCGCGAGGTGCCGTTCGTGACGGTGACAGAGGAGATCCACACCGAGATCGTCAACGGCCACTACGCGCTGCTCCAGCGGGCCGAGGAGGTGCACCGGCGCTGTACCGAGGCGCTGCTCGGCGGTGGCGGGGTGCCGCAGGTGCTGGGCATCCTGGCCGGCTTCGGCGGCAACCCGGTGTTCCTGGAGACGCCCGACGGGCGGCTGCTGTACGCCGCCGGGGAGGGGCCCGAGGGCGCGGATCCGCTCCAGGTGTGGGAGGGGCTGCGCGGCCCGCACAAGGACGCGCCGCCGCCCGCCGGTTCGGTGCTGGTGGACGTGCCCGGCGGCGGACCGGGGACGGCGGGTTCCGTCCGCGCCCGCCTGGTGCTGCTGCCGGTGTGCTCGCCGCTGGCTCCGGTGCACCGGATGGCCGCCGAGCGGGCCGCGGGCATCCTGGCCGTGGTGCTGATGCAGGCCCGGCAGGAGGAGGAGCTGGCGGCGCGGGGGCGCGGTGACTTCCTCACCGATCTCGCCGAGGGCCGGATCTCGGCGCAGGACGCCCCGGCGCAGGCCCGGGTGCTCGGCTTCAAGCCCGGCGAGAGCCCGCTGCTGCCCGTGGTGATGCGGATCGGCGACTCCCTTTCCCCGGGCGGGGGTTGGGCGGTGCTGGCGCGGGCGGTGTCCGAGGAACTGGCGGCGGTGGGGGTGCCGGTGCTGCTGGGGGTACGGCCGGTGGAGGGCCGGGTGCTGGTGCTGCTGGGCCTGCGCGCGGAGCCGGAGCGGGCCGCGGTCGCGGACCGGGTGGCGGCGGCCCTCCGGGCGGGGGTGGAGCGGGCCGGGATGCGGCGGCCGGGCTCGCCGCCGCCGGTCGTGGTCGTCGCCGCGGCGGGCGGCTGGGCGGCCGCCTCGGCGGGACTGCGGCACGCGGCGGAGACGGCGACGGCCGCGCAGGGCCTGACCGACCGGCCCTGGTACGACGCCCGGCGCCTGGACATCGACCTGCTGCTGTGGCGGCTGCGCGACCACCCGGACCTCGCCGCGTTCGTGGACCGCGCGATCGGCCCGCTGCGCGAGCACGACCGCCGTTCCAGGCCGCCGCTGCTGCCGACCCTGGAGACGTATCTGGCGCACGCCGGCCGCAAGGCGGAGACGGCCCGCGAACTGCATCTGAACCGGCAGACCCTCTACAACCGCCTCGCCCGCATCGGGGAGTTGCTGGGCACCGACCTCGACGACCCGCAGACGGTACTGGCGTTGAGCCTCGCGCTGCGTGCGCGCCGCCACGTGCCCTAGCGGGCCCCGCTCAGGCCAGCGGCCGGGGCTGCGTCAACTCGTCGTAGACACTGAGCACTTGGGCGACCGTCTCGTCCTCGGTCGGCCAGCCGGCGGTCTGCCGCACCCCCGCCTCGCGCAGCTCCTGGCAGCGCTCGGGGTCATCGAGGAGGCGTACGACGGTGTCGGCGAGCGCCTCCGCGTCGCCGTACGGGACGAGGGCGGCCGCGTCGCCGACGAGGTCGGGGATGCCGCCGACCCGGGTCGCGACGAGGGGCACGCGCGCGTACAGCGCCTCCTGGGCGAGGACCGAGCGCGACTCCCAACTGCTCGTCAGGAGCGTCAGATCGGCGGCGGCGAGCAGTTCGGGCACGTCCTCGCGGCGGCCGATGAGCCGCACGGGCAGCTCCTCGTCCTCGATCCGGCGCGCCAGGTGCGGGCGCAGCGGCCCCTCCCCCGCGATCACGACCAGCGGGGTGGGGTCCAGGTCCCGCCAGGCGCGGGCGGCGTCGAGCAGGACGTCGTAGCCGCGGTGGCGGTCGAGGGAGCCGACGGCGATGAGCAACGGGCCCGATCCGGCGCCGAGTTCGGCGCGGATCTTCGCCCGCAGCCGGTCGGGGTCGTCGCGGTCGACGGGCGTGCGCTGTCCGGGCAGGCCGACGGCGGCCAGCCGGGCGTCCCGCGCCCCGGTCCGCCGGGCCCGCTCCACCAGGTCGGAGCTGGTGCCGAGGACCACGGTCGCGGTGCGGACCACGCGCCGCTCCAGCACCTTCAGCAGTTGGGACCGCGGCCCTTCCGCGCGGGCCCGGTCGTGCCAGGTGACCACGAGCGGGGTGCGCCGGCCGCTGAGCGCGAGCACGGTCCGGAAGGAGGCGTGCAGTCCGTGCGCGTGCACCAGGTCGGCGCCCGAGCAGGCCGCCCGGAGCGCGGCCACGGAGACGGGGTCGCTGCTGCGCGGCACGTGCACGTGCTCGGCACCGGCGCCGGTGAAGTCGTAGGCGCGGTCGGCCTCGACAGGGGCGCACACGGTGACCCGCACGCCCCGTGCCACGAGCCCCGCGGCCAGGGAGCGCACATGGGCGCTGCTGCCGGCGTTGCCTCCGCCCAGCACCTGCACGGTGCGCAGCGTCGACTGACCGTGCGGCGCGTTGCTGCTCAGGGGGCTCACGTGGCCGAGGCTCCTGGTTCGACGTGGGCGGTCACGAGGAAACGTACAGAAAGTAGCGGGCGCAAGGGAGCGGAAGGACATACCCCGCGCGCCTCCCGCGCGGGCCCGTCCGGGCCGCCGCCCGCCCCCGTTCTCCGCCAAGCATGCCAGGGCGTAGGGCCGTTGCGGGAAACCCGGGCGGGCGCACGCTGCCGCGGGCCGGGGCAATGCGCCGGCGCACGTCACCCACACGGGTGAAGGAATGCCTGGCGCGGGCGAACGACGCGCGCCCCCGTCCGCCGAGGTCAGACGGTCACAGCGAGCCCGCCGCGGCGGTCACCCGATCGCCGTACGCCGCGGCGGCCACGACCGCGATGGCGTGCGCGAGCAGTCCCGCGCGCCGGTTGCCCGCCGCGATGGCCGCCCCCAGCGTGGCACCGAGGGCGTGCGCCCCCGTGTCACCGAGCATCGCGCGCTCCCCCAGGTCCTCCGGGAGCACGGCAGCGGCTGCGCCCATCGCGGCGGCCGACAACTCGGCCCCAGGCCCGGTGCGCAGCAGCCCGGGCGCGCCGAGCGCGAGCACGGCGCAGGCGGCCCGCCCGGGCCGTACGTCGACGAGATTGACGAAGTGTGCCGTACCGGCGATCACGATGCCGGCGAGCAGCTTGTCCAGCGCCCGCTCCTTCAGCAGCGCGCCGGCGGCCAGCCCGGCGGCCGAGATCCCGAACAGCTTCACGGCCCCGCTGGTGACCTCGCCGTTCCGCAGCGCGCCGAGGTGCGCGCGGAAGCCGCGCCGGGTGTCCCCGGAGAGGTGAGCGGCGACATCGTCGTAGGCCCCGCAGGCGCCGGCGGCGAGTACGGCGGCCCCGGCGGCCGGGTGCACACGGGCGGCGGCGAGCGCCGTACCGACGGCCGAGGCGGGCCCGGCGTACAGCTCGACGGTCCGCCCGGCGTGGTTCTTCCGCTCCCAACGCGCGCGCGTGCCCGGCGCGCCCAGGCGCAGGGCGGCCGTGCCGGCGCGGGTGACGGCGGCGGCGAGCGCGCCGGAGCCCGCCAGGGCGGTGAAGGTGGCCGTCCGGCCGCTCACGCGTCCGCCCGGGCCGTCGCCAGCAGTTCCTCGGCGTGGGCGCGGGCCGTCTCGGAGTCCTCCTGGCCGGCCAGCATCCGGGACAGCTCCCGGACCCGCTCCTCGCCCTCCAGCACCTTCACGCCGGACCGGGTGACCGAGCCGTCGTTGGTCTTCTCGACCAGCAACTGCCGGTCGGCGAAGGCGGCGACCTGGGGCAGGTGGGTGACCACGACGACCTGCGCGGTCTTCGCGAGCTTCGCCAGGCGCCGCCCGATCTCGACCGCGGCCTTGCCGCCGACACCCGCGTCGACCTCGTCGAAGAGGTACGTCGGCACGGGGTCGGTACCCGCGAAGACGACCTCGACGGCGAGCATCACCCGGGACAGCTCACCGCCGGAGGCGCCCTTGGCGATGGGCCGCGGCGGGGCGCCGGGGTGCGGGGCGAGCAGCAGCTCGACCTCGTCCGCGCCCGAGGGGCCGCAGACGACCGTACGGCCGCCGACCTCGACGCCGTCCGGGTCCTCGGTCTGCCGGATGTCGAAGGACACGCGCGCGTGGGGCATCGCCAGCGAGGCCAGCTCGGTGGTCACGGCGGCGGCGAACCGCGCGGCGGCCTCCGTGCGCGCGTCCGTCAACGCCTGTGCGAGGCCGCCCAGTTCGGTGCGGAGCGCGTCCCGCTCGGCGGTCAGCTCCCCGATCCGCTCGTCGTCGCCGTCCAGCTCGGTCAGCCGGGCGGCGCTCCGCTCGGCCCACGCCAGCACCGCGTTGACGTCGTCGCCGTACTTGCGCGTCAACGCCGTCAGCGCGGCCCTGCGCTCCTCCACCGCCGCCAGCCGCAGCGGATCGGCGTCGAGGTCGTCGGCGTACCCGGCCAGTTCGCCGGCGACGTCGCCGAGCAGGATCCCGATCTCCCCGATCCGGCCGGCCAGCGCGGCCAGCGCCGCGTCGTGGGACCGGACGGCCTCCAGGGCCCGGTGGGCGCCCGCCACGAGCGTCGAGGCGTCGATCCCCTCGGGGTCCTCCGGGTTGCCCGCGAGAGCGGCGTGCGCGGCCGTCGCGGCGGACGACAGCGCCTCGGCGTGCCCCAGCCGCTCGGCCTCCTCGGCCAGTTCGACGTCCTCCCCGGCCCGCGGTTCGACCCCGGCGATCTCGTCGAGGCCGTAGCGCAGCATGTCGGCCTCCTGCGCCCGCTCACGCGCGCGCGTGGTGATCTCCTCCAGCTCGGCGGAGACCGCCCGCAGCCGCCGGTAGGCCTCGGCGTACTTCGCCAGCGGCACGGCGACGGCGTCGCCCGCGTACCGGTCCAGGGCCTGCCGCTGCCGGGTCAGCTTCAGCAGGCCCTGCTGGTCGGTCTGCCCGTGCACGGCCACCAGCTCGTCGGCCAGGTCGGCAAGCAGCCCGACGGGCACGCTGCGGCCGCCCACGTGCGCGCGTGAGCGGCCCTCGGCGGAGACGGTACGGCTGATCAGGAGCGCGCCGTCGTCCAGCTCGGCACCGGCCTCCTCGGCGCGTACGACGACGGGCGCGCCCGCGGGGACGGTGATCCGCCCCTCCACGACCGCCTTCCCGGCGCCGATCCGCACGAGCGCCGGATCCGCCCGGCCACCGAGCAGCAGCCCCAGGCTGGTGACCACCATGGTCTTGCCCGCACCCGTCTCACCGGTGACCGCGGTGAACCCCGGCGACAACTCGACGACGGCATCGTCGATGACCCCGAGCGACCGTATCCGCATCTCCTCCAACACGGAACAGACCATACGAGGTCCGGGGCGGGGAGTGCACACAGGCCGCCCCTCTCACTCCGTCGAGTGGTGCGGAGCCCCTCGCCATCCCGTGGTCGGCAGCGCGAACTTCGCGACCAACCGGTCCGTGAACGACGAATGGTGCAACCGGGCCAGCCGCACCGGCACCGCCCCCCGCCGCACCTCCACCCGCGCACCGGGCGGCAGCTCGACGGTCCGCCGCCCGTCGCACCACAGGACACCCGGCGGGATGTGCGGCAGCACCTCCACCGCGAGCACGGAGTCCGGCGAGGTCACGAGCGGCTTGGCGAACAGCGCGTGCGCGCTGATCGGCACCATCAGCAGCGCCTCCACCTCGGGCCACACCACGGGCCCGCCGGCCGAGAAGGCGTACGCGGTGGATCCGGTCGGGGTCGACAGCACGACACCGTCGCACCCGAACCCCGTCACCGGCCGCCCGTCGATCTCCAGCACGACTTCCAGCAGCTTCTCGGCGCCGGCCTTCTGCACGGCCGCCTCGTTCAGCGCCCAGTCGGTGTGCACGATGTCCCCGTTGCGGTGCACGACGACGTCGACGGTCATCCGCTCCTCGACCTCGTACGACCGCGCCACCACCCGGTCGACCACCCGGTCGAGGTCGTCCCGCTCGGCCTCCGCGAGGAATCCCACCCGCCCGAGGTTGACGCCGAGCATCGGCACGCCGGACGCGCGGGCGAACTCGGCGCCCCGCAGCAGGGTGCCGTCACCGCCGAGGACGATCAGCAGCTCGCACCCGTCGAGGCAGTCCGGTGTCGCCTCCTTGACCAGCTCCACCTCTTCGGGGAGCGGCAGGTCGCACGCCTCCTCCTCCAGCACCCGCACCCCGATGTCATGCCGGAGCAGGCCCTTGACGACGAGTTCCGCACTGCGGATCGCCGCGGGCCGCCCGGTGTGGGCGAGCAGGAAAACAGTACGCGCCAGGTTCTGTGTCAACGCGGCCCCTCCGCCACTGCACGGTCGACGTCGGCCGGGTCCAGGCGGGGGGCGCCGGACCGCAGCCAGAGAAAGTACTCGACGTTGCCCGAGGGGCCCGGCAGCGGACTCGCGGTGACACCACGCACCCCGAGCCCCAGCTCCCAGGCCTTCTCGGCCACCCCGCGCACGGCCTCCGCCCGCAGCTGCGGACTCCGTACGACACCCCCGCTGCCGAGCCGTTCCTTCCCCACTTCGAACTGCGGCTTGACCATCATCACCAGGTCGGCGTCCGGCTTCACACACCGCTTGAGGGCCGGCAGCACCAGCCCGAGCGGGATGAAGGACAGATCGCCCACGACAAGATCCACAGCTTCCCCATCGATCGCGTCGAGCGTCAACTCCCTTACGTTCGTACGGTCCTTGACGGTGACGCGTTCATCGTTCTGGAGAGACCAGGCGAGCTGTCCGTAGCCGACGTCCACGGCGACGACGTGCGCGGCGCCCGCACGCAGCAGCACGTCGGTGAAGCCGCCGGTGGACGCGCCGGCGTCCAGCGCGCGCCGGCCCTCGACGACGAGCCCCAGCGGCACGAAGGCCGCCAGCGCGCCCGCGAGCTTGTGGCCGCCCCGGGAGACGTAGTCGGGGTCGCTGTCGTCGCTCTGCACGACGATCGCCGCGGCCGTCTCCACCTGCGTGGCCGGCTTGGTCGCCACGGTCTTGCCGACGGTGACCCGCCCGGCGGTGATCAGCTGGCTGGCGTGCTCGCGCGAGCGCGCGAGCTTCCGCCGGACCAGCTCCGCGTCCAGACGACGGCGTGCGACTCCTGCCACGTTCGGTTCAGCTCCTGCTTTTGTCTGCTTTTGTCTACGGCCGTGGGGGCACCTGAGGTACCGGGCGGGCGTCGAGCGCGGTGAGCGCGTCGCGCAGCCCCCGATGTACATCCTCGTACACCTCGACGTGTCCGTCGGTGGCGAGGTGGTCGGTGTCGGCGAGCCGGTCGAGCTGGGCGTCGACCTCGGCGTTGCCGGTGGGGGTGCGCGGGACGTTCAGCGGGGCGGGCGCGGCGGGGTCGTACTCCTGCGCCGCGTCCTCCGCCTCCGGCGCGTCCGCCGGGATCTCCGTCTCCGGAACCGAGTCGTTCATGCCCCGACGCTACCCCGAACCGCTGGTATACCGTCGGGGACGATGGCCACGATCGAGGCGTGCCGCGCCGCACTGGGAAAGCTTTCGGACAACATGCAGGGCGCCGAAGGCGACGTCCGGGCGGCCGCCGCCCTGGACCGCTCGGTGAGCTGCCACATCACCGACCTGGACGTCACCTTCACCGGCCGGCTGACCGGCGGCCGGATCGAGGTGGACGACACCCACCCCGGTCCGCCGCGGGAGAAGGCGCAGATCAGGCTCGCCATGGCCGGGGACGACCTGGTGGACCTGGTGAGCGGCGAGCTGAACTTCGCGACCGCCTGGGGCACCGGCCGGGTGCGGCTGGAGGCGAGCCTGCTGGACCTGTTCCGGCTCAGAAAGCTGCTGTGACCGTCCTCAGGACGCCGCCGCGGCCCTGGCCTTGCGCGCGGCCGGCACCACCAGCGGGGTCCCGGTCTCGGGGTCGTCGATGATCTGGCAGCGCAGCCCGAAGACCTCCTCGACCAGTTCGGCCGTGACGATGTCGTTCGGGGCACCCTCGGCGACGACCGTGCCGCCGCGCAGCGCGATCAGATGGGTGGCGTAGCGGGCCGCGTGGTTGAGGTCGTGCAGGACGGCGACGAGGGTGCGGCCCTGGGTCTCGTGCAGCTCGGCGCACAGGTCGAGGACGTCGATCTGGTGCTGGATGTCGAGGTAGGTGGTCGGCTCGTCCAGGAGCAGCAGCGGGGTCTGCTGGGCCAGCGCCATGGCGATCCACACCCGCTGGCGCTGCCCGCCGGAGAGCTCGTCGACGTACCGGTCGGCGAGCTCCGCGACCCCGGTCTGCCGCATGGACTCCCGCACGACCCGCTCGTCCTCCGTCGACCACTGGCGCAGCAGCCCCTGGTGCGGGTAGCGGCCGCGGCCGACGAGGTCGGCGACGGTGATGCCGTCGGGCGCGATGGACGACTGCGGCAGCAGGCCGAGGGTGCGGGCCACCTTCTTCGCCGGCATCGACTGGATGACCTGCCCGTCGAGCAGCACCCGGCCCGCACTGGGCTTGAGCATCCGCGACAGCGCCCGCAACAGTGTCGACTTGCCGCACGCGTTCGGGCCGACGATCACCGTGAAGGAGTTGTCGGGGATCTCCACCGACAACTGCTCGGCGATGACGCGCTGTTCGTAGGCAAGGGTGACGTTCTCGGCGGACAGGCGGTTCACAGTGCTCCCAGGGGTGTTCGTGTGCGTGCCGCTCATATCCGGCCCGCCCTGCGCTCGGTGACCAGCAGCCAGAGCAGATAGCCGCCGCCGAGGACGCCGGTGACCACGCCGACGGGCAGCTGGTCGGCGCCGAAGGCGCGCTGCGAGGCCCAGTCGGCGGCGACCAGCAGGGCGGCGCCCATGCACAGGGAGGGCACGAGGTTCGGGCCCGGCGAGCGGGTCAGGCGCCGGGCGAGCTGCGGCGCGGTGAGCGCGACGAAGGCGACGGGTCCGGCGGCGGCCGTGGCGGCGGCGGTGAGCAGCACGCTGGAGACCATCAGCACCAGCCGGACGCGCTGCACGCGCACCCCGAGGGCGCACGCGACGTCGTCGCCCATCTCCATCATCCGCAGGCCGCGCGCGTTCGCGAGCACGACCGGGACGAGGACGGCGCACAGGGCGAGCAGCGGCCAGACCTGGTCCCAGTCACGGCCGTTGAGGGAGCCGGTCATCCACACGACCGCGCGGGCCGCGTCGACGATGTCGGCCTTGGTGAGCAGATAGCCGTTGATCGCGGTGGCGACAGCGGAGATGCCGATACCGACCAGGACCAGCCGGTATCCGTGCACGCCCTGCTTCCAGGCGAGCAGATAGATGGCGCATCCGGTCGCCAGACCGCCGATCAGCGCGCCGAGGGTGACCTGGGCGGCGGTGCCGGACATCAGCACGATGACGACCAGCGCGCCGGCCGTGGAGCCCTGCGACAGACCGAGGACGTCGGGGCTGCCGAGGGGGTTGCGGGAGACGGACTGGAAGAGGGCGCCGCCGAGGCCGAGCGAGGCACCGACCAGCAGGCCGACCAGGACCCGCGGCAGCCGCAACTCGTTGACGATGAAGTCCTGGTAGGCGGTGCCGTTCCCGGCGAGGGTCCTCAGCACGTCGGCCGCCGGGATCTTCGCGTCGCCGGTGCCGATCAGCAGCACGCCCGCGGCACCGGCGGCCACCAGCAGGATGACGACGACGAGCACGGCCCGCACGTCCAGGCGCAGCGAGAGCCCGCCGGGCGTGCGCAGGGCCCGGTTCACGGTTGGGGTCTTCACAGCTGGGCCGTCCTCCGCCGTCGTACGAGAAAGATGAAGACCGGCCCGCCGATGAGCGCGGTGACGATGCCGACCTGGAGTTCCGAGGGGCGGGCCACGACCCGGCCGATCACGTCGGCGCCGAGCAGCAGCACGGGCGACAGGACCGTGGCGTACGGCAGGATCCAGCGCAGGTCGGGGCCGGTGAAGGAGCGCACGACGTGCGGCACCATCAGGCCGACGAACACGATCGGACCGCAGGCGGCGGTCGCGGCACCGCACAGCACGGTGGCGGCCAGCATGGCGAGCGCGCGGGTGCGGCCCAGGTGGGCGCCGAGGGCACGGGCGGTGTCGTCGCCCATGGCCACGGCGTTCAGCGGCCGGGCCAGCCCGAGCGCCAGCAGCGTGCCGGCCGCGAGGAACGGCAGCACCTGCACGATGGTCGCGTTCGTGGCCGAGGCCAGCGAACCCACCGTCCAGAAGCGCATCTTGCCCAGCGCCGCGTCGTCCGTGATCATCACGGCCTGGAGATAGCCGTAGAGGGCCGCGCTGACGGCCGTACCGGCGAGGGCCAGGCGGACCGGGGTGGCGCCGCGGCTGCCGCCGAGGAACCACACCAGCGCGCCGACCGCCGCGGCGCCGAGGAAGGCGAACCACACATAGCCGGTGAGGCTGGTGACGCCGAGACAGGTGATGGCGGTGACGACGGCCGCGGAGGCACCCGCGTTGATCCCGAGCAGCCCGGGATCGGCCAGCGGATTGCGGGTGAGCGCCTGGAGCACGGCACCTGACAGACCGAGCGCGGCCCCGGCGAGCAGCCCGAGCACCGTGCGCGAGATCCGCTCGTCCACGACGACATCGCCGTACGTGCCCGTGTCGTGGAACAGGCCGTGCCAGACCTGGTCCGGCGACAGTGCTTTCGCCCCGATCGCGATGCTCGCCAGAGCGACGAGCATCAGGACCACGACGGAGAGCAGGAGCCCAAGGGCCCGTACCGCCTTGCGACTTGGGGGCGCGGGGGCGGTCTCCGCGCGCTGTTCCGGAGGACTGTCGACCAACACGAGGTTAGGTTAGCCTACCCTCGCTCCCGATCTCGATCCCCGGGGTCCCTCACAGTCCGAGCCGCGCCAGCGCCTTCCCCCCGTCCAGCTCGCAGGAGCCCTCCCCGGCCGCCGTCCAGGCCGCCGCGCACAGCGCCCGCAGCCCGTCCAGCGCCTCGCCGTCGCCCTCCAGCTCCAGCCGGTCCGACCCTGCCGCCGCCGTCCAGCCGCCGCAGCGGAAACCCTCGCCCGCCGCCGTGACCTCCGGCTGACCGGTGAGCAGCCCGCGCAGATCGGCGTCCACGTACGTCGGCCGGTGCTGCGGCGGCGCGGACAGCAGCCGGGCCCCGTCGGTGACACCGGTCAGCACCAGCAGCGAGTCCACCCCGCCGTTGAACGCGCCCTCGATGTCCGTGTCCAGCCGGTCCCCGACCACCAGCGGCCGCCGCGCTCCGGTACGGATGATCGTCTCCTTGTGCATCGGCGGCAGCGGCTTGCCCGCCACCTGCGGCTCCTTGCCCGTCGCGATCCGCACGACCTCCACCGCCGCCCCGTTGCCCGGCGCGATGCCCCGCCCGCTCGGGATCGTCAGGTCCGTGTTGGACGCGAACCACGGCACCCCGCGCGCCACCGCGTACGACGCCTCCGCGAACCGCCCCCAGGTCAGCTCCGGCCCGCCGAAGCCCTGCACCACGGCCGCCGGATCGTCGTCCGCCGACTCCACCGGATTCAGCCCCCGCTCGCGCAGCGCCACCCGCAGCCCCTCACCGCCGACGACCAGCACCCGCGCCCCCGCCGGCACCTGCTCGCTGATCAGCCGCGCCACGGCCTGCGCGGACGTGATGACGTCGTCCGCCCCCGTCGGTATGCCCAGCTCCGTGAGGTGCTCCGCCACCGCGTCCGGCGTGCGCAGCGCGTTGTTCGTGACGTACGCCAGATGCATCCCGCCCGTCCGCGCCACCGCCAGCGAGTCGACGGCGTGCGCGATCGCGTTCCCGCCCGCGTACACCACCCCGTCCAGATCGAGCAGCGCCGTGTCGTACGCCTCGCTCAGGGGCTGCCCACTGCCCTCGAGCCTCGTCCTGACCGCCTGGCTCATTCCACATCGCTCCTCGTTCGATCGCCTTTCCCCCGATCATCCCGCACGCCACTGACACACGTACGATGCCGGGATGAATACCGCAGGTCACTCGGAAGCGAAGGCGCGCCGAGGCCTGGAACTCACGCCGTTCCGAGGCCTTCGCTACGACCCCGAACGGGTCGGCAGCCTCGCCTCCGTCACGTCCCCGCCGTACGACGTGGTCGTCCGGCCCGACGGGGTACACCACCTCCAGTCCGCCGACCCGCACAACATCGTCCGGCTGATCCTGCCCGAGGCCGGCACCCCGAGCGCCCGCACCGAACAGGCGGCAGACACCCTGCGCCGCTGGCTCGCCGAGGGCATCCTCACCACGGATCCGGAACCCGGCCTGTACGTCTACGAGCAGAGAGACGGCGACGGCCTGCTCCAGCGCGGTGTCATCGGCGCGCTGCGGATCTCGGAGCCGTCCGAGGGCGTGGTGCTGCCGCACGAGGACGTCATGCCGCCCGTCGTCGCCGACCGCGCGGACCTGATGCGCGCCACGCGCGCGAACCTGGAACCGCTCCTGCTGACCTACCGCGGCAACGGCACGACCGCCGAGGTCATCGAGCGCACGGCGCAGCGGCCCCCGCTGCTCTCCACGACCACCGAGGACGGCTTCCACCACCGCCTGTGGTCGCTCACCGACCCCGCCGAGCTGACCCTGGTCCAGGACGACCTCGCCCGGCACCAGGCCCTGATCGCCGACGGTCACCACCGCTGGGCCACCTACCGGCTGCTCCGCGCGGAGCAGCCCTCCCCCAGCGCCTGGGACTACGGCCTGGTCCTCCTCGTCGACACCGCCCGCTACCCGCTGCGCGTGCGCGCCATCCACCGCCTGCTGCACGGCCTGCCGGTCGCGGACGCGCTGGCCGCCGTGGAAGGCCTGTTCCGGGTGCGGCACCTCGACGCCCCGCTGGCCGAGGCCCTGGACGTACTCGCGGACGCGACCTGCACGGGCAACGCCTTCCTGCTGGCTGGCGACGGGGCCTTCCACCTGCTCGACCGCCCGGACCCGGACCTGCTGGCCCGCACGGTCCCGGCCGACCGCCCGGCCGCCTGGCGCTCCCTGGACGCCACCGTCCTGCACGCCACGCTCCTCGACCACGTCTGGCACATCCCCGAGGACTCCCCCGCCCACATCGCCTACATCCACGACACGGCCGCGACGGTCGCCAAGGCGGAACGCGACGGCGGTACGGCCGTCCTGATGCACCCCGTCCGCGAGGAGGTCGTACGCGACCTGGCCCGCCAGGGTGTCACCATGCCGCGCAAGTCGACGTCCTTCGGCCCGAAACCGGCGACGGGGCTGGTCCTGCGGGCCCTGGAGACCTGAGCAGGCAGCACGTCCGAGGACGACCGCCGAGGACGACCACAACACGAAAGAGGGCAGGCCCCCGCCGGGGGCCTGCCCTCTTTTCAGTGACGGACGTCAGTCAACGGACGTCAGTCCTTGTCAGCGGCCTCGTCGGTGTCCTCCTCGTCGGCGTCCTCGCCGTGGTTCTCCCCGGGCTCCGAGGCCTTCGCGGCCTCGCCGTCGCTCTCGTCGAGGGCGTCGACGAACTCCACGCCGTCCAGCTCGGCGAGCCGGTCCGAGGCGTCCGTGCTGCCGTCCCGGTCGGCCTCGACGGCCTTGGCGAACCACTCACGCGCCTCGCCGTCCCGGCCGGCGGCCAGCAGGGCGTCGGCGTAGGCATAGCGCAGCCGGGCGGTCCACGCCTGCACCGAGTTGGAGGCCAGCTCGGGGCTCTGGAGGGTCACGATGGCCGCGTCCAGCTGGCCCATGTCACGCCGGGCACCGGCCGCGACCAGGCGCATCTCGACCTGACCGGCCTTGTCCAGCTTGTGCACCTCGGGAGCACCGGCCATGTCCAGCGCCTTCTCCGGCCGCCCGAGCCCACGCTCGCAGTCGGCCATCACCGGCCACAGCTCCACGGTGCCGGTCATCCGTCGGGCAGCCCGGAACTCGGCCAGGGCCTCGCTGTACTTCTGGTTCGCGTACGCGGCGAACCCGGCGGCCTCGCGTACGGCGGCCACGCGGGACGCCAGGCGCAGGGCCACCTTGGAGTAGCCGTAGGCGCCCTCGGGGTCCTCGTCGATGAGGCGGGCGACCATCACCAGGTTCCTGGCGACGTCCTCGGCGAGCGTCTTGGGCAGGCTCTGGAGCTCCTGCCGGACGTCCTTGTCGATCTCGTCACCGGTGACGTCCTCCGGGATGGGCAGCCGCTTGATCGGCTCCCGGTCGCGCTCCCGCTCGTCACGGAAGCGGCCGCCGCCGCGGCTGTCGTCGCGGCGGCCGTAACCGCCCCGGTCGTCACGGCGGTCATCACGACGATCGTCACGGCGGAAGCCACCGGGCCGACCACCGCGGTCGTCCCGACGGGGCCCACGGGCACCACGGTCGTCCCGCCCCCGGAACCCGCCGCGCTCACCGCGCTCACCGCGGTTGTCGTCACGCCGGCCGTAACCGCCGCGGTCGTCGTCGCGGCGGAAGGCCGGACGGTCGCCGCCACGGTCGTCACGGCGGAAACCACCACGGTCACCACCACGGTCGTCACGGCGGAAACCACCACGGTCACCGCCACGGTCGTCACGGCGGTGATCGTCCCGACGCGGCCCACGGTCCCGGTCGTCCCGCTGGAACGCCGGACGCGCACCCCGGTCGCCCTCACGACGGTCATCCCTACGACCGCCGTAACCACCACGATCACCACGGTCACCACGCTCGCCGTAACCACCACGACGATCATCACGCCGGTCATCACGCCGGTCATCGCGGCGGAAGCCACCACGCTCGCGATCGCCGGAGTAGCCACCACCGCGGTTGTCGTCACGCCGGCCGTAACCGCCGCGGTCGTCGCCACGCCGGTCGTCACGGCGGTCGTCGCGGCGCCCGTAGCCACCACGGTCGTCGTCGCGGCGGAAGGCCGGACGGTCGCCGCCACGGTCGTCACGGCGGAAACCACCACGGTCACCACCACGGTCACCGCCACGGTCGTCACGGCGGTGATCGTCCCGACGCGGCCCACGGTCCCGGTCGTCCCGCTGGAACGCCGGACGCGCACCCCGGTCGCCCTCACGACGGTCATCCCTACGACCGCCGTAACCACCACGGTCACCACGCTCGCCGTAACCACCACGACGATCATCACGCCGGTCGTCACGCCGGTCATCGCGGCGGAAGCCACCACGGTTGTCGTCGCGCCGGCCGTAGCCACCCCGGTCATCACGACGGTCGCTACCACGGCGGTCGTTGTCACGGCGGTCCCCGCGGTAGCCGCCACGATCACCGCGGTCACCACTGTCCCGTCGCCGCTGGTCGCGCTCCGGTCGGTCGTCGGGCGAGTTGGTGGACATGGTGACTCCTGTCTTCGGTACCGCAAGCATTGTAAAAACAAAAGGACCCCTGGTCCCAGCTGAACGCTGGGACCAGGGGTCCTCCAAAGATTGTTCGGCGGCGTCCTACTCTCCCACAGGGTCCCCCCTGCAGTACCATCGGCGCTGTGAGGCTTAGCTTCCGGGTTCGGAATGTAACCGGGCG